>NZ_JAKSYJ010000031.1 GCF_022829365.1 Methylobacterium sp. J-077 | reverse complement strand
GCATGTACGGCCGCGCGAAGTTCGATCTTCTGCGCCAGCGTGTCCTCCATGCCGCCTGAGGTCGACCCGTAGAGCTTGGCCGTACGAAGGCTCGCCAGCACCGAAAGTGCGGATGAACCCCATTCCAACGCCTTTTGACAACCAGGCCCACTCGACCGCCAAGCAATGCGACGACAAATCCGGCTGCATGAATGGTGATTAAGGTCGGAACGTGTTCTGCAGGGCTGGCGAAGAGACCTCTCAGTCCCGCCAAAACGCCTGCGGCGGCGGCTCCCATGGCCGCGAACACAACGATCTGTAATGGGAGGGCAATGACGTTGGGCAGGGATCTCGTAAGCCGAGCGACGGAGAAGGCGACTAGGAACGCCGCGAGGATCGCGATCGCCATCGTGGCCTTCGCCTCTCGCAATGGCCAGGATGCGGCAGAGCCGGTTCCAGGGATCAGGCTGCCATTGGCAATAAGGGCTACGGCCAGCAGCATTCCAATCGCGGCTGTTGCGGCCAATAAGAAGAGCTTTTTAGAGAAGCCAAGAACGGCCTCACTCGGTGCGTGGCTGGATGTACCCCGGACGGCACATAGCAGGATCGCCGGGAGCCAACCCACACCTAAAAAGGCGGGGTTGAAGCCCCAGAACTCGACGCGACCTGGTACGTGCCGCGGCACGGTGTCGATGACAGAGCGCATTAGGGAATGGCCAAAAATCGAAATTCCTTCGTTGAGCACCACGTAAAAAAGCGCGCAGCATAGGGCAGCGAAGACGCAGGGCATGACGGCGTAGATCACCAGTTCGAAGGCCGCCACAGCCTGCGCTGTCGTCCGGCGGCTTCGATCTTCGGCCCCCTCTCCTTCCCGTGCTTGCTCACCCTCGACCAAGAAGAAGGGCACGATGAAGACGTAAAGCACCGCTAAAAGTTCCAAGATGATCCGCTCTGGAAAGCCGGACTTCGTCGCGTAGTCATACAGTTCAAGGCAGGTCGCGAAGGCCGTACCTAAGCCAACCAGCTTAACGTCAAGCTTGATTTCGCCTGGCTTCTCGAACGCTTCTTTCAACCCGATCCTGGCGAACCAAAGGACGACGACGAGATTCAGCAGGAGCAGGACCCCTTGGACATCCGCAACGGCGACGCTGTTCAGGGTGCAGGTCGGCGGGATGATGCCGCTGCCCGCATTGCAGAACGGGGTGCCGTCATGGGCGCGGACGACGAGTTCGGCTGTCGATTGGCCTGCCTTGACTAGGAACAAGGTCGTCAAAATCGGAATGAGTTGGGCACGAACTGATGCGGGGATGGTGCCCCAAAGCGAAGTACGCGGCATCGGCAAAATTGAAACTCCCGATTCGTGACATGACACCGATAGAAGATGCTCGGTCACCGATTTGGCGGGAATGCCAAGAGGCCCTCAAGCCATGAAACGCTCGCGACGAAAAGATTGGGGTGTAGCGAACTGCAACTTCAATCTAGAAGCGGCGGAGTAGCACGCTCCAGCCAGGCGTGTGCCTCGGCATCGAGGCCCGGCGCCAGGGTCTCGCGGACCCGCGCATGATAAGCGTCGATCCAGGCGCGCTCTCCCGGGTCGAGGAGAGCCGGCTCGATCAGCCGCCGGTCGTAGGGGGCGAGCGTCAGGGTCTCGAAGCCGAGCATCGGCCGCTCGCCCCCGGACATCGTCCGGCACTCCGCCAGCACGAGGTTCTCGATCCGGATGCCGTAGGCGCCGCTCGCGTAGTAGCCGGGCTCGTTCGACAGGATCATGCCGGGCTCCAGGGGCACCGTGCCGGTCTTGGCGATGCGCTGCGGCCCCTCATGCACCGACAGGAAGGCGCCGACCCCATGGCCGGTGCCGTGGTCGAAATCGAGCCCCGCCTGCCAGAGCGGTGCCCGGGCGAAGGCGTCGATCTGGGCCCCGGTCGTCCCCGTCGGGAACACCGCCCGCGCGATGGCGATATGGCCCTTGAGGACCCGGGTGAAGCGGTCGCGCATCTCGGCAGTTGGCTCGCCCACCGCGACCGTGCGGGTGATGTCGGTGGTGCCGTCCGGGTATTGCGCGCCGGAATCGATCAGGAACAGCTCGCCGGGCCGGACCGTTCGATTGCTGGCGCGGGTGACCCGATAATGGACGATCGCCCCGTTCGGGCCGGAGCCCGAGATCGTCGGGAACGACACGTCGCGCAGGTCGCCGCCGGCGGCGCGGAAATCCTCCAGCGCCTCGACTGCGGCGATCTCGGTCACGCCGCCGGACGCGGCCGCCCCGTCGAGCCAGGCCAGGAAGCGCACGACGCTTGCCCCGTCGCGGATATGGGCAGCGCGCGCGCCCGCCACCTCGGCGGCGTTCTTGACCGCCTTCATGGCGGTGATCGGATCCTTGCCGACATCGGCGGTGCCGCCGGCCGCCTCGATCTTCTCCTTGAGGGCGACCGCCCCGGTCGCGGCGTCCAGCCGGACGCGCACGCCGGCCAGGGAGGCCAGCCCGTCGTCGAGGTCCGATCGGGGCAGGATCCCGGCGATCGGGGCCAGCGCCGCGCGCAGGGTCGGATCGACGTTCGGCGACACAAGGAACAGCCGCGCCCGGCCCTCGCGCGGCAGGATCGCGTAGCCAAGCGCAAGCGGCGTGTGCTCGACATCGGAACCGCGCAGGTTGAACGCCCATGCGAGATTGTGCGGGTCGGAGATCACGAGGGCGTCGCAGCCGCCTTCCGCGAGGGCCGCGCGCATCCGGGCTAGCTTCTCCACGACTGTCTCACCCGCGAGCGCGTCCGGGTGAACAACCACTGGCCCGGCGGTCGGCTTCGGCTGTCCGGCCCAGACCGCGTCGACAAGGTTCGGCACGGCCTGCACCGTACCGCCGGCCTTCGTGACCGCGCGCTCAAGCCGCGCGAGCCCGTCGGGCGTGTGCAGCCAGGGATCGTAGCCGAGCACCTGATCGCGCTTGAGGTTGGCGCCGATCCAGCCTTCGGCCGTCGTTTCGGCCAGCGGCATGACGACGACTGTGACGAGACCGGTGTCGACCTGCTCGAGCGCCTGGAGGGTGTAGCGCCCGTCCACCACCAGCGCGGCGGATTCCATCAGGATCACGGTGGTGCCGGCCGAGCCGGTGAAGCCGGTCAGCCACGCGAGGCGCTCGGCATCGGCGGGGACATATTCCGACTGGTGCTCGTCGCCCCGCGGCACGACGAAGCCGTCGAGGCCGGTCTCCCGCAGGGCTGCGCGCAGGGCCTCGATGCGCTCAGGCCCCTTGCGATGGCTCGGATCCTCGAAGGTCTGGAAGCGCTGACGCGGCGAAAATGAACTCGACTTTGTCATAGATGATCCATCGGTCAGCCTGAAGCGGCGGCTGCCACCTCGCGACCCAGCTGCGTCTGAAGGTGGGCGCGGCATACATTGACTAGACGAGGCCGGTCAGAAGGCTTGCTGCCACGACCAGTTTCGAGACATTGAGATCTGAGGCGAGAAGACTCTTCAGAGTGCCTACCGCCCGTTCCGAGGAGGGATCAAGGAGGCTGATCCATCTCACGACCGCGGCTTCCCCTACGCCCATATCCTGCAGGACTTCGGCAGTCAGGTGCCGATGCGCCTTAGAAATTTCCAGAAGGGCGCGCTCGATTGCCATTTGATCAAACGTGTCACTGCACCGGATTTTTCGTGATGCCGACGCGAGGTCGTCGAGGCAGAAGGTGTGTTCTACGGCAAAGTGCGTGGCTGCGATGTCCGATATCGCGTGCCGCCCGCTCTCGGCGGCTTTGACGATCTCTGGAGCGGACATCAACGCCGGAAGCGATGCGAGCCGACGCGCGAGAGACGTGGACATACCTTGGGCGACTAAACGGTCCTGACGCGCTTCCAGATCCATGGTGACCTCCGGCCGGAGGCTTGACGCCAAGGAGCTCTGGATAGTCGCTATACCTTCGCGGTACCGGTCGACTAGCGGCGCAATATCACCGCTGAGATCTAAGTTGCGGATGAACCAAACCATGTGACCAGCCAGCAGATTTTGGACCTCTCCGTACAATTCGAGCTGAGTCTGCCCCCCAATCTGGCCGGTGAGGCCGTCAATAGCCGCATTCAGCTCCCGCAGACCGAACACGTCCCGCGTCACCGCGTAGGCTTTGGCGATGATCGCTGCGTCCGCACCGGTTTCGTCGACGAGCCGTCGGACCAGTGAAATGCCGCCGCGGTTGACGATGATGTTGGCCAGTGCGGTGGCGATGATCTCGCGCCGCAGCCGGTGTCCCTGCACCGAATCCGGGAACTGCTCGCGCAACGCCTTGGGGAAGTAGCGCTGCAGCTCGCGGTCGAAATACGGGTCGTCTGGGACTGGACTGCTCAGAAGCGCGTCGTAGAGCGACAACTTGGCGTAGGCGAGCAGCACCGCGTATTCCGGACGGGTCAGCCCCTCGTTCCGGCGCATGCGTTCGGTGAGCGCGGCATCGTCGGGCAGGAACTCGACCGCGCGGTCGAGCCGTCCCTCGGCCTCAAGCGCCTGCATGGTCCGCATCGCGAAGCCGGTCTCGTCGAGGCCGCCGCGCTGGGCGAGGGAGAGGGCGAGGGTCTGCAATTCGTTGTTGCGCAGGACGAGGTGCCCGACCTCGTCGGTCATGGTGGCGAGCAGCCGGTTTCGCGCATCATAGTCGAGCCGCCCGTCGCGCTCGGGCGTCATCAGGGCGATCTTGATGTTCACCTCGACGTCGGAGGTGTTCACGCCGGCGGAATTGTCGATCGCGTCGGTGTTGAGCCGGACGCGCGCGCGCGCCGCCTCGATGCGCCCGCGCTGGGTCAGGCCGAGATTGGCGCCCTCGCCGACGACCTTGGCGCGCAGGTCCGGCCCGGTGATGCGCACGGCATCGTTGGCACGGTCGCCGGCATCCTCATCGGTCTCCGTGGTGGCGCGGACGTAGGTGCCGATGCCGCCGAACCAGAGCAAGTCGGCCGGGGCCTTCAGGATCGCCTGCATCAGTTCGGTGGGCGTGGCCTCGGCGCGGTCGAACCCAAGGGCGGCGCGGACCGGCTCCGAGAGGGGGATGGTCTTCAGGCTGCGCGAGAATACGCCGCCGCCCTCCGAGATCAGGCTCCGGTCGTAATCGGCCCAGGAGGAGCGTCCGAGATCGAACAGCCGCCGCCGCTCGACGAAGCTCGCGGCCGCATCGGGGTTCGGGTCGAGGAAGATGTCCCGGTGGTCGAAAGCCGCGATCAGCCGGATGCTCTCGGACAGCAGCATGCCGTTGCCGAACACGTCACCCGACATGTCGCCGACGCCGACCGTGACGATCGGATCCGCCTGCACGTCGACATCGAGTTCGCGGAAATGGCGGCGCACCGCCTCCCAAGCGCCACGGGCGGTGATGCCCATCCCCTTGTGGTCGTAGCCCTGGCTGCCGCCGGACGCGAAGGCGTCGCCCAGCCAGTGGCCCTTCTCCAGCGAGAGGGCGTTGGCGATGTCCGAGAAGGTGGCCGTACCCTTGTCGGCCGCGACCACCAGATAGGCGTCGTCGGGGTCGTGCCGGACGGTGTCGGGCGGCGGCAGGATGGCGTCGTCGACGATGTTGTCGGTGAGCTCGAGCAGCGTGCGGATGAAGATCCGGTAGCTCTCGGTCCCCTCCTGCATCCAGGCGGTGCGGTCCGAGGCCGGCGGCAGGCGCTTGGGGAAGAAGCCGCCCTTGGCACCCACCGGGACGATCACGGCGTTCTTCACCTGCTGGGCCTTCACGAGGCCCAGGATCTCGGTGCGGAAATCCTCCGGCCGATCCGACCAGCGCAGGCCGCCGCGGGCGACGTAGCCGAAGCGCAGATGCACGCCCTCGACGCGGGGCGCATAGACGAAGATCTCGAAGAGCGGCCGCGGCAGCGGCATCGCCGTGACTTTGGAGCAGGCGAACTTGAAGCTGATCGTCTCCCGGGGTTTTCCGTCCGGGCCGGTCTGGAAGAAGTTGGTCCGGACCGCCGCCTCGACCAGGTTGACGAACCGGCGCAGGATCCGGTCGTCGTCCAGGCTGGTGACCTCGGCGAGCGCCGCCTCGATGCCGGCGCGGACCTCCGCCTGCTGGGCGTCGCGATCCCCCGTCAGGGCCGGGTCGAACCGGGTGCGGAACAGCGCGACGATCGCCCGAGCGATCCCAGCATGCCGGCTTAGGGTGCCGGCGAGGTAATCCTGCCCGTAGCGGATCCGCAGCTGGCGCAGGTACCGCCCGAGGGCGCGGAGAAGGGCGGCCTCGCGCCAGGACAGGGCGGCCTCGAGGACGAGCCGGTTGTATCCGTCGGATTCCGCCAGATCGTCCGCGATGGCGAGCATGGCGGCTTCGAGCGGCTGCCCCAGCGCCTCCAGGTCGATGGCCGCGCCGGTGGCCCGCTCGATCAGCATGTCGTGCAGCCAGACGCGTTCGGCCTCTTCGGCGCCCGCGGGCATGACCCGGTAGGTCCGCTCGTTGATGACGCGGAAGCCGAGATTCTCCAAGCCCGGAACGCGGTCGGACAGGGCGATGGCGGTGCCGCGGGAGAAGACCTTCAGGCGGACCTGGGAGGCCGGATCCGTGTCCCGCCGCCCGAGATCGACTGCCCTTGGATCGGTCTCATTCAGGGCGTCGACCATCACGACGTCATAAACTGCGAGCTCTGGCGCGAAGTGTTCGCGGTACGCGGCCGAGAAAGCATCGGCGTACTTCGCGGCAAGCGACCGGGCGCTCCAGCCGCCGAGGCGCTCGACCAAGGCTTGCCGGAGCGCATCGCTCCAAGTTCGTACAATCGATGCGATGCCTTTCTCAAGATCATCGGCTTCGCACTGCGGTGCATTCTGGCCGTCAATGACGATGATATACTGGGTCCGGACGAGTGGTCCTTCAGGGTACACCGGGTATGAGGCGATCAATTGACCATCATACTGCCCAGACAGCCATTCCCCGATCCGCGATCGCACCGTCGTGTCATAGCGATCCTTCGGAACATAGACGAGGAGCGACACAAAACGGTCGAACTGGTCGCGTCTCGACAAAACGCGAATTCTCGGTCGCTCTGCTAACGCGGTGATCGCAATAACCGACTCATAGAGTTCGTCTTCATCAACCTCGAAGAGGTCGTCACGGGGATAGTTTTCTAAGACGGAGAGGACGCTGCGGCCTGCATGACTCGTTGGATCGAAGCCCGCACGCTCTGCGACCTCAGCGACCTTTCGCCGGAGGTATGGGACCTCTCGCGTCCGGCTGGTGTACGCGGCATCGGTAAACAGGCCGACGATGTGCAGCACACCTGAGGGCTCGCCACCCTTCGAAAACAGCTTGACGCGTATGACGTCCAGATAAGTCGATCGATGCACGCGCGATCGAACCGTCGCCTTGCCGACAGTCAACGCACGCCGCCCGGAAAGGAAATCGGTGCTTCCTGGGGAAATTTCTGAACAGCCGCAGTCCTGAAGCAGATCTCCAGTCAAAGGATCCCGCAGGAGCCCAAGGCCTGTTGGGTCCCCTATCGCGTGCGAACTGTTACCCCAATCGCGGCGGAGCATCCCTAAGACGATGAAGTGTCCCTGCCGAAGCCATTCCAGGAACGCCGTTGCCTCGGCAGCCTCGTCATCCAAGAGTGGGGGGCTGCTTGTCCGCGGGGCCTCGATCAGTTGATCCAAGACGCTCCACATGGCCGATTGGTCATCCATCGCGACGACGAGATCGCGATAGACGGCGAGGAGGCCTTGTTCGAGGCGGTCTCGAACGACGCGATCGTCGATACGATCCAGATGGATGTGGATCAGGCTTTCCCGAGGCGAGCTGTCCTTCTTCCCGTCGGGCAGCTCTCCCATCAAGTGTGAAACCTCGCCTAAGCCGTCGCGCTCAACCCCTAGGATCGGATGCGCCACAAGCAGGGGCTTGGCCCCTTGGCGCTCAAGCTCCGCGAGCGTCGAGTCGAGAAGGTAAGGGCGATTGTCGCTGACCACATCCACAATGGTGAGATCATGAGAGATCCCAGCCCGCTCGAGCGTTGTGTCGCGCAGGAACACCGCAGAACCAGCCCCGGGACGTCGTGCGGTCCGGAAATGCGCTAGAGCGTCGAGGGTCAACGCCCCGAGAGCTGCTGGGGTGTAGGCCGAGAGATCCGTGGACGGCACACGTCCGAAGAGCCAGGTGATAAACTCACCGTCCCCTGCCCGCTCCTGTTCGCTGAGCCATCGGCGAGCGGTCGCAAGAAGGTCGACTTTGCCCAGCTTCGCCGAGGTAGCCCTCTCGCTTTCGCGCGGCGCCACTTGGGTCTGCGGCCGGGATCCTGGAATTCCTGACGGATCAGCGCTCAATGATGTGTTCATGGAAGCGAAAACCTTTTCGCATGGCAGCGAGGCGGCTCATCGTGCAGGCGTACGCCGGCCCGTTCTTAAGTTGCTGCACCTGCTGCAATTCGGCGGATCGCGAAGACATGTCGCGATCCGCCCGACCTCAAAAGACAGGGTGAGCAGGAATGTCAGCCGATTGACATCAGGCTCGCGTTTCCGCCGGCCGCGGCGGTATTGACCGAGACGGAGCACTCTTCGAGCAAGCCCGTGAGATCGTAGTCCACACCCATCCGGATCTCGTCCGTGGTCAGAGCATAGACGGGCACGATCGGTCCCGGTCGCTCGGCGACCTCCCGATTCAGCACGCGAAGATCGTCTGTGTCGCCCTCGTACAGAACCGCCCGGACATTCTCGGTTCGCTCTAGGCTGTCGATGACCTCGATGCGCGCTGAGATCTCCGGCGGGAGATCGGAGAGTCCTGGCAGCAGCAGGCTGTCGCTCTCCACCAGGGCTGTGTTTCCCGTGGCCAGGATCAAAGCCAATTGAAGCAAAAGGCCAGATGCGGTTGTCGCAACAACGGCAACCCTGCCGCGGGGACGCAGAGAGTACACATTGCGCTCGCCAACAGGCCCCGGAAGTTCGACTTTCGCTCCGAGCACGGATCGTGCGAGGTAAGCAACTGTGCGCTCCGCTTCCCGATCTCGCCCAATACGCCGGAGCCAGTCGACATAGCTTCTGGCGACGTCAAAGGTGGCCTCCACGCCCTCGAGCCCTCGCAACGCCGTTTGCGGCGGGATGCCGAGCAGGCGCCCGAGGTAAAGCGGCCCGCCAGCTTTGGGGCCAGTCCCGGAGAGACCTGACCCGCCGAACGGCTGCACACCAACTACGGCACCGATGATGTTGCGGTTCACATAGATATTCCCAGCCTCGATGCGGCTGACGATCCGAGAGATCGTCTCATCAATCCGGGTATGTACGCCAAACGTGAGCCCGTAGCCCGTTGCATTGATTTCATCGACGAGTGCATCAAGCTTCGTCCGATTAAACCGTAAAACATGTAGTACAGGTCCAAAGACCTCATTTTCGACGTCCGAGATCCGGCTAATCTCGATGATTGCCGGCGCAACAAATGTACCCTTCGCAGCATCCGATCCGAGGGTTCGACGGTGCACCCGATGGCCCCTTGCCTCCATCGTGGTAACGTGGCGCTCGATCGTCTCGGCCGCTTCCGCCGAAATGACAGGGCCGACATCCACGGAAAACTTCCTGGGGTCGCCGACCTCGAACTCAGCGAAAGCTCCCTTGAGCATCTGGAGCGTTCGGTCCGCGACGTCCTCCTGGAGGCAGAGGATCCGCAGGGCCGAGCAGCGCTGGCCAGCAGAGTCGAAGGCCGATGCGACGACATCACCGACGACTTGCTCAGCCAGTGCCGACGAGTCGACGATCAGCGCGTTCTGGCCTCCCGTTTCGGCAATCAGCGGTACCTGACGGCCGGTGGCCGACAGACGATCTGACAAGCGGCGCTGGATCAAGCGTGCCACAGACATAGAACCCGTGAACAACACACCCTGAACACGCTGGTCCGCTACCAGAGCGGCGCCAACCTGACCGGCTCCCGGCAGGAACTGAAGGACGGAGTCCGGAACCCCAGCTTCCAAGAGGATGCGAACAGCCTCGGCTGCGATCAGCGGTGTCTCCTCCGCGGGCTTGGCCAGCACGGTGTTCCCGGCCGCGA
Organism: Methylobacterium sp. J-077; assembly: GCF_022829365.1. Taxonomy (GTDB): domain Bacteria; phylum Pseudomonadota; class Alphaproteobacteria; order Rhizobiales; family Beijerinckiaceae; genus Methylobacterium. The sequence continues at coordinate 16,006 of NZ_JAKSYJ010000031.1, read as the reverse complement.
GGGCGGCTGCGACCTGACCCGTGAAGATCGCCAGCGGGAAGTTCCACGGCGAGATGCAGACAACAGGTCCGAGCGGCGCATGGAAGTCCGCCCCTAGCGTACGCACGACCTCAGCCGAGTAATAGCGCAGAAAGTCGACGGCCTCTCGGACCTCGGCGATGGCATTCGGAAGCGATTTGCCGGCCTCGCGGACAATTAGCCCGAGAAGGATCGGCATGCGCTGCTCAAAGGCGTCCGCGGCCCTATTTAGAACCTCGGCGCGGACAAGGGCCTGTGTCGCGGCCCATCCAGCGGCGGCCGCGGCGGCGACAGACACCGCCTGCTCGATATCGCCCGGCTCCGCCCAGACCACAGATCCAACGACGTCATCGCGATCCGCCGGATTGCGGACCCTTTCTCCGATCGAGCCGGCGTCTCGTCCAGATGGCGTCGCAACCCAGGCGCTGTTCTCACTCACGACGAGTTCGTCGGCGAGCGCGGCCAGGGCGAACTCATCGCTCAGGTCGAGACCGAACGCGTTCGCTCGATCGCTGCCATAGATGTCGCGCGGCAGCGCGATCTTCTCGTGCGGTGCTCCGAGGAGCGGCATCGCCATCACGGTCGCAACGGGATCTGCGATCAGCGCCTCGATCGGCACATTCTCATCCGCGATCCGATTAACGAACGAGGAGTTCGCTCCGTTCTCGAGCAGTCGACGGACCAGGTAGGCAAGCAGCGTCTCGTGCGTGCCAACAGGTGCGTAGATCCGGCAGGGCCGGTTCAGCTTGCCCGCCCCGACAACAGCCTCATAGAGCGGCTCGCCCATTCCATGTAGGCACTGGAATTCGTACTGACCGCTATAAAAGTTTGGGCCCCCCATCTCGACGATCGTCGCGAGTGTCTGGGCATTGTGCGTCGCGAATTGAGGAAAGACCGCCTCTGGAGCAGCGAGGAGCTTACGTGCGCAAGCTAGGTATGAGACGTCGGTGTAGATTTTGCGCGTGAAGACCGGAAAGTCCTGGAGTCCGTCGACCTGAGCGCGCTTGATCTCGGAGTCCCAGTAAGCACCTTTAACCAAACGGACCATCAAGCGCCGCCCGGACTGGCGTCCCAGCGCGATAAGATAGTCGACGAGGGCCGAGCAGCGTTTTCCGTACGCCTGAATGACGAATCCGATCCCGTTCCAACCGGCGAGACTTACGTCTGCGACAAGAGCCTCGAGAATGTCCAAGGACAGATCAAGACGGTCCGCTTCCTCAGCATCAATGTTCATGCCGATGTTGTACGACTGCGCCAACTTGGCGAGCGCCTTCACACGCGGAACGAGCTCGGACAACACGCGATTCCGCTTCGCACGGACATAGCGGGGATGAAGAGCAGACAACTTTATCGAGATGCCGGCTCCATCGTAAACGTCCTTGCCGGACGACGCTTTGCCGATCGCGCGGATCGCGTCTTCGTAGGAGGCAAAGTACCGCGCGGCATCCTCAGCCGTCGTCGCAGCCTCGCCGAGCATGTCGTAGGAGTACCGAAAGCCGCGGCTCTCCATGCGTCGGCTGTTTGCAAGCGCCTCCGTGATGGTCTGCCCTGTTACAAACTGTTCGCCCATCAGCCGCATGGCGAGGTCGACACCCTTACGAATCAGCGGCTCCCCGCCCCGCCCGATCAGGCGCGTCAAGGCGGATGAAAGGCTCGACTCGCTCGTCGTCGTCGTGAGGCGTCCGGTAATCACCAAGCCCCACGTGGCCGCGTTGACGAAAACAGACGGACTCCGCCCGACGTGACGTCGCCAATCACCGGTCGAAATCTTGTCTCGGATGAGGGTGTCTCGAGTCGCCTTGTCGGGGATGCGCAGGAGCGCCTCCGCGAGACACATCAAGGCGACGCCCTCCTGGCTCGACAACGAGTACTCGTGAATCAATCCCTCGACGCCCCCACCACGCGTTTTGGCACGGAGGTTCTCGACCAAACGCCGCGCTGTCGCAGCGGCGCGTGCGGCATGTTCAGCAGGGAGCTTCGCCAGATCGAGAAGTGGGGTGAGACACTCCGCCTCCGCCTTGCGATAGCTGGCGACAACCGCAGATCTGCTGGTCGACAGGCCTGGCAGCTCCGCGCGGAACGCCGCAAACGTTGCCGTATTCGGGCTTCTCACCGAATCGATTGAGGCTGGCACCGACATAGAAGGCCCTCTAAGCACTTGCTGCATCACATGGGAGCCGCTCGGCTCGCCCTTGCACACCACGACTAAACTTCGACAGGCCGCTTTAAAAGCTACAAATTTCTTGATAAACTAGAGGAATCACCTATTAGAACGGATTTCGATAGTGACTTCGCTGGACAAGCTCGACGCCAAAATCCTGGCCATCCTTCAGCGCGATGGCCGGGTGTCGACGGTAGACCTGGCCGAGCGCGTAAGGCTATCGCCCACTGCAACCAGCGAACGATTGAAGCGCCTGACGCGCGAAGGCTTCATCGTCAGTTACTCGGCAAGACTGAACCCGGAAAAGATCGACCTCGGCCTGTTGGTGTTCATCGAGGTACTGCTCGACAAAACAACAGCCAGCATATTCGACCGTTTCAGTCAGGAGGTGCAGCGTACCCCGCAAATCCTTGAATGCCACATGGTCGCCGGCGGTTTCGATTACCTGCTCAAAGTGCGGGTAAGAGACATGGCAGCCTACCGCCGTTTCCTCGGTGACGTCATGGTGGATCTTCCAGGCGTGAAGGAAACGCGCACCTACGCCGTCATGGAGGAGGTCAAGAGTGACGGCGTACTTCCGATCTGACTCGTGGAGCTTAGCAGGAATGCCTCCTGAGCCTCACACGTCACCTGGATCACTCCCAAATACTCCTGCGCTCCGCCCTCACGCCCATGGCAACAGCAGCAGAAGAGACCGGTGGAGACGCCTGTCGCGAATGGCGTTGGGCGCTCAGGCGCCGATCGCATTCAAGACGACTGGACAGCCCAATGGCTACTCGCCCTGCCTCGGAGCGGAGGCTCCTCGACCCGCGCCCATCGTGCCCGAAGATTCCCCAGGTCGAAGGTCCAAATCGTGTGAGCCTGCACCCGAATGACCAATCCGCCCGCTCTCGCCGCCAGGTACGTCCAGCCCAGGCGAGACAACGGACCCGCGCGTCGAAGGAGCAACAGATCCTCCGGCGCCGCCACTGTTCAAGCCAGCACCGCCGCCGCCAGCGCCACCGCCGCCGGCCCCCCCTCCGCCGGCACCGCCGCCGCCACCGCCACCACCACCGCCCTGGGCGAGAGCGCCGCCGGCGCCGAGAGCGAGGAAAGCAGCGCCAAAGATTAGCTTACGCATATCGTGGTCCTTTTCGTATTTTGACGGTGGTTGCCAGTCGTCTCGCGAAGAAATTGCCGTTTGATTTCTCTAAGGGTCCCGGACGCAGCGAGAGCACATTCTGTTCGGGTCGAGCAAATTGCGAGGTCAATCTGAGCCGGTCGACCTCGCCGGGACATCTAAAGTGCAGCCATCTCAAAAGAAATCGGAGGAGCTGTTTTCCCGACCATCGAGGGAGAGGCGCTGGCTACTCGAGGTCCTTACCTTCTGTCTCTGGAAGAAAGAACGCGAGGACGACACTAGCCACCATGAACAGGTTGATGATTGTTGTGGTGACATTGAACGAGATCCCGTGGGCCACCAACGCACCAATAACGGTCGGCGCAGCAATATTCGCGACCCGTTGCGCGAAGATGGCGGCGCTGTACCCGACGGTTCTCACTCGAGTTGGGTAGAACTCAGCGATCCAAGTATCCCAGATACCCCAGGCTCCAAGGCTGAAGAATGACAATGCAAAATTGCTCGCGTATACAACCGACATAGTTTCGGCGTTTGCAAAAGCGTAACCCGATAAAGCGGCTGCCACGATATACCAGATCAGAACCTTTTTCCTGCCGTACGATCCTGTCAGGAACGAAGCGCTGATGTAGCCCGGGATCATGCAGAGCGCGGATATCGCGATGAAGCTGTAGCTCTGGGAGACACTTAGCCCGCGCTGCTGCAGCAAGGTCGGAAGCCAGGTTTGCAGTCCCCAGTAGCCCCACGAAAACGTAAAGTTCAGCGTGATCTGTGTTATGGTAAGCGGGAGCATTCTGCCCGATACCAACTCGCGCCACATGCCGCGTTCGGCGGTATCGACATGCAACAGGCTACCTGGTGGTACGACAACCTGGCCCCCGCTGAGACGATGGATCGTTTCACGGGCTGCACTTTGGCGCCCGACCGCTGCAAGCCAATAGGGCGACTCCGGAACCAAGAAGGTCACGACGATAGCCCAAAGCGACGCCAGGCTGCTGACTCCGATGATCCAACGCCAGCCCAGCTGCTCCAGAAACACAGTGGCGCCAAGCGCGCAGAGGATGCCGACCGGCCAGCCAGCGGCGAGATAGACCGTGAATGGACCTCGCCACCGCACCGGCAGCAGCTCTTCGAAGTACGGGAACGTGACGATCAGCATGCCGGCCGCCGCAACTCCGGAGAGTAATCGTGAAACGTAGAGTGAGTAATAGTCTGGAGACAGCACGCTCAATAGCGATATGAGGCCATAAAGCACCAAGCTGCTGATGATAGTCATTTTCCTGCCGAGCCGATCGCAGATGAAGCTCCAAATCAGTGAGCCGATCCCCATGCCGACAAAAATCGCTCCTATGAGATTGCCTACTGAAAGGGCATCGAGAGACAGGTCCCGCGCGATTTGAGGAGACGTGTAGACGATGATCATCATCTCCCACGACTCGATTACAAATACGAAGAACAATGCGAAGCAGCTCATGAAATGAGCACGGGTTAGTGGAAGTTTCTCGAAATACGCTCCAACCGGCTGGGAGCGCTGATCATGCAGCGTCGCTGGGCTGTCCGGTGCTTGTCCGGCTCGGGTAGCGTCGGGTGAAGCTAAATCTTGCAATCGCGTGGACATAGGTGCTCCGTAATTGATCTCGGTGGGAGACGGCAGCGATAAACGTCGAGACGTTAGCCGACTCGCGACTGCGTGCGAAAATTAGGATTTGATGATTGGAAGTGTTGATAAGGCTGCCGGATCAGCGGCAGGTGTGGTCACCTGACGACCAGATGAACAAGGGCTGAAGGTCGGACGTGATCCGTCCGCAGCCGAAAGCTTCATATTTACGGCTACGTGAGATACCGTCGCTTGGCCTACTCAATTCCTCGTTTCAGTCTGCCCTAATAATCTGGTCTACAGCCTCGGTGCGACAGCTTCTGATGTTCGTCGTCTTATTTAAAAATGAAAAACATCAAATGTCTGCTAGGGAGTCTTGCTCTCAAAGAGTTTATCAAGATACTGAACATAAATTAAACCTATATAAGGCGAGCTTTTGAGATTTGAGGAATGATAGTAATCAAAGTTAAGATTGGCGAAAAAATAAGCTCCAGTTGCTGCAAGTCCCGTATATGAAATTGCCGGACCAATAAAAGCTTGGGTAGATGCCTTGTAGGACGATTTAGCTATGTTGTTGAGGCGTATCTGATGATGGACACCGATAGCAAACTCCGGAGTTAGATCAAATCCGGTGACGAAATCAGCTACTTGCAACGATAGTCCGCCCCTAAATCTTTCAAACAGACCGCCCGCAGTTTGTACGTTGTTATATGACTGACCCGAGTAGATAATTGATAGAGGTGCAATGGTCGATGACCAGCCATTTATCTTGAGAAAATTTGTCAGTGTACCGAAGTATGTGAAATTATTGCTATTGGCCTGGAAGCCGGTTTCATCTTTCGAGCCAGTCGGGAACGTGATGGTTGCGAACGGACTAATAGTGTCTTTAATATACCCATCACATGTGTAGCATACAGTGGGTTGGACAATGTTGTAGTAATACTCCGCGCCGAGGCTCGGATTAGAGACGCCCCAGCTGCTTCCTGGGAGGGATGGGTCAGCTTTACTATAACCTCCTGCAAAACCCACCCAAAATTCAAATTGATCTCGTTCGGTGCCGGTTAGGCCAGTCTTCGTAAAATATGCAAAAATATTATTTGTATAGAAGCTCGTAGTTCCGGAGTACCTTGTGAAGACCGGAAATGACTCAAACGCGAACGAGTCTGGTGTTCCCATCTGACCGAAGTTTAAGAAGGTGTCGGCTAGCGTGTGAGTACTCGACGCTAGAGCAATCGAGGTCGCGACGGCAGCGGCACAGATAGAACGCGAGAGCTTCATCACAGTCTCCTTTTGGGGCTATTATCCGTCACCGGCATGACGAAATTTGCGTGGTTTCAACAGACAACCTGCAAAGACAAAGATTGAAGGCGCCGGCAATCGTCATCGCGCGATTTAGGGCCGGCTCACTTGTGATGCTGTTCAGCAGGCTAGAATTTCAGGCCTAGATACTTGGCCTTAAACCTGGATCCCGTAGACGCTCGCCGCCCGTTCGGGGGTCAGGAGGTCGTCGCGAAGGTCGCGCAAGATGGCTTCGCGGTCACGCTGACGGGGGTCGCCGTAGCCAGCGCCGTTCCCGGTAATGATCCTGGCGACATCGTCCTTGTGCATACGGATATCGCTCTCGAAGGCGTGCCGCGTCGTCGTGCCATCGCCTCGCACGAGTTCGACTCGGTTGGGCGTGCCATCGCGTCCGCCCTCAAGCCCCCAAGGCGGAATAACTGAGCGGGAAAAGCCGCACGTCATCGAAGCTCCGTCTTCGCGCACGCGGTATTCGAGAACGACGCCACGACCTCCGCGGAACGTCCCCTCGCCGCCGGGCTCGGGGTTCAGCGTAAGCTTGTCGACGTAGACCCCATAGCGCGTCTCAGCGATCTCGACCGGGCAGTTGAAAGTGTCACCGTGGATCGGTGAGAACACAGCATGATTGCCGTCATGTTCGTGTGTCGCACCCCAACCGCCAAGTTCCGGCTCCACGAGCGTGAACGCATGGCCATCGCTCGGACGAGTGCCGCCGATGAACGTGACACAGTTCGACGAGAACGTTCCGGCACACACGAGTTCAGGACAGTGCCGCGCGATGCAGCGTAGAACCAGATCGTGAACCCGGACCAAGCGCTCGAAGTAGAAGCCGACGGCTGCGGGCGACTGCGCGTCGAAGATGGTTCCGGGACGAGTTAGGATCGTGAGCGGGCGAAAGGTCCCACCATTGGCTGGCGACGCGCTATCGGTGATCGATTTGAAGACCATCTGCGCGGCGATCTCAGTGGCATCGCGGCAGATGTTTCCAGGGCCGTTCGCGCTATCTGGATTGTCCCTGAGATCGACGATCATCTCATCATCACGAACCTCAATGGCGACCCGGTACACCGAGCCATCATCCTGGGGCTCCTCGAACTCAAAGCGACCTTTTGGCAATCGCTTTAATGCCCGCAGTGAAACGTCTTCGGCATGGTTCATAGATTGGTCGAGCGCATGTTCGAACGCCTCGCGACCATATTTCCGGATCAGTTCAGACAGCCGCTTCTCGCCGCTGCGGACCGCTGCGACCCCCGCCCACATATCGCCTTCGGCGAAATCAGGCATACGCGAGTTGGCCTTGATAATGTCGACGACCGATCTCAGCACTTGGCCTCTCGAGACCAGCTTCACGGCCGGCAGACGAAGCCCTTCTTGGTAGATTTCCGTGGCGTTGATCGCCATCGATCCCACCACCATGCCACCCACGTCGTTCCAGTGGGCGCTGTTGGCCGTCCACGCGACGAGCGTGCCGTCCGCGAAGACGGGCATCGCGATGACGATGTCGTTAAGATGAGTGACTCCGCCATAGGCAGGATCGTTCGTTATGAACACGTCGCCTGGCTCGATGTCGCCGGGTTTGTCGTAGATCTCGACCAAGCGGCGTACCGCCTTGTCGACGACGCCCACCAGAACCGGAATGCCTGCACCCGAACTGGCCATCTCCCCCTTCGCATTCAGAATGCCGGTCCCCAAATCGAGAACCTCGTAGATAATCGGGCTCATCGCCGTGAGCCGCATGGCGTCGAACATCTCAGCCGCCACGGCTTGCAGCGAGTTCTCTATAATGTTCGAGGTAAAGGCGCTTGTGTCACGCATGGCTATCTCCAAGCTGAAGATCCGTGATGCAGATGTTCCCGTATCCGTCGACCGAAACAGTGTTGGCGGGGAAAACTACGATCGTTGTGCCGGGATCTTCGATGATGGCGGGGCCGTTAAAGCTCATCCCGGGCTTAAGTTTGGTGCTGTCGTAGATGTGGGCTCGATGGATACCGCTGGCGGCATAATTGACGTTGCGCGTCCCCTTCTGAGCGGAACTTGCATCCGACGCGGTACATTCTTCTCGTAAGATTTCGAGAGTCCCGACCCGCGCAAAAGCGACGACATGGAAGCCAACGAGCTCAATCGGAGCGTCTAGGCGGTACGTGTATTGCCGCTCGTACTGTTCATGGAACCGCTCGCCGATTACGTTTGCACTGTCAGTCAGGAGTTCGCCGTCCTGCAGTTCTACCTCAACCGCGTGTTCTTGATTTTGGTACCGCAGCTTAATTGAGCTCACGATACGGATGTCTGTCTCGCGTATGCCCTCGGAGATGTATTCCGTCCGGGATTTATCGACCAGTTCGTTGAGCAGCGTCTGGGCCTGAACGACAGCATCGGCGTCCTTGAGCATCAGCAGTTTGGTGAGAAACTGATCGCGCCGGAGGTCGGACATCATCATGCCCCAAGCCGAGAAGACGCCGGCCGCCTTAGGGATGATGACCTTCTTGACGCCGAGCTCTTGAGCCAGGGACACTGCGTGCATGCCGCCGCCGCCGCCGAAGGCGATTAGCGTGAAATCGCGCGGATCAAACCCACGGTTGATCGAAACCAACTTCAGGGCGTTGACCATATTTGAGTCGGCGATTTGTATGATCCCCTTCGCGATTTCGACCGCTGGCAAATCTAGTTGCTGTGTCAGCTCCTGAAGCGCAGCCTCGACTGCGCGCATGTCTGCTTCCATCGTGCCGCCGCAAAAATACTGGGGATTGATGCGACCGAGCATCAAGTTTGCATCGGTGGTCGTCGCCTTGCGGCCGCCCCGGCCATACGCAGCCGGCCCTGGCGAGGCGCCTGCCGACTGCGGGCCGACGTGTAGCCGTTCGAATTCGTCGACCCAAGCGATAGATCCTCCACCATTGCCAATCTCGACGAGATCGACAACTGGAACCATGATCGGGTAGCCGGGGCTCGTACGGTCGCGCTCGATATAGTAATCTGTTTTGATCTGCACCTTGCCGTCTTCTATCAACGAGCATTTGGCTGTAGTGCCGCCAATATCCAACGCAATTACATTTGACTCACCGACCAATTGGCCAAGAGCCGCGGCGCCCCACATGCCGCTGGCCGGGCCAGATTCGACCATTGTAATCGGCGTTTCTTTGGCGTGCGCCAGGGTGTCCACGCCGCAGTTCGACTGCATGACGTAGATCGGGCCGGAGTAGTCTTGGCTGCGCAGCTTCTGCTCCAACCGGGAGAGATAGCGGGCGGCTACAGGTTGAACGAACGCCGACATAACAGCCGTGTTGGTTCGCTCATACTCACGCCACTCGCGAGTGATCTGATGGGAGCCGACGACAGAAACTTCAGGCCACAAGGACGAGATCGCATCGACGACTTGTTGCTCGTGCAGAGGATTGGCGTATGCGTGAAGGAAGCTGACCGCGATCGCTTCAACGCCTTCCGCTTTGAACACGTCGAGAATGGCTGGGAGATTCGTGAGGTCGGGTTCCTTGAGGACCTCGCCTCGAGCGTCGACACGTTCTGGGAGTTCCTTTCTGAGGTACCTGGGTACGAAGGGAGCGGGCTTTCGGAATTTCAGATTGTAGAAGTCGGGGCGAGCCCCACGGGCAATCTCAATGACGTCCCGGAAACCCTCTGTGGTAATCAGTCCTGTCTTGGCGCCTCTCCGCTCAGTCAGAGAGTTGATGACAACGGTGGTGCCGTGCGCGAAAAAGCCGATGTTTTCGATATCGACGGCACCCCGACGGAGGACTTCCAGGATACCCTCTTCGTAGTTCGGTGGAGTGGTGTCCGCCTTCGCTGTCCGTACAGTTTGTTGACCGCCCGCGTCTGTTTCGAAGTACACTAAATCGGTGAAGGTGCCTCCGACGTCGGTGCACACTCGTGTTCGCTGTTTCATTGTAAACTCCATAATCGCTCGTTACTGCCTAGACAGCAGCATCGGCGCGTAGACCAAGGCCATCAAATCTGTCCCACGGTCTATTTTGTCTTGCGAAAACCATTGTGCCTTGTGGAAGATGTTTACCGTCCCGAGGACGTCGCCTTGAAAGACGACGGGAAGATTCACGCCTGCGCTGCATCCGAGGTTGGCGATGTCTACGTGATCCGCGAATATGCGTTGGAGATCGGCTGGTTCGTTACAGACTATCGGCCGCTGTTCCTGCAGCACGACACGTCCCCACTCGTGGTTCTCAAGCTGCTTTGTTCCGCCGGCTGGGTAGATGTCCTGGTGGGAGCTCCACAACCGCTTTACAGAAGACGAGTCGGCGATGATGGCTGTGAAAGTGAGGAGGCGGTACCCGACCTCGGCCTGAAACGCCTGCGCGATGATGTCGAAGGCTTGCTTGGGATTACTTCGCGCGGAGAGAGTCGTCGTCAGTGCAGATAAGTAAGGTATTGGCATCATCGGGCCCGTTCTGATTTTTGGCAAAGTTTGGCTATCGTCTAGATTTGCGCTAGACGTTTTGCATAACAATTCAGCTTCTTGCGGCGCCGCTGTCGCGTCGCCTGTCCTGAATTTAATGTGCTAGAGCCCGGAATTCAGTTCCGGTTAACGATTCCGCAGTCACGCTTGACGCTTCGGTTTCCCCGTCGAAGATATCAAGAGTTCCTGTCCAGACTACAACGGCGACGCCAGCCTCATGAGGCATGGCCTCAATGCTGTGAGGTTTGGTTGCGTCGAAATGCAGGCTGTCGCCTTCATCCAACACGAACACTTCCTTCAACACGCGATACTGTATTCTGCCGCGGATAACAAATACAAGCTCCTCACCGTGGTGTGAGACTGTTTCGGATCGATAGCCGCATGGCATCGTGAATTTCACGGAGTGTAGAGCGCTGCCAGGAAAAACGCTCGACAAGCGCTCGTAACGGACTTGGCCGGCTTCGAGTGAGTATGGGGTTCGATTGTCCTGGCGAGTCTTTGGATTCGGCGCTGCCGGTTGTCCGGTGAGGTCTCCAATCGATATGTCTAAGACCTCCGCGACCATCGCGAGCGACGATAGAGACGGTACTGTCAAATTTCTCTCGATCTGCGAGATGAAGCCGACGGACAGGCCGCTCGCGTCGGCGACCTCCTGAAGTGTCTTCTTGAGATCGCGACGCCTCTCCCGAATGCGTTCGCCAAGCCGACCGAGAACCATGGTAATCACTGTGTTCGCCAGCATATGGCCAGCAGGATCTTCTCCGATGGTCGGACACGCCGGATTTTTAGTCAAGCTAAAAAAAGCGGACCCTGAAAAAAAATTCTTGTCTGAACCCAGGGTGATGTCAGAACCCAGGGCCATGTCAGGGGCGGTCACTGACCGGTCAATGCGGCGATGGAAAAACACCGTTTGGTGGTCGCTGCTGCGCTTCGCGATGCGTTCGGGTGAATTTTGCTACGTTATAATGCGTTCCGGCCGGCTCGCACCCGTGTGCTCGCGGCGCCACCTGTTTCGATGGGCTCGCCCGAGCGGGGATTGATACTTCAGGGCATCGTTTATCACGATGCCGGGTAGCAGCTTGTGCGAGCGCTTCTACGCCTGCGTCCAGCGAAAGGTGTTGCTGATCACGCTCCCGAGACACGACGCTTCGGAGATTGGGCTGACCGGCTTCAATGCGGCTTACAAGAGGTGTCAACGGCTCGTGTTGGAGGGACTCTTGTAGCAGATAGCGCTACGCAAGCGCCTCGACTCTACCCCTGCACCGCGCAGCTCAATCTACAAGCCATCCAATTTTTGGCTCATCGAACAAGCGTTCCGCATCGTCGAAGATGCTGAGGAGGTCTCACATTTAGACAGCGAACTGATACTCTGCCGCTCCGGATGAAGACGAAACAGTCACTTTGTTAACTGATCATATACGTTTTGTGGCTTTCCTATTACGTGTCGAACCCATAACAACTTGGCCGGAAAATGTTCGCTAGACGATCTGACGACACCGTTTTTCTTGATATTCTCAAGAGTCGATCCGGCGTTGGCATCTGGGATGGAAAAATTTATGCTGGAGATCCGTCGCACCCCAAATGCCGATGGATGTTCTCTTCCATGATGCGAGAATTAGTGGGCTATAAAGACCATCCGGAAGAGTTTCCTGATGAGTTAGGTCATTGGACAGAGAGAACCCATCCCGACGATCTTGTGGTTACCGCCAAAGCTTTTGCCGACGCGATCCAACGCGTTGGGAACAAAAATTCTTACTCCGCGGATTATAGAATTCGAACCCGAGATGGAACTTACCGCTGGTTTCGCGGCACGTTTGGAGTTGTCCATAGTCCTGAAGGCATTTTGACTCGTGCCTGTGGCACTATTGTAGATATTCACGACTCTATGGAAACGTTTCGTCTTGGACAGCTGCGCTCTAGAACAATGCAGGGCCTTATAGATAACTTTAGGGAGGTAGTGACCAGATCACTCTTGATCGTGAAAGCTGCGACTGTAGAGCTCGATAACACTGCTCATTCGATGACAGAAGTTGCTGATTCTACAAATGGTCAGGCGGTAGCTTCCAGTGCAGCGGCTGAGCAGACCGCTAATAACGTTCAGACAGTTGCGGCGGCGGCCGAACAAATGGTCGCTTCGTTGCAAGAAATCGAGCGGCAGGTGTGCCGTTCCAGCGAGGTGGTAATGCGGGCTACGCATGACGCCGAATCCACCGTCGCAGCAATGGCCGGATTAACTAAGGCTGCCGACCAGATCGGAGCGGCTATGACGACAATTTCAGCGATTGCTAGCCAGACCAACCTTCTGGCGCTTAACGCGACGATCGAGGCGGCCCGAGCTGGCGAAGCAGGCAAAGGCTTCGCGGTCGTAGCCGCTGAGGTGAAAAACCTTGCAGGTCAAACCGCTAAAGCAACGGATGAGATTGGCGGTCAGATTACGGCTATCCAAGCTGCTACCAATCAAGCCGTTGAAGCAATACGGCATATCGGGCGAACCATAGCAACGATGGATGGGATCAGCGCGGCAATCGCCGAAGCAGTTTCACAACAAGCGGCAGCAACTAACGAGATCTCTCGCAATGCCTTGGAGGCTGCGCACGGGACCCGCGATGTCTCTGAGAACGCAATCAAAGTCCTAAACTCTTCAGAAAATACGGGTCGTGCTGCAAATCATGTTATAAGCGCGGCAACTTTGGTCGCAACGCAATGCAACAATGTCAAAATGGATATTGACAGCTTCCTGCTTGATATCGGGGCGGCGTGATAGTCTCGATACAGTGATGTGCAGATCCGCTAATCATGATAGCTTGTTGCATGCTGTTATTAAGTTAGTGTTCTAGATTTTCGGATCTTTGGGTTTTACTGTCTCTTTAGGGATCTTGAAATTACTGGAGCAGGGCCGCCGTCCGGCCTCGCAGGCGACGAGGCCGGATCTTTCGTGGAAGATTGCTATGGCGGATAGATGCTATGCGGAAGTTGTCGTCTCATTGCGGAGTGTCGTTGGGATGCTGCACGTTGAGCGATCGAAGCCTATGTGTGGCGGTTCAACGGTGCGCGCGACCATGCTGCTTTGAGCGCCCGCTCGCACGATGGCTCCGGCGTGCTGGCCAGGCGCTACGCTATATCGACCGCGGGCACCCGCAAGTTGGACTTGCCTCGAGAAAGTGGAGTGCTCTTTTCATGAAGGATGAGCGTTTCGATGGCAGACCGGAAGCAGACCTTTGCCCCTGAGTCTCGCGCTGAGACGGTTCGACTAGCGTAGACGATTGAGCGGTCCCGCCGCGAGGTAGCCGCCGATCTCGGCGTCGGGCTCTCGACGCTGCGCAACTGGATCGACGGCCGGCGTAAGCGGAGATGGACCATCCGCCGGCCGATCGGCAGGAGGACATGGCCGCCGTGCTTTAGCGCTTGTGGCGCGAGAACGAGGTTCTGCGCCAGGAGTGAGAGATCCTAAATCGGACCACGGCTTTTTCCGCCATAAGAGGAAATCGATAAGGTTCCGCTTCATCGACGCGGGGGAGAAGGACTTTCCAGTCGCGCTCCTGTGCAAGGTCCTCGACGTCAGTCCGCGCGGCTATTTCGCCTAGAAGAACCGCCCGGCCTCGACGCGGCAGCGCGAGGATCTCGTGCTGCTTGCCCACGTCCGCTCCGCCTTCACGCCTGCCCACGAGACGTATGGCCGCCCGCGCATGACCCACGAGTTGCGCGAGCAGGTTTTGGCGGCCGGCCGGCGGCGCGTGGCCCGGCTGATGCAGGAGTGCATGCTAAGGGCCCGCCAGCCGTGCCGCTTCCGGCGTACCACGGACAGCGATCACGCCTGTCCAGTCGCGCCCAACCATCTCGATCAGAACTTTACGACGGCTGGGCCGGATCGGAAGTGGGGGAGTGACATCTCCTACATCTGGACGAGGGAGGGCTGGCTGTACCTGGCGGTGGTCCTCGATCTGTACTCCCGACGGGTCGTAGGCTGGGCGGCAGGCGATCGCCTTCACAAAGAGCTTGCACTGGCGGCGCTGCGACGTGCCCTTGTCGTCAGACAGCCCGGACCAGGGTTGTTGCATCATTCCCACCGCGGCAGTCAGTACTGTTCGAGTGAGTATCAGGCGGAACTACGAGGACCTGGCATCGTGATCTCGATGTCTGGTAAGGGAAACTGTTATGATAACGCGATGGTCGAGACGTTCTTCAAGACGCTGAAGAGCGAATTGGTCTGGCGCACCGCGTTCCAGACGCAAGCCGAGGCCATCGCCGCGCTGGCCCATTACATCAATGGCTTCTACAATCCCTGCCGCCGGCACTCGGCGCTGGGCTTCACAAGCCCCACCCAATTCGAGAGGGGGATCGCCGACCAAACCGCTCTTCACTGAACTGAAGCAAGTCCAGGCGAGCGCGGAGGACGGGGTTGCTTCGTGGTCGCGCGCGAGCCTGCGGCAGCGGTCGATCTAACTGAATGTCCGCTCGATCACCCTTCGCTTGGGTTGAACGGCAAAGCCCTTCTGCCCGGCTTCCGGGCCGACGACCTCGACCACGATGGCCGTGGCCATGCCGATGCGCTCACCTCTGTAGGCGCGCTCCGCGAAGCAGTGGGTCAGGACAACGAAGCCGGCTTCATCCAAGTCGAAGTGAAGCACCTGGCCAGGCTTCAGGACCTCGACCGCGTCACGCGCAAACGTGACCTGTACGTCGCCATCGACCGCCCATGTGGTCGTGTATGTGCAGTGTGCACCAGTCCTGCTCTGGTTCTTGGCGCACGAGCCTTCATCTGCCGACACACGGCAACGCCGCCCCGGTCGTTTGGCGGCGCCCCCACTACGTGACGCTGCGCAAGTTCATCGCCGATCCCGCCTACGGCGGCGCCTACACCTACGGCCGTAGTCGCATCACGGCCAGCCGGCCAAGTCACCCGACATTTCTAACCCGATGCAGTGAGACTGCTCTGCAGCGCGCTTTGGGGATCGAAGTGCCTCACAGGATTGGCGAAGAGCGCGACGTGTGAGGCTGTATGTACACGTGCGTCGGTGGATATCGCTACCAGGTGGCGCATTCTTAGAAATTACGCCGGCAAATATCGTAAGAGGCGGAATTTAAAAACTGCTCGATCATGGGTAAGACTCATCTGGTGTTCTCACCGGCTCACGGCACCAAAGGCGATGCCCCCCCCCCCCCCCCCCCAACCCCGCCCCTAAAAAAACGCTACCTTCCATTTATTATGTAGTTTTGCTGTGCTATTGTTAGTGAGATGTTTGTGTATGTTTTTATGTTTGGTTGTTTGCATGTTGTTTTTTTTTGTGTTTTATATGTTGTGGTTGGTTTGTTGGGGGTTGTGTGGGGTGTGGGTGTTGCGTGTTGTTGTGGTAGTTGCGTGATGTGTTTTGTCATATTGTGCTGATTGGT
>NZ_JAKSYJ010000009.1 GCF_022829365.1 Methylobacterium sp. J-077 | reverse complement strand
CGCATCAACAGCCTCGGCGTGATCGAGGCGCTGGCCGACGCGATGTGCCTGCACGGCATCCCGGAGAACATCCGCTGCGACAATGGTCCTGAGATGATCGCAAAGGCGTTGCGCAAGTGGGTCGCCAAAGCTGGCTCGCAGATCCAGTACATCGCGCCAGGATCCCCGTGGGAGAATGGCTATTGCGAGAGCTTCAACGGCAAGCTTCGTGACGAGTGTCTAAACCAGGAGATCTTCTACTCGCTGAAGGAAGCGCAGATCGTGATCGGTCTCTGGCAAACCACCTACAACCGCCTCCGACCGCATTCGTCGCTGGGCTATCGGCCGCCCGCGCCCGTCAGCTACCCGGATCTGGCCTTCCGGCTACCCATGGCCGCTACCATGCAGTAACCTCGCAACTGGCCCGGTCCAAAATACCGGTCAGGTCAGTGGCAGG
>NZ_JAKSYJ010000008.1 GCF_022829365.1 Methylobacterium sp. J-077 | reverse complement strand
CGCATCCACGGCAACGCCACCCGGGCCGAGGCCGACGCGCAGGCCAGGGACGCCTTCGCCCGCGTCGGCTTCCCCGATCCGGCGCGGGCGCTGCACACCTATCCGTTCGAGCTCTCCGGCGGCCTGCGCCAGCGGGCGATGATCGCGATGGCGCTGATCCTCAAGCCCGCCCTGCTCGTCGCCGACGAGCCGACGACGGCCCTCGACGTGACGACCCAGGCCCAGATCCTCGCGCTGTTGACCCGGCTGCAGGACGAGACCGGCATGGCGATCCTGCTGATCACCCACGACCTCGGCGTCGTCGCCAACGTCGCCCACGACGTGGCGGTGCTCTATCGCGGCCGCCTCGTCGAGTCCGGACCGCGCGGCGCGGTCATGCGCGACCCCGGCCACCCCTACCCCAAGGCTCTGCTCGACGCCGTGCCGCGCTTCTCGCTGACGCAGGGAGGGCGCCTGACGCCGAGCC
>NZ_JAKSYJ010000002.1 GCF_022829365.1 Methylobacterium sp. J-077 | reverse complement strand
TAACGGACAGGCGCTGGCAAGGCTCTCAACTCCATCATTTTCAAATCCGACGATGAACCTCGCCTAGGCTTATCCGTTCCTCGTTCAGGCTCATTTCACTCAGACGTGAACGAATTTTTGGAACGCCGAGGCCAGGGGGGGGCTTGTCGCGGGTAGGTCGATACGACTGCCCCGTCCCCCCTCGCGGAGTTCTCCGTTGCGTCTCCCGCCTATTCCACCGCAGGACCTCAGCACCGAGCAGCGCCGCCTCTACGACATGCTCCGGGCCGGCATCGCGAAGCAGTTCCAGGGGTTCCAGACGGAAAGGGCGGACGGCGCGCTGCTCGGCCCGTTCAATCCCTGGCTGCACGAACCGAAGATCGGCCAGGCGGTCTGGGACCTCACCGAGGCGGTGTCAAAGCGCGGCGCCCTGACGGAAGCGGCACGGCAGGTCGCGATCCTGGTGACGGGCTCGCGCTTCAAGTCGGCCTACGAGCTCTACGCCCACGTCCAGGTCGCCCGGGAGAAGGGTCTGCCGGAAGGCAAGGTCGCGACCATCGTGTCTGGTCAGCGTCCGTCCGACCTCACAACCGAGGAGGCTGCTGTCTTCGATGCTGCCAGCTCCCTGAATGCCGGCGGCGTCCTTCCGCGCCCCGTCTACGACCGGGTCGTCGCCGCGTTCGGCGCCCCCGGCGTGTCCGAACTGATCCACCTCGTCGGCCTCTACGCGATGGTCTGCATCACGCTGAACGGCTTCGACGTGCCCGTGCCGGAGCAGCAGGTCGAGCCGGCCCCGTAGGCCGCAGCCGTTCCCGTCCCAGCCCGCATGAAGCCGACTCGGACCCGATCCGGTCG
>NZ_JAKSYJ010000235.1 GCF_022829365.1 Methylobacterium sp. J-077 | reverse complement strand
TCAAGAACCGCGCCTGAGGCCAGCGCCTACGACGCCAAAGCTGGACGTCGGATCAGCTCAGCCGCACCGTACCGTACCCAGCTTGCGAAGGGGTCCCAATTGCACGCCGATCCGGGGTCCCATTCCAACGCCTTTTGACAGGATGGGGTTCCTGGAACGGGCGGAGGAGTGAACCGCAACCAATGCGGCGTGAGGGCGCCGACCATCGGACAGCGGCTGACAGAGGCTGGTGGTGGGGCGTACGGCCGGGAGGGACAGGGGGGGGGGATGGCGGTGCAGCCGGTGGGGTCTGCCTGGGGTCTAGGCGCACGCAGAAAGGGGTTCGATGCGATGTAGCCGGTGGGACACGCGCTCGACACGCCGAGCTGTGCGTCAAAGCGCCGTCCGGTCGCCTGAGTCCAAGACGCTGACGTACCCGCCGGTCACGAACTTCCTGACGTCAACCGTATCGTATTACGGCAGATAAGCTTCGACGGTCCTGCGTACTGACTGGATATCAGGCCATCCGCCGGATCGTGGCACCCGACTGCGCAAAGTCCCTTTCCCGGCAGGTGAGCACGAGGATCTGCAGGTTCCGCGCCGCGCGGTGCAGCACGAGGTGCATGCGCTCGAGGCGGCCCTCGTCCGTATTAACCAGCGCGTCGTCGAGGATCACGGCCGAAGGCTTGCCCGACCCGAGCAGGATCTCGGCGAGTGCCAGCCGGGTGATCACGGCGACTTGCTCCCGAGCACCGACGCTCAATGCCGTAAACGGCTCTTGATGCCCTCCGCGCACGAAGCCGGTCAGCTCGAGGGTGTCCTCGTTCAGGACGACCTCGGTGTCCGGCTGGATCAGGCGCAGGTAGGGCCTGACACGTTCTCGCACCGGGCCGAGCCAGCGATCTTTGGATTCGCGTTGCGCTTCCAGCAGCGTCTCGTGAAGCAGGCGCGCCGCGCTGCCCTCGCGTTCCTTCGCCTCCGCCTGTAGCCTGACTCGCTCCAACTTGCCTTCCACCTCGGCGAGCTGTTCCCCGAACCCGTCGCGACCCAAGGTTCTCAGCTCGACCTCCAATTCCCGCTGGGCCTGCCTCTGGCGCTCCAGGTCCTCCCTGACGGACCGCTCCGCCCGCTCGGCTTTCTGCAGCAGTAGCTCGGATCCGGTATCGACCGAGTCTGCGGCAGCGCGCGTCTCGGTCTCCACCTCCAACGCCGTCGCCAGGAACGCTACAGCCTCGGCCACCTGCGTGGCCAACTCGTCGTCCGTCGACTGCGCACGCACCTCGGCGAGTTCCCGCAGCCCCGCCTCGTAGTCGCGTCGGGCCGCCGCGGCCCTCTCGACCAGGGTAGCCGCCTCCGTGGCGGCCTGGTCCCGCACGGTACGCAGGTCCTCGACGTCCGACTCGATGCCCCTGACCGCGTCCCGAGCCTCCGTAACCACCCGACGCCTGTCGGCGAGGACGGACGGCGTCGCCGTCGCGAGCCGGTCCGAGACGTCCGGGGGCAGCGGCTGCCCTACAGAAGACCGCAGGCGGTCCGTCTCGTCCCGCAGCGGATCGAGGCCCCGCGGCGCAGCAGCCTCCACCGCCTTGCGCTCGGCGTCGGCATCTCGGGTCGCGTCGTCTCGAGCCCGAAGCGCGTCCGCCGCCGCCGCGACGCTCTCCGCGCGGACCGCCCGCAGAGCCTCTGCGAACGCGGCTTCGAGGCGTTCCGCGGCATGAGCCAGGGCTTCGACGCCGCCGCCCGGTCGCACCGTCAACGTCCCGAATCCGCGGAGATGCAGGGATGCGTCGCGGGTCAGCAGGAGTTCGCTCTCCGCCGGATGCGGAAGCCCGTCCACGGCAACGACAGCCGAGCCTTCGGGCCGGAACTCGATGCGTACGCTGGCCGCCTCGAGTTGGTAGCGGGCCCGGGCGCACTCCGCCTCGATGCGCTCGAGATCGGCGACCTGCGCCTTCGTGATCGAGATGTTCGCGGCGCGCGCGGCCGCCGCGCGGCGCCTCCGTTCCGCAGCCTCCGCCAGCGCGAGCTGCGCCTCGAGCCCCCGTAGGCTCTCGAGATCCCGACGCCGGCCCAGGGCCGCCTCGGTCGCGGCGGCCTCATCCACGGCGGCGGCATGCGCGGCCCTCGCGACCGCCAGACGTTTGTAGGCCAGGCGGACGGCGCCGTCGCGCCCGGCGGACATGGTCCTCGCCTGCTCGGCGACCCGTTCGGCCTCGGCCAGCTCGGCCTTGGCCCGCGTCGCCTTCGCCACGAGGGCTTGGCGCGCGGCCGAGCGCTCCGCCGCGTTGTCGCGCTCGCGCTCCGTCCTCCGGGCCTCCGCTCCCGCCTGCGCGCACGCTGCGCGCATCTCGTCGACGCGGGACGCGTCCGCCCGGGCCTTCTCCAGGGCCGCGACCGCGCGGGGCAGCCGCTCCTCGCGCTCGATACGCTCGATCGCGGCGTGCACGGCACCGAGCTTCTCCACCTTCTCGTGGAGGCCAGCCAGGCGGGAGCGTAGGCCGTCGCGCTCGGCGCCGAGAGATGCCACCTCATCCTGGAGGCCCTTCAGGATCCCGCGGGGCCGGCCGGTTTGGGTCCACGCCGCGTTGCGTCGCCCCTCCGCCTTTGCGAGGAGTGCCCGACCGCGCTCCCCGCCGACCATCTGCCCGACTTCGCTCTCGAGCGCCGAGGCGACACTCTCGCGACCCGCGCCCACGCCAAGCGACCGATGCGCGGCCCCCTGGTCGACCCAGCAGAGTCCATAGATCCCCTGGTGCTCCTCGGGCTTCGAACCGCCCCGGCCCGGGTGGGTGAACCCGAGAAGGGTGGCGAGGCGCTCTTCCGCGTCGTCATTGAGGTATCGTTCGCCGGGTCCCCGTAGCTCGGCCTCCGGCTTCTGGCAGAAAGCCTTGCGTAGGCGCCAGGCTAGACCCGCGACCTCGAAGTCGATGGCTATCTCCGGCCGAACCGCCTGATTGTAGGGCAACATCGCGTTGGCGACGTCACCGGAGATGCGATGGCGCTCGAACAGGGCCGCGCGCAAGGCCGCCAGGACGGTCGACTTCCCGGCCTCGTTGTCACCGACGATGACGTTCAGGCCGTCCTCCAATCCGTCGACGACGACGTGGCCGAGCTTGCGGAAGTCGCGGATCTCGATTCGGCGGAGCTGCATGGCGTCAGGCGTCCGAGGTCCCGAGGTGGTCGAGGTAGAGCATGCGAAGGGCCGTGCGCGCCGTGTCCCGCTCCGGATGCGCCGGATCGGACGCCTTCAGGCGGAGGCGTTCGACGGCGAGCCGGACGAATCCGGCGGTGTCGATGGCATCGAGGTCGTCCGCGGTCGGTTCGTCGCGCAGGGCGGTGTCATCGACCTCGAGGTGATGGACCCGCGCCTCCCATCGGCGGAGCTCGGCCTCGAGGCGCCGGCGCTCGCCGAGACTGACGCTTCCACTCAGGAGCAGGTGGATGACGCAGCATCGATGCTCCTGCGTCAACGCGTCGAGCGCCTGCAGCGCCTTCCCGCAGGTGCCGTCGAGCAACTCGACATCGAGGCGGATCCAGCAATAGTGCCCGACCGGTATCGCATCGACCCGCTCCGGCGCGCCGACCCCGTCGAGCTCAACCAGCTGAACGAGGCCGGAGGCATTGGCCTTGTGGCGGTCGGGCTCGGGCGCTCCCGCATACCAGGTGCGGGGGGCGATCTTGAGCGCCCCGTGCCAGTCGCCCAGGGCGAGGTAGCAGAGCCTGGCCTTCGCCGCCCGGTCCTGAGGGATCTCGTTAGCGGAATCGGCCTTGTCGGGCAGCCGGCCGGCGACTGCGCCATGCGCCAGCCCGATCCGGCAACTATCCTCGGGCGAGGGGGCGACATCGAACCACTCCGTCTGGTCGAGCGCCTCGCGGCGCCGACGTAGGGGCGCCGGCAACACGGTAGCGCGTCCCCGCCATCGATCCACGGGGATAGGGCGATCCGCGATCACGATGTTGCTGGGCAGGTCCATGCCGCGTAGGCGGGTCCAGACGCTGTGCGCGAGGGCGGCGTCGTGGTTGCCGGGGAGGAAGACCCATGTGCCCTGGAAGGGCTTTAACGCCTCGACGGTGCGCACCAACGTGCGTTCCGAGACGTCGTTGCTGTCGAACGCGTCGCCCGCCACTAGGATGGCGTCGACCTCGTTCGCCCACCCGACCTCGGCGATGCGCTCGACGGTCTTGATCCTCTGTCCGCGCAAGTCGGCGCCCGGGTCACCGGTGAAATTCGCGAAAGCCTTGCCGATCTGCCAGTCGGCTGTGTGTATGAAGCGGAAAGCCACGAATTCCACCTAACGTTGCACAGTGAGCGTACAGCAAAGCTTCGTTCCGTCGCTACGAGAACAGATCACGAATCTCTGTCGGCCCATCCTCGCACTCGCTTCTTCGCGGTAGGCCTGCAACGCCGCGGACCTCGCCGGTGCAAGCGTTCGGGATCGCGGTCTCGGCGACGACGAGATGCTTGTCCTTCAGTTCGTCTGTGCCGAGCGCATAGACCTGAAGTTCGAGCCTGCTCTTGCCCTGCCTCTGGAAGCGGCCCTCCAGCGGTGCCCAGGCGAAGGCGGGGGCGGACAGGAGGGTGACGAGGGCGATCAGGCTGATCGTCTCGTCCTCGAACGGGCGGTCAGAGTCGGCGTCGAGGTGAGGTCAGTGGTGATGGCGTGGGGCATGGGATCGACGTCTCCGCGGCTCGTACGGAGCCGCGGAGAGGGTTTCCCGTAAGCCACCCGAAAATTTACAGCTGCGCGCCGATTTCGTCGCGGCGGACCGACGCACGGCCCGCGTCGACCCCAACGGATGGAGTACGCGCAGCAACCGCTGACATCCCGATTTGCATTGCGTTTGCACCTCAGGCCTCGCGGAGACAATGATAGATAATGTCCCGACCGCAGGTCGTTCAAACTCCTGCGCGTCGCACAGAGTGCCTGTAGGAGCAGGGGCCGTAGCCCATGTTGCCGCACAGCCTCATCGGGCGCGGTGCTCGATCCACATCGCCCGCCCACCGGTCGGCATCGAAATGGCATTCGGCCCGGCCCGGCTTTGGGTCAACAGACCAGAGACCTGTGGCCGCATTTGGGGTGATCGACGGACGAGGGCCGGGAGCGGTCAGGATGATGCTGCGGGACTGGCAATCCGAGCGAGTGGCACCGTGAGGATCATACACCCGCGGATCCCCACGAATGGTCACGAACCTCGACAGATTTTCCGTATATTTTCCGTACGACCCGCCGTCACAGGGCCAAAATTTGAGTTAAGTGCTTGATTTTGTTGGCGCGCCCTACGGGAATCGAACCCGTGTTTTCGCCGTGAAAGGGCGACGTCCTGGACCGCTAGACGAAGGGCGCTTTGGTTAGGCCGGGGTTCTATAGTCGGCGGCGGGGCGTCCGGCAACCGTCGATCCGCATGCGGGCTCCGGTTTGACCGCGGGGCGGGTTGGAGCGATGGAGGGGCATGGTGCAGATCCCGCCCCGCATGACCCTCGTCCTCGGCGGGGCGCGCTCCGGCAAGAGCGCCTACGCGGAGAGGCTGATCGAGGCCTGCCCCGGCCCGTGGCTGTATCTCGCCACCGCGCAGGCCTTCGACGACGAGATGGTCGCGCGCATCGGCCAGCACCGCGCCCGGCGCGCCGAGCCGTGGCGCACCCGCGACGTGCCGCTCGCCCTGCCGGAGGCGGTGGCGGCCGCGGAGGGGCCCGTCCTGGTCGATTGCCTCACCCTCTGGCTCACCAACCTGATCCTGGCGGAGGCCGACCTGGAGGATGCCGTGGCTCGGCTGCTCGCCGCCTGTGCGCGGGCGCCGGGGCCGCTGGTGCTGGTCGGCAACGAGGTCGGGCTCGGGATCGTGCCGGACAATGCGCTCGCCCGCCGCTTCCGCGACGAGGCCGGGCGCCTGCACCAGCGGCTCGCCGCCCGGGCCGACCGGGTCGTGCTCACCGTGGCCGGGCTGCCGCTCATCGTCAAACCAGGAGCGCCCGCATGAGCGACGACGTGACCCGCCACCGCGAGAAGATGGAGAAGCGCAAGGCCGTGCAGGACGCCGAGGTGGCGGGGAAGACCGTCGAGAAGGGCCTGCTCCTAGTCCATACCGGCCCCGGCAAGGGCAAGAGCACGGCGGCGCTCGGGCTGATGCTGCGGGCGCTCGGCCGCGGCTGGCGGGTCGGCATGGTGCAGTTCATCAAGGGCGGCTGGGACACGGGCGAGCGCCACGCGGTCGCGGCCTTCGGCGACCGGGTCGCCTGGCATACGCTCGGGGAGGGGTTCACCTGGGAGACCCAGGACAAGGCCCGGGACATCGCCGCCTGCCGCCACGCCTGGGCCGTGGCCGAGGGCCTGATGGCCGATCCCACGATCCGCCTGCTCGTCCTCGACGAGCTCAACATCGCGCTCCGCTACGACTATCTCGACCTCGACGCCGTGGTCGCCGCCCTGCGAGCCCGCCGGCCGGACCTGCACGTCGTCGTCACCGGCCGCAACGCCAAGCCGGCCCTGATCGAGGCCGCCGACCTCGTCACCGAGATGGGCAGCGTGAAGCACCACTTTTCCGCCGGCGTGAAGGCCCAGGAGGGGATCGAGTTCTGAGCCCGCGCCCGAAAAAGGCCCTGATGATCCAGGGCACCGGCTCCGATGTCGGCAAGTCGCTGCTGGTGGCGGGGCTGGCGCGCGCCTTCACCGACCGGGGCTTGGCGGTGCGCCCGTTCAAGCCGCAGAACATGTCGAACAACGCCGCCGTCACCCTGGATGGCGGCGAGATCGGGCGCGCCCAGGCACTCCAGGCCCGGGCCGCCCGGGTGCCGCCCTCCGTGCACATGAACCCGGTGCTGCTGAAGCCCCAGAGCGAGGTCGGCTCCCAGGTGGTGGTGCAGGGGCGGATGGTCGCCACCGTGAAGGCCCGCGACTACCAGGCCTGGAAGCCCCGGCTGATGCAATCCGTCCTGGAAAGTTTTTCGCACCTGGCCGCGGAAGCCGACCTCGTGCTGGTCGAGGGCGCGGGCTCGGCCTCGGAGGTGAATCTCCGGGCCGGCGACATCGCCAATATGGGCTTTGCCCGCACCACCGACACGCCGGTGGTGCTGGTCGGCGACATCGACCGGGGCGGGGTGATCGCGAGCCTGGTCGGCACGAAGGTGGTGATCGATCCCGCCGACGCCGCGATGATCGCTGGCTTCATCGTCAACCGCTTCCGCGGTGACCCGAGCCTGTTCGCCGACGGGATGCGGCTGATCGCCCAGCGGACCGGATGGGCGGCGCTCGGCCTCGTGCCGCATTTCCCCGCGGCCGCGCGCCTGCCGGCCGAGGACGTGCTCGGGCTCGCGGGCTCCGGGCCGCGCCCGGCCGGGACCGTCACGGTGGCGGTGCCGGTGCTGCCGCGCATCGCCAATTTCGACGATCTCGACCCGCTTCGCGCCGAGCCCGGCGTGTCGGTGGTGCTGGTGCGGCCCGGAACGCCGATCCCCGCGGAGGCCGCCCTGGTGCTGCTGCCGGGCTCCAAGACCACGATCGACGACCTAGAGGCTTTCCGCCGAGAGGGCTGGGATATCGACCTGCGCGCCCATGTCCGCCGGGGCGGCCGGGTGCTCGGGCTCTGCGGCGGCTACCAGATGCTGGGAAAATCCCTCGCCGATCCGCACGGGATCGAGGGGGCGCCGCGCACGGTGCCGGGCCTCGGGCTCCTCGACGTCGAGACCGTGATGACACCCGACAAGCGGCTGGCCGAAGCCACCGGCACGAGCCTGGCCGATGCGGTGCCGTTCTCGGGCTACGAGATGCATATCGGCACGACCCAGGGCCCCGACGCGGCCCGGCCGCTGCTGCGGCTCTCCGACGGGCGCACCGACGGGGCGGTCTCGGCGGATGGCTTGGTGGCCGGGACCTACGTGCACGGCCTGTTCGCGCACGATGCCCAGCGCGCCGCCTGGCTCGCCCGCCTCGGCACGATCTCGGAGGGATCCGGCTACGAGGCCGGGGTCGAGGCGGCCCTCGACGACCTCGCGCGACACATCGCGGCCCATGTCGACTGCGACCGGCTCCTGGCGCTTGCCCGGTAGGCGAGGGCCGGGCCAGGGATTACTCTGGGTAATGCCGGCCCTCGCCACGAGGGGCCGCACGGGTCCAGAGGAACGCCAGATGCCCCCCACGCAGCCCCCGGTCGACGAGGCGTTTGCCGAGAGCACCGTCCGCACGGTGACCCTGCGGCTGATGCCGCTGCTCGGCCTGCTCTACCTGATCGCCTATATCGACCGGCAGAACGTGTCCTACGCCAAGCTGGACATGGTCGGCAGCCTGGGGCTCAGCGAGACCGCCTACGGGCTCGGCGCATCGCTGTTCTTCCTCGGCTACTTCCTGTTCGAGGTGCCCGCCAACGTGTTCCTGGAGCGGGTCGGCGCCCGGATCTGGTTCGCCCGGATCATGTTCACCTGGGGCGTCGTCACGCTGCTGCTCGGCTTCACCCAGAACGCCACGATGTTCTACATGCTGCGCTTCCTGCTCGGTGTTTCCGAGGCCGGCTTCTTCCCCGGCGTGCTGTTCGCGCTCACCCTCTGGTTCCCGCAGGCGCACCGGGCGCGGATGGTCGGCCTGTTCATGATCGCCAGCGCGGTGGCCAACGCGGTCGGGGCGGCGATCGGCGGCGCGCTGCTCGGCCTCGACGGGGTCCTGGGGCTGGCTGGCTGGCAATGGGTGTTCCTGGCCACGGGGGTGCCGGCGATCGTGATGACCGCGATCGTGCTGCTGATCCTTCCGGACGGGCCCGAGACGGCGCCCTGGCTGTCCCAGGACCAGCGCGACTGGCTCGCCCGCACGCTCCGGGCCGAGCGGGAGGGCGGCAGCCTCGTGGATCACGGCAATCCGTTCGCGGCGCTCCTCGACAAGCGCGTGCTGATGCTGGCCGGGGTCTACGTCTCGCTGCCGCTGGCCGCCTACGGCCTCGGTTACTGGCTGCCCACGGTGGTCAAGGGGTTCGGGGTCTCGAACCTGACCAACGGCCTCCTCAACATCATCCCGTGGGTGGCCACGGCTTTCGCCCTGTGGTGGGTCCCCCGTCACGCCGCCCGCACCGGCGCCCAGGGCAACGCCCTGACCTGGCACGTAGTCGGGCCGGCCCTGGTCGGAGCGGCCGGCCTCGCGCTCAGCGTCGTCCTGCCGGGCAACGCCGTGAAGTTCGCCTGCCTGTGCGTGGCGGCGGCCGGGACGTTTTCGGCCCAGCCGGTGTTCTGGTCGATGCCCGCGACCTTCCTGCGCGGGGCCACGGCGGCGGCCGGGATTGCGGCGATCAACTCGGTGGGCAATCTCGGCGGGTTCGTCGCGCAGAACATGGTCCCGTTCATCCGCGACCAGACCCAGAGCGACCTCGTGCCGATGCTGTTCCTGTCCGCCTGCCTGGCGATCGGCGCCGGACTGATGTTCATCGTACTCTCCGCCCTGCGGCGAGACGCGGCCAAACGCGCGGCGGCGCCGACGGTAGCTCGGACGGCCTGAACATCGGTCGAATCCGTGCGTTATCCTTCATAATGCTGGTTCATCCGGCATGATGATGCAATCCCGCGCCCCTGCGGAACATCGTCGAGGAGGATACCGCGATGAGTGAAGGCATTCCGCTTCTGTTTCTCGCCCTGGGGACCCTGGGCGGGGTCTGGTTTCTGGCCGCAGCGGCCCGGAAGCAGGTCGCCGACGCCAAGGGCTCTCCGGAACGCTCGAGCGTGATCCGCGACCATGGCGGCGCACCGCGGGCGAATATGCCGGGTACGGAACACTGACCCTCAGCCGGCGGCGATCCGCCGGCAGTGGTCGAGGGCGGCGCCGATCAGGTTGTCGCTGGCCTCCGGGGTGCGGAAGGCCGAATGCGCCGAGAGGACGACGTTCGGCAGGGACGCCAGCGGATGGTCGGCGGGCAGCGGCTCGACCGTGAACACGTCGAGCCCGGCCCGGGCGATCCGCCCGGCGCGGAGGGCGTCCACCAAGGCGGGCTCGTCGATCAGCGCGCCCCGGGCGGTGTTGACCAGGATCGCGCCGGGCTTGAGGGCAGCGATGCGGGCGGCCGACAGGAAGCCACGGGTCTCGTCGGTCAGGAGCAGATGGAGCGAGACCACGTCGCTCTCGGCCAGCAATTGCTCCAGAGGCACGAATGCGACCTCCGGATGCGTTTTCGGGGTCCGGTTCCAGGCCAGCACCCGCAGGCCGGCGCCGCGGCAGAGCCGCGCCATCTCGGCCGCGATCCCGCCGAAGCCGATGAGCCCGATCGTCTTGCCGGTGAGCTGGATCGCCTCGGTGCGGAGCCAGCGCCCCGCCCGCATCGCCCGGTCCATCTCGGGCAGGCCCCGGGCGGCGGCCCAGAGCAGCGCGAAGGCGCATTCCGCCACCGCGGTGTCGCCGTAGCCCTTGATGGTGTGGACCGTGATGCCGAGCTCGGCCTGGAGCGCCTCCGGGTCCATGTAGCTGCGCGCGCCGGTGCCGAGGAACACTGCGTGCCGCAGGTCCGGGCAGGCGCGGGCCACGTCGAGGGGGAGGGCGGTGTGGTCGATCACCGCGATCTCCGCCCCGGCGAGCAGGCCGGGCAGGTCCTCCGGGGTGATGTCGGGCCGGAGGTTGATCGTGAAGGGCGGATCGTCCGGCCGCAGCAGGCGGCGCGCCACCGCCGCCAGGGTCTCGCTGGCATCGACGAACACCGCGCGCATCGGCTTCTCCTTGGTCCCTCGGGCGACCGTAGCGAGGCCGCGCCGCCGGGTCAGCCCATGACGACGAGCCCGAGGGCGAGCAGCGCCAGCACGAGGCCGCCCTGGAGCAGGCAGGCCGTGCGGTACAGGGTCAGCGCCCGGGCGATGTCGTCGGCCGTGGCCTCGGCCCGTCCGTCGCCCATATGGGCGTCGGGGACGCGGGTACCGCCGTAGACCCGCGGGCCGGCAAGCCGCAGGCCGAGCGCCCCGGCCATGGCGGCCTCGGGCCAGCCGGCATTGGGCGAGCGATGGCGGCCGGCGTCGCGGGCCATCGCCCGGAGCGCGCCGCGCGCATCGGCGCCGCGCAGGCCGGCCGCCCCGACGATCAGCAGGCCGGCGAGCCGCGAGGCCGGCAGGTTCACCAGATCGTCGAGCCGGGCCGCGGCCCAGCCGAAGGCGGCGTAGCGCGGGGTGCGGTGGCCGATCATGCTGTCGGCGGTGTTGATCGCCTTGTAGAGCGCGCCGCCGGGCAGGCCGAGGCCGCCGATCCAGAAGGACGGCGCCACGATCCCGTCGGAAAAATTCTCCGCCAGGCTCTCGATCGCGGCGCGGCAGACCGCCGGCGCGTCGAGCTGGTCCGGATCGCGCCCGACGATCATCGCCACGGCCCGGCGCCCGGCCTCCAGGCCGCCGTCGCGCAGGGCGGTCTCCACCGCCGCGACATGGTCGTTGAGGCTGCGCTGCGCCGGCAGGCTCGCGCAGAGCAGGCCGAGGAGCAGGAGGGCGGGGAAGGGGCCGGCCCAGAGGCTGAGCCCGGTGAGCGCCCAGGCCGGCAGCCCCGTGACCGCCAGAAGAAGCACCAGCGCGACACAGCCGGCGATCCGGCGGCGGCGCTCGGAGCCGCGGTTCAGGCCGCGTTCCAGCCAAGAGATCAGCCGGCCGATCCAGGTGACAGGGTGGCCGATGGCCCTGTAGAGCGCGTCCGGGTAGCCGGACGCCGCCTCGATCCCGAGGGCGAGGGCGAGGATGGCGAGCGTATCGGGCGGATGGACCATCGTTTCTGGAATTCCGCTCCGGAGCCGGGGACAATCCCCCATGGCGGCGATCTCGGAGAACTGCGTCGCGCCTTTCCCGAGGCGCCGGAGCCCTGGCTCGACCTCTCGACGGGGATCAACCCGGTCCCGTATCCCGTGCCGCCGGTGGAGGCCAGCGCCTGGACGCGGCTCCCCGCCGCCGCCGAGGTCGAAGCCCTGCGGGAGGCGGCTGCTTCGGCCTACGGCGCACCCGATGCGACCCATGTCGTGTCCGCCCCCGGCACCCAGATCCTGATCGAGACCCTGCCCCGGCTCGTGGCCCCGACCCGGGTCGCGGTCATCGGCCCGACCTATGCCGAGCACGAAGCCGCCTGGGTGCGGGCCGGGCACGCGGTGACGCCGGTCGACGGCATCGCGGCGACCGGCGACGCGGCCGTGGTGGTGCTGGTCGATCCGAACAACCCGGACGGGCGGACCCATCCGCGGCCTGAGCGCCTCGCCCTGGCGGACGCGCTGCGAGCCCGCGGCGGCCTGCTGGTCGCGGACGAGGCTTTTGCGGATCTTGAGCCGGTGTCGAGCCTGTGCCCGCATGCAGAGCCGGGGCTCGTGGTTTTGCGCTCCTTCGGCAAGACTTACGGGCTCGCCGGCCTGCGCCTCGGCTTCGCGATCGCCGACCCCGGGACGGCGGACCGGATCGCCACGGCGCTCGGCCCCTGGGCGGTGTCGGGGCCGGCCCTGGCGATCGGGCGGGCGGCCCTGTCGGATACGGCGTGGCGCGCGGAGGCCGCCCGGGCGCGGGCGGCGGATGCGGAGCGCCTCGACCGGCTGATCGCCCGCGGTGGCGGCACGATCGTCGGCGGCACCAGCCTGTTCCGCACCGCCGATTTCCCCGACGGGCCGGGCCTGTACCGGCGGCTCGCGCAAGCCGGGATCGCGGTCCGGCGCTTCCCCGAGCGGCCCGCGCGCCTGCGCTTCGGCCTGCCGGCCGGGAAGGCGGCGTGGTGCCGCCTGTCGCGGGTGCTCAAGTAGCCGGCGTCGCCGGCCCGTGCGGATCGCGGGCCGCCACCAGCACGGCGAGCGCCGAGAAGGCCAGCCCCACCGCGCAGACCCCCGGCCAGCCGACCACCAGGAAGGCCTGCGAGCCGGCGAAGGCGCCGAGCGCCCCGAACACGAACAGGGTCGTGAACAGCACGGTGTTGATCCGGCCCCGCGCCCCGGGGACCAGGGCGTAGGCCCGGGTCTGGTTGGCGATGAGCGCGCCATTCATGCCGATATCGATCAGCAGGACGCCGAACGCCACCGCGACCAGCGACCACGTGCCTCCGGCCCAGAGCACCAGGAACGACAGGGCGACCATCAGGCTGCCGCCGAGCACCACCGGCTTCGCGCCGCGCGTGTCGGTGAACCGGCCCGACAAGGGCGCCACGAAGGCGCCGCAGACGCCGATCACCCCGAACAAACCCGCCCCGGCGGCGGAGAGCCCGAAGGGCGGGTTCTCCACCAGCAGCGCCAGGGTCGCCCAGAAGGCGTTGAACGCGGCAAACAGCAGCGCCTGCGACAGGCTCGCGGTGCGCAGCACCGGCTGCGACCGGGCGAGATGGAGGATCGACAGCATCAGCGCGCGGTAGCGCAGGGGATGGGTCTGGGGCGTGTGCGGCAGGGTCGCCCGGGCGATGCCCGCCATGGCGAGGGCGAGCAGCGAGGCGGCCAGGAACACCGCGCGCCAGCCGAGATGCGCCCCCAGAAACCCGCTCGCCGTGCGGGCGAGCAGGATGCCGGTGAGCAGCCCGGTCATCACCTGGCCGACGATCCGCCCGCGGCTCGCATCGGGGGCGAGCTCGGCCGCGAACGGCACCGCCTGCTGCGCCGCGCAGGCGAGCACGCCGACGACGAGGTGGGCGAGCGCCAGGCAGGCGAGGTTCGGGGCGAGGCCCACGGCGAGCAGCGCCACTGCGAGGCCGAGGCATTGCCAGACGATCAGGCGACGGCGGGGCAGGGCGTCGCCCAGGGGCACCAGCCCGATGATGCCGAGCCCGTAGCCGACGAGCGCCGTGGTCGGCACCCACAGGGCCGCGGCGTCGCCGAATTCGGACACGATCAGCCCGAGCAGCGGCTGGTTGTAATAGATGTTGGCGACCGCCCCGCCGGCGATCAGCGTCAGGCCGAGCCGGGCCTTCGCGTCGAGCGGGGTCGTCACGA
Organism: Methylobacterium sp. J-077; assembly: GCF_022829365.1. GTDB lineage: Bacteria > Pseudomonadota > Alphaproteobacteria > Rhizobiales > Beijerinckiaceae > Methylobacterium. The sequence goes on along the minus strand of NZ_JAKSYJ010000235.1, from coordinate 52,835 downwards.
CAGGGTCGGGGGCGGCCAGGCGTGCCGCCGCTTCAGGGCCGTCATGGGGGCCATCGTGGGATCCGTGTCGGGAAGGGAGGGCTGAGACCGATACGGGCAGGGCGCGTCCTCCGGCAAGCGCCGGGGCTGCAGCCCTCGGTCACGCCCCGCGCCCCTTCACCGGCCAACGGCTCGCACCATATGCGATCGACGCGGTTCCGGCCGTCCGCGTCCCGGGCGTCGAACCCAAACTTGCTGGTTCGTCAGCCCGATGCGGTTTCGGGGCCGGGTTCGTTCCGTGCGGCCGCGTCCGGAACCACCGCAGCAGGGAGTACGGGATGCCGAACTACCGCGTCGAGTTTGCCAAAGAAATCCTCGGGGTGCCCTTCACGATCGGGTCCGTCGCGATCCTGCGGGCCCGCGATCCGGAGCGCGCCCGCCGGGCGGCCGAACTTCGCTTCGCCCGCCAGCACGGCCTCGGCGACTGGCGGGAGCTGGCCGACCTCGCCACCGTGGCCGAGCGGCTCTGACCGGACGGGACCGGCCCGTCACATCACCGTCGTAACGCGACCGCAGGCTGCACGTTTGGGGCGCTCCGCGGCCGCTCAAGCTCTGGTCGCCGCGCCCGTGCCGCCGTAGAATGGCAGGCGGAACCGCGGATCTGAGCCGACCGGCCTGAACAGGCCCGGCTCGTTCCGGTTCGGCAGGTCCGCGCGCCTCCGATCGACGAGCCGGCGTCGCGGGTCCGGGTGCGCTTCGGGTCCGGTCCGACAGGGGTCAGTGCGAGGGTCATGGCGGCGATCTCCTTCTTCGGCGACCTGCTCCAGACCATCAGCGAGCGCGGCCGCGACCTGATCGGGATCGGGCGCGGCGACATCGGCGGCCGGGCCAATGCGGGCGAGCTGGTCAAGCTGTGCGAGGACCTGATCTCCCGGCGCGGCGAGGCCTCCGGGGTGGCTTTGGCCCGGCTGATCCTCGACCGCTACGCCAGCTTCGGCCAGGCGGAGCGCCACGCCTTCCTGCGGGCGATCGCGCTGGATTTCGACGCGGACCACGCCGCAGTCGACGAGGCGATCGCCGCCTACCGGTCCGACCCGACCCGGGCCCGCCTCGCCACCCTGCACGAAGCCGCCGAGCCGCGCAGCCAGGAGTTGATCCGCCGCCTCAACCTCGCCCGCGGCGGCACGCTCAGCCTCGTGCGGATGCGCGAGGACCTGTTCGACCTGCGCAAGGCGCTGCGCACCGGCGATGAAGCCGACCCCGCCGTGCTGGACGCCGTCGACAGCCTCGATTCCGATTTCGAGCACCTGTTCGCCTCCTGGTTCAACCGGGGCTTCCTGGTGCTGCGGCACATCGACTGGACCACGCCCGCCCATATCCTGGAGAAGATCATCCGGTATGAGGCGGTGCACGCGATCTCCGGCTGGGACGACCTGCGCGCCCGGATCGAGCCGCCGGACCGGCGCTGCTTCGCCTTCTTCCACCCGGCGCTCTCCGACGAGCCGCTGATCTTCGTGGAGGTGGCGCTCACCGAACAGGTCGCGCCGGCCATCGCCCCGATCCTGTCGCGGGAGCGCAAGCCGCTGCAGCCGCGGGCGGCGACCACGGCGATCTTCTACTCGATCTCCAACTGCCAGAAGGGGCTGGCCGGCGTCACCTTCGGCAATTTCCTGATCAAGCAGGTGGTCGAGGACCTCACCCGCGAGGTGCCCTCGCTCAAGACCTTCGTGACCCTCTCGCCGGTGCCGGGCTTCGCCGCCTGGCTCGCCCGGGAGCGCCGGGCCGACAGCCCGCAGGGGCTGCTGCCCGAGGACGTGGAGGTGCTGCGGGCGCTGGACGACCCGGACTGGCCCGCCGACAAGGCCCGGGCCGACGCGGTGCGCAAGGCGCTGATCCCGGCCGCAGCCGCCTATTTCCTGCGCGCCAAGAACGAGCGCGGGCGCCCGCTCGACCCGGTGGCCCGGTTCCACCTCGGCAACGGCGCCCGCCTGGACCGGATCAACTTCCTCGGCGACACGTCGAAGAAGGGCTTGGCCCAGTCGCACGGGCTGATGGTGAACTACCTCTACGACCTCGCGGCGATCGAGAAGAACCACGAGACCTACGCCAATCTCGGCACCGTGGCGGCCTCGCCGGCGGTGACCCGGGAGTTGCGCGCTAAGCTGCCGCCGCCGCGGGCGGTGGTGCTGGCCGAGGCTTGAGGCCGAGCCTTCCCCACCCTGCAGGAGATGCCGGTTCGGGCATAGGCGGCCCGTGAACGTCATGGCGGAGCGCCGGCCCCGATTGCGGGGCGATCGGGAACGGTTCTATGGCTGCCCGAACCCTGCGGCCCGTGATAGCTCAAGCCTCACGATGACGAACCATCTCTTCTCCCTGGTCCGGGACGGCGTCCCCGATCCTGCCAAGACCGTGATCGAGACCCCGGAGGGACGCCGCTACAGCTACGCGGACCTGATCGCCCGCTCCGGCGCCTACGCGGCGGCCCTGCAGGCGGCGGGCGTGCGGCCCGGTGACCGGGTGGCGGTCCAGGTCGAGAAGAGCCCCGAGGTGATCTTCCTCTATCTCGGGGTGGTACGCGCCGGCGCCGCGTTCCTGCCGCTCAACACCGCCTACACCCCGGCGGAGATCGGATATTTTCTGGGTGATGCCGAGCCGACGATCTTCGTCTGCGATCCGGGCCGGCGCGAGGCCCTGGCGCAGGCCGCCTCGGGCATCCGCGCGGTCTGGACCCTGGATGCGGCGGGGTCCGGCAGCGCGGCCGAGGCCGCCGACCGGCAGGAGACGGAGTTCGCGGACGTGCCCCGGGGTCCGGACGACCTCGCGGCGATCCTCTACACCTCGGGCACCACCGGGCGCTCCAAGGGCGCCATGCTCAGCCACGACAACCTCGCGTCGAATGCTCGCACGCTCGTGGATGTCTGGCGCTTTACCGAAGACGACGTGCTGATCCACGCCCTGCCGGTGTTCCACACCCACGGCCTGTTCGTGGCGACCAACACGGTGCTGGCGAGCGGCGGCACCATGCTGTTCCTGCCGCGCCTCGACCCAAAACTGATCCTGAGCCTGATGGGTCGGGCGACCGCCCTGATGGGTGTGCCGACTTTCTACACGCGTCTCCTCAAGGAGCCGGGCCTCACCCCCGAGGCGGCCAAGGGCATGCGCCTGTTCGTGTCGGGCTCGGCGCCGCTGCTCGCCGAGACGCACCGGGAGTGGCAGGCCCGCACCGGCCACGCCATCCTTGAGCGCTACGGCATGACCGAGACCAACATGAGCACCTCGAACCCCTACGCGGGGGACCGGGTCGCCGGCACGGTGGGCTTCCCCCTGCCGGGCGTGTCCCTGCGGGTGGTCGATCCGGAGAATGGCGTGGCGCTGGGACCGGACGCGGTCGGGATGATCGAGGTGAAGGGCCCGAACGTGTTCAAGGGCTACTGGCGCATGCCCGAGAAGACCGAAGCCGAGTTCCGGTCGGACGGCTTCTTCATCACCGGCGACCTCGGCAAGGTCGATGCCCGGGGCTACGTCCACATCGTCGGGCGCGGCAAGGACCTGATCATCTCGGGGGGCTTCAACGTCTACCCGAAGGAGGTGGAGACCGAGATCGACGCCCTGCCCGGCGTGGTCGAATCCGCCGTGATCGGTCTGGCACACCCGGATTTCGGCGAGGCGGTCACCGCCGTCGTGGTCGGCGGGACGGACGCCCCGGACGAGGCCGGGGTGCTGGCGGCCCTGGAGGGGCGGCTCGCCCGGTTCAAATGCCCCAAGCGCGTGCTGTTCGTGGACGAACTGCCGCGCAACACCATGGGCAAGGTACAAAAAAACCTGCTCCGGGAGACCCATGCGGGGCTGTATCGGGCGTAAAAGAAACCGCCCGCTGGCTGCGAGGCCAGCGGGCGGGGGACTTCGTCGTCAGAGGTTGTGCGCGGTCCGCTCGTTCTCCGGCGGCGTGTGCCCGTCGGACTCCGTGGCCTTGCGGACCGCCGCGTTGAGGTTGTCCGGATCGAGGGCGGTCTGGACGAACTCGCGGCCCATATTGGTCACCTCGCGGGCGTAGCGCAGGCCCTGGTCGCGAACCTCGTCGGCCCAGGGGCCGATATTGCGGTCCTCCTGACGGGTCCGGGGCAGCAGGGCGCCGAGCAGCAGACCGGCGGCGACGCCGACAACGCCGACCAGCAGCGGGTTGTCATCCACGAACCGCTCGACCGCGCTGCGGCCGCGCTGCAGCCCGTCGATGCCCTGGGTGGTGATGTCGTCGAGCGCCCGCAGGTTGCGCTTGTGCAGCGCGCCGGCGCGCTCCTTGGCCTCGTCATAGACCGAGGCGGCACGGGCCCGGGCCTGGTCGGCGGCACCGCCGAGGCGGCCACCGATATCGTCGGCCAACTCCGACACGGTCTGGCGCGCCTGCCCGGCGAGGTCGCTGGCGCGATCACCCACAGCCTGTGCACCGCCCTTCACGGAGGCGGCGGCATCGATCGGGCGCGTCGCGGCGCCGGGGGGAAGCGGATCGTGCAGGCCGCGCGGGTCGGGGCGAAGGGTGAAGTCGCCGGCCGCCTCGCCGGGGGCCGGGCGCGGATCGCCGTGTCCGGCCGGATCAGGCCGCAAGCCGGTATCGCCGGAGCCGGTCGGCATGCCGGCCTGGGCGGCGAGCTGTTCGGGGAGGCTGGACGGGGTCGGCTTGTCGGTCATGGCGGGGTCCTCGGATGTCCGTCTCGGCGCCGCGCGGGGGCGTCGCCCATCCCGGCCATCGGGCCGGGCTCGAATCGTCACGTCTCGGGCGTCAGATGTCGGTCTTCTCGAAAGGATCGCGAAGCGGGCGCGCCGTCGGCAGGTCGGGGTCGTAACCGCGGGCCGTGCCAGTGTTGAGCGTGGCCACGCGCTCGGCCGAGACCTGGGTGCGGCGGCGCTCGGCATCCCGGGCCATCCGGTTGAACAGCAGCCCCACCCCGGCGGCGATCAGCAGGACCGGCACGGGATTGCGGCGCACCGCCTCCAGGGCACCGTCATAGACGCCGCTCAGCGCGGGGGTGCGCCGGGCGTTGCCCAGCATCTCGTCCACGATGTTCGGGACCGAGAGCTTCCCCTGGATCTGGTCGATCGTGTCGTCGAGCCGCGCTCGGCTCGCCTCGATTTCCTTTTCGAGGTCGGTCATCGAACTCATCCGGATACGCGCTCCGACAGGGCCTGGGCATCCTGGCGCACTTGGCGCGTCGTGCGCGTCGGCGCCAGGGTGGAAAGGGACAAGACGCTGCGCGCCCACAGGGCCATGCCGACGGCGATGGCCAGCAGCACGCCGCCGACGATCAGGGCCGAGAGCCACTCGGAACCAACGATCGTGGCGAGCCACTTCACGAAGGCGCCGATCAGGACCAGCAGGGCGACCACGGCGAACACCGCCGAGCCGACCATGCAGGCCAAGCCGATGATGAGCTGGCGGACATTGCCCGCCATCTCGGCGCGGAACAGCGCGATCTCCTTGCGGGCGAGCTCGTTGGTCTCTCGCAGGGCGTCGCCGATCAGGCTCTGGATGCTGGAAGCGCCGGCGGACGGGCCGGCTTGGCGCGGATCAGGTCCCTGGGCCATGGTCAGGCCCGGAAGCTGTCGCGGGCGTCGCCGTCGGGCGCGTCCGGCGGCAGGCTCGACGACTTGATGAACCGGGCGGCGATCAGGCCGGCCACGAAGGTGCCGACCGCCACCGCCACCGGCGCGCGCCGCGCGAAGGCCTCGGCCTCGCCGTAGAAGTCGCCGAGGCTGCGGCGCTCGATCGAGGAGCCGAGCTGCTCCAGCCCGTCGGCGGCGCTGTCGAAGAAGGCGCGCACATGCGGCTTGTCGCCGAGGTCGCGGCCGGAATTGCGGATCGTCTGCGCCAGATCGTTGACCGACTGCGCCGCGTCGCTCTTGCGCCGCTCGACGTAGTCCTGGGCCTGGAGACGCGCCGCGTCGATCAGTCCGCGGCCGCGCTCGGCGGCCTCGTCGGCCAGACCCTCGACGTCGCCCTGGAGGGCGCGCCACTGGGGGCGCTCGCCGGGGCCATCGTGCAGCGGATCCTTCTGCGGATCCTGCGGGAACTCGTTGCCGGCCATCTCGAAAACACTCCTCGCGGCGCAGGGATGGCGCCGCTCGCGGCGACCGCGGCCCCCGCGATGGCTGAGTAACCGGCTCGGCTGTCACCGGTTCCGGTCCGTTCCGACAGACGGGAACCGGCGGGGCCGCGGCCATCGCTCAGCCGGCGTTCAGGCGCGGTCTGGCAGAACGGCCGCGCTTGCACAACGGCAACGCTTCGGCGGCCATTCAGCACGGCGCGGGCTTCCACGCGCGGAGCCCGCGAAGGCTGGCCGGGCCGGCGGAACAGGGCGGCGATCCTGTCCGGCGCGGCGGCGTGCTCGACTTGACCCGCGCCCGGCTTCACGCTTGGGTTGCCCCGACAAAGGATCGCGCAGGGACTCCGCGCGTTCTGCTATAAGATGAAGTCCCGATGCAGGTGCGGCGAGATCCTCGACTCGACCCGCGCCCATGATCCGGAGCCGACCCGCGTGGCACGCCTTGTGATCGTATCGAACCGCGTCGCCATCCCGGAGGATAGCGGCAAGGCGGTCGCGGCGGGTGGCCTCGCGGTCGCCGTGAAGGAGGCGTTCACCGCCTACGAGGGGTTGTGGTTCGGCTGGAGCGGCAACATCACGGAGGAGCCCTCCGAGGAGCCGACCCTGATCGACCGCGGCCGGGTCCAGTACGCCGTGGTCGACCTCTCGCCCCAGGACCACCTGGAATATTACGCCGGCTTCGCGAATCGGGCCCTGTGGCCGATCATGCATTACCGGCTGGGGCTGGGCGCCTTCTCGCGCTCCGATTACGCCGGCTATTGCCGCGTCAACCGGACCTTCGCCCGGGCGCTCGCCAAGCTGGTCGAGCCCGACGACATCATCTGGGTGCACGATTACCACCTGCTGCCGCTGGCCGCGGAGCTGCGCGGCCTCGGGCTCGACAACCCGATCGGCTATTTCCACCACATCCCCTGGCCCGCCGCCGACGTGTTCAACTCGCTGCCGGCGAGCACCGAATTGCTGCGCGCCATCGTCGATTACGATCTGATCGGCCTGCAGACCGAGGCCGATGTCCAGAACCTTCAGCGCAACCTCGTCGACACCCAGCGGGCGATCCCGCTCGGCGGCGGCTCGCTGATGGTCGACGGGCGCCGCACCCGGATCCGCGCCTTCCCGATCGGCATCGACGTCGCCGGCTTCAAGGAGGCCGCCGAGAAGGCCAATGCCAACAAGGTGGTCCGCGAGACCATGGCGGGCCTGCGCACCCGCAAGCTGCTGATCGGCGTCGACCGGCTCGACTACTCCAAGGGCGTGTCCGAGCGGATGGAGGCGGTGGAGAGCTTCTTCGCCTCGAACCCGGACCAGCGCGGCAACGTCACCTACATCCAGATCACCCCGAAATCCCGCAGCGAGGTGCCGGAATACGAGCAGCTCGCCCGGGACGTGAACGAGAAGGTCGGCGAGATCAACGGCGCGCTCGGCGACCCGGCCTGGACGCCGATCCAGTACATCACCAAGGCCTATCCGCGGCCGGTGCTGGCCGGCCTGTACCGGGCGGCCCGGGTCGGCCTGGTCACGCCGATGCGCGACGGCATGAACCTCGTCGCCAAGGAATACGTGGTCGCGCAGAGCGAGGACGATCCCGGCGTGCTGGTCCTGTCGAAATTCGCCGGCGCGGCCCGGCAGATGCCGGAGGCGCTGCTGGTCAACCCCTATGACCGCTTCGAGGTCGCCGAGGCGATCCGCTCCGCCCTGTACATGCCCAAGGCCGAGCGGCTCGCCCGCTGGAAGCCGATGGTCGAGCGCATGACCCGCGAGGACGTCGATTGGTGGGCGCGCAACTTCCTGGCGGAGCTGGAGAATTTCCGCACGATGGAGCGCGAGGCGCCGACGACGGCCGCGGCCGCCGAGTAGGCGGTTCTTTTGCTCTGATGCCGACGATGTCGATGCTGCCTTGATGCGCCATCGCCCTTGCAGGCTGCGCCGCGCCCCCTCTCCCGTGCGGGAGAGGGTTGAAGTGAGGGACCAGGGTTCTCCGGAAAAGTCGCAGACTTCTCCCGGCTCCCTGCGAGAGCAAACCTCTCCCGCACGGGAGAGGGGACCCGCGCCTCATGCGGGTTTCGACGTGACCGCATTCCCCGTGCAGATCGGCATCGCTCGCGGGCTTTGCGGTGGCGGGGAAAAGCGCAGCCTTCTCCCTGACTTGCCGCAGGCCCCGATGGTCGACCTCGCCCTCCGGTGCCGGCACGCGCATCGGCCAACCCTCAAAAAACCGGACCCCGCCCATGATCGCCGTCGATGACGGGGTGCCGGCGCCGCTCGGCGCGCATTTCGACGGGCGCGGGGTCAACTTCGCCCTGTTCTCCGAGCACGCCACCGCGGTCGATATCTGCCTGTTCGAGCCGGGCGAGCGGCACGAGACCCGCACGGTCCGGCTGCCCTGCCGCACCGACGACGTCTGGCACGGCTACCTGCGCGGGGTGCTGCCGGGCCAGCTCTACGGCTACCGGGTGCACGGCCCCTGGGACCCGGGCAACGGCCACCGGTTCAACGCCTCGAAGCTGGTGCTCGACCCCTATGCCCGCGAGATCCGCGGCCGGATCCGCTGGCACGACGCGCTCTACGGCCATCGCCGGGCCGGCGACAACCGCCGGGAAGACCGGATCGACCGGCGCGACAGCGCGGTCTACATGCCCAAGGGCGTGGTCACCGCCCCCGAGGTGCCCGATCTCGCGCTGGCCCCCCTGCGCCGGCCGCTCACCGAGACGGTCATCTACGAGGCCCACGTCAAGGCGCTGACCCGGACCCATCCGGACATCCCGGAGGCCGAGCGCGGCACCTACGCGGCGCTCGCCCACCCGGCGATCATCGAACACCTGGTCAAGCTCGGGGTCACCGCCCTGGAGCTGCTGCCGATCCAGGCTTTTGCCGACGACCGCTTTCTGGTCGAGAAGGGGCTCGTCAATTTCTGGGGCTATCAGCCCCTCAATTACTTCGCCCCGGATCCGCGCTATCTCGGGGAGGGCGGCCTGGGCGGCCTCAAGGCGGCGATCCGCGAGCTGAACGCCGCCGGGATCGAGACCTGGCTCGACGTGGTCTACAACCACACCGCCGAGGGCGACCACAGCGGCCCGACCCTGTCGTTCCGCGGCATCGACAATGCCAGCTATTACAAGCTCGACCCCGCCGACCGGCGCCGCACCGTCGATTGCACCGGCTGCGGCAACACCTTCGACGTGAGCCACCCGCGGGTGATGCAGCTGGTGCTGGATTCCCTGCGCCACTGGGTCACCGCCTACGGCATCGCAGGGTTCCGGTTCGACCTCGCCTCGAGCCTCGGGCGCGCGCCCCTCGCGTTCACCCCGCAGGCGGCCTTCTTCCAGGCGGTGGCGCAGGATCCGGTGCTGGCCCGGGTCAAGATGGTGGCCGAGCCCTGGGACATCGGGGAGGGCGGCTACCAGCTCGGCGGCTACCCGCGCGGCTGGAGCGAGTGGAACGACAAGTTCCGCGACGCCGCGCGCGGCTTCTGGAAGGGCGATTCCGGCACCCTGGCGAAGCTGACCCAGGGGCTGACCGGCTCGCGCGAGGTCTTCGCCCCGTCCCGGCGCTCGCCGCTGGCCAGCGTCAACTTCATCGCCAGCCACGACGGCTACACCCTGGCCGACACGGTGGCCTACGAGCGGAAGCACAACGAGGCCAACGGCGAGGACAATCGCGACGGCCACAACCACAATGTCAGCTGCCACTACGGCGTCGAGGGCGACACCGACGATCCGGCGATCCTGGCCGTGCGCGCCCGCCAGAAGCGCAACATGCTGGCCACCGTGATGCTGGCCCAGGGCGTGCCGATGCTGCTGATGGGCGACGAGCGCTCGCGCAGCCAGGGCGGCAACAACAACGCCTACGCCCAGGACAACCCGATCAGCTGGATGGACTGGACCAGCGACCCGGATCCCCGGCTCACCGATTTCGTGGCGAACCTCCTGGCCCTGCGCCGGGCCCAGCCGGCCCTGCGGCGGCGCAGCTTCTTCACCGGCGCCCCGGTCGGCCCGGACGCGCCCTTGCGGGACGTGCACTGGCTCGCCCCCGAGGGCACCGAGATGGAGAACCGCCATTGGGCCGATGACGGCCTGCAGGTGTTCGGCATGCAGATCGGCAATGACGGAGCCGGCGACCGCCTGCTGCTCCTGTTCAATGCAGCGGAGGGCGCCCGCGACTTCCGCCTCGCCCCGGTGATCGGCGGCCCCTGGCAGCCGGTCTTCGATACCGGCGCGGCCACCGGCACGGTCCCGCCGGGCGCCCCGTCCTACGGGCCGGACGACGCGGTGCCGCTGCCGGGCCGCTCGGTCCTGGTGCTCACCGCGGCGGGCGCCGAAGTGCGGGGCGGGTGGGTGCCGGCGGGTTGAGCCGGTTCGAATCGGAAACAGACCGTCATTGCGAGCGCAGCGAAGCAACCCAGGGCAGCGCGCGCTTCCCGAACGTGGCGGATCCCTGGGTTGCTTCGCTGCGCTCGCAATGACGGGGAGGGCGCGCAACCCCGACGGATATCTCAACCGCTCCCCTCGTCTTGAGGTCGAGGCAGGGACGAGCGGTTCCAACGGGCTCCGCCCGCCGATCGCCCCGCCCCCGCGCCATTTTTCGCACGGTTGCCGTCTCATCACGCCGCCATGGCTGCGCTGCGGGAACCGGATCGAACCCGGGGCCTTCTCCCACGACAATGGACCCTGCCGCGCTTGTCCTCCGGGGCGCACGGCCAACGACGAGGATTGTGGCCCGATGCGGCGCGCCCACAGCATGGATTTCGGGGCCGAGATGGTCGAGGGCGGCGTGCGCTTCGCCCTCTGGGCGCCGACCGCCAGTCGCGTCGAGCTCGTCGTCGACGGCGTCGACCATCCCCTGCCCGAATCCGGCGGCGGCTGGCGCCGCACCGCCCTGCCCGGGGTGAAGCCGGGCGCCCGCTACGGCTTCCGCATCGACGGCGACCTCGTGGTGCCGGACCCCGCCTCGCGGTTTCAGCCGGACGATGTCGCGGGCCTCAGCGCCGTGGTCGATCCGCGCGCCTTCGCGTGGTCGGACGAGGCCTGGACCGGGCGCCCGTTCGAGGAGGCGGTGATCTACGAGTGCCATGTCGGCACCGCGACCCCCGAGGGCACCTATGCCGGCCTGCAGGCGCGCCTGCCCGACCTCAAGGCGCTCGGCGTCACCGCGATCGAGCTGCTGCCGCTCGCCGACTTCAAGGGCTCGCGCAACTGGGGCTACGACGGGGTGCTGCCCTTCGCCCCCGACGGCGCCTATGGCCAGCCGGACGACCTCAAGCGCCTGATCGACGCCGCCCACGGGCTCGGGCTGATGGTCTATCTCGACGCGGTCTACAACCATTTCGGGCCGGCCGGGAATTACCTGCACGCCTACGCCAAGACCTTCTTCACCGAGCGCCACCAGACGCCGTGGGGCGCGGGCATCAATTTCGACGGCAAGGAGAGCGGCGCCACCGTGCGGCAGTTCTTCATCCAGAACACGCTGTACTGGCTGGAGGAATACCATTTCGACGGCCTGCGCTTCGACGCCGTCCACGCCATCCTCGACGATTCGCCGCGCCATTTTTTGGCCGAGCTCGGCGAGACGGTCCGAAAGACCTTTCCGGACCGGCAGATCCACCTGATGCTGGAGAACGAGGCCAACCAGGCCCGCTGGCTGGAGCGCGACGCCGCCGGGCGGCCGAAGATGCACGACGCGCAATGGGCCGACGACCTGCACCATTGCTGGCACGTGCTGCTCACCGGCGAGGAAGCCGGCTATTATCAAAGCTTTGCCGACAAACCCGTCGCGCGCCTGGCCCGCTGCCTGGCGGAGGGTTTTGCGTATCAGGGCGAGCCGTTCGCCACCCTCGACAACCATCCGCGCGGCGAGCCCTCGGGGCACCTGCCGCCTACGGCCTTCGTGACCTTCCTGCAGAACCACGATCAGGTCGGCAACCGGGCGCTCGGCGAGCGGCTGAGCCATCTGGCGGACCCGAAAAAGCTCGACCTCGCCCGGGCCGGTTTCCTGCTGGCGCCGCAGATCCCGATGCTCTGGATGGGCGAGGAATGGTCGGCCTCGACGCCGTTCCTGTTCTTCGTCGACTTCGCGCCGGACGAGGACCTGAACGCGGCCGTGCGCGACGGCCGTCGCCGGGAATTCAAGAGCTTTGCCGCCTTTGCAGACGACACCTCGAAGATCCCGGATCCCACGGAGCGCGAGACGTTCGAGGCCTCGAAACTCGACTGGGCTGAGCGGGAGCGCTCGCCGCACCGGGAGGTGCTGGCCGAGACCACGCGGCTCCTCGGCCTGCGCCGGGACGTCGTGGTGCCGCTGGCCAAGTCCGGCTACCACGGCGCCGCCGCGACCCTGCCGCGGGCCGACGTGGTCGATTGCACCTGGCGGTTCGGCGCCGGCACCCTGCGGTTCGTCGCCAATCTCGGGGACGCGGCCTTCGCGGTGGATCCGGGCGGCGCCCGGGTGGTCTGGACCAACGCCCCCGATCGGACCGGACGGGACCTGCCGTCCTGGACCGGCCTGTTCCTGACGGAGCCCCGCTCGTGAGCCCCCTGGAAAGACTCGCCGACCTCGTCGGCGTCGCCGCCGGCTACACCGACGCCTTCGGCCAGCCGGTCGAGACCTCCCTGGAGGTCCGGCGCGGCCTGCTGGCGGCGCTCGGCTTCGCGGTCGCGGACGAGGCCGGCGTCGCCCAGAGCCTCGCCCAGGTCGAGGCCCTGCGCTGCGGCCTCGTCCCGCCGCTGCTGCCGGTGGAGGCCCGGCGCACCGCCCGGGTGCCGGTGCGCGTCCAGGACGGCGCCCCGCACACCCTGGTCTGGCGTCTCGTGGACGAGCGCGGCGCGGCGCGCGAGGGCCGGGCCAACCTGCAGGGGGCCGAGCCCGGCCAAGGTGCGGGTTTCGAGCTGCCGCCGCTGACCCCGGGCTACCATCGCCTCACCGTGCAGGCCGGCCGGATCCGGGCCGAATCCTGGGTGATCGCCGCGCCCCAGCGCTGCTGGCGGCCGCGGCCCTACACGGAGGAGGGCGCCTCCGACTGGGGCCTGGCCGCGCAGCTCTACGGCCTGCGCTCGGCCGGCAATATCGGCATCGGCACCTACGCGGATGCCGGGGAGGCCGCCCGCGAGGCGGCCCTGCGCGGGGCGGCGTTCCTGGGCCTCAGCCCGGTCCACGCCCTGTTCGGCTCCGACCGGACCAAGATCTCGCCCTACTCGCCGTCCTCGCGGCTGTTCCTCGAGACCCTGTTCATCGCGCCCCGCAGCCTGCCGGGGCTGGCCGGCTCCCGGGCCGAAGCGCTGCTCGCCGAGCGCGCCGACGCGATCACGGCGCTCCGCGAGGCGGCCCTCGTCGATCACCAGGGCGTGGCCGACGTGCTCGACCCGGTGCTGCGCGCCCTCTGGCTGGATTCCCCGGCCCGGGCCGGCACCGACGCGGACTTCGAGCGCTTCCGCCAGGAGGGCGGCCCGGATCTGGCCGCCCACGCCATGTTCGAGGCCCTGTCCGAGCATTTCCGGCAGCAGGGCGCCCATTGGCTCGGCGACTGGCCGGAGGAATACCGCCGCGCCGGCACCGAGGCGGTCGTGGCCTTCGCGGCCGAGAAGGCCGAGGCGGTCGCCTACCACGCCTGGCTGCAACACCTCGCCGACCGCCAGCTCGCCGCGGCCTCGGCGGCGGCGCTCACGGCGGGCATGCGGGTCGGGCTCTACCGCGACCTCGCGGTCGGCGCCGACCGGGGCGGCTCCGAGATCTGGTCGCATCCCGAGCGCTTCGCCGACCGGGTCTCGATCGGCGCGCCCCCGGACCTGCTCGCCCCCAAGGGCCAGAACTGGGGCCTGCCGGCCTTCGACCCGCTGGCGATGGAGCGCGACGGGCTGGCGGCGTTCCGCGCCCTGGTCCAGGCCAACATGCGCCATGCCGGCGCGATCCGGATCGACCACGCCTTCCAGCTCGCCCGGTTGTTCCTGATCCCGCTGGGCGCCGGCGCCCATGCCGGCGCGTACGTGGCGATGCCATTCGAGCCGATGCTGGCGGTGCTGCGGCTGGAGAGCCACCGCAACAAGTGCCTGGTCATCGCCGAGGATCTCGGCACCGCCCCCGAGGGGTTTTCCGACGCCCTGATGCGGGCCGGCGTGCTCAGCTACCGGATCCTGGCCTTCGAGCGGGAAGGCGACGGCCGGTTCAAGGCCCCCTCCGCCTATCCGCGCGACGCGCTCACCGCGATCACCACCCACGACCTGCCGACCTTCGTCGGCTGGTGGCGCGGGGTCGACACCGACACCCGCCAGTCGCTGGGCCTGTACGATCAGGACCGCGCCGAGGCCGAGCGCAACGAGCGGGTGGTCGAGCGCCGCCGCCTCACCGAGGCGCTCGCCGCCGAGCAGCTGCTGCCGTCGGCCGAGCCCCCCGAGGCCGCCCCGTTCGAGGCCGCCGCCCGCTACCTCGCCCGCGCGCCGTCGATGCTGACCGCCGTCCAATACGAGGACGTGGTCTCCGAGCTCGCCCAGGCCAACGTCCCGGGCTCCACCGAGGGTTACCCGAACTGGCGGCGCAAGCTCGACCGGGACCTCGTCGCCATCGCCGCCCCGGGCGGCCCGCTGGCCAAGCTGGCGGCCTCGCTCTCGGCCGAGGCGCGGGGCCCGCGCTCGGGTTCCGCCCGGCTGGCGGCGCCCCCGCCGCAATCGACCTACCGGCTGCAATTCCACAAGGACTTCACCTTCGCGGACGCGGAGCGGATCGTCCCGTATCTGAAGAAGCTCGGGATCAGCCACGTCTACGCCTCGCCGCTCCAGAAGGCGCGGCCGGGCTCGACCCACGGCTACGACATCGTCGATCACGGCGCGATCAACCCGGAACTCGGCGGCGAGGCGGACTTCATCAGGCTCTCCGAGACCCTGCACGGGCACGGGCTGAAGCTGCTGCTGGACATCGTCCCGAACCACATGGGCGTCGGCGGCTCCGACAACCCGTGGTGGCTCTCGGTGCTCGAATGGGGCTCCCTGTCGCCCTTCGCCGACGCGTTCGACATCGACTGGCAGCGCCTCGGCGCCGGCCGCAACCTGGTGATCCCGTTCCTGGGCGAGCGCTACGGCGAGGCCCTGGAGCAGGGCACGCTGGAGCTGAAGTTCGACCCCGAGGCCGGCGCCTTCAGCGTCTGGCACTACGAGCACCAGCTGCCGATCCGACCCTTGAGCTACCCGACCATCCTGAACCGGGTGATCGCCGCCATCGGGGCGGTGGACGACGACACCACCGCGGAATTGCTCGCCATCTCCGAGCGCCTGCGCGCCATGGCGATCGACGCCGACGAGACCCGCCGGAAGGGATTCCCAGAGGAGGCCGAGGGGCTCAAGCGCCGGCTCGCCGAGATCTACGGCGTCTCAACTTTGATCCAGGAAGCCACCGCCAGCACCCTGGCGCTGCTCAACGGCTTCAAGGGCCGCCCGGACAGCTTCGGGCCGCTGCACCGGCTCTTGGAGGCGCAGGCCTACCGGCTGGCCCATTGGCGGGTGGCGTCGAGCGACATCAACTACCGCCGGTTCTTCGACGTGAACTCGCTGGCCGGCCTGCGGGTGGAGCTGTCCGACATCTTCCACCGCTCCCACGAGACCGTGTTCCGGCACATCCGCGCGGGCCGGATCGACGGCTTGCGCATCGACCATATCGACGGGCTCGCCGACCCGCAGGGCTACGCGCGGGCGCTCCAGGCGGCGGTCGGGCCGGGCTTCTACGTGGTGGTGGAAAAAATCCTGGAGCCCGGCGAGCGGCTGCGGCCCTGGCCGGTGGCCGGGACCACGGGCTACGACGTGCTCAACCAGCTCGACGGCATCCTGGTGGACAAGGAGCGTCAGGGGAAGGTCCGGCGGCTCTACGAGTGGGCCTCGGGCTTCGACGAGCCCTACGGCTTCCAGCTCCGCGCCGCCAAGGCCGAGATCCTGGAGATCAGCTTCGCCAGCGAGCTGGAGGTGCTGACCACCGACCTCAAGGAGGTGGCCGATGCCGACCGACGCACCCGCGACTTCACCGTCAACGCCCTGCGCCGAGCCCTGATCGAGATCATCGCCCGCTTCCCGACCTATCGCAGCTACCTGCCGCCGGAGCTGGAGGAGGGCGAGGTCGAGCCCGAGGACGTGCGGCTGATCGAGGGCGCGGTGGCCAAGGCCAAGCGCTGGTCGGGCCTGCCCGACCGCTCGGTGCACGACTTCGCCGCCGACGTGCTGCTCGGGCGGATCGAGACCACGGGACCGGGCCGCCCGGACCCGCGGGTGGTGCTGCGCTTCCGCCGCCGGTTCCAGCAGCTCACCGGCCCGGTCATGGCCAAGAGCCTGGAGGACACGCTGTTCTACCGGTACGCCTGCCTGCTCGGCCTCAACGAGGTCGGCGGCGATCCCGGCGAGTACGGCATCGACGCGGAGCACTTCCACGACCTGCAGATCGCCCGCGCCCGGGACTGGCCGAACGCCATGATCACCACGGCGACCCACGACACCAAGCGCGGCGAGGATGCCCGGACCCGGCTGCTCGCCCTCTCCGAGATCCCGGAGGGCTGGGCCGGCGCCTGGGACCTGTGGCAGCGGACCGCCGGTCCGCACCTCGCCCGGATCGACGGCGAGCCGGCCCCGGACGCCAACGACCAGTGGATGTTCTTCCAGGCGATCCTGGGGGCTTGGCCCCTGGAGCTGCTGGAGCGGGACGAGACGGCCGCGAACGACGACTTCCGCGACCGGCTGATCGCCTATGGCGAGAAGGCCATGCGCGAGGGCAAGCGCCGCTCGAGCTGGGTCAATGTCGACGCGGTCTACGAGGGCGCGGTCAAGAAGCTGTTCTCCGCGCTGATCGCCCCGGGCTCGGACTTCCTGCGCGAGCTGCGGCCCTTCGCCCGGCGGCTCGCCCATCTCGGCATGCTCGCGGGGCTCGGCCGCACCGTCCTGAAATGCACCCTGCCGGGCCTGCCCGACACCTATCAGGGCACGGAGGTCTGGGACTTTTCCTTCGTCGATCCCGACAACCGCCGCCCGGTGGATTATCCAGCGCTGGAGCGGATGCTCGAACAGGGCGGCGAACCGGCCGCGCTGCTGCCGCACTGGCCGGACGGGCGGGTCAAGCAGGCGACCCTGGCGCGGCTCCTGGCCGAGCGGGCCGCGCGCCCGGCCTTCTACGCCAGCGCCGCCTACGAGCCGGTCGAGGCCACGGGGGCGCGAGCGGCCCACGTCATCGCCTACCGGCGGACCGATCCCGGCGAGGAGGGCGGCGACCTGTTCGTGGCGGTGCCGCGCCTGTTCGCCACCCTGGTCGGCGAGGCGGTCTGGTCCGGCGAGGCCTTCGCCGGCACCCGGGTCGATCTCGGGGCGGGCACGCGCTGGCGCGACCTCGTCTCGGGGCGGATCGTCGAGACCGGAGGGGAGGGGGCCGATTGCGGCCAGCTCCTGCGCGACCTGCCCTACGCGGTCCTGCGGCGGGAGGGGTGATCCTCTCCGTCATTGCGAGCGAAGCGAAGCAACCCAGAGAGACGCCACGATCGGGGGACGCGCGCTGCCCTGGGTTGCTTCGCTTCGCTCGCAATGACGCCGGTCGCTTTGGCAGGCCCCTCTCACGGACCTGTCACGCGAATCCGCTGAGAGGCGCGTAGCACGGACCTGACCATCCGCGCCGTCCTGCGCAAGGCACGCCCGGGCGGTTCGGGCGTTACGAGACCTGAGACTAGGAGCCAGAGACCAGCATGAACGCACCGACCACCGCCGCTGCCACCGCCGCCGCGACGACCGGAGCCGTCCTGCCCGCATCCCTGGCGCCCCGCGCCGCGGGGCCGCGGATCTACAACCTGTTCCCGCTCCTGGTCGGGCGCGTGTCGGACTGGACCGCCGAATTGCCCCGGATCGCGGCGCTCGGCTTCGACTGGCTCTACCTGAACCCGTTCCACCAGACCGGCGGCTCGAAGAGCCTCTACGCGGTGGCCGATCCCGAACGGCTCGACGAGCGGTTCCGCGACCAGGACGGCACCCCGGACGACGAACAGATCCGCCGCTTCTGCGCCGCCGCCGAGGCCGCCGGCCTGTCGGTGATGACTGACCTCGTGATCAACCACACCGCCGACAATGCCCGCCTCGCGACGGAGCGGCCCGACCTGTTCATGAAGGAGCCCGACGGCTCGATCATGCATCCGGCCGCCGTGGACCCGGACGATCCCTCGATCCGCACCGTCTGGGGCGACCTGGCCGAGCTCGACTATCACACGCCCGCCGCCCGGGACGAGCTGACCCGGATCTGGGGCGCCTACGTCGCCCGGCTGCAGGGGCTCGGCGTCGCCGGCTTCCGGTGCGACGCCGCCTACAAGGTCCCGCCCGAGACCTGGCGCATCCTGATCGGCGAGGCCAAGGGCCGCGATCCCGCCTGCCTGTTCGCCGCCGAGACGCTCGGCTGCACCTTCGAGGAGGCGAAGGCCACCGCCGGCGCCGGCTTCGACTACCTGTTCAACTCCTTCGCCTGGTGGGACCTGAAGAAGCCCTGGGCGCTGGAGCAGTACGAGCGCCTGCGGGTGCTGGCGCCCTCGATCGCTTTCCCGGAAAACCACGACATGCAGCGGCTGGCCGCCGGGATCGGCGGCGGCCCCGAGGCGGTGGCGGCGCATCTGCGCACCCGCTACGCGCTGGCCGCCTTCTTCTCGGCCGGCGTGCTGATGCCGATCGGCTACGAATGGGGCTACCGCCGGGCGCTGCACGTGGTCGAGACCACCCCGCGCGACCGCGAGAGCGACACCGGCCTCGACATCTCCGCCTCGATCCGGGCGATCAACGCCCTGCGGGCCGAGCTGCCGGCCGCCAATGTCGAGGGCGCGCAAGCCCGCATCTCGGCCCCAGACAGCGACCTCGTGGCGCTCGCCCGCTTCGATACCGGCCATCCGGCCTCGGCGCAGAACGCGCTGATCGTGCTCTACAACCCCACGGACAAGCCGGTGCCGGTGGAGGCCGGGGCGCTGATCGCCCGGACCGGCGGGATGCTCGGCGCCTTCGTCGACCGGACGCCGGAGGCCGAGCCGATCGCCTTCCATCCCGGCAGCGCCATCGACCTGCTGCCCGGCGAGCTGCGCATCCTCAGCGCCGGGCCCGCCCAGGTCGCCCAGCTGCCGGAGCGCGACACGCCGACCGGCGAAGGCCGGGTCGTGATCGAGGCCGTGAGCCCGGAGATCGACGGCGGCCGTACGGCGGTGAAGCGCATTGTCGGCGAATCCCTGCGGGTCGAGGCCGACATCTTCTCCGACGGTCACGAGATCCTGGATGCCGCGATCCTGTCGCGGGTCGCCGGCACCGAGGCGTCTGGCGGCGGGATCTGGCGCGAGGACCCGATGGTCTTCGTCGACAACGACCGCTGGGCCGGGCAATTCCCGCTGGAGCGCAACGCCCGCTACGAGTTCACCCTGATCGCCTGGCGCGACCCGTTCTCCTCCTGGGTGCGCGACACCCTGAAGAAGCGCGCCGCCGGCGTCGACATCCGCCTGGAGACCATCGAGGGCGTCACCCTGGTGGAGAGCGCCGCTTCCCTCGCCCGGGGCCGCGGTGCCGGGCGCGACGCGGAGCGGCTCGCCGCCCTGGTGGCGGCTCTGGCCGCGGAGGAGACCGGCTCGGCCGCCCAGCTCGAGCGGATCCTCCAGCCCGAGGCCGCAAGCCTCGTGCGCCGGAACGCCGAGCGGGTGAACCTCAGCCGCTATCCCGTGACCCTGCCGGTGATCGCCGACCGCCTCGCGGCCCGGTTCTCCGCCTGGTACGAGATCTTCCCGCGCTCGCAATCGATGGACGTGAACCGCCACGGCACCTTCGACGACGTGATCAGGCGCCTGCCCGAGATCCGCGAGCTCGGCTTCGACGTGCTCTACTTCACGCCGATCCACCCCGTGGGCCGGACCAACCGCAAGGGCAAGAACAACACCCTCAAGGCCCTGCCCGGGGATGTCGGCTCGGTCTACGCGGTCGGCGCGGAGGAGGGCGGTCACGAGGCCGTGCACCCCGACCTCGGCACGCTCGCGGATTTCGAGCGGCTGGTGGCGGCAAGCCACGCCTACGGCATGGAGATCGCGCTGGACTTCGCGATTCAGTGCTCGCCGGACCATCCCTGGATCAAGAACCACCCGGAATGGTTCGAATGGCGCCCCGACGGCACGCTGAAATTCGCCGAGAACCCGCCCAAGAAGTACGAGGACATCTCGAACGTCCATTTCTACGGGGGCGCCCTGCCCTCGCTCTGGATCGAATTGCGCGACATCCTGCTCGGCTGGTGCGCGAGGGGCGTGCGCATCTTCCGGGTCGACAACCCGCACACCAAGCCGATCCCGTTCTGGGAATGGGTGATCGCCGAGGTCAACGGCCGCTATCCCGACGCGCTGTTCCTGGCCGAGGCCTTCACAAGGCCGAAGATGATGAAGAAGCTGGCCAAGGCCGGCTACCAGCAGAGCTACACCTACTTCACCTGGCGCAACACCAAGCAGGAACTCACCGCGTACGCCCTGGAGCTCGCCGGCGAGATGGGCGAGTACTACCGCCCGAATTTCTTCGCCAACACGCCGGACATCAACCCGTACTTCCTCCAGACCAGCGGCCGGGCGGGGTTCGTGATCCGCGGCACGCTCGCCGCCACCCTGTCGTCGGTCTACGGCATCTACAACGGCTTCGAGCTGTGCGAGGCCGCGCCCTACCCGGGCAAGGAAGAGTACCTGAACTCGGAAAAATACGAGCTGAAGGCCTGGGACTACGACCGGCCCGGCAACATCCGCGCGCACATCGTCACGCTCAACAAGATCCGGCGCGAGAACCCCGCCCTCTGGGATTTCCGCAACGTGGTCTTCACCGGGGCCTCCAACGACCAGATCATCGCCTACGCCAAGGCGACGCCGGAGCGCGACAATTGCGTGTTCACCATGGTCAACCTCGATCCCAAGAACCGCCAGGAATGCACCTACGAGGTGCCGCTCTGGCTGTTCGGCCTGCCGGATGACGGCGCCGTGGAGGTTGAGGACCTGCTCCAGGGCTACACGTTCGAGCTGCGGGGCAAGACCCACCGGATCGCCCTGGATCCGGCCGAGCGATCCTGCATCATCTGGCGTCTTCGGGCGCCGCGGCGGGTTGCGGGCTGAGGCCGCCCATGGCACCTGACCATGACTCCTGACCCCGGCGACGGGCCCGCCCGTCGCCGACTCTTGCGCCGCGCGGCCGATCGCCCGCGCCCCGGCCGGTTCCCGCCGCCGGTCCCAGTCCCTTCGACCGATGAGGCAGCGACGCGATGATCGATCGCAGCGACCCGCAATGGTACCGTGACGCCATCATCTACCAGATCCACGTCAAGTCGTTCTTCGACGCGAACGACGACGGGATCGGCGATTTCGAGGGCCTGACCCGGCGGCTGGACTATGTCCGCGACCTCGGGGTCACGGCGATCTGGCTGATGCCGTTCTATCCCTCGCCCCTGCGCGACGACGGCTACGACATCGCCGATTACGAGGGCATCAACCCGTCCTACGGGACCATGGAGGATTTCCGGGCCTTCGTGGCGGCGGCGCATGCCCGCGGCCTGCGGGTGATCACCGAGCTCGTGATCAACCACACCAGCGACCAGCATCCCTGGTTCCAGGCGGCCCGCGAGGCGCCCCCCGGCTCGCCCGAGCGCGACTTCTACGTCTGGTCGGACACCGACGAGCCCTACAAGGACACGCGGATCATCTTCCTCGACACCGAGGCCTCGAACTGGACCTGGGACCCGGTCGCCAAGCAGTATTTCTGGCACCGGTTCTACAGCCACCAGCCGGACCTGAACTTCGACAACCCGAAGGTGCTGGAAGCGGTCATCGCGACGATGCGCTACTGGCTCGACATGGGCGTCGACGGCCTGCGGCTCGACGCAATCCCCTACCTGATCGAGCGCGACGGCACGAACTGCGAGAACCTCGCCGAGACCCACGACGTCATCAAGAAAATCCGGGCGGCGCTGGATGCCAGCTATCCCGACCGGATGCTGCTGGCCGAGGCCAACCAGTGGCCGGAGGAGACCGCCCAGTATTTCGGCGACGGCGACGAATGCCACATGGCGTTCCACTTCCCGCTGATGCCGCGGATGTACATGGCGATCGCCCGGGAGGACCGGCACCCGATCACCGACATCATGCGCCAGACCCCGGAGATTCCCGAGGGCTGCCAATGGGCCATCTTCCTGCGCAACCACGACGAGCTGACGCTCGAAATGGTCACGGCCGAAGAGCGTGACTACCTCTGGTCGTTCTACGCCGCCGAGCGCCGCGCCCGGATCAACCTCGGCATCCGCCGCCGCCTCGCGCCGCTGCTCGAGAACGACCGGCGCAAGATCGAGCTGATGAAGTCCCTCGTCCTGTCGATGCCCGGCACGCCGGTGCTCTATTACGGCGACGAGATCGGCATGGGCGACAACATCTATCTCGGCGACCGCGACGGCGTGCGCACGCCGATGCAATGGACCCCGGACCGCAACGGCGGCTTCTCCCGGGCGAACCCGCAGCGGCTGTTCCTGCCGGCGATCCAGGATCCGATCTACGGCTTCGACGCGATCAACGTCGAGGCGCAGACCCAGTCGCAGACCAGCCTGCTGAACTGGACCCGGCGGATGATCGCGATCCGCAACAACAGCGTCGCGCTCGGGCGCGGCACGATCCAGTTCCTCTACCCGTCGAACCGCAAGGTCCTGGCCTGGATCCGCGAGCACGCGGACGAGCGGATCCTGTGCGTCGCCAACCTGTCGCGCGCCCCCCAGGCGGTGCAGCTCGACCTGTCGGAGCTGCGCACCGCCGTGCCGATCGAGCTCACCGGCGGCACCGAGTTCCCGCCGATCGGCGACCTGCCCTACCTGCTGACCCTGCCGGCCTACGGCTTCTACTGGTTCAGCTTGAGCGCCGCCCGCTCGGGCGCGATCGGTCCGCAGCAGGAGCCGCCGGAGCTGTTCACCCTGGTGCTCACCGGCGGCATCGAGAGCCTGATGTCGGGCCGCGAGCGCGTCGCCTTCGAGCGCACCGTGGTACCGCCGTTCCTGACCAGCCGGCGCTGGTTCGGCGCCAAGGGCTCGCGGATCCGGTCCGTGAAGGTGGTCGATTGCGCCGCCCTCAAGGATGCGGACGGCAGCGCGCGCTTCCTGCTGCCGCGCCTGCAGGTGCAGCTCGCCAACGGCGAAGCCCAGGATTACTTCGTGCCCGTGGGCGTCGAGGAGGGCCGCGAGGACGAGACGCTGCTGCCCTTCGCGGTGGCGCGGGTGCGCCGTGGCCCGCGGACCGGCCTGCTCTACGGCGCGGCCGGCTCCAACGCCTTCGCCGCCGGCCTGATCGACGCCATGCGCCAGGGCAGCGAGATCCCCACGGAGAGCGGGCGGCTGGTGTTTTCCACCACCTCGGCTTTCGATCCCGCCGTCACGGTGGACGTGGCCGACATCCGCCGGCTGTCAGCGGAGCAGAGCAACACCTCGATCGCCATCGGCTCGAAGATGATGCTCAAGCTGCTGCGCCGCCTGCAGCCGGGGACGCATCCCGAGATCGAGGTCGGGCGCTTCCTCACCGAGCAGGCGGGGTTTTCCAACACCCCCGCGCTGCTCGGCACCCTCGAGCACGTGGCCGAGGACGGCACCCGGACGGCGCTGGCGGTCCTCCAGAAGTTCGTCATGAACCAGGGCGACGCCTGGACGCTGATGCTGGAGGGGCTGCGCCGCGACTTCGAGACCGTGGTGCTCACCCCCGAGAGCGAGGCGGTCAGCCCTGCGGAGGCGTTCCAGGCCCATGGGCCCTGGGCGGACCTGCTCGGCCGGCGCACCGCCGAGATGCACGCCGCCTTCGCCATGGAGACGGACGACCCGGCCTTCGCGGCCGAGCCCTTCGCCGAGGACGACCTTGCGGTGCTCGCCCGCGACGCGCGCCACCAGGCCGAGCGGGCCTTCCGGGCGCTGAAGGGTCTCGCCGAGCGCGGGCTCGATGCCGGCAAGCCCGCCTGCGCGGCCCTGATCCAGCGTCGGGCCGAGGTCGAGGCGCTGATCGAATCGCTCAGCGCCGAGGCGCCGCGCGGGGCCCACAAGATCCGCATCCACGGCGATTATCACCTCGGCCAGGTGCTGGTCTCCGAGAGCGACCTGATCATCGTCGACTTCGAGGGCGAGCCCTCGCGCCCGGCCGACGAGCGCCGGGCCAAGTCGATGCCGCTGCGCGACGTCGCCGGCCTGATGCGCTCCTTCGCGTACGGGGCCGAGACCGTGATCCGCGAGATCACCGTCCGGTTCGGCGATTCCGAGGACCGGGCACGGGATGCGGCTGTCGCCTGGCGCGGCATGATCGAGGCGGCGTTCCTCACCGGCTACGAGACGGCCGTGGCGGGGACGCGGGCCGCCGTGACCGACCCGGCGACGCGGGCGCGGCTGCTGCGCCTCTGCCTGCTGACCAAGGCGCTCTACGAAGTCGATTACGAGGCCAACAACCGGCCGGACTGGATCGAAATCCCCGCCCGGGGGGTTCTCACCATTCTGGACACGGACGGACACGAGCCCGGAGTAACGGAATGACGCCGATCGACGAGACCTTCGCACCGCGGCTCGACCCGGAAGCGGCGAGCGCGCGGAACGCGGATGTCCCGCATTCCGGGGCCGCGTCGGCACCGCCGAGCGTCCACCCGGACGCGATCGCCGCGCTGATGAGCGCCAACCACGGCGACCCGTTCTCGGTGCTCGGCCCCCACCGGGTCGGCCCGAACGCCTGGGAGGTCCGCGCGGTCCTGCCCGAGGCGCGCTCCGCCGCCCTGGTGACGGGCGAGCGCACGGTGCCGTTCGAGAAGCGGCACCCGGACGGGTTCTACGTCGCCCGGGTCGAGGGCGAGGGCCGGCCGCTCTACGAGATCGAGGTCGAGTTCTGGGACGGGGCCAGGCGGCGGCGCTTCGATCCCTACGGCTTCGGCTCCTCGATCGAGCCCTACGACGTGGCGACCCTGCGGGAGGTCGGCACCAACCTGGTCTACCGCATGCTCGGCGCCCAGTCGGGGCAGCTCGACGGCATCGACGG
Source organism: Methylobacterium sp. J-077 (assembly GCF_022829365.1). Taxonomy (GTDB): domain Bacteria; phylum Pseudomonadota; class Alphaproteobacteria; order Rhizobiales; family Beijerinckiaceae; genus Methylobacterium. Next base: position 27,746 of record NZ_JAKSYJ010000235.1, on the reverse strand, counting down.
CTTCCGCTTCGCCGTCTGGGCGCCCAACGCGCGCAAGGTCAGCGTCGTGGGCGACTTCAACGACTGGGACGGGCGGCGCCACCCGATGCGCCTGTGGCAGGAGGGCGGGATCTGGGAGGTGTTCGTGCCCGGCCTCAAGGCCGGCGAGCGCTACAAGTTCGAGATCCGCGGCCCCGACGGCGGCCTGATCCCGCTGAAGGCCGACCCGGTCGCCTTCGCGGCCGAGCACCCGCCCGAGACCGCCTCGGTCACCCACGGGATCGGCGCGTTCGACTGGCGCGATTCCGGCTGGATGACCACCCGCGGCGCCAAGGATCCCCGCCACGCCGCGATCTCGATCTACGAGGTCCATCTCGGTTCCTGGGCGCGGGTGCCGGAGGAGGGCAACCGCTACCTCACCTACAAGGAGTTGGGCGAGCGGCTGATCCCCTACGTCAAGGAGATGGGCTTCACCCATATCGAGATGCTGCCGATCACCGAGTTCCCGTTCGACGGGTCCTGGGGCTACCAGCCGGTCTCGCTGTTCGCCCCGACCAGCCGTTTCGGCACGCCCGAGGATTTCGCCGCCTTCGTCGACGCCGCCCACGAGGCCGGCATCGGCGTGATGCTCGACTGGGTGCCCGGCCACTTCCCGCTGGACGCCCACGGGCTCGGCTTGTTCGACGGCACCCATCTCTACGAGCACGCCGACCCGCGCCAGGGCTTCCACCAGGATTGGGGCACCTACATCTACAATTTCGGTCGGACCGAGGTCGCGACCTTCCTGGCCGCCAACGCCCGGTTCTGGCTGGAGCACTACCACCTCGACGGCCTGCGGGTGGATGCCGTGGCGTCGATGCTCTACCTCGACTATTCGCGCCGGCAGGGCGAGTGGATCCCGAACCGCTACGGCGGCAACGAGAACCTCGACGCCATCGACTTCCTGCGCAAGACCAACGAGGCGACCTACAGCCACGCCCCGGGCACGATCACGGTGGCCGAGGAATCGACCTCCTGGCCGGGGGTCTCGCACCCGACCTACACGGGCGGCCTCGGCTTCGGCTTCAAGTGGAACATGGGCTGGATGCACGACACGCTATCCTACGTGTCGCAGGATCCGATCCACCGCCGCTACCACCACCACAACCTGACCTTCGGGCTGCTCTACGCCTTCTCGGAGAATTTCATCCTGCCGCTCTCCCACGACGAGGTCGTGCACGGGAAGGGCTCGCTCCTCGGCAAGATGCCGGGCGACCGCTGGCAGAAATTCGCGAATCTCCGCGCCTATTTCGGCTTCATGTGGGGGCATCCCGGCAAGAAGCTCTTGTTCATGGGCGGCGAGTTCGGCCAGGAGCGGGAGTGGAACCACGACACCAGCCTGGACTGGCACCTGCTCGACGATCCCCTGCACAAGGGCGTCAAGGACGTGGTCCGGGACCTCAACCGGCTCTACGTCGCGACCCCGGCGCTCTACGCCCGGGACGTCGAGCAGACCGGGTTCCAGTGGCTGGTGGCCGACGATCAGGACAACAGCGTCATCGCCTGGGCCCGCAAGGGCGCCAATCCCGGCGAGGTCGCGATCGTGGTGTCGAACTTCACCCCGATCCCCCGGGAGGGCTATCGCGTCGGCGTGCCGGAGGCGGGTTTTTACAGGGAGGCGTTCAACTCGGACGCGGCCGTGTACGGCGGCTCCAACCTCGGCAACAACGGCGGCGGCCACACCGACGGCCAGGCGAGTCACGGCCAGGCCCAGTCCCTGTCGCTGACCCTGCCGCCGCTGGCGACGATGATCTTTTTGCTGGAGCGGTGACCTAAATCCCTCCCCCCCTCTGCGGGGGAGGGTTGCCCCTGCGTCAGCAGGGGTCGGGAGAAGGGAGCGCCGTGTCCGGAAAGCGCGCGACAGGCGTGAGATCCTGAACCGTCGCGCTGCTCCTCTCCCGACCCGGCCTGGCGGCCGGCCCTCCCTCCCCCGCGAAGGGGGGAGGGAGGACGCGTGTCATATCCGGACTGGATTATCCTGTCGCGCTGCGAACGGATTCAAAGCTTGCAGAAGCGCCTGCCCTACGCCGCGCGCCAGCGGAGCGCCGGGCTGTTGCCGATGGCGCGGGCGTAGAGCCCGGCATAGTTGTCGGCCGCCTGGTCCCAGCCGAACCGGGCCGCCATGGCGCGGCGGCGCATGGCGTTGAGGCGCTTCTTCTGGCCGAACGCCTCGAAGGCCCGGCGGACCGCCGACCCGAACGCGGAGGCCGAGGCCTCCGGAAAGGTGAAGCCGGTCACCCCGTCCTCGACCGTGTCGGCCAGGCCCCCGGTGCGGTGCACGATCGGCAGGGAGCCGAAGCGCTGGGCGTACATCTGGGCGAGCCCGCAGGGCTCGAACCGCGACGGCATCAGCAGGAAGTCGCTGCCGGCGAACATCCGCCTGGCCTGGGCCTCCTCGAAGCCGACATGGACGCCGACCGCGTCGGGGTGGCGCTTGGACAGGCCGCGCAGGGCCTGCTCGAACCGGCCCTCGCCCTGGCCGATCACCACCAGCTGGCCGCCCTCGGCCACGATCGCCTCGGCCGCCTGCAGGCTCAGGTCGATGCCCTTCTGGTGCACCAGCCGGGACACGATCGCGAAGAGCGGCCCGCGGGAGACCGCCAGGCCGAATTGCTGGCGCACCGCCTCGGCATTGGCGCGCTTGCCCTTCCAGTCGTCGACCTCGAACCGGGTGGCGAGGTGCCGGTCGGTGCTCGGATCCCAGGTCTCGTCGATGCCGTTGAGGATGCCGGCGAGCCGGCCCTGGCCGGCCCGGGTGCGCAGCAGCCCGTCGAGGCCGCAGCCCATCTCGGCGGTCTGGATCTCCCGCGCGTAGGTCTCGCTCACCGTGGTGATCTGCGAGGCGTAGAAGATGCCGGCCTTGAGGAAGGAGAGCTGACCGTAGAACTCGGCGCCGTCGACCTGGAAGGCCGAGTCCGGCACGCCGAGGCGGCCCAGGCTGTCGCGGGGAAACAGGCCCTGATAGGCGAGGTTGTGGATCGTCAGCACGCTCGGGATGCGCCGGCCGCGCCAGGCCAGGTAGGCCGGGGCCAAAGCCGCCTGCCAGTCGTTGAGGTGCAGCAGGTCCGCCGCCCAGTCGGCATCGGCGCCGGCGGCGATCTCCGCGGCGGCCAGGCTCAGCCGCGCGAAGCGCAGGTCGTTGTCGCCGAAATCGCCGTGGGCGTCGCCGTAGGGCGTGCCGTCGCGCTCGTACAGGTCGGGCGCCAGCAGGACGTAGATGCGCAGGCCGTCGGCGGCCTCGACCAGGCCGAGGTCGCAGGGCGGGACGCCCGCGAAGCCCTCCAGCCGCGCGACCACCGGGATCTCGGGGAAGGCGGCGCGGACCTGGCGGTAGCCGGGGATCAGGACGCGGATGTCGTAATGCGGCACCAGGGCCCGGGGCAGGGCGGCCGAGACCTCGCCGAGGCCACCGGTCTTCACGAAATCGGCCATCTCCGGGGTGGCGTAGAGGATGCGGCGGCGCAGCGAGGCCGGCCAGGCCGGATTGGTGAACTGCGCTGCGGCACCGCCGCTCTCGCCGAAGGAGCCCTCGGCCAGGGAGCCACCGCGAAGCGCGTCCTGCATCGGCATCGATCCTGGCCGGGCGGGATGCCCCGGTCGGGCAGAGGATCGGGCAGACACGGCTGTCACGGCCTCAACCATGTCCAATGCTCCTCCGTCGCGACGGTTCCGTTGCGACGCACAATTTAGGCCAGGGACAGCCTTAAGCATCGGTTACAGATTCGGCCATAGCGCGATGACTGCGCTGCACTGCGACAAGAAATGGCAGGCCGGGTTCAGGCGCGGCGGAGAATCACTCCCTCGTCGGGGCCGAGGGCGAGCGTCGCGCGGGCGCGCTCCCCCGCCCGCCCGGCCAGCGTCGAGAGCAGGATCGTCCAGTCGCCCTCGGGCAGGGGCAGGCCCTGCGGATCGCTGCCGAAGTTCAGGATCACGCGCAGGCTCTCCCCGTCGGCGAAGCGCTCGTAGGCGAACACGTCCGCGACCTCCACGGGCACGCTCCGGTAGCCGCCGACCGCCAGGGCCGCGTGGTCGCGCCGGAGCGCCAGGAGCCGCCGGTGCAGGGTCAGCATCGAGGCCGGGTCCGAGCGCTGGGCCTCGACGTTGCGGGTCGGCCAATCCTCCGAAAGGGGTAGCCACGGCTCCGCGGCGGAGAAACCGGCCTGCGGGGCCTCGTCCCACTGCATCGGCGTGCGCTCCGGGTCGCGGCCGTGGCCGGGCTCGTTGCGCTCCCAGGGATCCCGGGCGCGCTCAGGGGGAATCGGGACGTGGCCGAGGCCGATCTCGTCGCCGTAATAGAGGGTCGGGGTGCCGCGTAAGGTCAGCAGCAGCATCGCGGCGATGCGGGCCTGGGCCGCGCCGACCCGGGCCGCGATCCGCGGCTGGTCGTGGTTGCCCAGCACCCAGTTCGGCCAGCCGCCCTCGGGGAGCGCCGCCTCGTAATTGGCCACGAGGTCGGCGACCGCGTCGGCCCGCCACGGGGTCTGGATCAGCTGGAAATTGAACGGCAGGTCGGCGCCCGCGAGGTCGGGGCCGTAATAGGCCACCAGCCGCTCGATCGGCAGGTAGATCTCCCCGATCAGCACCCGCTCGCCGTATCGGCGCAGCACCGCCCGCATCCCGGCGATCACGTCGAACACCTCCGGGCGGTCGGCGGAATAGACCTGGGTGAAGCGGTTGATCTCCGGCGTGCCCGGCGCGTAGTCGGGATTGGCCGGGTTGTCGCGCAATCCCGCATCCTTGATCAGGTGCCAGATCACGTCGACCCGGAACCCGTCGACGCCGCGCTCCAGCCAGAACCGGAGCGCATCGTGCATGGCCTCCCGCACCGCGGGGTTGCGCCAGTTCAGGTCCGGCTGCTCGGCCAGGAACGCGTGGTAGTAATACTGGCCGGTGGCCTCATCCAGCGTCCAGGCCGGGCCGCCGAAATTCGACAGCCAGTTGTTCGGCGGACCGCCCTCCGGGGCCGGGTCGCGCCAGATGTACCAGTCCCGCTTCGGGCTCGACCGCGACGACCGGCTCTGCGCGAACCACGGATGCGCGATCGAGGAGTGGTTGGGCACGAAGTCGAGGATCAGCTTCAGCTTGCGCCGATGCGCCTCCGCGACCAGCGCGTCGAAATCGGCCAGCGTGCCGAAGAGCGGATCGATGCCGCAGTAATCGGCCACGTCGTAGCCGAAATCCGCCATGGGCGAGGGGTAGACCGGCGAGATCCAGACCGCGTCGACCCCGAGCCAGGCGAGGTAATCGAGCCGCGCCGTGATGCCCGGCAGGTCGCCGACCCCGTCGCCGTTCGTGTCCTGGAACGAGCGGGGATAGACCTGGTAGACGGTCCCGCGCTTCCACCAGACGGTCTCGGTCATGCTGCGCCCCGCGAATCCCGGCGCTACGGTTAACCGCTGAGCCGCGCGCTGGCGACGGCTCAGATGCGCGCGTCGCGGGCTGGCGGCGCCGGCCGTTGTGTCTAGAATGTCACGCAGTCGCGCCATATCTCTGGCCGCGTCGTCGCACGCCCCGGTCGGGGCGGCGCTGCCACGACTTCGCCCGGAAACCGGCCGCACAGTCGCGGCTTCGGGGCACGGATCGTCCGCCCGTTCACGCGGTGGCAATCCATCAAAAGAGATAATCCGCCCACGATAGCCCTGGCGGTAGAATCCGGGGCGCTGACTTTGGGGGACCCGCACGTGCTGAACGACGTTCTCACTCCGCCCGCCCAGCGGGACGCCATGCGCGACGACAGCGCCTCCGAGATTCCGGCGGCCGCCGCCTGGACCGCGCCGCTCCTGTCGCAGACCGGCGATTCCGTGGTCGACCTGCGGGAATCGATCCGCGCCAAGCTCACCTTCGCGCTGGGCCGGACGCCCGAGACCGCCCGCCCGCGCGACTGGTTCGTCGCCACCGCGATGGCCCTGCGCGAGCGGATCGTGGCAGCCTGCATGGCCTCCGAGAAGGCCGTGCCGAACAAGCGGGTCTACTACCTCTCGCTGGAATTCCTCATCGGCCGGCTGATGTCGGACGCGATGAACAACCTCGGACTCACCGAGACGACCCGGGCGGCGCTGCGGGAGCTCGGGGTCGATCTCGACGCCGTGCAGGATGCCGAGCCCGACGCGGCCCTCGGCAATGGCGGCCTCGGGCGGCTGGCCGCCTGCTTCATGGACAGCATGGCCAGCATCGGCATCCCGGCGGTCGGCTACGGCATCCGGTACGATCACGGCCTGTTCCGGCAATCCTTCGAGGACGGCTGGCAGCGCGAGGCGCCCGAAACCTGGCTCGCCGAGGGCAACCCCTGGGAGTTCGTCCGGCCGGACGCGACCTACACGATCGGCTTCGGCGGCAGCGTCACCCTGTCCTCGCCCAATGAGGGCGTGATCCGCCGCCACTGGCAGCCGGCCGAGACCGTGCGGGCGGTCGCCCACGACATCCCGGTGGTCGGCTGGCGCGGGCGCCACGTCAACCGGCTGCGCCTGTGGAAGGCCGAGGCCGGCGAGCCGGTCGACCTCGCCCGCTTCAACGGCGGCGACCATGTCGGCGCGGTCGCGGCGCGCATGCGCGCCGAGGCGATCTCACGGGTGCTCTATCCGAGCGATTCCTCGGCCGAGGGCCAGGAACTGCGCCTGCGCCAGGAATACTTCTTCACCTCAGCCTCGCTCCAGGACCTCATCGCCCGCCACGTGACCGAGCGCGGCGACGTGCGCTCCCTGCCGGACCACGCCGCGATCCAGCTCAACGACACGCACCCGGCCATCGCGGTGCCGGAGCTGATGCGCATCCTGATGGAGGACCACGGCCTCTCCTGGGAGGATGCCTGGCACGTCACCACCAACACGCTGAACTACACCAACCACACCCTGCTGCCGGAGGCGCTGGAGACCTGGCCGGTGGAACTGATGGAGCGGCTGCTGCCGCGCCACATGCAGATCATCTACCTGATCAACTGGATGCACCTGGAAGAGCAGGCCAAGCACGGTCGCCAGGACGCCGCCCATCAGGACGCCGCCTACCTGGCCTCGATCTCGCTGATCGACGAGGCCCATGGCCGCCGGGTGCGCATGGGCCACCTGGCCTTCCACGGCGCCCGCCGGGTCAACGGCGTCTCGGCCCTGCACACCGACCTGATGCGGTCCACGGTGTTCGCGCATCTGCACGCGCTCGATCCGGACAAGATCGTCAACAAGACCAACGGCATCACCTTCCGGCGCTGGCTCCACAACGCCAATCCGGGCCTCACCCGGCTCGCCGTGGAGACGGTGGGTGCCGGCGTGCTCGACGATCCCGCGCTGCTCCGGGGCCTCGAGGCCCATGCCGAGGATCCGGCCTTCGTGGCGCGCTACGCCGCCGTGCGCCGGCAGCGCAAGGAGGCGCTCGCCAGGGTCGTGGCCGAGCGCACCGGCATCGACATCGACCCGGACGCGCTGTTCGACGTCCAGGTCAAGCGCATCCACGAATACAAGCGCCAGCTGCTCAACGTGGTCGAGACGGTGGCGCTCTACCAGGCGATTAAGGCCGAGCCGCACCGGGACTGGACGCCCCGGGTGAAGATCTTCGCCGGCAAGGCGGCGCCGAGCTACGTCCGGGCGAAGCTGATCATCAAGCTCGCCTGCGACGTGGCCAAGGCGGTGAACGACGACCCCGAGGTCGCGGGCCGGCTGAAGGTGGTGTTCCTGCCGAACTACTCGGTCAGCCTCGCCGAGACGATCATCCCGGGCGCCGACCTGTCGGAGCAGATCTCCACCGCCGGCATGGAGGCGTCGGGCACCGGCAACATGAAGTTCGCCCTCAACGGCGCGCTCACGGTCGGCACGCTCGACGGCGCCAATATCGAGATCCGCGACCATGTCGGGGCGGACAACATCTTCATCTTCGGCCTCGACGCCGCCGGGGTGCAGGCCCGCGAGGCCGAGCCGGGCTACGCGGCACGCGCCATCCAGGCCTCGCCGCGGCTGGCGGCGGCGCTGGACATGATCGCCTCCGGGCGGTTCTCGCCGGAGGAGCCGGGCCGGTTCCGGCCGCTCACCGACGACCTGCGCCAGCGCGACCAGTACCTGCTCACCGCCGATTTCGACGATTACTGGCGGGTGCAGCGCTCCATCGACGCTGCCTGGCGCGATCCCCGCGGCTGGTGGGCCAAGGCGATCCGCAACACCGCCCGGATGGCGTGGTTCTCCTCCGACCGGTCGATGCGCGAATACGCCGAGGAGATCTGGCGCGTCCGCCTGGGCTGAAGCAGTCCCGGTTTCGAAAGGTCTTCGACCGTTCGCGGGTGTCGGGGCGGAGCCCTGCTGTCGGGCTTCGCCCGATGATCGGGGCTCCGCCCCGACACCCCGCCCAAGGGCCTCAGGCCCTTGGGAAACCCATGAGCCGGCGCAGGTTGCGTAGCAGCCGGTGGCGGAGCAGCGCCGCGCGCTCGGCGGGGCCGAGCCTGCGCCGGAAGAAGATGTGCGAGACCCGTCCGAGCCGTGGCCCCCGGTCCGGCTCGCCCTTGCGCAGGGCGATGTCCGGCAGCGCCGCCTCCTGCGTGACCGTCAGGGAGCGCGCGGCCGGAAACACGGCGGTGCGGTAGACCGAGCGCGTGTAGTACGAGAATTCGTCGTAGGCGGTGATCGCCCGCATCCGCCCGGTCGCCGGGTCCTCGACCGTCAGCGTGCCGGCAAGCGGCCCGTAGGTCACCAGCGCGCCGATGGCGTGGCGCGAGCGCCCGAACGGGATCTCGGCGCTCTCGCCCTCGGGAATCTCCAGGAAATGCAGCGGGATGCCGTTGCGGCGCAGCGCGAACCCGCAATCCAGGCCGGGGAGGGTGCGCAGGAGCAGGGATTCGAACCGGACCGGCAATGTCCGGAACCGGTCGATATAGGCGCGGCCCGGGGGCGGCGCCCGCAGGAAGGCGTAGACCAGGGTGCCGTAGAGCTCGGCCCCGGCCGGCGCGACATGGGTCCCGTCCGTTAGGAAATAGCCGCTGTCGCCCGCCGCTACCGGCGCGGCAATATCGAGATACGGGATGCCGTAGAGGGCGCGGTACTCCGCGAGCAGGGCGGCGACGGGCTCGACCGCGTAATCGACCCCGCCCTGGTGGAGGTTGAGGAAGGCGACCGGCAGGCCCCGCCGCGCGGTCGCCGCCAGGATGTCGTCCAGGTAGGCCCGCATCGTCGCGCCGTCGAAGTAGCGGACATTGCCGGTGAACAGCTCCAGCAGGACGTGGTCGCAGGGAATCGCGTCGAGGATCTCGTCGATCAGGCAGGCGATCGAGGGCAGGGAGTGTCCGCCCCAGCCGCTGCGCAGGAATGTGACCGGCCGCCCCTCGGCCTCGGCCAGGGCGTTGGCCCGCTCGACATAGCCCGGCAGCTCCGTGACGCTGTAGCCGAGGCAGAGCACGCGGAACATCGACGCTGACCGCCTCACGGGAAGACACGGGTTCCCAAAGGGCCCCCGGCCCTTTGGCGGGGTCTCGGGGCGGAGCCCTGATGGTTCGGGCAAAGCCCGACAGCAGGGCTCCGCCCTGCACCCGCACAAGGTCCCGGACCTTGTGAATCCGGATTGACGGCGGTCGCGGTCAGGCGAGGACGATCGGGTAGCAGCGCGCCCCCACCGCGGCGGCGAGCACCTGCACGGCGCCGACGGTGGCGATGTCGCCGGCGACGTGCACGACGTCGGTGGCGCGCAGGCTCGGCAGGTGGGCGGTGAGCGGGCCGGAGCGCACGTCCGGCGGCCGCTGGCGGCCGCGGTCGGCGCAGAGCACGATCCGGCCGACGCCGGTGCAGCGCAGCCAGTCCAGGCTCTCGCGCATGTAGAGGTCGAGGGCGTCGCGGGCGCCCACCGCGAGCGCCATCTCGCGGGCGGGCTCGCTGTAGCGGGCCGCCCGGGCGATCGACCAGATCGGGCCGAAGCCGGCGCCGGCCGCCACCAGCACGAGGCGCCCGCCGCCGGGCCGGTACTGGCCGCGGCCGACGGGGCCCTTCAGGCGCACGGGCTGGTCGAGGCGGATCGCGTCGACCGGGTCGCCCTCGGGGTCGCGGGGGATATGGAACACCGCCTCGTTGATCTCGGCCGAGCCGTCGACCCGCAGGGTCGGGGCCAGGGTCAGGGCGGGCAGGCCCGCGAAGGTGACCAGCGCCTGGTGGCCGGGTTCGAGGTTCGGCCGCCGGGTCAGGGTCGCCACCACCTCGACGATGCCGGGGCAGAGCCGGCGGATCTCCGTGACGGTGCCCTTGCGGATGGCCACCGGCGGGGGCGGGGCCTCCTCCTGGCCCAGGATCGGGGCGCCGGGCAGGCTCGGCCGCAGGGCCTCGGCCCGGGCCCGGCGGGCCGGGGGCCGGCGGCTCGACGGCGCCGCATTGCCCTGGCCGGCACTCTGGTTGGCGAGCTGAGCCTGGACGGGCGCGATCATGCCTTCGGCGAGGGCCGCCTCCAGCGGCGTATCGCCGGTCGAGACGCGCACCGACCGGCCGTTGACGACGAGCGAGCAGCGCGCGCCCATGGCCGTACCCCGCTTGGTCTGGAGAGGGATCACCGGGCGCGGATCAGGAGGGTGTCGACCAGGGACGCCCAGCGCTCGCGGGTCGCCCGGACGTCGTCGCTCGCCGCGGATTCGGTCAGGAGCTGGCGCTGCGCCCGCAGGGCCTCGACCTCCTGCCGCTGGGCCCGGAGCACCGCCTTCATCACCTGCAGCTCGGTTTCGAGCCGGGCGATCTCGTCGGCGTCGTCAAAATCCTCGGACAGGTCGTCCTGGGGGGCGCCGGAGACGCGCGGCTCCTGGCCGGGCAGGGGCAGCCGGGTCCGGGCCTGCTGCTCCAGCCGGACCGGCCGGGCGATCAGGCGCCGCACGAGATCCGAGCTGCCCGCCTGCTGGTAACGCCTCGCCGCCTCGGCCATCCGCCCATCCCCATCGCGGGCGCCGGAGGGCCCGCCTGTCAACAGGAGCTTGCGCGGACATGGTTAAGGGGCGCTTAAACCGATCGGCGACATTCTGGGACGTTCAGGCGAAAATGGCCGGTGCGCCCCGAAGCTATGCCCGAAATCCCCACATGCGATCGGTGCATGGTCTCACGGCCGGCCGCGCGCTGCATCGTGTTTACGTGTGTCGTTTATTTCGAATAATGCGCTTGCCCGCAATTTCTACCGAGCGGCCACGCGGCCGACCGATGCGGAGGGCCCTATGACGGTCACGACCGAGAGACGGGATAGGCGATCGCCCCTGGAGACCGCGCCTTTCGTGGCAAGCGACGAGGAGGCTCTCATCGCGCGCGAGGCCGTGGCGCGCCTGAGACCGATCGCCGAGGGCAACCAGGATGTCCGCCTGCGCGTGATGGAATCGGTCGATGTCGTCGTGCCGGTGCCCGCGCGCGCGCTCCGGCTGATCGTCGACGTGCTGGCCTGTATGGGCGACCAGAGGGCCGTGTCGTTCATCCCCCTGGACGCCGAGCTGACGACCCAGCAGGGCGCGGACCTGCTCAACGTCTCCAGGCCTCATCTCGTCGGCTTGCTGGAGCGCGGCGAGCTGCCGTTCCGCCGCGTCGGGGCGCACAGGCGTGTGCGTGCCGCCGACCTGATCGCGTTCAAGAGCAAGGACGAGGCGCAGCGCCAGGATGCCCTCGACCGCATGGCCGACCTGACGCAGGATCTCGGCCTCGACTGATCATGCCGTCCACGTTCACGGCCTTCTTCGACGCGAACGTGTTCTTCGGAGCTCGCCTGCGCAGCCTCGTGATGGAGGTCGCGCAGAGCGGGGTTTTCCGGGCGCGCTGGAGCCCAGAAGTCCATGACGAATGGATCCGGTCGGTGCTCGGCAGGCGTGCCGACCTCCGGCGCGAGCAGATCGAGCCGATCCGGACGATGATGGACATCGCAGTCCCGGATGCCCTCATCTCGGGATATGCCGGCCTGATTCCGGCGCTGACCCTGCCCGATCCCGACGACCGCCACATCCTGGCCGCCGCCATCGTCGGCCGGGCCGACGTGATCGTGACCTTCAACGAGAAGGATTTTCCGCCCGACGCCCTGGCGCCCTATGGCATCCACACCCGCCATCCGGATGCGTTTTTCAGCGAAGCCGAAGGCGTCGAGCCGGGCGTGCTGACCGATGCCGCCGCACGCGACCTCGCTCACTACAAGCGGCCGCCCTTGTCGCCCAAGCAATACACGGACGATCTCCGCAAGGCGGGCGTCCCTCAGCCGGCCGATTATCTCTGGGGGGTGCGCGTCCTGCTCAGTGATCAGGCCGAATCTTAGGCTGAAGCTTAGGCGGCTTCCGGCGCCGCCCCGACGATCTGGCGGGCCTGGAGCAGGGTCATCGGCTCGCCGAAGGCGGGGCCCAGCGCGTATTCGCAGCCGAGGCCGGCCAGCGCCTGGGCATCGGCCTCCGATTCGCAGCCCTCGGCCACGATGGCGAGGTTCAATTCGCTCGCCATCCGGACGATCGAGCGCAGGATCGCGGTCTGGCCGGTGCCGATCTGGCGCACGAAGGTCGCGTCGAGCTTGATCGTGTCGAACGGGAAGCGCTGGAGGTAGGACAGGGCCGAGTAGCCGGTGCCGAAATCCGACAGGCACAGGCCGGCCCCGAGGTCGTGGATGCGGGCCAGCATCTGGGCGGCGTATTCCGGGTTCTCCATCACCAGGCTCTCGCTGAATTCCAGCTTGAGCGAGCCGGGGAGCGCCCCGGAGCGGGCCAGCACGGTCTTCACGTCGTGCAGCAGGTCGTGGCGCAGAAGCTGGCGGGAGGACAGGTTGCAGGCCGCGAAGATCGGCGGCTCGACCTCCAGGGAGCGCTGCCAGGCGGCGAGCTCCAGGGCGGTGCGCTCCAGGGCGAAGATGCCGAGATTGACCACGAAGCCGCTCTCCTCGGCGAGCGGCATGAAGGTCGCGGCCGGGATGCGGCCGAGCTTCGGATGGTCCCAGCGCAGGACGGTCTCGAACCCCGCCACCGTGCGGTCCTCGAGGCGGACCACCGGCAGGAACAGCACCTTCAGCTCGTTGCGCTCGATCGCCTTGCGCAGGTCGCTCTCCAGCATCAGCCGGTCGGAGCGGTCGGTGCGCATATGGGCGCGGAACACCTCGATGCGGTCGCCGCCGTTGCGCTTGGCCTGGATCATCGCGATCTCGGCGCTCTTGAACACCTCGTCCCGCTTCAGGTTGGCGCCCGCCTCGTAGAGGGCCAGCCCGATCGAGACGGTGAGGAAGATCTCCCGGTCGGCATAGGTGATCGGCGTGGCGATGGCGCGCCGGATCATCTCGGCGAAGGCCAGGATCCGGTCGGGGTCGCGCTCGGACAGCAGGATCACGGCGAACTCGTCGCTGGAGATCCGGGCCAGGCTGTCCTGCGGGCGCAGCAGGCGGCCGAGCCGGCGGGACAGGGTCAGCAGGATCGAATCGCCCGCCGACAACCCGATGGCGTCGTTGATGCCCTTGAACCGGTCGACATCCAGCACGATCACGGTCGGCTTGAGCCGCTGGTCCTGGCCGGCGAAGGCAAGCGCCGCGTCGAGGCGGTCGCCGAACAGCTCGCGGTTGGGCAGGCCGGTCAGGCTGTCGTGGACGGCGTCGTGGAGCAGGCGCTCCTCGGCGGTCTTGATCTCGGTGACGTCCGCGATGGTGCCGACCACGCGGATCACCTCGCCGTCGGCGCCGATCACGGGCCGCGCCTTCAGCCGGTACCAGAAATAGGTGCCGGCGGCCGAGCGCAGGCGGAAATCGTGGACGATGCGCCCGCGCCGCTCCTCGATCACCGTGTCGAGGGCGGCCGAGTAGCGCTCCACGTCGAACGGGTGGAGCGTGCCGAGCCAGTTCGTGGCCGGGCCCTCCAGGGTGCCGCGGGGCAGGCCGAGCTGGGCCTCGATCTCGGGGCCGGCGAAGACCCGGTCGGCGGGCACGTCCCAGTCGAACACCACGTCGCCCGCGCCGGTGAGCGCCAGCGCCCGCCGCTCGGTGTCCGAGACCAGGGCGTGGCTGAGGCCGCCGCCCGCGAAGGCGTGCTGGAGCACCGTGAAGCCGATCAGCATCACGATCAGCACGAGGCCGCCGATGAGCGCCGGCTGCACCAGGTCGCTGCCGATCTGGCCGGTGACCGCGAAGCCCGCGGCCGTCACCCAGACCACCAGCAGCAGCCAGGTCGGCACCAGCAGGATGGCGCGGTCGTAGCCGTTATGGGCGGCGAGGTAGACGATCAGCAGGAGGCCGATCCCGGCCACGGCCGCGATGGAGATGCGCGCCACCCCCGCCGCCACCGGCGGGTCGAACACCGCGAGCCCGACGAGGCCCGCCAGGAAGGCCAGCCAGAAGAACGCCACGTGGCTGTAGCGCACGTGCCAGCGGGCGAGGTTCAGGTAGGCGAACAGGAACACCAGGAGCGTCGCCCCGAGCACCGCCTCGGCGGAGGCCCGGTAGACCCGCTCGGCGAGCTCGGTGACGGGGAACACCCGCTGGAGGAAGCCGAAATCGATGCAGGCATAGGCGAGCACCGACCAGGCCAAAGCCGCGGCGGCCGGGAAGATGATCGCGCCCTTGACCACGAACACGATGGTCAGGAACAGGGCGAGCAAGCCGCTGATGCCGATGATGATGCCCTTGTACAGGGTCAGACCGGCGGTCTTGCGGCGATAGGCGTCCTGATCCCACAGGTGCAGCTGCGGGACGTTGGGGCCGCGCAGCTCGGCGACGTAGGTGATCGTCGTGCCGGGATCCAGCGTGATGGTGAACTGGTCGGCCTCCGGGTTCTCATCGCGCTCCGGGCGGATGCCCTGGCTCGCCGTGATGGCGGCGATCCGCGAGCCGCCGAGATCCGGCCAGATCACCCCGGAATCCACCAGCCGGAAATGCGGCGCCACCAGGATGCGGTCGATCTGCTCGTCGGTGTCGTTGGTGAGCGCGAACACGATCCAGTCGGGCCGGGCGCCGGCGTCGCGCGCCTTCACGACGATGCGGCGGACGATGCCGTCCTTGCCGGGCGCCGTCGAGATCTGGATCAGGTCGCCGTCCGAGCGGTAGCGCTCGATCGCGGTGGTCAGGTCGATCACCGGCGCGTCGAGGGTGACGCGCACCGCCTCGACGGCCAGGGCCGGGGCGCTCGCCGAGACGGCCAGCGACAAGGCACCGACGAGGCCACCGACCAGGGTCAGGAGGAGGGCGAGGATGCGCAAGGGTGTCTTGAGTTCCGGCCGTGCGAGCTTCGGCATCGGCCGCCCGGGCGGCCGCGATCGATAGGAAGGCCCCGACCCCGGGGCAACCGCCCCGGGCCGGATCCGGACTCCGCGGATCGCGCCCCTTTGCGGCCAAATCAAGTTGGGTGCGGCGGGGAGGGGCCCGGCCGGGGTCGCTTGTCCGCGGAGGCGGTGGATTTCAGGCCGCCCTGAGCGCGGCGGCGATCTTGTCGAGGGCGGGCAGCTTGCGGATCGGGCCGATCGCCGCCAGCGTCGGCGCGCCCTTGAGCATCGCGGCCGCGGCCGCCCGCACATCCGCGACCGTGACGGCGTCGACCTTGTCGATCACCTCACCCGCCGGGATCACCCGGCCCCAGGCCAGGATCTGGCGGGCGTTGCGCTCGATGCGGCCGCCCGGGGTCTCCAGCGCCGAGAGCAGGGACACCTTCAGCTGCGCCTTGGCCCGGGCGATCTCGGGCTCGGCGAGGTCCCGGGCGGCCCGCGCCGTGGCCGCCAGCGTCACGTCGACGAGCTCGGGCAGGTCCGCCCCCGCGGTCCCGGCGCCGATGCCGAACAGGCCGCAATCGGAGAAGGGCCAGTGGAAGGCCTGGATCTCGTAGGCGAGGCCGCGGGTCTCGCGCACCTCCTGCCACAGCCGGGAGGTCAGGCCGCCGCCGAGCACCTGGGCGAACATGTGCAGCGCGTAGTAGCGGTCGTCCCGGAACGACAGGCCGGGCAGGCCGATCACGACGTTGGCCTGTTCGAGCTTGCGCGGCATCCGCCGCTCGCCGCCGCCGTAGAGCCCCGGCACCGCCTCCGGCGCCACCGTGGCCGGCAGGGCGCCGAAATGGCGCGCGGCGGCTTCGACGATCGCCTCGTGGGTCACCGCGCCGGCCCCGGCCACGACGATGCGGTCCGGGGTGTATTCCCGGGCGAGGTAGGCGCGGATCCCGGCCTCGTCGAAGCTCCGGATCGTCTCGGGCCGCCCGAGGATCGGCCGGCCGACCGGCTGGTCCGGGAAGGCCGCTTCCGTGAAGGCGTCGTAGACCACGTCGTCGGGGGTGTCCTCGACGGCGGCGTATTCCTGCAGGATCACGCCCTTCTCCCGGGCGAGCTCGCCGGCGTCGAACACCGAATCGGTGAGGATGTCGCCGATCACGTCGAGGGCGAGGCCGGCATCCTCGCCGAGCACCCGGGCGGTGTAGCTCGTCCCCTCCGTGGAGGTGGCGGCGTTGATCTCGCCGCCGACATTCTCGATTGCCTCGGCGATCTTTTGGGCCGAGCGCGTGCGGGTGCCCTTGAACGCCATGTGCTCGATGAGGTGGGACAGCCCGGCCTCGTCGGCGCGCTCGTTGCGCGAGCCGGCCCCGACCCAGACGCCGAGGCTCGCGGTCGCGACCCCGGGCATCGGCTCGGTGACCACCGTGACGCCGTTCGCGAGGCGCGTGGTGCGCAGGGACGGGGAGGCGGCGTGCGTGGTGAAATGCTGGTTCATCGCGGGCTCAGCCACCCTTCGTGATGCGGGCGCGCTCGCGGATCAGCCGCTCCACCGCGGCCTGGTCGTTGGCCACCGGGGTCATGCGCTCGGGCCGGTCCATGAGGTCGGCGAGGTGCGGCGGCAGGGGCGGGCGCAGGCCACCGGTGGCCTTGGCGACCGCGTCCGGGAACTTCGCGGGGTGCGCCGTGGCGAGGGCGACGACAGGGGTTGCGGGATCCCGCTCCAGGAGCCGGCGGGCAGCGCGCACGCCGATGGCGCTGTGGGGATCGAGCACCACCCCGGTGGCCGCCTGGGTCAGGGCGATCTCTTCCATCACGTCGCTCTCCGGCACCGCGACGGCGTCGAACTCGGAGCGGATTGTGTCCAGGACCTCCGGGCTCAAGGAAAAACCGCCGGACTGCTTCAGCCCGGCCATCAGCCGCGACAGCGCCGAGGCGTCGCGGCCGAGCGCCTCGAACAGCAGCCGCTCGAAATTCGAAGAAATCTGGATGTCCATGGAGGGCGAAGTGGTGGGCACGACGCCGCGCAACTCGTAGGCGCCGTGCTCCAGGGTGCGCACCAGGATGTCGTTGGCGTTGGTGCCGATCATCAGCCGCTCGATCGGCAGCCCCATCCGCTTGGCGACCCAGCCGGCGAGCACGTCGCCGAAATTGCCGGTGGGCACCGCGAAGGAGACCGGCCGGTGGGGGGCGCCCAGCGCCACCGCGCTGGTGAAATAGTACACCGCCTGCGCGGCGACCCGGGCCCAGTTGATCGAGTTGACCCCGGACAGGCGCACCGCATCGGAGAATTCGGCGTGCTGGAACAGGGCTTTGACCAGGTTCTGGCAATCGTCGAAGGTACCGTCCACAGCGAGCGCATGGACGTTGGCGGCGGGCACCGAGGTCATCTGCCGCCGCTGGACCTCGGAGACCCGCCCGTGCGGGTAGAGGATGAAGATGTCGACCCGATCGAGGCCGCCGAAGGCCTCCACGGCGGCCGAGCCGGTATCGCCCGAGGTCGCGCCCACGATGGTGGCGCGGGTGTCGCGCTTGACGAGGACATGGTCCATCAGCCGCCCGAGCAGCTGCATCGCCACGTCCTTGAAGGCCAGCGTCGGCCCGTGGAAGAGTTCCAGCAGGAACAGGTTGTCGTCGAGCTGGGCCAGCGGGCAGACCGCCGGGTGCCGGAAGGTGGCGTAGGACTCGTCGATCATCCGGTCGAGATCGGGGCCTTCGATCTCGCCATCCATCAGCGGGCGCAGCACGCGCTTGGCGGCCTCCGCGTAGGGCTTGCCGGCCAGCCCGGCGATCTCCGACCGGCCGAGCTGCGGCCAGGTCTGGGGCACGTAGAGCCCGCCGTCGCGGGCGAGGCCTGCGAGCAGCGCATCCGAGAACGAGAGCGGCGCGGCCTCGCCGCGGGTCGAGACGTGGAGCACAGGGGCCTCCGGGAGGAAGGCGCCCCCTCTACACGATGCGGGCGGACCTGTCGAAAATCTTGGGGCGCGCCGGAGCGTCGGAGCGGGTTCTCGAGGTTTAACCGGGCCTGAACGGGCCGGTTCAGGACCGGTTCCGGCGCCTCCCCTAGAACCGGATCACCCCCCGAGGAACCCCGGCCCGACCGGCCGGCGCCGCGGGGGCGGCCCGACCCCGCCCGCGGGGTGCCTTCGGAAAGAGAGCCGACATGATTCGAACCCGCGCCGTGCGACCCCTCGCCCTGGCCGGCGCCGCCGCGCTGCTGCTCGGCACCGCCGCCATCGCCCAGACCCCGCCCCCCGGAGGCCCACGGCCGGGCCCCGAGGCCGGCGCCCCGCCGCCCCCCCCGGGCGGCCCCCGGCGCGGTCCCGGTCCGGACGGAGCGCCCCCGCCGCCGCCCGGCGGTCCCCAGCGCGGCCCGGGCCCCGACGGTCCGCCGCCGCCGCCTCCGCCGCCGAAGGGCGCGCATTTCAGGCTGGAGCGCGGTGATGCCCGGATCGACGTGAAATGCGCCGACGAGGACTCGATGAAGGCCTGCGCCGACATCACCCTGCAGCTCCTCGACAAGCTCGGGACGCTGCGGCCCACCGACGCCCGATAGTTCTTTGCCACGGCGGCGGGGCTCGGAAACGACCCCGCCGTCCGCCGGCACCCACGACAGGATCATCGACATGACCGATACGAAATCCGATTTGCGCGCCGCCGCCGGCACCGTCTGGGCCGTGTTCGGGCACCGCTTCGCCCTCGACGGGGCAGGGGGGCGGATCCTGGCGGATCTCGGCCCGAAGGGCGCCGCGGGGATCGCCCTGGCGGTGGGCGACCGGGTCTCGCTGCAGGGCACGCAGAAGCCCTCCGAGATCAAGGTCACCCGCCTCACCCTGGCGGACGGCTCGACCCACACGATCGACTGGCCCGAGAAACACGAGCCCAGGAAGGATGGGTCCAAGAAGGACGGCCCCGATCATCCGCCGGCCGATCCTGCCCTGGCGATCCGGGCCGCGGAAGCCGCGGGCTACACGGTCGCCGGCACGCCTGCGCGGAAGCCCAAGCATTTCGAGCTGCGGGGGGCGAAGGACGGCGCAGAGCACGAGCTCCACATCGCGCTCGACGGCGCGATCCGGAAGACCAAAATCCTCGCCGCCGCGTAGGGCTGGGCCGGAAAGCGGGCGCCCCTCAGGCGCTCGTGCCCGGCGCCTTGATCAGGCGGCAGCCGGTGATGCGCCAGGCCCCGTCCGCGTCCCGGGCGAGGCTGTACTCGGCGGTCCAGTCGACGCCGTACTCGTCCTGGATCGCCACCGACTGCATCACGCCCGCCTCCCCGGTCTCCCGGCCCTCGCCGAACACGAAGCTGCGGTGGCGGTAGACCGGGCGGTACTGGTTGCGGACCATGCCGATGAACAGGTCGGCATTCGGGAACAGCTCTTGGATCGCCGGGGCCGCCTGGGCGTAGGCGGTCGGCGCGTCGTCGCGCCCGAGCGCCTCGACCTGCCGGGTGATCACCGCCTGGGCCGCCGCCCGGGCACCGTCATCGGCCAGGGCCGGCTCCGCGAGACCGAGGATCAGCAGGAGGGTGAGCCACGCGCGCATCGACGGTCACTCCGATCGGGCGCCTCCCACGAGACACCTGAGCCGACTGACCATCTAGACGGACGCGAGCGGTCGGCAAGCACTGCGCGTGCAAGATGTGCATGTGCCGCGCGTCGGCTGTGCAAGCCGCTGAAATGAGAGGCATTTCCAGCCCCGGACCGGGGCGCGGGTTTGATTCTCCGCCCGGGTTTTGCGAGCCTCCGCGCATCGACGCGGGCCCTGCGGAGCTCGGTCGCGCGGAGCAGCAGGCGATGGTGCAGAGCCAGGCGAACGCGGAGACCCGTCCCGGGACGGTCCCGGCCGAGGACGTCGCCCCCATGAGCGTCGGGGTGTTCATCCCGATCGGCAATAACGGCTGGCTGTTGTCGGAGAACGCCCCGCAATACCGGCCGAGTTTCGACCTCAACAAGCAGATCACCCTCAAGGCCGAGGGTTATGGCTTCGACTTCGCCCTGTCGATGATCAAGCTGCGCGGCTTCGGCGGCAAGACCGAGTTCTGGGACCACAACCTCGAATCGTTCACCCTGATGGCCGGCCTCGCCGCGGTCACCACCCGGATCAAGCTGTTCGCCACCGCGGCGACCCTGTGCATGCCGCCGGCGATCACCGCCCGCATGGCCGCGACCATCGATTCGATCTCGGACGGCCGGTTCGGACTGAACCTCGTCACCGGCTGGCAGAAGCCGGAATACGACCAGATGGGCCTGTGGCCCGGCGAGGAGTATTTCTCCAAGCGATACGACTATCTAGCGGAATATGCTCAGGTTCTGCGCGATCTGTGGGAGACTGGTCGCAGCGACCTCAAGGGCACGTTCTTCCAGATGAACGATTGCCGCCTCAGCCCCCGGCCGCAGGCGCCGATGAAGCTCATCTGCGCCGGCCAGAGCGGCGCCGGCATGGCTTTCACGGCGCAGTATGCGGACTACAATTTCTGCCTGGGGAAAGGCCTCAACACGCCGACCGCGTTCGCGCCCGTGGTGGAGCGGCTGGCCGAGGCCAGCGCCAGGACCGGGCGGCACGTGACCGCCTACGCGCTGTTCATGATCATCGCCGACGAGACCGACGAAGCCGCGATGGCGACCTGGGCGCATTACAAGGCCGGCGCCGATGCCGAGGCGATCGCCTGGCTCGGCCTCCAGGGCGCGGCCGACACCAAGTCCGGCGGCGACACCAACGTCCGCCAGCTCGCCGACCCGGCTTCGGCGGTGAACCTCAACATGGGGACCCTGGTCGGCAGCTACGCCCAGGTGGCCGCGATGCTCGACGCGATCACGACGATCGACGGGGTGGAGGGCGTGCTGCTGGTGTTCGACGACTTCCTGAAGGGGCTCGACGCCTTCGGGACCCGGATCCAGCCGCTGATGCGATCCCGCCGGCACGTGGTGCCGACGCCGCTCGCCGAGGTCGCGTGATGGATAGGCCAGCCGGATTCCACGACGCCCAGGGGCGCCACGGCGGCGTGATCCTGCCGGCCCGCCCGGAGCCGATCGCCTTCGACCCGGCCGCGACGGCGCTGATCGTCGTCGACATGCAGAACGCCTATGCGAGCCCCGGCGGCTATCTCGACCTGGCGGGCTTCGACGTGTCGGAAACCGGCCCGGTGATCGCCCGGATCGTCCGGGCGGTGGCCGCCGCACGGGCGGCGGGCATCCGGGTCCTGTGGTTCCAGAACGGCTGGGACCCGGATTACGTCGAGGCCGGCGGCCCGGGCTCGCCGAACTGGCACAAGTCCAACGCCCTCAAGACCATGCGGCGGCGGCCGGAGATGAACGAGCGCCTGCTCGCCAAGGGCTCCTGGGACTACGCCCTGGTCGACGCCCTGAAGCCGGAGCCCGGCGACATCGTGCTGGGCAAGCCGCGCTACAGCGGCTTCTACAACACGCCGCTCGACAGCATGCTGCGGGCAAGGGGGGTGAACACGCTGGTCTTCACCGGCATCGCCACCAATGTCTGCGTCGAGTCGACCCTGCGGGACGGCTACCACCGGGAGTATTTCGGGATCGTCCTGGCGGACGCCACCCACCAGGCCGGGCCGCGGAGCCTGCACGAGGGGGCGCTCGCCAATATCGAGACCTTCTTCGGCTGGGTCTCGGACGTTTCGTCGTTCGAGGCGGCGCTGGCCGCAGAGGCCCGCGCAGCCGCCGAATAGACCATCCGCCGTCCCCGCACCCGCACCGCGAAAGTCCCAAAAAATGCCGAAGCAGGTCGTCATCCCGCCGGGTACGGGCAAGCCCCTCGCCCCCTACGTGCCCGGCACCCTGGCCGATGGCGTGCTCTACGTCTCGGGCACGCTGCCGCTCGATGCCGACGCCAACGTCGTCCATGTCGGCGACGCCGGCGCCCAGGCCCGGCATGTGCTGGAGACGATCAAGGGCGTGGTCGAGGCCGCGGGCGGCACGATGGACGACGTGACCTTCAACCACGTCTTCCTGACGGACTGGGCCGATTACCCGGCGATCAACGCGGTCTACGCCGAATATTTTCCCGGCGAGAAGCCGGCGCGCTACTGCATCCAGTGCGGCCTGGTGAAGCCCGAGGCCCGCGTGGAGATCGCCTCCGTGGCCCATATCGGCCGATGACGCCCGGGACAGCCCCGCTCCACCACGCGGTAGCGGGCCCGCCGGCGAGGCGGCCGGTGCTCCTCTCACCGGGGCTCGGCGGCTCGGCCGGCTACTTCGCGCCCCAGATGGCGGTCCTGACGGAAACATTCCGGGTCGTCACCTACGACCATCGCGGCACCGGGCGCTCGCCCGACCGGCTCGCGCCGGATCACGACATCCCGGCCATGGCCCGGGACGCGCTCGCCGTGCTGGACGCCGCCGGGATCGACCGGGCCGACGTGGTCGGCCACGCGCTGGGCGGCCTGATCGCCCTGCAGATGGCGCTCGCCGCCCCCGGGCGGGTCGGGCGCATCGTGGTGATCAACGGCTGGGACGCGATGGACCCAGCGACGCGCCGCTGCTTTTCGGCCCGCCGGGCGATCCTGGCGGGGGGTGGACCGGAAGCCTTCGTGCGGGCGCAGGCGATCTTCCTGTATCCCGCCCCCTGGCTCTCGGCCCAGGCCGAGCGGGTCGCGGCCGACGAGGCGCACGCCCTGGCGCATTTTCCCGGGGCGGAGACCGTGCTGGCCCGGATCGGCGCCCTCGAACGCTTCGCGATCGCCGACCGGCTCGGGACCATCGCGCACGAGACCCTGGTGATGGCGGCCCGCGACGACGTGCTGGTGCCCTATACGCGGTCCGAGCGCCTGGCGGCCGCCCTGCCGAATGCCCGCCTCGACCTCGCGCCCGAGGGCGGCCACGCCCACAGCGTGACCCAGCCGGAGTCCTTCAACCGGACGCTGCTGGATTTCCTCGATCGGCCCTGAGCGCGCTCACGCCCGCGGCGCCGGCCGACGATGGTCGGGACCGGATCGGCGATCCGGCCCGCGCATCAGGCTCGGCAGCGCCGCCGCCAGGAGCCCGGCTGCGCGCAGCACCTCCGCGGCCTCCTGCGGCGCGCGGCGGGCCAGCGCCAGGGCGAACCGCAGCGGCACCTGCGCGCAAAAACTCGCCACGGTGACGGCGAGGGCGGCGGCCCGGCCGTGATGCTTGTGCGCATACAGGATCTGGCTGCGCAGGAAGTAGAACAGGCGCTGCGCCCGCACCTGCCGGGTCGTGCCCTGGCCGAGATGGCGGGCGACCGCCCCGGCCACGTGCCGCACCACGAAGCCGGCGGCGCGGGCGCGGGTGCAGAGGTCGGCATCCTCCCAGTAGACGAAGAAGCGCGGGTCGAACCCGTCGAGGGCCGCGAACAGGTCCCGGCGGATCATCAGGAACGCGCCCATCACCTGGCCGACGGCGCGGTCGTCGGCGTGATCCCATTCGAGCAGAAAATGCGGCCGGACCAGGCCGAGCCGGTCCAGCGCAAGGGCGCGGCCGAGGAGGCCGAGAGCGGTGGGCGCCCGGGCGCAGGAGCGCGCGGTCCGGCCATCCGGGTCGACCAGCCGGGCGCCGACGATCCCGGTGCGTGGCTCGGCCGTCAGGGCGTCCCGGGCCACAAGCAGGGCGTCCGGGGCGACCTGCGTGTCCGGGTTGAGGAACAGGATCGCCGGGGCGTCCCCAGCGGCGGCGCCCTGGTCGCAGGCCCGGCCGAAGCCGCGATTCTCGGGGTTGCGGATCAGCCGGAGCGGGCGGGGCAGGGCGGGCAGGTCGTCCGCCGAGCCGTCCTGCGAGTCGTTGTCGACCACGATGACCTGCACGGCGGCGGCATCCTCGACGGAAGCGAGGCTCGCCAGGCAGGCCCGGAGCAGGGCACCGCCATTCCAGTTGACGATCACCACGTCCAGAGCGGGCTGGAGGGCAGGGCGGTCGGTCATGGCCTGTCCCGGGGCGGGCCAAGCCGCCCGAGGGCGCCGTCGCGGGCGGCCCCGAGCAGCCGCAGCAGCACGGCCGGCCGCCAGCCCGAATCCGCCCAGTACAGCCCGGCCTGGAGCGGCAGGTAGGCGGCCTGGGCGAGCTTCCAGCGCAGGGGCACGTGCGGCAGGCGCCAGGCATAGACCGCGTTGCGCAGGTAGGTCGCCATGCGGAACAGGGGCTGGCGCGGCATCGCGATCCCGAAGCCGCGGATCACCCCGCCCCCGACCCGGTGCGGGATCGCGACGTCGCGGGCGAGGTAGCAGCCGTAACCGAGGCTCCAGGCGCGAAAGCACCATTCCAGCTCGACGCCGTCGATGAAGAAATCCGCGCGGAACGGCCCGATCCGGGCGAGGGCGTCGAGGTCGATCAGCGAGCCGGAAGTCGCCAGGAACTGCACCGGGGCGAGGGCGCCGCAGGCTGGGAGGAGGGCGCCGCAGGCCGCCGCGCCGGGGCGGGGCGGGTAGGCCGGCGCCTTATGGCCGGCGGCCGGGGCGGGGGCCGGCCCCACGACCGCCGCCGGGATCGCGGCCGCCCGGAGCCGGGTGAGGGCGGCGAGCAGCGCCGCGGCGAGCCCAGCGGGCGGCTCGGCATCCTGGTCGAGCAGCAGCAGGGTGTTGGCGCCCGCCGCCCGGGCCGCCGCGGCGATCCGGTTGAGCGCCTCGGCGATGCCGACATTGCGCCCCGCCGACAGCAGGGTCACGCCGGCCCGGACCAGGCGCGCCGCCTCCGCGTCGGGCAGGCCGCCATCGTCGAAGGCGATCACCCCGGCGTATCCGGACGGGGCGTGGGCCAGCACCCGGCCCACCTGGTCCCGGCTCGGCCGGAACAGGGTGATGCCGAGCGCGAGGCGGCTGAGCTCCGGATCAGGCACGGGCCGGGCTCCGGCGGCTCACACCCGCTCCACCGCGGCAATCGCGATCTTCAGGGCGGCGGCCTGTTCGGCGTCGAGGGGTCCGCGGGTCGGCATCGAAGGGATCGGTCGAGCGGGGATGCCGGAAGGGAAAGCCGGCGCGGCGGCGCATGGCGTCGATCCGGTCTCGATACAGCATCGTCCCGAAAGGTGGCTGCCGGCTTTCGGAAAAAGACGATGCGGAGCTTAAAGACCTCGCGCACCGTGCCGGTTCCGATATCCGGCACGGTGCGCGAGGTCGGCGTTTCGATATAGCGGGTCCCGGTCCCCGACAAGCTGCCCTGCCGGGTCGCACAGGCCGAGGACGGACCGGCCCATGGTTTACGGACTCGGCCGGTTCCGTTAGTTCGACGGGCGAAGAATGCGACGCCCGCCTCCGCGCCTCGCACGCCCCCGACGCTGCCGACCATGAGCCGATCCGAGACCCGCGCCTCGACCGCGTCGACCCCGAAGGCGGCCGACGGATGCCGCGCCCCGTGACGGCACGCGGCGCACGTTCCTCCGCAGAGCCCTGAGATGCGCCTCGGTTTGCCCCCGACAATCGGGCGGTTCAAGCGCCGCATCGGCCGGCCGGTCGCGCGCGGCGCCATCGAGTCCGCCCGCGCCCTGCGCCTCGGCTGGCGCCGGCTCAGCGACCCGCTGGGGCGGCCCGCCGCCCTGCAGGCCCGCTGGGCCGGCGCGGAGGCCGGCAACGATCTGGAAACGCGCCTGGTCGCGGCGCTGGAGCCCTATGTCGATGCCGGCTTCTACGCGAGCTGGTACGGCATCACCCGCGATCCGGTGCGCGACTACCTCACGATCGGCTGGCGCGAAGGCCGGGATCCGCGACCGGATTTCTCCACAGCCGACTACCTCGCCCCGCGACCCTATCTCGCCCGGGCCGGCATCAACCCGTTCCTGCACTGGGTGACGGCGCAGGGCGCCCACGGCGGCGCCCTGCCCAAGCCCGACACGATACAGGCCGAGCGCCTGGCCCGCCGCCTCGTGGACGGGGCCTTCTACCTCGCCCACAACCCCGACCTGCAGGCGGCCGGCGTCGACCCGGTCGCCCATTACATGGCCTCCGGCTGGCGCGAGGGCCGCGAGCCGTCGCCGCATTTCGACACCCTGGCCTATTGCCTGACCCGGAACATCTCCTACGCGACCCAGAATCCGCTGGTGCATTACGTCCTGCACGGCGGCTCCGCCCGGCCCGAGCCGGAGGAGTTCTTGGCGCTCCAGGCCGAGACGCTCGCGCCCTATTTCGACGCCGCCTACTACCGGCAGGGATCGGACGAGCCGGACGAGGCCTCCGACGCGGAGCTACTCCGCGCCTACGTGGCCGGCGGCTGGCGATCGCTGCGCAGCCCGCGCCCGGATTTCGACCCGGCCGGCTTCGTGCAGGCGCGCGCCGGCAGCCGGGCGGTGATCGGCGACCCGTTCTTCCGGTATGTCGCCGAGACGCTGCTCTCCGGCAAGAAACCGTTCTCGGGCGCGGACCGGCTGAACGTCCCGGCGGTGGACGAGGCCTGGTACCGGGCGACCTACGCGGACGTGCGGGAGACCGCGCCTTACCTGCACTTCGCGACCAGCGGCTGGCGGGAGCTGCGCGATCCGGGCCCGGGGCGCTCGACCCTCGACGCGCTGCTGCGCGTCTGCGGCCTGTGCCCGACGCGTCCGCCCGTGGAGAACACGCTCTGGCTCGGCGCGATCGGGCGGGTAACCGTGAATCGGGAAGCATCCCTGGACCTGCAGGCCGGGCTGGCGGCGCTGCATTTCGACCACGCCTTCTACCGGGAGCGCTACGGCCTGGCGGAGGATGTCGACGCCGTCCGCGACTATTGCGACGCCGGCTGGCGTCAGGGCCGCAACCCGCGCTCCGACTTCAACGGGCAGGCCTATCTCGACGCACATCCCTGGGCGCGGGAGACCGGCATCGCGCCCCTGGTCCACCACCTCGCCACCGCGCTGCTGCACGGCACCGACATCGCGGCCGGGAGGTTCGATCCGCGCTACGGCCCACCGCCCTCCGAGGCGGACGCCCTGGCGGAGCAGGCGCGGCTGATCGAGCCGTATTTCGACGCCGCATTCTACGCGAAGCGCAATCCCGACGTGGCCGGCGCCACGGGCGGCCCGCTCGCCCATTTCGTCGCCTATGGCCAGCACGAGGGCCGGGACCCCAGCAAGACCTTCTCGATCGCGTTCTACGAGGAGACCTACGGGCATCTTCTTGCGCCCGGCGAGTCGCCGTTTCTGCACTACGTCCGCACCGGCCGCGCCGCCGGGCTGATGGGCTGCCCGGAGGATCTCGGCAGCTGGCCGGCCCTGGAGGCGCCCGAGCCGCGGGACTGGGACGGCCTGCCCCGCGCGCTCACCCTCGCCCAGGCCCGGGTCGTCGTGATCATGCCGGTCTACAAGGGCCGCGGCGAGACCCTGCGCGCCATCCACGCCTGCCTCTCCGCCCCGCAGAACACCCCGTTCACCCTGCTCGCCGTCAACGACCGCTCCCCCGACCCGGACCTCTCCGCGGACCTGAGAGACCTCGCCGGCCGCGGCCTGTTCCACCTCGTCGAAAACCAAAACAACCTCGGCTTCGTCCGCTCGGTCAACCGCGGCCTGTCCCTGCGCCAGGGCCGCGCCGTGGTCCTGCTCAACTCCGACGCCCAGGTGTTCGGCGACTGGCTCGACCGGCTGGTCGCCCACGCCGAGACCGCCGCGGCCGAGGGCCGCCCGCCGGTGGGCAGCGTCACGCCGCTGTCGAACAACGCCACGATCTGC
>NZ_JAKSYJ010000105.1 GCF_022829365.1 Methylobacterium sp. J-077 | reverse complement strand
CGCCTGCGCGAGGTCGTAGGCGGCCAGCGCCCGGCTGCCGATGATGTCGAGCGGGTAGTGGACGCCGAGCACGATGCGGTCATTGGCGTAATCGGCGGCGCGGGCGAGCATGCTCTGGTATTGCTGCGGCACCAGCATCGCGAGCAGGATGCCGTCGGTAAAGGCGTAGGTCGTGTGCCCGCTCGGGAAGGACGGGTTGGTGGCGATGCCGTTGAGGGCCGTCGGGTCGAAGGCGTTGAAGCGGGACGCCGCCACCTGGACCGGCCGCGAGGAGCCGTAGACGTCCTGGCCGGGTTGGGTGTTGGTCACCCCATAGGCGAGGTCGTAGACGCTGCTGGTGGCGTTGGGCAGGCCGTTATAGGTCGGCAGGCTGTAGCCCGCCGGCGCCACGGCCGGCACAGCCACGTAATTCGCCGGGGTCACGCTCGGGTTGGTGGCCGCGCCGTTGGCGAAGTAGTTCTTGGCGACGCCCAGGTTGTTGCCGGTGAACGTATAGGCGTTGGCCAGGAGGCTGACAGTGCTGCCCAGCGGCCCGTTGGCGCCCTGGGCGACGCCGCGCTGATAGATCGGCCCGAGCTGCGCGCCGAGGCCGCCGACGAGCTGCTGCGGGACGATGCCGTTGATCGGCGTTTGGGCCGGAAGGCCGCCCGCGAGGTTGGCGGCGACACCGTAGCTGCCGAGCCCGACCGAGGAGAGGTCGTTGCTGACGGAGCCGAGCAGGTTCTTGTCGCTGATCGCCCGCTGCTGCTGGGCGAGGCCGGCCCCGGTGTTGATCGCGATCGATTGCGACAGGTTCAAGCCCAGGGTCGCCTGCCCGGTCGCCGTGGCGTTGAGCGCCAGGTACGGCGAGAGGAGGTTGAGGACGTTGACGTCCGAGGGAGTCGTGTTGGCGGTCTGCGCCTGCACCCCCGAGCTGAACCCCGCCACCGTCAAGGCAGCGATCGAGACCCCGTGTAGAAACTTCATGTCTGGCCCCCGAAGCCTGCGGCCATTCGGCCTGCGACGGGAGATTTAGCGAAATTTACAGATACGACTTCGTCATAATCTGGTCATAATATTCGGAATCGGCACCTGTATCCCGATCGCAACATACCCAGAGCTTAGCCGGCGTAAAGCCTATACTGGGATCGGCGGCGAAACACCCCGCGTTGCTTGATCATGGCGCGCCCAGGACGCCGATCTCCGGCCCCTGCCGGGAAGGCCGATGACAGATTTTCGGTCATCTTCGCTGGAGCCTGATCCATATTGCTCTCCACGAATACAATTCTTCGGCGCCGACACGACGCGTCACGGAACCGTCATCCGACCATCCTAAGCCCGGCTCGCCGTCTAAAGAAGATTCCCTGCGAGGAAGCATGTCCGATTCCGCCGTGATGCCGTCGGGCACAGCGAGAGCCAGGCCGGAACAGGGCCCACGCCTCGATCACGGGATGCCTCTGGGCGGCGTCGTCGCGTTCCTGCTCATCCTGGTGGGCGGCCTCGGCTACGCAGTGGTGAGCCTCGTAACCGACATGAACGCGGTCGGCGAGGCGCCGTTGGCCTATGGGGCCTTCGCGTTGCTGGGGCTCGCCCTGCTGGTCGCCCTGGCTTTCGAGTTCGTGAACGGGTTCCACGACACGGCCAACGCGGTGGCCACGGTGATCTACACCCACTCGCTGCCGCCCCTGGTGGCGGTGATCTGGTCGGGCTTCTTCAACTTCCTGGGGGTGATGCTGTCCTCCGGCGCGGTGGCCTACGCCATCGTCACCCTGCTGCCGGTCGAGTTGATCCTGCATGTCGGCTCCGGGGCCGGCTACGCGATGATCTTCGCGCTGCTGCTGGCGGCCATCATCTGGAACCTCGGGACCTGGGCCTTCGGCCTGCCGAACTCGTCCTCACACGCGCTGATCGGCTCGGTGCTCGGGGTCGGCCTCGCCAACCAGTTGATGAGCGGCGGCGACGGCACCTCGGGGGTCGACTGGGCCCAGGCGCTCAACGTGTTCAAGGCGCTGCTGTTCTCGCCCATCTGCGGCTTCGTGCTCGCCGCGCTGCTGCTGCTCGCCCTGAAATTCACGGTGCGGCGCAAGGACCTGTACGAGGCGCCCAAGGGCGATGCGCCGCCCCCGCTCTGGATTCGCGGCCTCCTGATCCTGACCTGCACGCTGGTGTCGTTCTTCCACGGCGGCAATGACGGCCAGAAGGGCATGGGCCTGATCATGCTGATCCTGATCGGCGCCGCGCCCACCGCCTACGCGCTGAACCGCACCATGTCGGACGACACGACCCCGGCCTTCGTCCAGACCTCGCATGCGGCGAGCCAGGTGTTCTCCGCCCGGGCGGCCGGCGCGCCGCAGCCGGAGGCCGCGCAAGCGCGCCAGACCGTGACCGACGCCCTGAAGACCAAGGACCTGAATCGGCCGCCGGTCTACGCCGCGCTCGCCGCGCTCTCGACCGACATCGCCGCCAGCGTGAAGAATTACGGCGCGATCCGCACCGTCCCGGCCGCCCAGACGCAGAACCTGCGCAGCGACATGTATCTCGCCGCCGACGCGGTGCGGGTGCTGCCGGGCGCCGGCGCCGACCTCTCCGAGGCGGACAAGACGACCTTGAAGAGCTATACGAGCCTGCTCAACGACGGCACCCGCTACATCCCGGGCTGGGTGAAGGTCTGCGTCGCCCTGGCGCTCGGGCTCGGCACGATGGTGGGCTGGAAGCGCATCGTCGTGACCGTGGGCGAGCGGATCGGCAAGACCCACCTCACCTACGCCCAGGGCGCGTCGGCCGAGATCGTGGCCGCGGGCACGATCGGGCTCGCCGAGCTCTACGGCCTGCCGGTCTCGACCACGCACATCCTGTCTTCGGGCGTCGCCGGGACGATGGCGGCCAACGGCTCGGGCCTACAGATGTCCACCGTCCGCAACATGGCGCTGGCTTGGGTGCTGACGCTCCCGGCCGCCATCACCCTGGCGGCGGGGTTGTTCTTCCTCTTGCGCCACGTGTTCTGACGCGGCAGCATTTCCGAGGGCCGGTGTCCGGACGGACAGGCCGTTTCCGTGATCGGCGGAAACGGCCTTGTTCGTTGACGGAGCGGCCTCCCGATCACCTCACGGGCGCGTCATGGCGCGCACGAAGGCCAGGCAGGTACGGCGCGCGGCAACGGTCTCGATCGCCATGAAGGCCGTCACGAGATCCGCCGCCTGAACGACGGTCTCGCCCGGCTCGGGCTCGTTCGAGAAGAACGCGGCGACCGGCAGGCGGAGCGTGTCGGCGATGCGTTCCAGCATCGCCGCGGAGCGATCCGCCTCGGGGTGCCCGTGAACCGGCTGGGTCATGGCGCGCGTCATCGCTCAATCCGCCTGAAGGCCGAGCTGGATCGCGCGGGCGATTTCGGAGCGCCGCTTGGCGTAGCCGGGCGCGACCATCGGGTAGTCGGCCGGCAGGCCGAACTTGGCGCGGTAGCGCTCGGGCGTCAGGCCATGGGCGGTCAGGTGGCGCTTGAGCGTCTTGTACGACCGGCCGTCGATGAAGCTGACCAGGCCGTCCTGGCCGATCGAAGCGTCGATCTGCACGGCAGCCGGGCCGGTCCAGGACGCGGCCGAGCCGGCCGGATGCTTCTGAAGCACGGCGATCGCCGCGTGAACTTGGTCGATCAGCACCGGCAGTTCCCCCGCCCCCACGGGGTTCCGCGACACGTAGGCGGCAACGATCGCGCCGACTTTCTCAAGCAGGAAGGACGAGCGGGGTTCGGATTGGTTGATCATTTCTGATATCGCTGTTCATTATTTCGTTACGAATACCCCTGGCGGTCGATCGACGGCCCGAAGGTCCGCCCCAGTGATCGATGGCCGCAGGATATCCCGCCAAGGGTGAGTTGCCACGAAAACCTCAAGTTGCTCTAATGCATCTCTTGAGGCTGGAAACAATATACAATATGTGTCCGGCAGCGCTTGTCTGAAGACGCGGATCCCTTGTCCTCGTCGCGCGGAATGCCGGTCGACAAAAAAACTTACTTATGGAAGCACTGTTTTCGACCCAGGGCCTCAACCCATTGCAGAGCTTTCGGCGGTGGCGGGAGACGCTGGTCGGCCGGGGCGTGCCGCTTGAGCAGGCGCGCCTCGATGACGGCCCGTTCGCTGCCACGCTGGAGGCGGCCCGCGTCGGCCCGCTCCTGCTGACCCGCGTCGCGCACGGCGCCATGCGCAGCGAGGCGACGCGCGGGTTGATCCAGCGCAACGGCAAGGACGGCACCGTCGTCGTGATCTTCAAGCTCGCGGGCGTATCGATGCGCAGCCAGGATGACCGAAGCTCGGTCCAGCGGCGCGGCGACATCGTGGTGATCGATCATCGCCCGGCCGCGCACGAATCGAGCACGGGCAGCCAGTCCCTCTTCCTGGAGCTGCCCCGGGAGCGGCTCGAGAGCGCGCTCGGCTCCGCCCGGCTCTATACGGCCATGACGATGGGCTCGGATGTCGCCTCCACCGCGCTGACCGTCAAGTTCTTCCACGATCTGGTCGGCCTGCGCGCCCGACTCGACCCCGATTCGGCCGCCCGCATGGCCTCGGTCGGCGTGGACCTGATCGTGGCCAGCATCGCGGAGCGGCTGGCTCAAGAAATCCCACGGCCACTCCACGGCACCGTCGTGGTCCAGCGCGCCAAGGCGCATGTCGACGCCCATCTTGGCGACCCGACCCTCGATCCGCCCCAGCTCGCCGCGGCTGTGGGTGTCTCGCTGCGCCGGCTCCAGGAATTGTTCCACGAGCGCGGCCAGCACATCTCCGACTGGATCTGGCAGCGCCGGCTGGAGCGTGCGACCAAGCGCCTGGCTGACCCCGCCTGCGCCCACCTGCCGATCGGCACCCTGGCCTTCGACTGCGGCTTCGCCAGCCAGGCCCATTTCTCCCGCCGCTTCAAAGAGCGCCACGGCAGCACGCCCCGCGAGTATCGCCACGCAGCGCTTGGGAGCACCCCATAGGCCACCGCTCCACCCGGCATCGCCAGGAAACAGGACCGTGCAACCCGTTTTTTCGACCGACGGCCTCCACCCGAAGAACAGTTTCAAGATCTGGCGCGAGGTGCTGTTCGAACGGCTCGTGCCGATCAAGATGGAGCGGCTGGACGACAGGCCGTTCGCCGGCAAGATGGAGGTCGCACAGGTCGGCTCTCTCAACATGAGCCGCGTCTCGCAGGGCGCCCTGCGCAGCGAGACGACGCCCCAGGCCGCGCGCCAGCACGACAGGGCCGGCATGGCCGTCGTGCTGTTCAAGCTCGCCGGCACGTCGTCCTGCCTTCAGGACGGCCGGGATTCGGTGCAGAAGCCAGGCGACATCGTGGTGCTCGATCATCGGCCGGCCGTGGTGACGACGGGCCCGGGCAGCCAGTCCCTGTTCCTGGAACTGCCGCGCGAGCGCCTGGAGAGCATGCTCGGTCCGACCCGGTTCTATACGGCGCTATCGATGGGAGCGGAGCTGCCTTCGAGCAGCTTGGCCTCGACCTTCTTCCGCGAGCTGATCCAGGTGCGCCACCGGCTCGACCCCGACGCGGCGGAGCGGATGTCGACGATCGGCGTCGACCTGATCGTGGCCTGCATCGCCGAGCGGATGGCCAGGGATGTGCCGCAGCCTTTGCACGGCACCGTCGTGGTCCAGCGGGCCAAGGCATTCGTCGAGGCCAATCTCGGCGACCCGACCCTCGACCCGCCGCAGCTCGCGGCCGCGGTCGGCGTGTCGCTGCGCCGGCTGCAGGAGCTGTTCCACGAGCGCGGCCAGCCCATCTCCGACTGGATCTGGCAGCGCCGGCTTCAGGCGGCCGCCAAACGGCTGGCAGACCCGAGCGGTGCCCATGTGCAGATCGGCGCCGTGGCCTATGGCTGCGGCTTCGCCACCCAGGCGCATTTCTCCCGCCGATTCAAGGATCGCTACGGTATGCCGCCCAGCGAATACCGACACGCCGCCCTTTTGAGCACCGCGTAGGGGGCTACGGTCCGGCCGCGGCAAAGCCGGTGATGGCGCAGAGAGGCCCGACGAAATCCCAACGGCGACGCGATAAGACACCCGATGCTGCGCGACCGCCCCGACGGCGTCCATCCCAAGCCGAGCCAAGGCCGGCCCGGGACGCCCCGCCCGCGAGACACCGAGCCGCGGGTACGACAGGGCACCCTATTTGCACAGGCGAGCGCATTTTTGATATACAGCCGCAGCAACATTTGGATAGACGCAGGACATCGCTGGGTCAATATTCGGTTTTTGTTCAAAAAGCTTTCCATAAACAATCGAGGTGCTAGAACCATAGTGCGAAAGCGCATCGCAAATTCATTTCGCAAGATCGATCGGTGAAAATGGAACCATAGTTGTGAAATTATTGTTTTCTACCGATAATCTTCCTATCAAGTCGAGATTTGTGCGGTGGCAGGAGCTGCTCGAAGAGCAACGCCTGCCGCTCGAGCAGGAGCAACTCGACGCGGCGCCCTTCGAAGGCAAGTGGGAGATCGCCACGCTGGGTCCCCTCACGATGACCCGGCTCTCGGAGGGCCCCCTGCGCACCGAGGCGACGCCCAGTGCCATCCGCCGTCTGGGTGACGAGGGCTGCATCAGTGTGGGCTTCACGCTCGCCGGCATGATGAAGGTCCACCAGCGCGATCGGGCAACGACCCAACGTCAGGGCGACCTGGTGGTGATCGAACACCAGCCGACGGTGATGACGACGAGCCCAGGCAATCGGTCGCTGTACCTGAAAATGCCGCGCGACCGGCTGGAGAGCGTGCTCGGCCCGGCCCGAGGCTACGCGGCCCTGACCGTGGGGGCGGAACTGGCCACCGTGACCCTGGCGATGAGCTTCTTCGAGGAGCTGAGCCGCATGCATCACAGGCTCGACCCCGCGACGGTCGCCCGCATGGGGGCGATCGGCGTGGACCTGATCGTCGCCAGCATCGCCGAGCGGATGGCCAAGGACGTGCCCCTGCCGCTCAGCGGGTCCGTCGTGGTCCAGCGGGCCAAGGCGCATGTCGAGGCGAATCTGAGCGACCCGACCCTCGACCCGTGCCAGCTCGCGGCGGCGGTCGGCGTCTCGTCGCGCCGGCTGCAGGAGCTGTTCCACGAACGCGGCCAGCACGTCTTCGACTGGATCTGGCGGCGGCGGCTGGAGGTCGCGGCCGACCGCCTGGCCGACCCGGCCTGCGCCCACGTGACGATCGGCACCCTGGCTGGCCGTTGCGGTTTCGGCAGCCGGGTTTCCTTCACGCGCCGCTTCAAGGACCGCTTCGGCCTGACACCCAGCGATTTCCGGTACGCCGTCGGCTTGGGCACCCGGTAGCGGTT
Organism: Methylobacterium sp. J-077; assembly: GCF_022829365.1. Lineage (GTDB taxonomy): Bacteria > Pseudomonadota > Alphaproteobacteria > Rhizobiales > Beijerinckiaceae > Methylobacterium. Next base: position 35,748 of record NZ_JAKSYJ010000105.1, on the reverse strand, counting down.
CGCCGCCGCATCTATTCAGGACCGCGGTCGCTCCGGCGCAGGCTCGCCGGCATGGCGAACAGCAGCAAGGCGGCCGCCACCAGGCAGAGCGACCCGATGACGTAGAGGGCCGGCGTCGTGGATCCGGTCAGGTCCTTGACCCAGCCGACCATCACCGGGCTGACGATGCCGCCGAGCTGGCCCAGCGTGTTGATCAGCGCGATGCCGCCGGCCGCGCCGACGCCGGTGACGAGCTTGGCCGGCAGGGTCCAAAAGGTCGGGATCGAGGCGACGATACCGGCTCCCAGCAGCGCCAGGGCGATCATCAGCGGCACGATCTGCCGGTCGAACAGGCCGGCGGTGAAGAACCCGATGGCGGCGGCGATCGCCAGCCCGGCGACGAATTTCGGCCGCTCGCCGGAAGCGTCGGACAGGCGCCCGACCACCACCATGCTGATCGCCCCGCAGATATAGGGAATCGCGGTCAGGAAGCCGACATAGGCGGCGCTGCTGCCGCTCGCGGTCTTGATCAGGTCCGGCCCCCAGAAGTTCAGCCCGTAGGAGCCGATCTGGAGGAGGAAGTAGACCAGCCCGATCATCAGGAAGCCCGGCTGGCGGATCGCGCCGAGGAGCGAATGGTCGCCGATCTCGCGGTTGTGGTGGGCGATCCGGGCCGACAGCAGCGCCTTCTCCGGCTCCGAGAGCCAGCGCGCATCGGAGATCCGGTCGTCGAGGCGCATCAGCACCAGGACACCGAGCACGAGGCAGGGCAGGCCACCGGCCAGGAACAGCCATTGCCAGCCGGCGAGCCCGGCGACGCCGTTGAGGCCGCCGAGGATCAGGCCGGCTACGGGCGCCCCGACGATGCCCGAGAACGCCGAGGCGACGAACAGGAACGAGGTGATCCGTCCGCGATGCGAGGCCGGGAACCACAGGGTCAGGTAGTACAGAATGCCGGGCGCAAAGCCCGCCTCCATGGCGCCGATGAGGAAGCGCAGGGCGTAGAAGTGCCACTCGGTACGGATGAAGATCATCAGCGCCGTGGCGATACCCCAGGAGATCATGATCCGGGCGATCCAGCGGCGGGCGCCGACCCGGTAGAGGAACAGGTTCGAGGGCACCTCGAAGATGACGTAGCCGACCACGAACATGCTGGCGCCGAGGCCGTAGGCGACGTTGCTGAAGCCGAGGTCGCTCTGCAGCTGAAACTTGGCGAAGCTGATGTTGATCCGGTCGAAGAACGCGAACAGGTAGCAGACCATGATCAGCGGCATCAGCCGCCAGGCCACCTTCCGGACGATCCCGGCCTCGGTCACGTCCTCTGGGCGCGCAGGCGCGCCGGTCACCGCGATGGCCATCGTGTTCCTCCCTGGATTTGTCCGCCCGTCGAAGACGGGGGGCAGCTGCGCGGGACCGCCTTCAGATGGGCGGCTTCCTCACGCGGTGTCTCGAGTCATAGGTTTCCAAAGGGCTCGCCCTTTGGCGGGGTTCGGGGGCGGAGCCCCTGACGCATCGGGCTAGAGCATCGTCCCGGGAATCGGAACCGAGACGATGCTCTAGGCTTTTGATTTGGCATCAACTTTTCCGAAAGCCGGAAACCACCTTTCGGGATGATGCTCTAAGCCCGCCGTTCGCTCAGGCGGCCCGGGGGACCGGGTGCAGGTCGCAGGGCCGTCCGGCCTTGGCGACCTGGCCGGGCACCGCGTGGCCGACCAGCCGCGGCAGATCCCGGGACAGGGCGATCAGCGCCGGCAGATCGAGGCCGGTGCGGATGCCCATCTCGTGGGCCATGCTGACCAGATCCTCGGTGCAGATGTTGCCGGTGGCGCCCGGCGCGAACGGGCAGCCGCCGAGGCCGCCGAGCGCCGCATCGAAGCGGCGTGCCCCCGCCTGCCAGGCAGCCAGCACGTTGGCGAGGCCGACGCCGCGGGTGTTGTGGAAATGCAGCGTCAGGTGCTCGGCCGGAACGATGTCGAGCACGCGGGCGACGAGCCGCTCGACCTGGCGCGGGTTGGCCATGCCGGTTGTGTCGGCGAGCGTCACGCCGGTGACGCCGAGGGCGCGATAGCGCTCGACCTGGGCGACGACCTTGTCGACCGGCTGGTCGCCCTCGAACGGGCAGCCGAAGGCGGTCGCCACCGTGGCGTTGGTCAGGACCGACGCCCCCTTCACGGTCTCCATGATCCGGGAGAACCCCGCGATCGAATCGTCCGGGCTCATGCCCATATTGGCGCGGTTGTGGGTCTCGCTCACCGAGGCGACGAGGTTGATCTCGTCGACCCCGGCCGCCAGCGCCCGCTCGGCGCCCTTCGGGTTCGGGACCAGGGCCACGTAGACCGTGCCGGGCCGGCGGCGGATCCCGGAAAAGACCTCGGCGGCGTCGCGCAGGGCCGGCACGGCTTTCGGCGAGACGAAGGATGAGACCTCGATGCGGGAGAAGCCCGCATCCGAGAGCGCGTCCACCAGGGCGATCTTGTCGGCGGTCTCGACCCAGGCCGCCTCGATCTGGAGGCCGTCGCGCGGCGCGACCTCTTGGACCAGCATCGTGGCGTCGCTCATTTCACGGCTCCCGCATCGCGCAGCGTCTGGATTGCGGTCGCGTCGAGGCCGAGATCGGCCAGCACCGCGTCGGTATGGGCGCCGAGCGCCGGGCCCTGCCAGCGCACCGCCCCGGGGGTGCCCGAGAGCTTCGGCACGATGCCGGGCATCTTCACCTGGGTGCCGCCGGGCAGCTCCGCCTCGAGGATCATGTCGCGGGCCTGGTAGTGCGGATCGGCGACGATGTCGGCCACCGAGTAGATTCGTCCCGCCGGCACGTCCGCGGCGTCGAGGGCAGCCAGGGCGTCGTCGACGCTCCTTGCCTTCGACCAGTCGCCGATCACGCCGTCGAGCAGGGCGGCGTGCTGCGAGCGGCCGTCATTCGAGCGCATCCGCGGGTCCTCGGCGAGGTCGGGGCGGCCGATGGCCGTCATCAGCCGGCGGAAGATCGGATCGCTGTTGCCGGCGATCACCACGAAGCCGCCATCCTGGGTTGGGTAGGTGTTGGACGGGGTGATGCCGGGCAGCGCGCCGCCGGTGCGGGTGCGGATCTCGCCGAGCAGGTCGTATTCGGGGACCAGGCTCTCCATGACGTTGAACACGCTCTCGACCAGCGAGACGTCCACCACCTGCCCGGCGCCGCCGTTCACCTTGACGTTGAGGATCGACATCAGCGCGCCGATCACCCCGTGGAGCGAGGCCAGGGTGTCGCCGATGCTGACCCCGACCCGGGCCGGGGGGCTGTCCGGGGAGCCGGTGGTGTAGCGCAACCCGCCCATCGCCTCGCCGATGGCGCCGAAGCCCGGCCGGTCGCGATACGGCCCGGTCTGGCCGTAGCCGGAGATGCGGACCATCGTGAGGTTGGGATTGAGGGACGAGAGCACGTCCCAGCCGAGCCCCAGCTTCTCCAGGCCGCCGGGACGAAAATTCTCGACCACGACGTCGGCGCTCGCGGCAAGGCGCTTGACGATGTCGAGCCCGTCGGGCGTCTTCAGATTGACGGCGATCGACTTCTTGTTGCGCGACTGCAGATACCACCACAGCGAGGTGTCGCCGTGCATCTTGCGCCAGGTGCGCAGGGGGTCGCCGCCCTCGGGCGTCTCGACCTTGATCACCTCGGCACCGAACTCGGCCAGGAGCTTGGTGGCGAAGGGTGCGGCGATGAGCTGGCCAAGTTCCAGCACACGGATCCCGTTGAGCGGACCTGACACCGTCGTTCTCTCCCTGTCTTTGCCTGCAGGATAGGACCGGCGGTTGGGGGATGTCCAAACGTCATGCGCCAGCGTGCGTTCTCCGAACGCGAACGCAAGTGCCCTCTAATTTCCGGCCGTGCGTAGATGGTCGAGGAGCAGGGCGGCGGCGGGTGGCAGGGTCCCGGACCGGACCACAAGAGTGAGCGTCCGCGTGGCCCACGAGTCGGTCAGCGGCACCGCGGCGAGCCGCAGCTGCGGCCCGAGCAGGGCGTAGACCCCCTCGGGGATCGTCCCGAGGCCCATCCCGGCCTGGGCCATCCGGCAGATCCCGTCGAAGCTCGGCACATGGATCCGCAGGCGCAGCGGGCGCCCGAGGCGCCGGGCCTCGTCCCGCAGGGCCGCGTAGATCGAGCTCTCGACGTGCAGGCCGACATGATCGTAATCGAGGGTCTCGGCGAGGGCGACCGCAGGACGCCCGCTCAGCGGATGGTCGGCCGGCATCACCAGGACCAGCCGGTCGCCGCGATACGGATAGGCGACGAGCGAGCGGGTATCGGTGCCGCCGGCGCAGATCCCGAGATCGGCCGCGCCCTCCTCGACGCCCAGCACCACGCCGCCGCTCGGCCGCTCGGCCAGGTCGACGCGGATTCGCTCCTGCGCGGCCAGGAAGGCCTGGAGGTCCTCGGGCAGGAACTGCACGATGGCCGACAGGTTGGCGAGCATCCGCACGAAGCCGCGCACGCCATGCGCGTGCTCGGCGAGTTCGAGCGCCATCTGCTCCGCGCTCGCCAGCATTCGGCGGGTGTGGTGCAGCAGGGTCTCGCCGGCCGGCGTCAGGCGCATCCCCCGCGGCTCGCGGGTGAGCAGGGTGCAGCCCAGCGCGTGCTCCAGCTCAGCCAGGCGCTTGCTCACCGCCGAGGGGGCGATCGCCGCCCGCCGCGCCGCGCCGTTGAGCGTCCCGGCCTCGCAGATCGCCGCGAACAGACGCAGCGTCTTGAGGTCGAGGCGGCTCACGGTCGCCGCGGTGGGGAGCGTCTCGCGAATGCTCAGGATCCTTTCTTCGCGGTCTCCTGGGGGCCGCGCCAGTCCCGGGCACCGACCGGCTGGCCGTACACGCCGTGGCCGAGCTTCGCGCCCTGCCGGTTGACCAGGCCGAAGCGCAGCACAGCCTGCTCGAGGAAGTCGATCGCGTCGACGAGATGAGCGCGGGCCGCCGCGATTGCGTCCTCGCCCTCCTCGGCTGGGGTCTCGGCGAGGTTCACCGCGGCGATCAGCACCCGGTCGCGCTCCTCCTCGATCCGCCGGTCGCGCTCGACATGGCCGCGAACGCGGGCGTCGAAGGCCTCGATCACTGACCAGGGCAGCGCGTCCTTGTCGGCCGGCGCCCGGAAGGCCAGCGCGTGGCGCCGGGCCGCCGCTGCGGCGGCCCTGACGTGGTCGGCGAGTTCTGCATCCATCCCGGGTCCCCGTGCGGTCTCGCTCATGCAGTCTCGAACGCGTGCCGATCCCGGCCGTTGCCGAGGCCCTTACCGGGTCGCGGCCCGGACCCTCAAGCCGGGATCCGGCGAGACCCTTACCTTGACAATGCGAGCCCTTATCTCTCGAACCTGTGATCGGTGTACCGGGCCTCGCCCGGACGGGAGTTAGCCTGAATGGTCTCGATGCTGAACGCCGGCGCCCTGCGCCCGACATCCGCGGCGGCGCGCCTTCTCGGTGCGCTCACGATCCTCCTGGTCGCCGCCGGGCTGTCAGGCTGCGGGTCGATCAACCGCGTGCCGACCCTGGAGGAGCAGGCCAAGTCGTCCTGGAGCGAGGTGCAGAACCAGTACCAGCGCCGGGCCGACCTGATCCCGAACCTCGTCGAGACGGTGAAAGGCTACGCCCAGCAGGAGAAGGACGTGCTTATCGGCGTCACCGAGGCCCGGGCCAAGGCGTCGAGCGTGAAGGTCGACGCCTCGACAGTGAGCGACCCGCAGAAGTTCAAGGAATTCCAGGACGCCCAGAACCAGCTCTCCGGCGCCCTCGGGCGCCTGCTGGTCACGGTTGAAAAATACCCCGACCTGAAGTCGAACCAGAATTTCCTGGCGCTGCAATCGCAGCTCGAAGGCACCGAGAACCGCATCGCCGTGGCGCGGCGCGACTATATCGGCGCGGTCCAGGCCTACAACACCGAGTTGCGCACCATCCCGGGCCGCTGGATCGCCGCGATCCTGTATCCCGAGGCCAAGCCGATGGAGACGTTCTCGGCGACCCCGAATGCCGACCGGCCGCCGAACGTGAAGTTCTAGATGCGTCTCATGGGCTCCAGCACCGGGACGCTGGTGCGGCTCTTCCTCGCGCTGATCGTCCTGTTCGCGTGCCTTGCGGTCTACGCCATGGGGGCGCTCGCCGCCGACCTGACCTTCCCGCCGCTCACCGGTCGCGTGGTCGACGGCGCCGGCATCCTCACGGCGGACCAGCGCGCGGCCCTGGAGGCCAAGCTGAAGGCGCACGAGGACAAGACTTCGGATCAGGTCGTGGTGGCGACCGTGCCCAACCTCCAGGGCACGACGATCGAGGATTACGCCAACCGCCTGTTCCGGGACTGGAAGCTCGGCCAGGCCAAGACCAACAACGGTGCCCTGCTGCTGGTGGCGCCGAGCGAGCGCAAGGTGCGGATCGAGGTCGGATACGGCCTCGAAGGCGCGCTCACCGACGCCCTGTCCCGGGTGATCATCGCCAGCGCGATCACGCCGCGGTTCAAGACCGGCGACTATTACGGCGGGATCGATGCCGGGATCGACGGGATGCTGGGGATCCTGTCGGGGGATGCGCAGGACTGGCAGCGCAAGCCGCAGGTCCGCGCCGACGAGGTCGATCCCACGCAGGTCGCCCTCTTCGTCATCCTGTTCTTGGTCGTGCTGTTCGTGGCCTGGCGCATGAACCGAGGGGGTGGCCCAGGGGGTCGCTCGGCCGGGCGCGGGGGCGGCATCGTGTTCCTGCCCGGCCCCGGCTCGGGCGGATGGAGCGGCGGCTTCTCGGATGGTGGCTCATCCGGCGGTGGCTTTTCCGGCGGGGGCGGCTCGTCCGGCGGCGGGGGGGCCTCGGGTGACTGGTAGGATCGCCGACATTCTCCCCTCGGCAGCCTGCGAGCGCCTGGCTGCCGCGGTGTCCCGGGCGGAAGCCGGCACGTCCGGCGAGATCGTCGTGATGGTCGGACGGCGCGCGGGCGCCTACCGCTCCGTAGTGCTGCTCACGGCCCTGATCGCCGCGCTGATCCTGCCCTGGCCGCTGATCGCGCTGACCGGCTGGAGTGCCGCCACGATCCTGCTGGCGCAGGCGGCCCTGGTCGCAGCGATCCTGGGGCTGAGCCAGAACGCGCGGCTGCGCCTCGCCCTGGTGCCGCGCCGGCTGCGCAGCGCCCGGGCCCGCGAGGCGGGGCAGCGGGCCTTCTGGTCCCGGGGCTTGAGCCGCACCCGGTCCCGCACCGGCGTGCTGCTCTACCTGTCGCTGGCCGAGCGCCACGCCGAGATCGTCACGGATCTCGGCGTGCTGCAGCGCATCCCGGCGCAATCCTGGGACGGGATCCTGGCCGAGCTCACCCACGCACTGGCGCGGGGCGAGATCGAGGGCGGCCTGACCAAGGCGGTGGAGCGCATCGGCGCCTGCTTGACGGAGCACCTCCCAGCCGGCCCGCGCGACCCGAACGAGTTGCCGAACCGGGTGATCGTCGCGGATTAGGGCGCCATCGCAGAGAATGGGGGCCGGCGCTCAAGTCCGCCGAACTAACCCGGAATCCGCCGCAGCGCGGCCATGGCGGCCTCGGGCGAGGCATCGCACCCCGCCGGCACGACCAGCTTCACGGCCAAATCGCTCCGCGCCGAGGCCGCGCGCATTCGCAGGACGGCGCTGGCCCGGTGGGCGAAGTGCAGGACGCTCAGCGCCATCGCGGCGCGGGGCCCCTCGAGGGTCCAGCCCCGGTAGACGTAGACGACGCGGTCGTTCGGGTCGCGCGGCGCCGCGAGGGATGTGTCTGTGCCGTGCGGCGAGGGCTCGACGAAGTCGGCGATCACGGGGCGCAGGCACGCGGCGGTCCAGATCTCTCGGCGCACGGCCTCGGCGCGGATCATGACGACGCCCGCGCCGAGATCGACCGAAGCGGCTTCGGCGCCCGGCGCCGGGGCTGCCGCGCCAATCCCGTAGGCCTGGACCCGCATCGACACCGACAGGGCGAGCAGCACGCACAAAGCGCCCAGGCAAGCGCGGTCGGCTCCGCTCAAACGGGTTGCGCGACCGGGCACGGCGACCTCTCGACATGAACCACGATCGGCAGCAGCGAGGCCGCCACGGAGACCAGCGCCACGGTGACCGAGCCGGCCCCGTCGTGCCAGTACCGGTACGCCTCCGCCGCGGGCAGCATGGCCAGGATCCGGCAGATGTTGATCGCAACCACCAGGACGGCGCTCACCGCCAGGGCACGGAATGCGCCCGCGCTCACCGGACGCCCGGCGATCTTGAGCACGCACAGCCAGATCAGGGCCGCCAGCGATAGGTTGTGGAACGCCGAGCAGCCCTCCAGCATGACGATCGACCAGTCCGGGCGGGCGCTGAGATGGACGCCGGTCGCATGCAGGCCGGGAAACGCGAAGCGCCCGACCCAGGCCATCAGGGCGACCTCGAACGGCTCGATGGCGTGGTAGAACAGCTTGAAGACGAGCTTGCTCCACAGCTCGCAGACCGACAGAGCCAGCCAGATCTGCCCGAGATCGGCGAGCAGGCGGTCCTGCGAGCGCCGGGCGAGAAGCCACGCCGCGGCGAGGGTCAGGCCGGCATATACAGCGTGGGGCTCGGGCAGGAACCAGGGGAGCGCGCAGGCGACCAGGATGGCGAGGTCGGTCCGCGTCAGCGCCGGCCGGACGTGCCGGGCGGTGAGCAGGATCGCCGCGCTGGCGAGGGCGGCGAACACCTCACCGAATTTGAGTTCGACGAGGCGCTGAAGACCCGGATCGGGCTCGAGCAGAAGGCGCTGCAGGGCTGCCGAGAGGGAGGTGCCGCAGCAGAAGACCAGCAGGCTCCAGTGCGTAGCGCGGACGGCCTTATTCGAACCGAGGATGCGAGCCGTCGCGCCCCGCGCTGTCAGGAGATCGGTCACGCCGGCGCTCTCAAGGCGGACGCCAGGTCGGACCGCTCGCGGCGCCCGCGACGGAAGTAGGTCACGGTGCCTCCGGCGAGCGCGAGGCCCGGAAGCGCGTTGATCTCGGGCGCGGGTGCGCCTCCAGAGCCACCGCCGGAACCGGAAACGCCATCAACCGAGAACAAGCCGGCATATGCTCCACCGGTCCTGGACGGAGATGCCTCACCCCGACCGGTTGCCGTGGGCCCGCCTGCTCCCGACCCGTTCTGTGCCGAGCTGCCGGCTATGTTGCAGAGAGGAGAAGAAGTATTAAATGCTCCGCAATCGACGACTTGGCGCGACCCAATACCCGGAAAAACTGCTGGTCCCGCGGAATGTCTCGCCTTGTTCCCAGGCTTATCGTCGATCGGATAGATATCCGAGATCGCAGATGACCCAAGATCGGGAAGTCTGAAGGAAAATGCTTGCAGATCCGCATTGGCAACGCGAAATCCGAAAGACGGACGGCTGCAATCAATCCTGAAGTCGATCTTTTCCGAGCGAGCGGAGACGGTAAACCCGGCCCGGGACAAGAAGGCCAAATCAGCGGCACGCGAGAAGCGCTCCTTCACCTGTCCCTCCACCACAATCTGCTGAGGCCCGCCGATTTACGAACGGACGTGTGGCTCGATAGTGCGCGCCGTTAACCAATATATTTGTACCATCAGTATACTCGGATATGTCCATTCAGATCGGTATCGGTCAAGCGCGCATTTCTACTGATTTGATCCATATTTAAAGCGATTACTCTTTCGACTTGGATTGCGCCCATCGTGCCCTGCGTCGGATCGGCGGATCCGTCTTCACACCGACCTTGTGTCGCAGGATTTGTGTGATACCGCACAAATCCAGATCGATACCAGTAACTCGGCAAGCCCATGGGCGATTCTGTCTTCTGAAAGGCGTGTGCCGAGCCGAATCCGATGTATCTGCCTGCAGAACACCGGGACCGAGGCGCCGGCATCATCCGAGGAGGCCGTGATGAAGATCCTGATTGCCGCGACGCCGCTCACCGGCCACGTGAACCCGTTGCTCGCCATTGGCCGCGCCGCCGCCGCCCGTGGCGATTCCGTGCGTGTGCTCACCGACCCGGCGTTCCAGGCGAAGGTCGAGGCGGCGGGCCTGGGCTTCGCGCCCTACGCGGACAACGACTCTGCCGGGTTCCTCGAGACGACGCTGCCCGCCGGCCCGGAGCGCTTCCGTCGCGAGTTCGAGCGGCGCTTCATCGATCCCATGCCGATTCAGGCCGCCGCCCTGCGGGCCCTGATCGCCGAGGATGCGCCGGACGTGATCGTGGCCGGCAGCATGTTCCTTGGCGTGCTGCCCCTGCTCCTCGACGGCGCGCCGCGTCCGCCGATCGTCACTGCCAATATCAGCTTCCTGTTTCTGGAGCGGCCCGACCACGCCCCGGTCGGCCTCGGCCTGCCGCCGGCCCGCGACCCGGCCGAGCTCGCCCGCTACGCCGCCTTGAAGGCCGGCATGGATGCGGCTTTCGCCAACCCGGTGCGGGCCTATGCGGATGCGCAGCTCGCGCGGCTGGGCGCGGCGCCCTTGCCGGCGTCCCTGCCGCATTCGGTGGTCGTGCTGCCGGACCTGTTCCTCCAGCCCACGGTGCCGGGCTTCGAGTACGATTACGGCGCGCTGCCCCCGGGCGTCCGCTTCATCGGCCTGCTCGAGCCTCCCGCCCCGCCGGCGCCCCTGCCGGATTGGTGGCCGGAGCTCGAACAGGCGAATGCCGCCGGCAAGCCCGTGGTCCTGGTCACGCAGGGCACGCTTGCCAACGCCGATTTCGGTGCTCTGGTCGAGCCGACGATGGCCGCCCTGGCCGACCGGGACGACCTCCTCGTCCTCGCCACCACGGGCGGACGTCCGGTCGAGGCGCTGAGAGGGCCGATCCCGGCCAACACGCGGGTCGCGCGTTTCCTGCCGTTCCGCGAATTGCTGCCGCGCGTCAGCGTGCTCGTCACCAATGGCGGCTACGGCAGCGTCTCGCAGGCGCTGTCGAACGGCGTGCCGATCGTCTCGGCCGGCCTGACCGAGGACAAGGCCGAGGTGAACGCCCGCATCGGCTGGTCCGGCGTCGGCCTCAACCTCGCCACCAACACGCCGAGCGTCGAAGCGCTGCGCAGTGCCGTGACGCGGGTGCTCGACGAGCCGGACTTCCGGCAAAAAGCGATGGAACTGCAAGAGGCCTTCGCGGCGCGGGACGCCATGGCCGGCATCCTCGGGGCGGTCGACGAGCTGGCCCGCACCGGCCCGGTGCGCGCGGGCGCCGCCGCCATCCCGATGGCGAGGTCGGCATGAAGTCGGCGACCGATCATCCGGCACTCCGGGTCGTGGTCGATCTCAACCGCTGCCAGGGCTACGCCCAATGCTGCTACGCCGCGCCGGACGCCTTCGCGATCCGGGGACACGAGATCCTGTTCTACGATCCGACGCCGCCGGCCGAGCGGCGCTGCGCGATCGAGCGCGCGGTCCAGGCCTGCCCGGTCCGCGCCATCAGCCTGCAGGCTGGCCCGGATGACGGAGACGCGCTGTGACCACTGAGCCGGCCGGCCTCGTTGTGATCGGCGCTTCGCTGGCGGGCCTGCGCGGAGCCGAAGCCCTGCGGCAGGGCGGCTACGACGGCCCCCTGACCCTGGTCGGCGCCGAAGCCCACCGGCCCTACGACCGGCCGCCCCTGTCGAAGCACGTGCTCGCCGGAGAGCTGAGGCCGGACGCGACCCGCCTGCCGGAGCGCACGCGCCTGAGCGCCCGCTGGCATCTGGGGAACGCTGTCGTCTCCCTCGACCGGTCCGCCCGCAGGCTCAGCCTCGCGGACGGTACGGCGCTGGCGTACCGAAAACTGCTGATCGCCACCGGCGCCGAGGCCCGTCCGTGGCCGGCCGAGACCGGCGGCGGGCTGGCCGGCATCCACACCCTGCGCGGCCGTGACGACGCCGCGTCCCTGCGGGCAGACCTCCTGGCAGGCCCGCGCCGGGTGCTCATCGTCGGCGGCGGCCTGATCGGCTGCGAGGCGGCCTCCTGCCTGCGCGACCTCGGCCTGCCGGTGACCCTGGTCGATTCCAATTCGGCGCCGCTGGCCCGGGCTCTCGGGACCTGGGTCGGCGGCGTGATCGCCGCCTGCTTGCGCGAGTCCGGCGCGGTGTTCCGGCCCGGCACCCAGGTGCTGCGGTTCGAGGGCGACGCGGCCGGCCGGGTCGCCCGGGCCCGCCTGGCGGACGGCAGCATCGTGGAGGCCGACCTCGTCATCGCCGCACTGGGCGCGACCCGGGCCACCGGCTGGCTCCGGGGCGCCGGCTTGATGGCGGATCCCGGCGGCCTCACCTGCGACGCGGCCTGCCGCGTCCTGGACATGGACGGAGCGCCCTGCCCCGACATCTACGCGGCCGGCGACGTGGCCCGCTGGCCGAGCCGGCTCTACGGCGACCGGCTGGTCTCGGTGGAGCATTGGGGCAACGCCGTCGAGCAGGCGGCCCACGCCGCCCGCAACATGCTGGCCGGCCCGGACGACCAGCGCTCCTACGTGCATCTGCCGGCCTACTGGTCCAGCCAGTTCGGGATCAACATCAAGGCCGTGGGCCTGACCGAGGGCGCCGACGCCGTCGCGGTGGTCCAGGGCACGCGCGCATCCCGGCGCTTTCTCGCGGTCTACGGCCGGGGCGGGCGCAGCATCGCGGCGGTCTCCTTCGACCAGGCCCGGTGGCTGCCGGCCTATGCCGAGGCGATCGCGGCCGGTGCGGGCTTCCCGCCGATCCTCGACGCCACGGACCAGCCGCGGATCGAGAGTGCGGCGCCGGGCTTCCCGTCGCCGCGCGTCGCCGCCCGCTCGACAGAGGCCGTCCATGGCTAATCTGATGGCCGACGCGATGCCTGATGCCGCCCTGTTCGCCGCCGTGACGGACCCAGCCAACCGGGCCGATCCCTATCCGCTCTACGCCCGGCTGCGGCAGCGCCCGGTCTGGCGGCAGCCGGACGGGAGCTACGTGGTGAGCGGCCACGCGGCGATCCGCGCGCTGATCTTCGACCCGCGCCTCAGCTCGGAGGATTTGCCGCCGACCCGGCGGCCGCGGACCGGCAATCCGCTCAAGGACTTCATCCTCAACCCGATCAAGAACCGCATCACCGCGAGCCACCGGCCGCTGATCTTCCGCGATCCGCCTGCCCACGACCGCCTGCGCAGCCTGGTCATGCGCGAGTTCTCCATCGCCCGGGTGCTCGCCCTGCGCGACCGGATTGCCCGCGAGGTGGATCAGCTGATCGAGGCCTGCCGAGGGCGCCCGGAGGTCTGCCTGGTGAGCGACCTGTCGTATCCGCTGCCGGTGACGGTGATCTGCGCGTTGCTCGGCGTCCCCGAGGCGGACGAGCCGCGCTTCCAAGTCTGGGCGACGCAGCTCGCCACCGCGGTGGAGCCGGACGCGCACCACGATGCGGAGGGCCGTCGCGCGATCATCGACGCCTTCGACGCGATCGCAGCCTATATGCGCGATCTCATCCGCGAGAAGCGCCGGCGTCCGGCCGACGACATGCTGAGCGGCCTGGCCGCAGCAGGTCCCGACGGCCGGAAGCAGATGAGCGATTTCGACCTGATCGCCACGGCGGTCCTGCTCCTGGTCGCCGGCCACGAGACCACCGTCAATCTCATCACCAACGCGATGCTCACCCTGCTCCGCCACCCGGAGGAGCTGGATCGCCTGCGCGCCGATTCGGAGCGGGCGCCGCAGGTGATCGAGGAGGTGCTGCGCTACGATCCGCCGGTGCATTTCCGGACCCGCAAGGCGCTGGGTTCGATCACGATCGCCGGCGAGACGATCCCGAAGGACGCCCCGGTGATCCTGCTGTTCGCCGCGGGCAGCCGCGATCCGGAGCGGTTCGCTGACCCCGACCGGTTCGATCCGGACCGGCCGGACATCCAGCATTTCGGCTTCGGCGGCGGCCTGCATTACTGCATCGGTGCGCCGCTCGCCCGGATCGAGGCCGAGATCGCCCTGGTGGCCTTGAGCCGCCGCCTCGTCGCGCCACGCCTCCTGTGCGACCCGCCACCCTACCGGCCCGGCGCATCGCTGCGTGGGCCGGAGCAGCTGGCGATCGGGATCGGCGGGATCGTCTGAGCCGTGTCCCCAGGCCAAAGCGAGGGCCGCCGCGGCTCGGCGACACGGCTGAACCGCGAATTGGTTGCTAAACGTGAAACGCCAAAATGTTTCCCGTGAAACATTTACAGGTTCCGGCGCCCCGACCCCGGCGGAACGACCAGGTCCCGCCGGATCACAGAATGCCGCTCGGTCAGCGCAGCACCGGCACCGGTCCGTTCATCCCCGGCCAGTCGGAATAGCCGTTGGCGCCGCCGCCGTACCAGTAGGGCTTCGGCGCCTCGGCCAGGGGCGCGCCGCTTGCGAGGCGGCCGACGAGATCGGGGTTGGCGATGTAGGGCCGGCCGAAGCTGAACAGGTCGGCCCGGCTCTCGGCCAGTTCCTTCTCGGCGAGGTCCAGGGTGATCTGGTTGTTGCCGATATAGGCGCCCTTGAACCGGCGGCGCAGGTCGAGGAAATCGATCCCGTCCGGCACGTCGCGGGTCTGCTGGGTCACGCCCTCGATCGTGTGGATGTAGAGCAGGCCAAAGCCGTTCAGCGCGTCGACATAGGCGCCGTAGGTGGCGTGGGGATCGGAATCGAGCGGCGTCTCGCCGGGCTGGGTGGTTGCGGGGGACAAACGAATGCCGACCCGGGCGCCGCCGCCCCAGATTTCGGTCACCGCCCGGACGACCTCCAGGGGAAAGCGCAGGCGGTTCTCGACCGAGCCGCCGTAGCGGTCCGTGCGTCTGTTGGTGGAGTCGCGGACGAACTGCTCCAGAAGGTAATTGTTGGCCGAGTGGATCTCGACGCCGTCGAAGCCTGCCCGCTTGGCGTTCTCCGCCGCACGCCGGTAATCGTCGACGATCCCCGGGATCTCGTCGGTCTCGAGCGCCCGGGGGGTCACGTGGGGCTTCATGCCGTCCCGCGTGAAGGCTGTGCCCTCGGGCTTGATCGCGGAGGCCGAGACCGGGAGTCCGCCGCCCGGCTGAAGCTCGGGATGCGAGATCCGGCCGGTATGCCAGAGCTGCAGGAAGATCAGCCCGTCATTGGCATGGATGGTCTTCACGATCCGCGACCAGCTCTCGACCTGCGCGTCGGACCAGATCCCCGGCGTGTAAGCGTAGCCGACGGCCTGGGGGGAAATGTTGGTCGCCTCCGAGATGATCAGGCCGGCATTGGCCCGCTGCCCGTAATAATCGGCCGCGAAATCCGGCGGCACGCCGTCATTGTTCGACCGGCTGCGGGTGAGCGGTGCCATCACCACCCGGTTCTTGAGGGTCAGGTCGCCGATGGTGACCGGCTGCAGGATCGGGCTGTTCGGCATGAGACCTCGGATGGAACATTTTTGGAAGGACGAGCGGCCCGGGGAGTCGCGAGCCATCGGCCAGCCAGCATCGCGGCACCGGCGGGTCCAGCGGAATAGATGTTAACCGGTCGAGGTCGGGTCTCGGTTCCACGGCCGCGTTTCGATCGGCTCAGGTGGAGACCGTCGCCGGTCGGCAGCGCGGAATGCCGCGGGAACCGGAATTCCGAGTGCGTATTGCCCAGTAGGCTTGTCGCGAGCGGCTTGGCCCTGCGCGTCGCCTCAGCGGAACTTGACTGGACGGCCGGGGACTTGCCCTGGCGAGGCCGCGTCCTGCGGCTGTGCTTCCCCCCGATCTGGAGAACCGACGCCATGAAGGCACTCTGCTGGCACGGCAAGAATGACATCCGCTGCGACACGGTGCCGGATCCAGTGATCGAGGATGCCCGCGACGTGATCATCAAGGTGACGAGCTGCGCGATCTGCGGTTCGGATCTCCACCTGATGGACGGTCAGATGCCGACCATGAAATCCGGCGACGTGCTCGGCCACGAGTTCATGGGCGAGGTGATCGAGGTCGGCCAGGGCTTCACCAAGTTCCGGAAGGGCGACCGCATCGTCGTGCCGTTCAACATCAATTGCGGCGCCTGTCGGCAGTGCAAGCTCGGCAACTGGTCGGTCTGCGAGCGCTCGAACCGCAACGGCGAGATGGCGGCCGCGCAGTTCGGCTACCCGACCGCGGGCCTGTTCGGCTATTCGCACCTCACCGGCGGCTACGCCGGCGGCCAGGCCGAGTACGTGCGCGTCCCGATGGCCGACGTGGCGCCCATGAAGGTGCCGGACGGCATGGACGACGAGTCGGTCCTGTTCCTCACCGATATCCTGCCCACCGGCTGGCAGGGCGCCGAGCATTGCGAGATCCAGGGCGGCGAGATCATCGCGATCTGGGGCGCCGGGCCGGTCGGCCTGTTCGCGATCCAGTCGGCCAAGATCATGGGCGCCGGGCGCATCATCGCCATCGACACGGTGCCCGAGCGCCTCGCCCTGGCGAGAAAATCCGGCGCCACCGACGTGATCGACTTCATGAACGAGGACGTGTTCGAACGGATCAAGGAGATCAGCAAGGGCCAGGGCGCGGACGGCGTCATCGACTGCGTCGGTATGGAGGCGAGCGCCGGCCATGGCGGCCTCACCGGCGTGCTCTCGACCCTCCAAGAGAAGTTGACCTCCACCGAGCGGCCCTACGCGCTGGCCGAGGCGATCAAGGCGGTGCGGCCGTGCGGCATCGTCTCGGTGCCCGGCGTCTATGGCGGTCCGGTGCCGGTCAACATGGGCTCGATCGTCCAGAAGGGCCTGACCCTCAAGAGCGGGCAGACCCACGTGAAGCGCTACCTGGAGACGCTGACCAAGCTGATCCAGGAGGGCAAGTTCGACATGACGTCGATGATCACCCACCGCTCGACCAACCTCGCGGACGGCCCGGACCTGTACAAAGCCTTCCGGGACAAGACGGACGGCTGCGTGAAGGTGGTCTTCCACCCGAACTGAGTGCGCGTGCGGCGCGTTTGACGCTGCTGACACCGCCCCGGTCCCCTTGGACCGGGGCTTCGACCGTCGCTGTATCCCAGGATTGATCCCGTATGACGATGCCGGCTGCCCGTACGTTGCTGCCTCTCCTCCTCTCCACCCTCGCCGGGCCGGCCCTGGCGCAGGAGCCCGTGGCCGCGACATCGCCGCCGCCGGCCGGATCGTCGGCGCTGACCCAGGTCGCGCGCTTTCAGCATCAGGTCACCGGCGTGACCGTGGCGCAGGATGGGCGGATCTTCGTGAACTTCCCGCGCTGGACCGAGGATGCCCCGGTCTCGGTGGCGGAGCTGAAGGACGGCAAGCCCGTCCCCTACCCGGATGCCGAATGGAATGCCTGGCGCAACGCCCGCAAGGACGAGGTCGACCCCAAGACGCATTTCGTATGCGTTCAGAGCGTGGTCGCCGACCGGCACGGGCGGCTCTGGGTGGTCGATGCCGCCGCTCCCGCCATGGCCGCCGTCGTCAAGGACGGCCCGAAGCTCGTCGCGATCGACCTGAAGACCAATACGGTCGCCAAGACGATCGCGTTCGATCCGGCGGTGGCCCCGCAGGGTTCCTACCTGAACGACGTGCGAATCTCGCCGGACGGCAAGACCGCCTACCTCACCGATTCCGGCGCCGAGGGCGCGCTGGTGGTGGTCGATATCGACTCCGGCAAGGCCAAGCGGCTGCTGGCGGGCGTGCCCGCGACGATGCCCGACACCGCCGTGACCGTGACCTATGACGGCAAGCCCCTGCGGCGGCCCGATGGGCGCGGCGTCGAGTTCTCGGCCGACGGCATCGGCCTCTCGCCGGACGGCAAGACGCTCTATTGGCAGGCGATCAAGGGCAAGACCCTGTACAGCCTGCCGACTGACGCGCTCACCGGCTGGGTCACGGCGGCCCTGGTACCGGAAACGCTGGCCGATAAGAGTCTCGCCGGCAAGATCGTCACGGTCGGCGAGAACGGGCCGGCGGACGGTCTCCTCATCGACCGCGACGGCGGCCGGATGTACGTGACCTCGCCGCAGGACGACTCGATCAAGGTGCGCGACCTCGGCTCCAAGGATGCGGGTGTGACCACGCTGATCCAGGACCCGCGGCTGCGCTGGCCGGACACGTTCAGCCAAGGCCCGGACGGGACGGTCTACCTCACGACCTCACACATCCAGGATTCCGCCTTCTTCAAGGAGGGCGCCCCGATCGCCCTGCCGACCGAACTGTGGAGCTTCAAGCCGACGGTGGCGACGCGCTGAGGCCGGAATACACCGCCGCCTTCGGCCGGCGCGACCAGCTGCAGGCGCTGGCATCCTTCCAGCGCCGTGCCTTCGGCCCGGCAATGGCCGGTCGGCAGCAGGGATGCTGCGGCCGACCGGCCATGAATTCTGAACGGCCCCGTCCCGGATCAGACCAGGCGGGAGAATACCACTATAAGTAACAATGCGTCGCCCGAGTACATCTCGCCCCGGGCAGCAAAATCGCGGACAATCGCTACTTATTTTCGAAATTACTCGCACTGACGTAAAAGTGAATACATATTTTTCGAAGAATTTTCTTTCATCCGAGATGCAAATGGCGATTCTTTTTTGAACGATCTCCTGTATTAATATTTTGTTCATGGCAGTGGCGCTATCGCCTGTACATTGATGATCTTCAGCGCGCGTGAATCATCTCCGCATCTGTCAAGACATTGATTTGAGGACGAGACGACCAATGCGCCTGCTGTTCGATAGGGATCTCCACTCGAAAGTAGAAGCCTTGGACCGATCCCAGGCAATCATCGAATTCGCCCTTGATGGCACGATCATTACGGCCAACAAGAACTTCCTCGACGCGGTCGGCTATCGCCTCGACGAGATCGGTGGCCAATCCCACGGGATGCTGGTCGCGCAGGCCTTTCGGGAGAGCGAGGCGTACAGCGATTTCTGGGCGGCGCTCCGGCGTGGCGAATTCCAGACCGGCGAGTTCAAGTGCATCGGCAAGAGCGGCCGCGAGATCTGGATGCAGGCGACCTACAACCCGATCCTCGGACGGGACGGCAAGCCGATCAAGGTCGTCAAGTTTGCCAGCGACGTGACCGAACA
Source organism: Methylobacterium sp. J-077 (assembly GCF_022829365.1). Lineage (GTDB taxonomy): Bacteria > Pseudomonadota > Alphaproteobacteria > Rhizobiales > Beijerinckiaceae > Methylobacterium. Next base: position 16,861 of record NZ_JAKSYJ010000105.1, on the reverse strand, counting down.
GGCGCTGCGCACCATCGGGCACGAGGGCCAGGTCACCGCGATCAACCGGGTGCAGGCGGTGATCGAGTTCGCGCTCGATGGCACGATCCTGACCGCGAACGACAATTTCCTCGCCACCTTGGGTTACCGGTTGGAGGAGGTCCAGGGCCACCACCACAGCCTGTTCGTCGACCCGACCGAGCGCGACAGCGCCGAGTACCGGCGCTTCTGGGACGCGCTGGGCCGCGGCGAATACCAGATGGCCGAGTACAAGCGCCTCGCCAAGGGCGGCCGCGAGGTGTTCATCCTGGGCAGTTACAATCCGATCTTCGATCGCGACGGGCGGCTGCTCAAGATCGTCAAGTTCGTCACCGACGTGACCGCCACGGTGCTGGAGCGCCGGCAGCGGGCCGCGTTGCAGAGCGCCATCGCGCAGGACCTCGACGCTATCGCGGAGGCCGCCTCCGGCGTCTCCCAGCAGGCCGGACAGGCGGCCCAATTGTCGACGCACGTCTCCGGCGACATCCAAACGGTGGCCTCGGGCGCCGAGGAACTTGCCGCCTCGGTCTCCGAGATCAGCGCGCAGGTCGCGCAGGCCTCGGAAATCTCCGGCCAGGCCGTGGACCAGGCCCGGGAGACGCACCGGATCATCGCCGGCCTCAGCGCGTCGGCCGCGCAGATCGGCGAAGTCGTCGCGCTGATCCAGAGCATCGCGGCGCAGACCAATCTGCTGGCACTCAACGCGACGATCGAGGCCGCACGCGCCGGCGAGGCGGGCCGGGGCTTCGCCGTCGTCGCATCCGAAGTGAAGGAGTTGGCCAACCAGACCGCCCGGGCCACCGAGCAGATCGGCACGCAGATCGCCGGGAGCCAGGAGGCCACCCGGGGGGCCGTGGAGGCGATCGGCTCGATCCAGGGCACGATCGTGAAGCTCAACGAGGTCGCGACCGCGATCTCGACCGCCGTCGAGCAGCAATCCGCCGTCACCCGCGAGATGTCCTCCAGCATGCAGACGGCTGCCCAGGGCGTTGGCGCCATCACGGCGAACCTCGGTGTCATCGCGCAATCCGCCGAGCGGGCGAACGGCGCCACGCAGCAATTGCGCGTCGCTGCGCAGAGCGCCGCCTGATCGCGGGATAAAGCGTCATCCCGAACGGTGGTTTCCGGCTTTCGGGATGATGCAGAACCAGAGACCTGGCGCATCGTCCTGGTTCCGCTATCCAGGACGCTGCGCAAGCGTGCGGGGCCGGCGGGTTCCCGACGCCCCGGACGGTCCGAGAGCCCCATGTGCAACCTCTACAGCCTGCGCACCGGCCCTGCCGAGTTGCGCCGCGCCTTCGGGATCGTCCGCGACCGCACCGGCAATCTGCCGCCGATGCCCGCGATCTTTCCCGACCAGATGGCGCCAGTGGTCTGGAACGGGGCGGAGGGCCGGGAACTCGCCCTGATGCGCTGGGGCATCCCGGGCCCGAAGGCGTTCGGCGAGCATCCCGTCACGAATGTCCGCAACGCGGCGAGCCCGCACTGGCGGCCCTGGCTCGGACCGGCCCATCGCTGCCTCGTGCCGGTGACCGCGTTCAGCGAGTACGCCGACACCAGGCCGCGCAAGACGCCGGTGTGGTTCGCGCTCGACGAGGACCGGCCGCTCTTCGCCTTCGCGGGGATCTGGCGGGCCTGGACCGGCGTGCGCGGGACCAAGCGAGAGAACCCGGACCGGGTGGCGGAGGAGCACCGCCTGTTCTCCTTCCTGACCACGGAGGCGAACGGCATCGTCGGCCCGGTCCACCCGAAGGCGATGCCGGTCCTGCTGACCGAGCCGGAGGAATGGGCCGCCTGGCTGGAAGCGCCCACCGCGGAAGCGCTCAAGCTGCAGCGGCCGCTGCCGGATTCGGCGATGCGCGAGGTCGCCCGGGGCCAACGCGCGGACGGCCCCGAGACGGGTGACGAGCCGGACACGTAAAGCCGGTTCGACCGCTATTGGATCGAACCGCCGTCCCGCGCCTGCAGCAGCCGCAGGGCTTCTTCCAGCACCGCGTGCAGGTCGGCCGCCCCCTGCAGGCTGAGGGGAAGCCCGACCCGCTGGCCGTGGATCGTGTCGAGGACGACCATGGCGAGATCCTCGCCGATCAGCAGGCTGGGCTTCGGCAGGCAGAGCGGCAGGACGAAATCGCCCTCCGTCTCGCCGAGGACGTCGACCGCGTCTGCGGGTCGAAAGGGCTCGGTCTTTTCGTTCATCGCGGGCCGACCTCGCGGGCATGTCCGGTATGACCGGCTCAAGGCTACGCGATCGGGTGGCGCCCGGCCAGCCTTCGGGACGAAGCCTCAGTGCCCGCCGCCGCCCTCCCGGTCGAGCACGCGCAGCGACCGGACCGTCAGGTGGTCGATCTCCAGCGCGCCGACCTTCAGGGATCCCACCTCCAGAGCCCCGACCCGGGCGCGGCCGACCGAGAGGCGGCCGATCGCGAAGGCTCCGAGCGCCACCGCGCCGAAGGCCGCGACCCCGATCGCGAGCGCGCCCAAAGCCGAGGCGCCGACGGCCCCGGCCCCGATGGCCCCTGCCCCGAGCGCGGCCACATCGGGGGACGGGGCGTGTCCGGCCTCGACCAGACGGGGGCGCGCCTCTTCGGGCTTCTCGGATGCACGCATGCGGAATCCTCTCGCGACGGGTCCTTGGGTATCGCCGTGCCTCCGGAGCGCGGCAAGGCCGGATCGGGTCCGGCGCCCCATAGACAGACCCTTAACCGTGTTTTCACGCAGCCGGGCGACACTCCGGCTCGATCTCCCTGCCGCGGTCCGTCGCCGGGACCGCCCGTCCGCGAGGACGCTCGCCATGCCCGACCTGCTTCCCGCCCTCACCATCTTCGCCTTCGGCTGCCTGCTGATCCATGCCGGGCGGGCCTATGCGCGGGCGACGACGCTGCTGCTCTCCGCCACCGCGCTGATGCTCAGCTTGACCCTCGGCAGCCTGCTCTGCCAGCGTCTCGGCCTACCTTCCGGCTCCACGGAGGCCGGCCTGCTCTACTGGCCGTCCGAGCCCGGTGCTCAGTAGAGCCGCGTGCGATAGGATTCCGCGATCCGCGCCTCGGCCTGCGGGATATCGGAGGCGGCGGTCTGGTCGGCCAGGATGCGCCCGAGGCTGGGAAAGGTGTCGCGCGCGACGTGGCGCGCCGGATCCCAGAGTTGCGCCCGCATCAGTGCCTTGCCGCAATGGAAGAACGCCTCGCGCACCCGCACGACCAGGCCGACCACCGGCACCGTGCCCTGGGCGCTCAACGGTTCGAGCAGCGCGCGATCCCGCGTCACCGCGGCGGTGCCGTTCACCCGCAGGGTCTCGTCGATACCGGGCACGAAGAAGATCAGCCCGACACCCGGGCTCTCAATGATATTTCGAAAACTGTCGATGCGGTTGTTGCCGCGCCGGTCGGGGATCACGAGAGTGCGGTCATCGGGAACGGCCACGAAGCCCGGCGCGTCGCCGCGGGGGCTGGCATCGGCCTGGCCCGCCGCGTCGGCGCTCGCCAGGACCAGGAACGGCGCGAGCGCGATGAACCGGCGGGCGTAACCGTCGATGTGGTCGAGCACCTTGCCGGCGGCGAGCGGGCCGACGGCGCCGAACTGGGCGCGCAGGCCCGCCGCGTCGCGGATCCTGGCGGGATCCCGGGTTTCGCTGTCCATGAGACCCTCCTCAAAACCGCCGATGGCCGGATCACGGCTTCGACCTTAACGATGGCCCGGGGCTTTCGGAACGGGGCCGAGCCCCTCAGGGCCAGACGCGGATCGCCACCGGGCGGCGCAGCAGGTCCCGGTCGGAGGTGATCGTGCAGCCCTCGACCCGAAGGCTCGCATAGGTCAGCAACGCCCCGTCGCCGACATCGTCGAAATTGCGGCCTTTCGCCCCCGGATCGAGGAGCGACGGATAGGCGATCAGCGGCGCAGTCGCTCTGCACGGATCGTCGTACAGGGTCGCACCTTCGAGGAGCAGGCGCGGCATATCCCAGGCAATCAGGTCGCGCGAGTTCGTCCAGTAGAACCCGGATTTGGCGAAACCCTCCCCGGCCTTGGCCATGAACACCGCGATCCAGGCGCCGGTGGCGCGGTGTCGGACCAGGGCGCCGACCGGACCGGGGAACGGTCCCACCGGCCGGCAGGTGGCAGGCGGCTGGACAGCTTTGCGGTACGGGTCCGGGAAGGCGGCGGTGAAGCCGGTGCCGGTCCAGGCGCGCCACCGGGCCGGGTCGGCGGGGTCGTCGCTGCGGAACAGGCAGACACCTGCTTCCTGGTCGCTACCGGGGCGGTCCCAGCCGGTGGTCGAGGCCAAAACGTAGCGCCAGCGCCCGTCCGCGACGATGTTCGACGGGTTGAAGAAGCCCCGGTGCCGGCCCTGGTCGACCTCCTGCCGGAACGGAGCGCCGGCGACCACGACGGGCGGGTTCCGGCGCAGGAAGCTGCGCCCGCCATCCGCGGAAGCCGCGGCCGTGATCGTGTTGTACCAGCACGCCATGTAGGACCCCGACGCGCAGCGGCCGGGATGTTCGTTGGCCTGGTATTCGTGGTGCAGGAGCGCGGCGACGCGGGTGCCGTCCTCGGTCCAGGTGGCGGTGATCCAGGACCGGTCGTCATAGGCCGCCGGATCGGCTTTTTCGCCGGACTCAAGCACGACCGTGCAATCGAGCTTGAGGTGGTCGAGATCCGGCCCGCGCAGGGCGCGGTTGCGGTAATGCATCCCGAACAGGGCCACCGCCCCGGCGGCATCCCGGAACGCCCGGGCCGGCGCATCCGGCACATCGGCGCCGTCGCAGGCATCGCGCCCGGACTTGAAGACGATCGCGGGCGGCCCGACCAGGGTCAGGGCGGACAGGGGCGGCTCGGCTGCGGCCCGGGCCGGCGGGGGGATGAGGAGGACGAGCGCCAGGAGGGCAGCGGCGAGGAGAGCGGTATGGCTAGGGGGGCCTCCCCGCGCAGAAGCCCTGAGTTTCACACATCTGCTTATGCGAGCCGCGACAGGCTCCCTCTCCCGCACGGGAGAGAGGACCCGCGCCCCGTCTTGAGAGGGGTGAATACCCTCCCCCGCAGTGGGGGGAGGGAAAAGCGGCGCCGCTTCGGCACGCATCCCGGCCATCCGATACGCCACGCCCATCGCTGAAATCCGGGTGCGTCCCGGCCGCGCCTGGACAAAGCGCGCCAGATTCGCTTGAGAACCGTTACAGAGTACTTGCCGTCCGGCCGTCGTCCGAAAGTCCCTCATGCTCCTCCTGATCCTCGGGCTCGTGCTGTTTCTCGGCACGCATGCCTTCTCGATGGTGCGCGCGAAGCGCGCCGAGATCGTCGGCCGGGTCGGCGAGGGCCGGTACAAGCTCGGCTATACCGCCCTGTCGCTGCTCGGGCTGGTACTGATCGGGATCGGCTTCCACGATTACCGGCTCAGCGGCTACATCCCGGTCTGGGATCCGCCGGTCTGGACCCGCCACCTTGCCCTGACGCTGGTTTGGCTCGCCTTCATCTGCCTCGCCGCCGCCTACCTGCCGGGCCACATTCGGGCGAAAGCCAAGCACCCGATGCTGCTTGCCGTGAAGATCTGGGCGACCGCCCACCTCCTGGCCAACGGCGATCTCGGCTCGATCCTGTTGTTTGGCGGCTTCCTGGCCTGGGCGGTGGCGGCGCGGATCAGCGCCAAGCGCCGGGCGCTCGCCCCTGGGGCGGTGGTCGCACAGCACGGCGGCGCCGTCGCGGCCCCGCAGGGCTGGCGCAACGACATCCTGGCCGTGGTGATCGGGACGGCCGTCTGGTTCGTCTTCGCCCGCTACCTGCACTACCCGCTGATCGGCGTTTCGGTCTGGCCCGGCGCCGCCTGAGGCCTCCGCACCCCCGCCCCCACCACGCCCGCTGTCGCCAACCCGGCCCCCGTGTGTTAGGCGCGGGGCTCGATAGCTGTGCAAGGTGGCCCGCGGACATGCGCGGGCCGGGAAACGATGGCAGAGAACAACGAGTTCATCCGCGAGGTCGACGAGGACTATCGCCGCGACCGGATCCTCCAGATCTGGAAGCGCTATAGCGGCGTGATCATCGCGCTTGCCGTGCTGCTGGTGGTGGGCGTCGCCGGCTACCGCTACTGGCAGAACCAGCAACGCGCGGCGGCCGAAGCCGCCTCGGTGCAGTTCGACGAGGCCAACCGCCTCGCCCGAGACGGCAAGGTCGCGGAGGCCGACAAGGTCTTCGACGCCCTGGAAATCCAAGGCCCGGCCGGCTACCGGCTGCTGGCGCGGTTCCGCTCGGCCGCGGAGGCCGGCAAGCGCGACCCGGAGGCGGGCGCGAAGGAATTCGACACGCTCGCCGGTGATACCGGCCTCGGCGACGGCCTGCGCGACCTCGCCCGCCTGCGCGCCGCCCTGCTGCGCCTCGACAGCGCGAACCCGGACCCGGCGCTCGCCAACCTCCAGGGGCTCGCCGCCGGCACGCCGTTCCGCCACACCGCCCGCGAGATGCTGGGCCTGGCCGCCCTGAAGAAGGGCGATTTCGAGGAGGCTGGCCGCTGGTTCGACCAGCTGGTCGCCGATCCCGAGACGCCCCGGAACCTGCGTGAGCGGATCGAGGTCTACGCGGCCCTCGTGGCGGGCGGCCCGGTCACCGTGACCGAGGCCAAGCCCGAGGTCGCCGCCCCGCCCCCGCCGATCACGCGCTGATTTCTGTTCGGACTTTTCGAGACACATCATGGATATGCCGACCGTCGCGATCGTCGGGAGGCCGAACGTCGGCAAGTCGACCCTGTTCAACCGCCTCGTGGGCAAGAAGCTCGCGCTGGTGGACGATCGGCCCGGCGTGACCCGCGACCGGCGCGAGGGCGATGTCGCGTTCGGCGGCCTCCACTTCCGGGTGATCGACACCGCCGGACTGGAAGAATCGGACGCCGCGACCCTCATGGGCCGGATGCGGATGCAGACCGAGGCGGCGATCCTCGCCGCCGACGCAGTGCTGTTCGTGATCGACGCACGTGCCGGCGTGCTGCCGGCCGACCAGCCCTTCGCGGAACTGGTGCGCCGGGCCGGCTGCCCGGTGATCCTGATCGCCAACAAGGCCGAGGGCGGCACAGGACTCGCCGGAGCCTACGAGGCCTTCACCCTCGGGCTGGGCGACCCGATCCCGTTCTCGGCCGAGCACGGCGAGGGCCTGGGCGAGCTGCACGAGGCGCTGAAGGGCGTCCTGCCCAAACCCGACCCGGAGGACGACGATGCGGACGAGGACGCCCCCGGCGGCCGCTCCCTGAAGGTCGCCATCGTGGGCCGGCCGAATGCCGGCAAGTCCACGCTGATCAACCGGATGCTCGGGGAGGATCGGCTGCTCGTCGGCCCCGAGGCCGGCATCACCCGCGATTCGATTTCTTTGGACTGGGAGTGGCGGGGCCGGAAGATCAAGCTCCACGACACCGCCGGGATGCGCCGCCGCGCCCGGATCGACGACAAGCTGGAAAAACTCGCGGTCTCGGACGGGTTGCGCGCCGTGCGCTTCGCCGAGGTGGTAGTGGTGCTGCTCGACGCCACGATCCCGTTCGAGAAGCAGGACCTGACCATCATCGACCTCGTCGAGAGCGAGGGCCGGGCCGTGGTGATCGGCCTCAACAAGTGGGACCTCGTCGCCGACCAGCCGGGCCTGCTCAAGCAGCTGCGCGAGGATTGCACCCGCCTGCTGCCGCAGGTGCGCGGCGTCGCGGTGGTGCCGCTCTCGGGGCTCGCCGGCGAGGGCCTCGACAAGCTGATGCAGGCGGTGGTGCAGGCCTCCGAGGTCTGGGACAAGCGGATCTCGACCTCGCGTATCAACGACTGGCTGAGCGAGGCGACCTCCCGCAACCCGCCCCCGGCGGTGTCGGGCCGGCGGATCAAGATCCGCTACGCCACCCAGGTGAAGAGCCGGCCGCCGCATTTCGCGCTGTTCGGCAACCAGCTCAACGCCCTGCCGAAATCCTACACCCGTTACCTGGTCAACGGCCTGCGCGAGACGTTCGAGCTGCCGGGCACGCCGATCCGCCTGAGCCTGCGGACCTCGGAGAACCCATTCGACAAGGGCTGAGGCGGACCGTCACCGGGAGGCGTCGGCGATCCAGTCCACCGCGGCCGACAGCGCGACGCGCTCGTCCTTTCCCTCGGCCAGAGCGGCCTCATAGGCCTTCACCTGCCCGTCCGCGCTGGTGCCCGCGGTGACGATCGCCCGGGCGCGGGCGACATCCGCCGCGCAGCCCAGCGCGTCCGCATCCTCCTCCACCAGGGCGAGGACCGCCTCCAGCGCCGCGGCGAACGGCACGGCCGCGGCCGTCGCCTCGTCGATCAGCGTCGCGCGCACGCCGCTGTGCTGGGCCCGCCACAGGTTCTCCGAGGCCAAGGCCCGCGAGACGCCGTCGAGCCCGGCATGGAGGTCCGGCCGGCGCACGCACAGGCGCACCAGGCAGCGATACAGGGCGGCGACGCACAGGCAATCGTCGAGCCGCGTGCAGGCATCGGCGATGCGCAATTCCAGGGTCGGGAACTTGATCGACGGCCGGAGGGACCACCACAGGAAACTCGCATCCGCGATGGCGCCGGAGCGGGTCATGATGTCCACGAACCGCGTATGGGCGGCGGCGTCGCGGAACAGTTCCGGCAGGCCGGTGCGGGGCAATTCGCCGAAGACGCTCAGCCGATAGGCCATCAGCCCGGTCGCCTCCCCCTGCCAGAACGGCGACGAGGCCGAGAGCGCCAGCAGCAGCGGCTGGAACGGCAGCAGCCGGTTCATGAGGTCGACCCGGGCATCGGGGTCGGGCACCTCGACATGGACATGCATGCCGCAGATCAGCGCCCGCCTGGCTGCGATGCCGACATCCGACAGGATGCCCTGGTAGCGCGCCCCGTCCGTGGCGGTCTGGCGGGACCAGCGCGCGAGCGGATGCGTGCCGCAGGCCAGCAGGCTCAGCCCGTTCTCGGCCCCGATGCCGGCGAGCTGCGCCCGCTGGCCGCCGAGATTGTTTCGCGCGGCCTGCGCATCGGACAGCGGCGGCGTGCACACCTCGACCTGCGCAGCGACCAGCTCGCGCCCGGTCTCGGGCAGTTCCGCCTTCACCCGGGCGTGGAACCCGGCCAGATCGCCCCGGGGCGTGCCGCGAGTCTCGACATCGGCCAGGAAATACTCCTCCTCGACGCCGAAGCGGTAGCTGTGGGCGCTCATCGAGACTCCGGACACACGGCACGCATGCCAACGCGCCGGCCGGCTCGAAGGTGCCGTTAGGTCCGCAGCGCCCCGCCCACCAGCCAGGCGGGGTCGAACCAGCGGTCGGCCTCGCCGTCATAGGGCAGGCGCGTGATGTCCCAGTTCTGGATGTACTTGGCGTAGACGTTCCACACCGCGATGCCGCCGCCGACGAAGATGCGCCGGCCCGGGTAGCGCTTGAGCACCGCTTCCGGATCCTCGTGGCTGCGGATCACGTCGATGGTGCGGTCCTCGAAGGCGAATGCGGGGACCGAAGCCACGGTCTTCGGGCCGGCGATCAGCACGTGGCCCATGGTGAGCGCGAAGAAGCGCGTCACGTCCTCCACGAACAGCGGATCGGTGTTGCCCTCCCAGGGCAGGTGCCCGTTCAGGCCGAGCTGGCCGCGCAGGCCGATCGCGCAGATGCAGCGGACGTCGATCATCGTAAATCCCAACCCCTGCGGGCTCCGCCCGCGACCCGCCGGGGCCGCGGGCCCCGGACCCCTTTACTCGGGCGCGCGAAAACTCAGCACCCGGTCGGTGGGGAAATCGTAGAGCTTGCCCGTCTCGGCCCAGTCCGGTGCGGCGAGCCGCACGAAATGGGGGGCGAGATCCTCGGGGGTCCTGAGGGTCTCGGGGTCCTCGCCCGGCATGGCCGAGCGGCGCATGCCGGTGCGCAGCGGCCCCGGGTTGAGCAGCATCGCCCGGATGGCGGTGGTCTCGGTCTCGGCCGCGTAGGTGCGCACCAGCGCTTCGAGCGCCGCCTTGGAGACCGAATACGGCCCCCAATAGGCCCGGCATTTCGAGGCGGCCCCCGACGAGACGAAGACCACCCGGCCGGCGTCCGACATGCGCAGCAGCGGGTCCAGGGAGCGGATCAGGCGCCAGTTGGCGGTGACGTTCACGTCCATCACCTGGCCCCAGACTTTCGGGGTGATGTGGCCGATCGGCATGAGCGCGCCGAGGATGCCGGCATTGCCGACCAGGATGTCGAGCCGCTTCCAGCGTTCGTTGATCGCCGCGCCGAGCCGGTCGATCGCGTCGTAATCGGCGAGGTCGAACGGCACGAGGGTGGCGCTGGATCCGGCCGCCCGGATGGAATCGTCCAGCTCCTCCAGGGCGCCGACCGTGCGGGCCACCGCGACCACGTGGGCGCCGGCCTCGGCCAGGGCCAGGGCGGCGGCCCGCCCGATGCCGCGGGACGCCCCGGTCACCACCGCGACGCGGCCTTCGAGGATTTTTTGAGACTCAGCCATGCGCGGGACCTAGCGCATTTCCGCGCCAGGAGGACCAAAAAGTTCCGGTTTCAAAAGGTCCGTGACCTTTTGCGGGTGCAGGGCAGAGCCCTGCGAAGACCCAGGGGCGCCGCCCCTTAACCCCGCCAAAGGGCTCGCCCTTTGGGAACCCCGTGTCAGTCGGCTTCGGCGAGCATCGCGAAGCGCTTCGGGCCGGCGATGGAGAGGTCGGTCAGGCCGGTCGGGTAGTCGCCCGTGAAGCAATGGTCGGTGTATTGCGGGCAGGTCGCATTCCGCTCCTCCTCGCCCATCGCCCGGTAGAGGCCGGGGATCGACAGGAAGGCGAGCGAATCGGCGCCGATATACTTCCGCATCGCCTCGAGATCGTGCGTCGCGGCGAGCAGCTTCTCCCGCTCCGGTGTGTCGATCCCGTAGAAGTCGGGATAGGTGATCGGCGGAGAGGCGATCCGGAAATGCACCTCGGCGGCGCCGGCCTCGCGCATCATCCGGACGATCTTCACCGAGGTCGTGCCGCGCACCAGGCTGTCGTCCACCAGCACGATGCTCTTGCCCTCGATGGCCGCCCGATTGGCGGAGTGCTTCATCCGCACGCCGAGCTCGCGCACCGACTGGGTCGGCTGGATGAAGGTCCGCCCGACATAGTGATTGCGGATGATCCCCATCTCGAAGGGGATGCCGGTCTCCTGGGCGAAACCCAGCGCAGCGGGCACACCGGAATCCGGCACCGGCACGACGATGTCGGCGGGGGCGGCGGCCTCCCGGGCGAGTTCCCGGCCGATCGCCTTGCGCACCGCGTAGACGCTCTTGCCGTTCACCACCGAATCCGGCCGGGCGAAGTAGATGTACTCGAAGATGCAGGGCCGCATCGGCACGGCGTCGGCGAAGCGGATCGACTCGACGCCCTCCTCGGAGATCACCACGACCTCGCCGTTCTCGATGTCGCGGACGTAGCGGGCGCCGATGATGTCCAGCGCACAGGTCTCGGAGGCCAGCATGTAGCGGCCGTCCAGCTCGCCCAGCACCAGCGGGCGGATGCCCAGCGGGTCGCGTGCGCCGATCAGCTTCTTGTTGGTCAGCGCCACGATCGCGTAGGCGCCCTGGATCGCCTGCAGGGCGTCGATGAAGCGCTCGACGATCCGCGGCTTCCGCGAGCGGGCCGCCAGGTGGAGGATCACCTCGGTGTCGGACGTCGACTGCGTGATCGCGCCGTCGCGCACGAGGTCGCGCCGGATCGACAGGGCGTTGGTGAGATTGCCGTTATGGGCGACTGCGAGGCCGCCGCTGGCCAGCTCGGCGAACAGCGGCTGCACGTTGCGCAGGATCGTCCCGCCGGTGGTCGAGTAGCGCACGTGCCCAATGGCGGCGCGACCTTTCAGCCGGGCGATGGTGTCGCCGTCCGAGAAGGAATCGCCGACGAGGCCGGGGCGGCGCTCGGAATGGAACACGGAGCCGTCGAAGGAGACGATCCCGGCCGCCTCCTGGCCGCGGTGCTGCAGGGCATGCAGGCCGAGCGCCACGATGGCCGAGGCCTCCGGGTGCCCGAAGATGCCGAAGACGCCGCACTCCTCGCGCAGCGTGTCGCCGTCGAGATCGAAATCGGAGGCGTGAGCGTCGGATTGAAACATGCTGCGATCGACCACTTCACGAGTCCCGGCGGCGACGGGCCGGCGCGCCGGTCGTCGCGGATATCATCCGATCGTCTCCGGAACCGCTATCTAGGCGCTCTGCGCAGACCGTCCAACGGCGCGTGCCGCAGGTCAGCGTCGCGTCGGGCTTGGCGCAGTCGTCGGATTGGGCACGGTCTCGGTGCGGCGCTGGGGCGCCGGGTCGGTCTCGGCGGGGGCGTCGGCCGCCTCGTTGGGCGGCGTGACGGCCTTCGGCTTCTTGAACTGCTTCAGGAAGCCCTCCGGGTTCTCGGGGAGCTGGGCCACCAGGGCGTCTCCGGATTTCTCCAGCATCGGGCGCGTGCGCGCCTGTGCCGCCCAATCCGGCACCTTGCCCTGCACCAGCCAGGACAGGAACACCCAGCCGATCACGCAGATCAGGAAGCCGCGGCCCGCCCCGAACAGGAAACCCAGCGAGCGGTCGACCGCGCCGATGCGCGAATCGAGCACCACGTCGGAGATCTTCACGGTGATGATCGACACGACGATCAGAGTCCCGAGGAAGATCGCCGCGATCGAGGCGACCAGCGCCACGGTATCGCTGTTGACGTGCTGCTTCACCAGCGGAAGCAGCATCGGATAGAACGACCACGCGACGGCGGCGGCGGCCACCCAGGCGATGATCGCCAGCACCTCGCGGGTGACGCCACGGACGGCCGCGAGCAGCGCGGAGACCGCGACGATGCCGAGCACGACGAGATCCAGAACGGTAAACGGCATCTGTGAACTTTTAGGCACCAGAGGGGATGCCGCGGCGGCCATGCGGCTCCCCGGGACCGGGGGCGAAGTATACCAAGCCGAACCTCGGCCGTCACCCTCGGGTGCGGGCCTCGGCCGAGGCCTGTGCCGTCCGTGCATCAGCCCGCGCCGATCGTGAGCGCGGACCAGGCGTCCGCCGGCCCCGTTTACCTCGTTCCGATCGCCGGCCTGTTCGGCGCGGTGCTGATGATCTCGCTGGTGCTGGCCGGCAAGATCGTCTCGGTGGGCGGCCTGACCTTCACGGCGGCGGTGATCGTGTTTCCCGCCTCCTACCTGTTCGGCGACGTGCTGACCGAGGTCTACGGCTACGCCAGCACCCGGGCCGTGGTCTGGACCGGCTTCCTGGCGCAGGCGCTCTGGATCCTGGCCTACGGGATCGCGGCGGCGCTGCCGCCCGCGCCGTTCTGGCCGCACCAGGCGGCGTTCGAGGCGGTGCTGGGCGCAACCCCGCGGCTCGCGCTGGCCGGGCTCGCGGCGTATCTCGTCGGCGAATTCCTGAACGCCTACCTGCTGGCCAGGCTGAAGCTGCGCTTCGGCGGCCGCTTCCTGGCGGTGCGTCTCGTCGCCTCGACGCTGGTCGGCGAGGGCATCGATTCGGCCCTGTTCATCGGGCTCGGCTTCGGCGGCCTCTACCCCGCCGCAGATCTCGTCCGCCTCGCGCTCTCGATCTGGGCGCTGAAGGTCGGCTGGGAGATCGTGGCCCTGCCCCTCAGCGTGCCGCTGATCGGCGTTTTGAAGCGCGCCGAGGGGCGCGACGCCTTCGATACGGAGACGGATTTCAACCCGTTCCGCTTGCGGGGATGATGGGTGTTGTCTTCGCAACGCCGCAGGTGGGGTGCTATCGTGGCGGTGCTTTCCCGGGGGAGCGTGACCATGTCGCCCGCTGCCGAAAAATCGCGAACAAGCAAGGACGGTCGACCGCCCCGGCGGGAGCCGGACATGACGGCCGTGACGATCCAGCGTCAGGGCGGCACCCACGTGATGACCCTGCACCCAGCCATCCTGGCGGCCATTGGAGCCGGCACCGGCACCACTCTTACCCTCGCCGTGAAGGACGGATCGCTCGTCGCGACGGCCATACCGGCTCCCAAGCGCCGCTACACCCTCGCCGAGCTTCTGGAAGGCGCCGAGCATCTGCCGGCGCTGTATGCGGACACGGCGGGTGCGCTGTAGGCCGACTGGTCCATGCCGCGAACCGACTCGCCTCACGGGTCCGCATCGTGCATCCGTCCGCGGGGAATCGAGGATCGGGGGCGCTTCGGTGGCGGGTAGCGGATCGGTGACGGAGTCGGGAACGGAGATCGGCGCCCACGGCGCCCGGCTGACCATCGATCTCGGGGCGATCGTGGCCAACTGGCGGATGCTGGCCGCCCGGGGGGCCGATTGCGCCGCCGTGGTGAAGGCCGATGCCTATGGAAGCGGCGTCGCCCGGGTCGGGCCGGCCCTGTGGGCGGCCGGGTGCCGGACCTTCTTCGTCGCGCACCTCGCTGAGGGCATCGCGGCCCGGGCCGCCCTGCCGGAGGCCGCGATCTACATCCTGAACGGCCTGCCGCCCGGCGCCTGCGAGCCCTTCGCGGCCTATCGCCTGCGCCCGGTTCTCGGCAGCCGCGAGGAGATCGCCGAATGGGCGGCGTTCTCGGGCGGGGGTCTGCCGGCGGCGCTCCATGTCGATACCGGCATGAACCGCCTGGGGCTGCCGGTCCCGGAGGCGCTGGAGCTCGCCGGCGACCCGTGCATCGCCGCCGCCGGCATCGATCTGCTGCTCAGCCACTTCGTCAGCGCCGAGAAGCCGGCGGATCCGGTCAATGCCCGGCAGATCGCCGAGTTCGCCCGGGTCCGGGCGGCCTATCCGGGCCTGCTTGCGTCGCTCGCCAATTCGTCCGGGGTCTTCCTCGACGGCGCCCGGCACGACCTGCTGCGCCCGGGCTACGCCCTGTTCGGCGGGAACCCGACCCCCGAATCCGCCAACCCGATGCGCCCGGTGGTGCGGCTGGAGGCCCTGATCGCCCAGGTCAGGACCGTCGAAGCCGGCACGAGCGTCGGCTATAACGGCCGCTGGACCGCCCCGGCCCGGAGCCGGCTCGCCACCCTGTCCCTCGGCTATGCCGACGGTTTCCCCCGGGCGATCAGCGGACGCGGCCAGGCTCTGGTCGGCGACGTGCCCTGCCCGATCCTCGGTCTCGTCTCCATGGACCTGATCATCCTCGACGTCACCGCAGCCCCCGCGGCCCGGCGCGGCGCCACAGCCGTGCTGATCGGCGACAGCCTGGACATCGACACGGTCGGCCGCGCTGCCGGGACGATCGGCTACGAGATCCTGACGGGGTTGGGTTCGCGTTATGTTCGAACTTATGTAGGGTGATCCGACCCACCCTCGAATGCCGGACCGGCGGCGCGCGGACCCGAATGGCCAAGATCCACCAGACCTTCGTCTGCCAATCCTGCGGGGCGGTCTACAACCGCTGGCGCGGGCGCTGCGAGGCGTGCAACGGCTGGAACACGATCGTCGAGGAGGCGGCCGCTGCGCCCGGCCAGTCCGGCCCGCTCGCGACCCGGCCGTCCCGGGCCCGCGGCCGCGTGTTTCCGCTTGAGGGCCTGACCGGCGAGACCAAGGCGGCGCCGCGCATCCCCTCGGGGATCGGCGAGCTCGACCGGGTCACCGGCGGCGGCTTCGTGCGCGGCTCGGTGATCCTGATCGGCGGCGATCCCGGCATCGGCAAATCGACCCTGCTGATGCAGGCCTCCGCCGCCATGGCGGGCACCGGCGAGCGGGTCGCATACATCTCGGGCGAGGAGGCGGTGGGGCAGGTGCGGCTGCGGGCCGAGCGGCTGGGGCTCAGTTCCCGCCCGGTGGATCTGGCCGCCGAGACCAATGTCGAGGACATCATCGAGACCCTCAGCCAGGGCCGGCCGCCAGCCCTGGCGATCATCGATTCGATCCAGACCATGTGGACCGAGACCGTCGAATCGGCCCCCGGCACGGTCACGCAGGTGCGGTCCTCGGCCCAGGCGCTGATCCGCTTCGCCAAGACCACCGGCACGGCGGTGATCCTGGTCGGCCACGTCACCAAGGACGGGCAGATCGCCGGCCCCCGGGTGGTGGAGCACATGGTCGACGCGGTCGCCTCGTTCGAGGGCGACCAGGGCCACCATTTCCGCATCCTGCGCGCCGTGAAGAATCGGTTCGGCCCCACCGACGAGATCGGCGTATTCGAAATGACCGATGCGGGGCTCGCCGAGGTGCCCAACCCCTCGGCCCTGTTCCTGGCCGGCCGCGACCACCAGGCCGCCGGCACCGCGGTCTTCGCCGGGATGGAGGGGACACGGCCCCTGCTGGTGGAGATCCAGGCGCTGGTGGCGCCCTCCTCCCTCGGCATGCCCCGCCGGGCGGTGGTCGGCTGGGATCCGAACCGGCTGTCGATGGTGCTGGCCGTTCTGGAGGCTCATGGCGGCATCCGGCTCGGCACCCACGACGTCTATCTGAACGTGGCCGGGGGCCTGCGGATCACCGAGCCGGCGGCGGATCTGGCGGTGGCGGCGGCGCTGGTCTCGTCCCTGTCGGGGGCGGTACTGCCGCCGGAGACGGTGTATTTCGGCGAGATCGGCCTGTCCGGGGCGATCCGGCCGGTGGCCCAGGCCGGCGCCCGGCTGAAGGAGGCCCAGAAGCTCGGATTCGCCAAGGCGCTGATCCCGCAGGGCCGCGGCGAGGGCGACAAGGCCCTGTCGGTGGAGACCCTGCGCCACATCGCCGACCTGGTGGCCGGGATCAGCGCCGGCGCGCCGCGGAAGGGATCGGGGCAGCGCGGGCGGGCGCAGTCGCGCTACGCCGACGAGGAGGTTTAGGGTTGGCTGTCGCTTTGCTCGCGAAGGACGAGGCAGCATGAAGCGTGCGGTGGCGTGTGAAGGCCGCGACATGCCCCCTCTCCCGTGCGGGATAGGGCTGGGGTGAGGGATCAGGTCCATCCGGAGAGGTCGCACCCCTCACCCTGTCCC
>NZ_JAKSYJ010000227.1 GCF_022829365.1 Methylobacterium sp. J-077 | reverse complement strand
CTACGAATCGCTGACTGCGCGTCCGCCGGGCGACAAGACCATCATGGTGGCGTTGCAGGGCGCGCGTCCATGACTGAGAGGCGTCGCGCTGTCCCATGCCGGCTGCCATCGCCGGCGCCCGGCAGCTTGGCCCAGCCCGGCCGAATCCCAATTTCGAAAAACTCCGAGTTCTCGAACCAAGCTGCCGGGGGGCGGGCGGCGCTACAGGTTGCATGAGCGAGACGCTGCCGTCCGGGGAGGCCCGGCTCCAGGCACAGGCCGCGCGCGAGGGCGAGATCGCCGCGGCGACCCACACCCTGGTGATCGGGCCCTATCTGGCCCGGGGCGCGCAAGGCGCGGGGGGACCGGG
>NZ_JAKSYJ010000226.1 GCF_022829365.1 Methylobacterium sp. J-077 | reverse complement strand
GACGGCGGCGACGGTGGACGAGATCACCCATTCGGGCGCGCAGATCACGAAGCGGGCCGGCGAGGTGATCGCCACCGCCCAGGCCACGGCCCAGACCTCGCGCCAGGGCCTGCGCGCGGTGGCCGACACGGCGCGGGCGATGGACGCGATCCGCGAGCAGGCGGAGGCGGTGGCCGGCAACATCGTGACGCTGTCGGAGAAGACCCAGACGATCGGCGACATCATCGAGACGGTCAACGACATCTCGGAGCGCACCCATCTGCTCGCGCTCAACGCCGCCATCGAGGCGGCCGCGGCCGGCGAGAGCGG
>NZ_JAKSYJ010000225.1 GCF_022829365.1 Methylobacterium sp. J-077 | reverse complement strand
GCAGATCGTGGCGTTGTTCGACAGCGGCGTGACGCTGCCCACCGGCGGGCGGCCCTCGGCCGCGGCGGTCTCGGCGTGGGCGACCAGCCGGTCGAGCCAGTCGCCGAACACCTGGGCGTCGGAGTTGAGCAGGACCACGGCCCGGCCCTGGCGCAGGGACAGGCCGCGGTTGACCGAGCGGACGAAGCCGAGGTTTTCCGGGTTCTCGACCAGGTGGAACAGGCCGCGGCCGGCGAGGTCTCTCAGGTCCGCGGAGAGGTCCGGATCGGGGGACCGGTCGTTGACCGCGAGCAGGGTGAACTGGGTTGTCTGCGGGGCCGAGAGGCACGCATGGATGGCGCGCAGGGTCTCGCCGCGGCCCTTGTAGACCGGCATGATCACGACGACCCGGGCCTGGGCGAGGGTCAGGGCGCGGGGCAGGCCGTCCCAGTCCCGCGGCTCGGGGGCCTCCAGGGCTGGCCAGCTGCCGAGATCCTCCGGGCAGCCCATCAGCCCGGCGGCGCGGCCGGTGCGGACGTAGTGCAGGAATGGTGATTCGCCGGGCCCGAACAAGTGACCGTAGGCCCGGCGATAGAAGCGAGGCGAGAAGGTCTTGCTCGGATCGCGATCCTCCTCCTGACCGTGCGACAGGAAGTGGATGGCGGGGCCGTTCTCGAAGCCGCGCGTGTCGGGATAGCGCTTCAGATACCAGGCTGCGTCGAAATAGGGCTCGATCAACCGAGCCTGCTCCAGCAGGTTCGCATCCTCCGCCGCCGGTAGCGTGCCGTAGCCTGGATCGAAGGCGTCACCCGAGGGATCGGTACCGCGGAGCAGCGCGGTGGCGAGGTGGTGGACGAAGGGGGCGATCCCCGTCGCCTCGACGTAGGGGCGATGAGCGCGATAGGCCCAGCCGTTGAAGTCGATGCGTGGGTTGCGGCCCCGGCGCCAGCCGGTGGTGCAATAGTCACGGACGGCGTCGACATCCTCCGCCAGGCCGTAGCGCTGCCGGTAGAAGGCGTGGTCGAAATGGGGCGCGATCAAGCCCGCTTGCAGGTCCAGCGACGCCGCCCGGTCGACGGGTGAGCGCCCGAACTCGCCAAGCCAGACGGTATCCTCGATCGGAGGACGCGCTGGGCGTAGGCCGCACACGCGCAGCAGCGCGTCGATGGTCGGGCGGCCCGGGCCCGGATCGCGCAACTCCCGCCAGCCGGCCTTCGAGAAGTGCACGTAGGGGGGCAAGCCCTGCGCGTCCGGGTAGGTCGCCCGATACCAGGCCTCGTCCACGGCAGGAAACTTTGGCTGATCCTTGCCCGAGAACGGCGTGCCGCCGGACAGGAGTGTCTCGGCGACATAGCGGAAGAACGGGTCGCCGATGACCGCCCGGCTGCCGGCGCGCACCTGCACGAAGCCGGCCGGGTCGAAATTTTGCCGCGGGCTGCGCATCCTCCGCCAGCCGCCATCCACGTAGGCCCGCAGCAGCTCCACGTCGGAGGCCTCGGAGAGTTCCTGGGCTTCCCGCTCGTCCAATCTTTCCCGGCAATAGGCGGCGTCGAAATACGGCGCCAGCGTCTCGGCGTGGAGCGCGACAAGATCCTCCCGCTCGGGCCGGGCCGGGCCGCCGTGCAGGACGTAGTGCACCAGCGGGTTCTGGGTCGTGTACGAGATCCCCCGGGTGAGGCAGTAGGCCAAGGTGTCGAAATGCGGCGACGGCTCGCGGCCCTCTCGCCAGCCGGAGGCCATGTAATGGGCCACCGGGTCGACGCCGGCCGCCTGCAGGTCGGGGTTGTGGGCGAGGTAGAAGGCCCCGTCCACGAGTCGGCGGGCCAGGCGCTCGGCCTGCCGCGTGTCGGGCTTGGGCAGGGCGCCGCCCCTGGCGCGCTGCGCCGTCACCCAGTGCAGGAACGGGTTGATCCCGGCCCTGGCCAGATACGGCCGCGCGGCGAGGTAGTCGGTGGTGGAGAAATCCGGTCGCGGATCCCGGCCTTCGCGCCAGCCGATCGTGAGGTAGTCGCGCACTGGATCGACCGTGATGCCGTACCAGCTCGCGTAGAAGCCGGCATCGACATACGGCTCCATCGCCGTGATCTGCTCCGCCGCCGACGCGATATCGCTCGCCGGGGGAAGGCCACCGCTTGCCGCGATTCGGATCAGCGGGTTGCTGCTCGAGCGCGCGAAGGCGGAACCCACCCAGCTATAATAGAGGCCGTAGAGGATCTTCAACGCCTGGCTCTCACGTCGCCGCCCGGTGCACGTGCTCCGACATGCGGGCTTCACCGGTGGCTGTGTCGGGGCCTGTGGCTCGGATGAGCATGTCTTTGTGGGGGCTGCGTCGAGGGCTGAGCGTCACGCCGAGCAAGCGGCTCGCCGCCGGCCCTCGCCCTACCGGAACTGGCGTCCTCGGTAAATATGAGGTCCTGGAGTAAGGAACCCTACCCCGCCGTCGCGACGCCGACGGTCAGATCAGGTCCGACCGCCAGGTGACATCCTCGCGCACGATACGCGCGGGGTTGCCGGCGGCCACGCAATGGGGCGGCACGACCCCCGTGACGACCGCGTGCGCCCCGATTATCGCGTTGTCGCCGATAGTCGAGCCCTTGAGGAGCGTCGCGTGGTTGGCGATCCAGACATGGTTTCCCACGCGGACCGGCTTGGCCGGGTTCAGTCGCGCGCCGCCGCTTCGGCTGATGATCGAGTGGAAATCGCTCGTCGTCATCCAGACCCCGGATGCGATCGAGCAATCCGCCCCGATCTCGATCGCCTTCGCCTCGACCGGGTTGAGATGGACGAGCCCGGTGAAGCCGGTCCTGTCGCCGACGCGGAGCATCGAGCCCGGGCCGATATAGATATTCGCCATCCCGAGTCGGACGTCGTCGCCGATGTCGAATTTGCAATTCGACTCGATGACGATGTGCATATCTTTGTCGGAAACGCAGCCCCTTCCTATGCGTATATAATTATTGTCGCCATTGATATATATTTTCCCTGCCTGGTCGTGCTGATCCCGCGGGTCAATGTCAACAACGTTATTTTCTCCTTTGTCGACGATATTCAATGGCATGAAAGACTCTGCAAATTTAGCTTAGTGTATGGGCGATCGCGACGGAGTTGGTGTCGATAAGCTGTTTGGTGCGGCTTGGGATCATGGTCAGGAGTTCCGTTCGGCGCATCCGTGGTAGAGTTGATTACAGCCGTATAGATCTGGTCTATCGAGAAGCGCCTACGTCACCAGTGCCGGCCATATCCGAGGGAAGTGTTCCAACGATCTCTAAGCCCGACGATGCGTTTCCCACAACTCGGGTTGCCTTTAGCGACCGATCCAGCTTCGCAAACGCCAAACCCATCAGCTGTTGACGCTTCCAGGGTCCTATGACCTATGACCGCTCACGAACGAGTGTATGCAGTGAGGCCCGTCAATGGCTGAGGACAACACCCTAACGAAGGCTCTGGTCGATGTGCGCGCCAGGAAGGCTGCGCTTCAGAGCGATTACGACCGGATCTCGGCGGAACTGACAAAATTGCGGGCGGCGGAGGCCGCTCTGACGGCGATCGTGGAGGGTGTCCCGCTGAAGGACACGGCCATCCTTCGGGCAACGGACAATCCGCGATCGTCGGGCGAGGATCAAGCCACGTCTGGTCGCAGCGGGCGGCGCGGAGCTCGCGGTCCACGATCGAACTCGGCCAAGGGACGCCTGAAGGCCCTCCTCGGTAGCGCGGGGCCACAGGGATTGACTCATGCGGAGATCGCCGAGCGCTTGCCCGACGTCGCCCCGAACACCCTCAACACCTATCTCAGCATGATGGTGACGGGGGGCGAAGCGGTTCGGAAGGGCGACTTCTTCACCGCCGCCGAGGGGGCTGAGAACGAGACTGACGACACCGATGTCGAGTCGGACCAGGATGACACGGCATCGGACGACGAGGATCCACATCACGATGTGGCCGCTGCCGAGTGAGCGAGCTGGGGAGAGCCCTGAGGAGCCCTCCCCGGGCTGAAGCTCGCACCGCTTGGAGCCGTCGACGGCGTGTTTGAGGCTCTGCTTTGAAGGCCCTCGCGGTGTCGCTCAGGATCGTAACCGTGTCTCGCTGCCATCGTGCTGGCCTGCTACCATGACCCCCGCCGCCCGTTCGGAGCGGCGTCACCAAGGGCCCTGCGCCATGCGGTCGATCCTCTTGCTCTGCTCCCTCCTGCTACTGCCCACGGAGGGCTGGGCGGCCTGCCGGTGTGCCTGCGTCAGGGGTGTGATGCGTCCGATCTGCCAGCAGACCGATCTGGTCGAGCCGATCTGTACGGGGCTGTGCACGGATTCTGTCCGACCCGAGACTGTCGTGAAGCCCCTCGCGGGTGGACAGCAGGTCTTCAACCCGGTCGAGCCCTTCGACCCCGCGCCCCCCGGACTGGTCCAGAGGGACCCGAACCTGACCACCGACACGCGCGGCAATCCGCTGGGGACCGCCGGTGTTCAAGGTGGCAATGACGCTCTGTCGAGTTCTGCTACTGGGGGCGCGGCTCTTTCGAGCTCATCAACCGGGGGGGCGGCGTCCCGTTGAGCGTCGTAGTTGGGGCCGCTCGTATGCAGCAGGTCTCAGGATTGCGATAGTAGGCGCCGGATGATCGGCAACATCAGCGCCCCGGGTGATGCGGCTGGCACGGGAAAGATCGTGGCGGTCTGATCCGTCTTCACCCGGGGCAGCCGCTCGATCACGGTCCGCAGGTTCGGGATCGTCCGGGCCATGGTCGCGGCGAGGGTCTCGCCGGCCGTCTTCGCCATAACGTACTCCAGGGTATCGCGCGGTGCGTCGTCGATGGCGGTGGTCGAGGGATAGAAGGCCGTCAATTGGCCGCCCCGTCCGAGACAGAACTGGCTCAGATCGTAGAACGCGTAGTTGTAGACTCGCATCATCTCCTCAAAACAGGCCGGCTCGAACGGCGCCCGCTTCTGGCGGAAGATGCGCGGGGTCGCGAAGTGATAGAGCTGGGACGGCGTCATCGCGATTGATGACAGCTGCGGCTCGACCGGGTGGGCGGCATCGTAGTGCCGGACCTGACAGCGTCCGCCCCCGTCTCGGATCTCGCGGGCGACCGCCTCCGCCTCGGATGCGCCGGAGGCGTAGGTGATGCAGACATCGCCGCCGCCCGCCGCCAGCAGCTTGGCCGTCGCCGCGCCGAGGCCGCGCGATCCGCCGACGATGAGGGCGGACACCGCCGAGAATTCTCCTGGGTGCACCAGGGCCGTGAGTTCGGCCCAGCTCTCCTGCTCGACCGGGCGTGGGCGCACGAAGCTCTCGACCCGGGCGTCGAGGCCCGGACCGCTGGCCTGCGTCGTCACCGACTGGAGCATCGGCTGGAACCGCTTCACCGCGTAGGCGAGGCTCGATCCGTCGGCTACGTCGGTGAACGTCACGTCGATCTTCGAGAGGATCGAGTGCAGGCCGGGAACCAGCATGCCGACCAGGGTGGACAGACCACCCAATGCCGACACCCGGGCGGAACCGATGACCCGTGCCAGCCGCGGCGCCAGTGCGGTGATCGCCTCCGGCTCGGGGAGCCGGAACGCCCCCGCCGCGCTGGCGATCGTCGCAGGGTCGACGGTGATCGGCTCCGGCGGGATCGCCTCGGGGGCGTCCGCGATGGGCTGGGCTCGCGGCCGCACCTCCCCCAGTGCCGCCTGGATCGTCGCCGCACGGACACCGTCCACCGACAGGGAGAGACGCAGGCGCCCTGCATCCGCTTCGTGAACCACGATCTCGGTGCGGTCCCCGACCAGCACGAAGCGCTCGAACCGCATCTGCAGCCCGCTCAAGCGTTCGAGCGGGTAGGCGTCGGTGCAGGCATCGAGCGCCCACAAAGCCGCGTGAACCCCGTGGACCGCCTGCCCGCCAGCGAGAGTCCGCCGCGCCACCTGAGCATCCATATGCATTGGGTTCACGTCGCCGGTGGCCCGGGCGAACGCGGTCTGATGGTTCTCGGACCAGATTCGCGACATTGTCGTGGCGGCGGCCGAGCCGGTTCCATTCATCGCGAAGCTCCTTGTCGACTGCCAGGCCGGCGGGGTCAGGGTCCGGTCCCAGTCCACTTGCATCAGGCCGGTGATACGCAGGCTGGGCTCTGATTGGATGCGCAGCGGCGACTGACCACGATCCGGCTCGGCCCCTTGCTTTATGATATCGGATCTCGCAAGAGGGCGGCGCTCGCATAGTCAGGATGGGGCCGGTCGATTGCCGGAGGGCAGGCATCCGTTGGGGTGTCGCAGGGACCGGTATCGGGGATGACCACGGCTCGCGCTCTCTCGCTCGGCTTTGTCGGAAACGTCGTCACCAACCCGTTCGGGAAGGTGGCGGGCCGCCTTGCGGATCTCGCCGAAGTCGCGTGCGAGTATTTCCCCATCGGGCAGATCGAGCAGGTCCTGGCGGGGCCGGCATCGGTCCACACGCTCGTCGTCCATCTCGACCATCGCTGGTTCTTCGATGTCGCCCCGGACGAGGCGGCGATCGCGCGCGCCCGGGCGCTGGCCGAGCTGGTCTCGGCCCGGCTCGCGCGGCTGTCCGGGACGATCATCCTCAACACCGTGCCGTTCATGCCGGTCTCGTCGGTCGAGAGCGACCTCCACGAGCAGCTGGATGCCTTGGCCCGCATCAACACGGTACTGTTCGATCTCGCGCGCGCCAATGAGCGGGTCAGCGTCATCGATGCGGCGGGAGCCCTGGCCCATCTCGGCTTCGCCAACGCGCTGCGCGAGCGCAATCGCTACCTCTATCAGATGCCCTATGCCCCGGCCGCCGTGGACGCGCTTGTCGAGCGCTACGCCGACGCGATCGCGGCCCGGCTGCGGGCGCGCCGCAAGGTCGTGGTGGTCGATGCCGACAACACCCTGTGGGGCGGCGTCGTCGGCGAGGACGGCGTCGAGAACCTCGAGGTCGACAGCGACTATCCCGGGATCGTCCATACCCAGCTCCAGCGGCAGCTGCTGCGCCTGAAGAGCCTCGGCATCCTGCTCTGCGCTGTGACGAAGAACAACGACGCGGATTTCCGCTCGGTGTTCGAGCAGCGGGCGATGCCCCTGCGCCTCGACGACTTCGTGGCCTATCGCAGCAACTGGTCCGAGAAGAGCGACAACATCCGCGAACTCGCCGAGACGCTCAATCTCGGCCTGGATAGCTTCATCTTCCTCGACGACAACCCGTTCGAGATCGAGGAGGTCCGCGCTCGGCTGCCTGGCGTCGAGTGCCACCTCTTCGACCGGACCCGACCTGAGCAAGCGCTGACCCTGCTCGACGGGATCGCGTCCCTGCGAGCCCGGAACGTCACCGCGGAAGACCTGTCGAAGACCGAGCAGTATCGCGGTGAGGCGCAGCGCCAGGAACTGCAGCGCTCGGCTGCCTCCATGGACGAGTACCTCGCTTCCTTGGACATCCGCCTGCACATCACCCGCAACAATTTCGGTGCGCTTCGGCGCGTCGCGCAGCTCATCAACAAGACCAACCAGTTCAACCTCACCACCCGGCGCTACACCGAGGACGAGGTCGCCACCGCGATGCGTGAGGGCAGCGTCTACGCAGCTCGAGTGGTCGATCGCTTCGGCGATATGGGCATCGTCGGCGTCGCCATCGTCCGGGGCGGCGTGCTCGAGACGTTCCTGATGAGCTGCCGGGCGCTCGGACGCCGCATTGAGAGCCAAGTCCTGCGCTACGTCTGCCACGAAGAGGCCGACACGGCGCTGCGGGCGAGCTATCACCCCAGCGCCAAGAACCGGATGGTCGAAACCTTCCTGGACGAGAACGGGTTCGCGCTCATCGGCTCTGGCCCAGAGGGCAAGGCCTATCGATTGACCCGAGGACCGGATGACACTGCCTACATCCACATCGTCGCCGAGTGAGCACGCTGCCGCGGCGGCCGCCCGCACCACGCTGGACCGCCTGGTCGAGACCTGGGGCCGTCCGGAGCTGAGCGGCCTCGGCCCGGAGGGCGACCTCTACGAGCGGATCGATTCCTTCGCGGTGGTCGAGCTGCTGCTGGAGACCGAGTCCGAGGTCGAGAAGGCGGTCGGGCGCTACGTCCCGCTGGCCGACGAGAGCATCCTCGACAGTACCCGCTCGCCCCTGCGCCGGCTCCAGGGCTGGTTCGACTACGTCGCGCAGGCCGTGGCCCGTGGCTGAGCTGCGGTTCCGGCATGCTGGGATAGCCGGCCTCGTCACCACGGTGGGCGGCCGGGCGCTCGCCTTCGACGCCGAGGCGGCCGATCTCGGGATGTCCCCCGAGGAGGCCGAGCGGCTCAAGCGCGCCATGGGGTTCACCACCCGCCACGTGGTCGTACGCGACGATACCACCACCGCCGACCTGTGCCTGAACTCGGCCCGGGAACTCCTGCGCGGCCTCGCCCTGCAGCCGGCGGATCTCGACGGGCTGATCCTCGTCACCCAGACCCCTGACTACAGCTCGCCGTCGACGGCGATCTCGATGCAGCACCGGCTGGGCATGCGCACCGACACGCTCTGCTTCGACATGCGGCTGGGCTGCAGCGGGTTCGTGTACGGCCTCTCAGTCGCCTACAGCCTGGTCGAGTCCGGCCTGAAGCGCGTGCTCCTGTGCGTCGGCGATGTCGCGAGCCGCATGGTCGCCACGGATGACCGCTCGATCACCCCGATCATGGGCGATGCCGGCGCGGCCGTGCTGGTCGAGCGGCGCGAGACCGAGAGCGTGTTCCAACTCCACAGCGACGGCTCCGGCGAGAAAGCCCTGTTCATTCCACATAGTGGCCTGCGCGCCGATCCCGAGGATGCGGACAAGCCGGCCTCCATGCACATGGACGGCGCGCAGGTGTTCAATTTCTCGCTCAAGCGCGTGCCGACGCTGATCACCGACATCCTCGCGGCCGCCGGCCTGCAGCCGGATGAGCCGGATTTCTACGTCCTGCACCAGCCGAACAAGTACATTCTGAAGAACTTGCAGCGGCGTTTGGGGCTCGACGACGGTAAGCTTCCCTCAGGCACGCAATCCGTCTACGGGAACCAGAACTCGGCCTCGATCCCCGGGACGATCTCGGGCTTCCTGACCAAGCCGCTTTCGCAGCGGCCGTTGCGCACGGTGTTCGCCGGGTTCGGCGTCGGTCTGAGCTGGGGCGCCTGCGTGCTCAGCACCGACCGGATCTACGCCCCGCCCGTCCTGAAATTCGAGGAGACCGCGTGATGACCGAGGCTGGGTTTCTGGATGAGCTCGGCGCCATCCTCGATCAACCTGGTCCGCTCGCACGCGGCCAGGATCTCGGCGCGATCGAGACCTTTGACTCCCTCGGCATCCTCAACATCATGGCCCTGTTCGACACGTTGGGTCTCGAAGTCGAGCCGTCCCGGATCGCGGAGGCCGCGACCACGGACGATCTCCTCGGCATCGCCGGCGCGAAGCTGCAGGCCTGAGAGCAAGCCATGGCGGATTCCGCGGGACACATCCTGGTCGTCGGAGCGAGCAGCGGCATCGGCC
This sequence comes from Methylobacterium sp. J-077, assembly GCF_022829365.1. Classification (GTDB taxonomy): domain Bacteria; phylum Pseudomonadota; class Alphaproteobacteria; order Rhizobiales; family Beijerinckiaceae; genus Methylobacterium. The sequence goes on along the minus strand of NZ_JAKSYJ010000225.1, from coordinate 101,976 downwards.
GGGCCGTCGCGGAGCGGTTCGCCGGACAGGTCTCGGTCACCGCCCTCGCCCGGCGGGCGGACAGACTGGCCGACCTTGCGGATGTGGGGATCGCAACGGTCACGGCGGACGTGACCGACCTCGCGGCAATCGGCGGCGTTCTCCAGTCTGCCGTCGCAGAGCGCGGCCTGCTGACGGGCCTCGTGTATTGCGCGGGCGTGCAGATCATCAAACCCATGCGCAGTTTCGGCGCGGATGAGGTCGAGCGTCTCTATAAGACGAACCTCGTCGCACCGACCCTGTTCGCCGCCGCCTTCGGCAGCGCCCGGATCTCGACGCGGGACGCCGTGTTCTGCGCCGTGTCATCGGTCGCGGCCCAGCGCCCGGAGCCGGCGATCGTCCCCTACGCCGCCTCGAAGGCGGGTCTCGATGCGCTGATCCGGGGCCTCGCCCGTGAGCTCGCGCCGCGCCGCGCGGTCGGAGTCGCGCCGGGGTGGCTCGACACGGAGATGACGCAGGCGCATGCACGCCTCTACGGCGACGCGTTCAAGGGGGAACTAGAGAAGCGGAGCCCGGTGGGAGCCGCGACAGTGGAATCGGTGGTCGATGCCATCGCTTTCCTCATGTCGCCGCAGGCGCGGCACGTCACCGGCGAGATCCTGCGGGTCGACGGCGGGGCGACACTCTGATGGATGGCTGCCGGTGACGACCGAAACCAAGCGCCTGGCCCTGATCGGCGGAGGCGGCTTCTCCAAGGAGATCGCCGAGGTCGCGCAACTCTGCGGCTACACCGTGGAGGCGACCTATTCGAGCCAGCCGAGCGCGCAGGTCGGAACCTACCGAGGCTATCTTGATGAATTGCTGGCCGACCGCGCGGAGTTTGCCGGTGTCGCCCTCGCCGTCGGAGGCGTGAGCCGGGCTGCGATCCAGGCGCGCGCCGAGATCATCGCGTGGCTTGACCGGCACGCCCTGCCCTGCCCGCCCCTGGTCTCGCCGCACGCGATCGTGAGCCAGGGCGTGGTGCTGGGTGCCGGTGCGTTCGTCGCCCATGGCGTGATCGTCAATGTCGATGCGCGGCTCGGGCGTTTCAGCGTCGTGAACACCGGCGCCATCATCGGTCACGACGCGGAGATCGGCGACAACACGACGATCTCGCCGGCCGCCTTCGTTGGCGGACGCTGCATGATCGGGGCGGACGGTCTGGTCGGGCCGCTCGCGAAGGTGCTGCAGGGCCTTAAGGTCGGCGCGCGCGCGTTGATCGGCATGGGCTGCACCGTGCTGCGCGCGGTGCCCGATGACGCTGCGGTCTGGCCGAAGCCCGATAATCCCGTCGCCACGGACCGCGCTTAAAGCCGCGCCCGAAGGCGGTGCTGTTGAGTGCGGCAGAGGGTTGGAATTCCTGCAGGGCGAACGCGATTCACTGGCACACAGGCCGGTGGGATACCGGTGTCGTCTGAGCACCGCAGAGCGTGTGGGTTTAAAGTCCGACGAAGGGTCACGCCGCCTTTCGGCGTTCCAAGTAGAGCCCGCGATCCAGCCGTGTAGGCCAAGCGCATGGGAGAGGAACGAGCGCGCCTGCTCCTGACGGACGAGCCTTACAACGTGAGATCCGCGGGCACGTGACGAGCGGTGAGCACCGCGAGTTCGCGATGACCAGCGGTGAGATGACGGAGGCGGAATTCCAGACGTTCAACTTGGACTGGATCGGGGGCCACCCTGCCCCACCTCGTCGAGGGTGGCGTGTTCGGCACTTTAATCGACTGGCGCTGGCTACGCGTGGTCCAACATGCGGCGGCTGCGTTGGCCTTGTCGCCTTTTAACCTGATCGTGTGGGCGAAGATGAACGCCGGCATGGGTAGTTTGTATCGCTCGCAGCACGAGCTGCTCCCGCTGTTCAAGAAGGGCGAGGAGGCGCACGTCGACAATGTCGGCCTGGGCCGGGGCGGCCGCTAGCGCTCGAACCTTTGGACCTATCTCGGCGCCTCGTCGCTTGATGTGCGCGGAAGGGCCTGCAGGATCACCCGACGGTCAAACCGGTCGCGTTGCTCGCGGACGCGTTGCTCGATCTCACGGGGCGAGACAAGATCGTCCTCGACCCGTTCCTGGGCTCGGGCTCGACGCTGGTTGCGGCGGAGCGGACGGGGCGACGGTGCTACGGGATCGAGATCGACCAGCGTTACGTCGATCTGATCGTTAGGCGGTACGAAGATGTTACGGGCGGTCAAGCCATCCGTGAGACTGAAGGATCGCACCATGGCCCAGCGGATTGGATTGTTCCGGCACCGTGATGCCGAGCTGACCTGTTGAGGATGCCTTCGGATTGAGATGGCCTCGTCAGCTGAAGCTCGGCCCGCCTTTGATTACGCTTCGGGCGCGTAAAGATCACCGTCTGCTTTGCTCGGACTATAGATTACGATCCAATTTTAAAATACGACGCGCAGGTCGCGCACGGTGTTTTTCACCTAAAAATGACGGCTGACGTCGATCTCGACTGGACTGTTGCGGCCAGTGGAGCATTAATGCTCGCAGGGCGACGCATTCATAGCCTAAATAACAGGCTCGATGACTCGGAAATTCAATCTGCTAAGCATTGGGTTGGTCCTCATCATCAAGCATCTGGGCGCGATGAAAGTCCACGGAGTAAGTCGATCACGTGCGAGCTAGTCGCCGTGATCGGTGGGAGGGGCTGCTTCATGTCCTCGTACTGACGCTTAGCAGTCAGCACGCCTAAGGGCAGCGGCGTGCGTGCCTCAACCCCGCCGGTCCCACGGGTCGACAGCGGGGTCGGGTTGGTGGTGGGGCAGGTCCCGCCGGCGACTCGGAGCGCAGCATGCCTTCTCCAACACTGAGCCATGTTCAGGCCATCTCCTTGATCCCAGCGGCCTTTCAGATGGCCCCCTGCACTGCTGGATCCCCCTTAACCTCGACTTTGCACTCGCAGCCGTTTGACGGGCCGCGAGTCGCCCTCTTCCTGCTCAGCGCGTGAGGGTGGCAATGTCGAACCGTACCATCTCCTGGGCTGCTGCGCTGCGTGAGTTGAAGGCTGACCGCGCCGCCCGGTCTCCGATTCGCGAGGAGCGCCTGCGCACGAACGCTGGTTCGCGCGGCGCGCCTGCCCTCGCCATGAGCGTCTGGCGTGGGCGCTCCGGCCGACGCTACGTCGTGGTCGTCCAGCCGCTCAACGCCCCCGATCTCGTCGCCGAGCAGGCGGCGGTCACGCTCGCAGTCGCTCGCGATGAGCACGGGCAGGCCTCGATCGTCGCGGCCCGCGCCTGCGAAGCTGGCGATCCTAGCTTCCTCGGCTGGCTCGCCGCCTGTGCCGGACTCGGCGCGCGCGAACTGCACACCTACCGGTTGGCTGAGACCCAGTCTGAGCGCGCCGGGATCGCGGCTGACCGAGGCGGGCCGACTGCGGATAGTGCTGCGAGGACAGCGTGATGGCGCGGCGGGAGTTCAGCAAGGCGGTGCTGCGCGCCGCCCTTGCCCGAGCTGACGGGCGCTGCGAGGGTATGCTTCTGGATGGCAGCCGCTGTCCGTGCGCGCTTCAGGTCGGGCGGATTCATTACGACCATATCGTCCCAGCCGCGCTGACTGAGGATGTCTCGTTGGAAAACTGTCAGGTGTTGTGCCGCCCCTGTCACGCGGCCAAAACGGTGGTCGACGTCGGTGTGATCGCGCGGGTGCGGCGGGTACGCGACCGGCACGTGGGCATCGTAAATCCGCATCGGCGCCCTTTGCTGGGCAGTAAGGCGAGCCCGTTCAAGCGCCTAATTGGTGGCCGGGTCATCCGACGCCATCCCGATAAACAACAAGAGTGACGCTGCCTTTGTCCGCCGTAGAAAAGGTTCGGCCGCTCGGCACTCAATTTCAACGGCACCGCGGCTGCGGCCTCGAGTGTTTGATCTTGAAGGCGCCGTTGTCGGCCGCGGGCCACCTAACTACCTCGATAAGTCTCGATGAGGGGCGGCCGCAGCGGCCTCCAAAAGGCCAGGGCTTAGGTTGCACATCCCTTCCGACGAATTAGCATAGCTCGTGCACCGGACCGCCATTTACGCGGAGGAACGTACACAATCCTGGTCCATTCAGCGGCTTGGGGCACAATAATCCCGTGGCACAACCCAAACTTGACGCGGAGAGAGTCTGGGTCGTAGCAGCCGGTCATTGAGATAGGACGGGGGTATGAAGGGCAAGCGAGCACTGATCGCGGGGGTGACAGACCAGAACAGGGCGTATCTGGCGCAGCTTCTTTTGCAGAAGGGCTACACGGTCACCGGCATCGTGCGCCGCTCCGGCCATGCTAGCGTGTTCGATCACCGGCTGAAGTGGCTAGGCATCCTCGATGCTGTTGAGCTCGTCGATAGCAACCTGCTCGACCAATCCGCCCGGTTGCGGATCGTCCAGACCGCCAAGCCCTACAATCTCGCCGCGCAATCCTTCGTGACCTGGTCCTGGCGGCAGCCGCTGCTTACAGGACAGGCCACGGGGCTCGGCGCCGTGCACATGCTGGAATGCCTGCGCTCTGTTGCCTCCAACGCATGCTATTACCAGGCCTCGACCCCACAGATGTTCGGGCTGATTCAAGAAAAGCAGCAGGGCGAGACGACGACGTTCCACCCGCGCTTGCCCAACGGCGCGGCCAAGCTCTTCGCGTACTGGATGACGATCGACTATCGCGGGAGTTTCGGCCTGCACGCCTCGAACGGCATCTTGTTCAACCACGAGAGCCCGCTATGGGGCCTCGAACTCGCCTGCAGCGTCCGCGGAACGCTTGTGCCGGCAAACCAGGTTGAAGGCGCAAAATGATGATCAATTATCTTCCTAAAGTTACCGTCGCAATACCTGTCTACAACGGTGCGGACTATCTTCGGCAGGCGATTGAGAGCGCACTCAACCAAACCTACAAGAATCTAGAGATTATCGTCCTTGATGACGGCTCGACCGATGACGGGCGCACATACGCAATTGCCAAGTCTTTCGGTCCTGCAATACGGTATATACATCAAGAAAATACTGGCGTTGCAGGGGCAATGAACCATATAATCGATGTCATGACTGGCGATGTATTTACATGGCTCAGCCACGATGATATGCACTTTCCCCATAAAGTTCAGATGCAGATTGAATATTTTAATATTATTAATGACCATGACGCAATAATTTTCTCGGATGTGCATTATTTCGACTCAAAAGATAAAAAAATCGATGAGAGCCGTCTAAATTACCAGAGATATATGTCAAAGCCTAAATGGGCGTTGCTCGATAGTGCAATTAACGGATGCTCCCTGTTTATCCCTGCGCACATACTCAAGGAATTTGGTCCATTTGATCTTATGCTGCGGTTTACGCAAGATTACGCGCTCTGGAACGAGATTCTGACGAAATACGATTTCTACCATCTGCCCTCGCCCCTGATCGGGTACCGGATCCACGCGGGTCAGGGAACGCATCAGCCAGCGGCCGTGGTGGAGGGTGACGCTTTGTGGGTCATGATCGCGGAACGGCGAACGGAGACCGAACGGATGCTGCTGGCTGGCAGCACAGTCAGCTACTTCGAGCAACTGGCCACGTTTCTGACGCGAACGCCCTATAAGCACGCTGCGGTGCATGCGGTGAAGCAGGCGCGCGCGGCCTGCCGGGCCACATCCGCGACAGTGCTGCTTCAGGTCACCGACGACGTCGATGGCTGTCTCTTCGCGGCCGCCAGCGTACTTCGGCAGACCCACCGCAATCTGGAACTGCTGCTGATCTCTACTCTGGAGGCGGGCGAAACCCTGCAGCTGTCTCGCTGGGCCGCGGGCGACCATCGCGTGAAGCTGATTTCATTTCCTCAGGCCGAAGCCCAGGAGGTTCTTGCCCGCGGCAGTCTCTACGCCAGCGGGGCGTATGTCGCGTTCATCGACGCGGAGTCGCTCTATGTCGAGCGAAAGCTCGAGATGCAAATTGATTACATGCAGCAACATGGATTGCGGCTGACATGGTGCGCGACGACATCGCACGCGGCGGGGACAGAAGATCGTATCGCGACGATGCCGGACTGCAGCTCGGCCGCCGAAACAGAGAAGCGCTCGTGTGTGCAGCTCTCGACCTTGATGATTCATCGGAGTCTTATCTGCTCGGGCGAGTTCGAGGAGCTAATGCGCGAAAGCACGAACCGCGGCCGCATCGTGAAACTACCGCTGAATGGTTCGGACGAAGCCGGGGGCGCGCTGGTGGTGAACTTGCGATAGCGTGTTTCAGCCGGTGCCGTGCCTGCCGTGTACTATGCATGTGCCGAACAGGTACCGAACATGCGGCGCCGCCCCCGACGAGGATGGCGGGCCGCACGTGCTTCGAGCGGTGTGCTCGACCCTTCCCGGTCCAGGCAGGCAGAATTTCCTCAGCGACCACCCCCCCCAGCCCGAACCATGTCCACTCAGTGTCGGCCGCGACGATCCGATCCTGACCGGCGACGGTCGAGGATCGCCGGGCGAAGCAGCTGATCCGCCGCAGCGCTATGGGCTGAGCATGGCCGGCCTACTTCCTCCGAGCCGAGACCGTATCGGTTCGGAGGCTCGTCGCTGGCTTGGCACGCTACGGCGTGGGTGATCACATAGGCCGGCGAACCGTCGCTGCCTTCCTCGCCGGGTCATGCGTATCTATTTAACGTTCAAAAGCAGTAGAGAAGAATTTACACTGCCATAGCCCCGACCTTCCAGTGCTCCATACAGAATAAAATGGATCAGGGGATTTATACTTGCTTCGGCCACATCTGGATTTTGTTCGATATAAAGGGCCGTGTCGAAATTTGGGCCTGCTCTGCGGCCCTCACTGCCACCATGCAAATAGAAATGTTCGACCGGGTCATGTCCAGCATCTGCGACATCGTTGTTGACATTTAAATAGTATTTCTTGTCGAACAATCCCGAGATGAAGATCAGAGATTTAGCGTCAATGAATCTTCCGTCGGGAAGCTTGATGCTCGACTCGGATATTTCAGCGCCGCCTGGAAGGGTGTGTTGCGTCGCTGCCTTCATGATCTGATCGTACCACGCTTTCCTCAACCAGCCGCCGAACGCGCGCTCGTGTTCCTCACGCTCGGCAGCGGCCTTTGCAAGTTCGGCCTCTGAAATGTGTCGCTTCTCAAGCAATCGATCCAAGACGTCCATTGCCCTGTGCTGCCCCTCGACACGATTGGGGCTGAAGGGTATCGGTGTGCGCTGTTGCGCGGCTTGGGCGACCTCGTCGTAGAAGGTGATCGCGCGCTGCCGAATGGCTTTGCGGTCAGCGAGGCCTTTCACATGCTCGATATTCGCGGTCGCGATACGATCCACGAGAGCATCGTCCGACATCGTGCGTACGAGCGCCTCAGCGATCTCGTCCGGATAGAGATTCCGCGCAAAGATCACGTTCCGCCCGTCTTCCACGACAGGCACGATCGTTTCAATGGGCGACACGATAGGGACCGCGCCGAGGGCCATCGCCTCCATCATGGAATTCGGGATGCCATCAACGAGCGACGGAGCCAGCATCACCCTAGCCTGCGCGAATAGGTCGAGGGCGACGTCGTGCGAGACCCGCTCCCGCGCCACGCAGCTTGCACGCATCTCCTCGGAAAAAAGCTTCTGGTACCACATCTGAATGTATGGATTGTCCATCCACAGCATCTCGATGCGACAGGGTTTAATCCTGTCCCACGCCTGGATAATCCCCTCGAATACGGGATTAGCTTTTGCCCAGGGTGTCTCGTAAGCCTTCGGCCAAACGATCAGCCTTTCTCGTTTGGACGGCAGATCGGTCCACTGGGACCGCATGGTATCGAGATCGAGCCCCCCTGGCCCCGGGACGACACCCATTCCAGGCTGTTCGATTTTGGACTTCGCGAGGCCTGCGGTCTGAGCGAATTGATAGTTCTCTGCGTTATCAGCAATGAAATGATCGCATTTTTGGAAAATTTCTTCAATGACTGGACGAATAGACGGCGAGTATCGTGGCAGTGCGGTGTCTGATCCTCCGCGGGCTTGCGCGACCCAGGCTCCGACCTTTGCATCCGGAAAGCGACGCAGCACTTCGAGATAGAGGAACGAGGACGGATCGAAGCCTAGGGTATGAATGATATCTGGTTCCCAGGCACGAATGACGTTCGCCAACGCCTCCTCAAGGTCGGCTATCCCGGCCGCGGGAAACGCCGTCCTACGTTTATCATCGTTTCGAAGGGGCGCCCCAGAGACAGTCTGATAGCACTTGACCCACCATTCTTCCGGAGGCTCGGTCGAGTTCAGGCAAAAGATACGCGTGTTGAAGTTCGCGCGCTGAAGCAGGTTGATCCACGAGTGCGTGTGGGGACTGTTCGGCCACCCGACAAACAGGATTTTGGGCCTGCCAGGAAACGGATCGTCATCAAATTGGGACATCAGTATCTCCAGGAAATCAGGCCGTCAGCCCGCGAGAGTTTTCCGGCTGGTCGTTGGATGTAGGCTTCATATCGCATCGACCGATTTTGGACGACGCGCAGCGATTATCCGGGTGCACGCGGGGCACGGGCGCTGGGGCAAGCCGTCGTCGTCAATGGGACGCCACACGCGTGACGTCGTCGCCGCGCGCTACCGGCCGGGCGAGCGCTGTGCTCTCCGTCGGCGAATCGTGACCGGGCGGCAGGTGCAGCGCGATGGCGGCTTCCCATTCTCTGGCAATGCGTCTGACATCGATGTTGATCGCGCATTCATAGGCCGCCGCCACCAGCTTCTCGGCCAGACGAGGGGTGGTCATGAGGCGCAGCATGCCGTCGGCCAACGCATTGGCATCGTCGGCCGCGGTCAGAAGGCCTGCCTCACCGTTCGCCATGATCTCGCGCAGCCCTTGGGACCAATCCACGGCGAGAACCGGCACGCCGCAGGCCAGCGCTTCGCGTAGATCGTACGCATCGGCCTGTCGCGGTGAGATCAGGACGAGAGTGCCCGCGCGGCGCAGAAGCGGGAACGGGTTTTCCGGTCGTTCGATCAGCCGAACGATGTCCCGCAGCCCTCGTGCCGCGATCCGGGCCGATAGATCCGCGTCATCCAACTCGGTTCCGACGATGAGTAATTTGAAGTCCCTCCGCAATTCCGCGAGGACTGAGCAAGCTCTCATCAATAATTCTAGATCGTTCTCGGAGAGCGCTCGGCCAATACTCACGAACGTGAACCGGTCCTCGGAAAACAGGTTTGGATCGGAGCAGGGTGCGAGGGACAGTCTGCGGATTCGCGCGCAATCAATCGGATCGTCCCGGAGATCGATATGTGCGGCGGGAATACCGAACTTGGACACCAAATCTTGCTTGCCGCTGGCACTGGGAGTGGAGAGGCGTTCAGAGGCTCTGCAGGCGTTTGATAAGATCCAAGGGTGCGGAGACCCTTGGCACGTCGGCCCCTGGGTCGAGCCGCCGTCAACGGATGCGATGAACTTGAGCGACCGGCCGGTCTGAGCAAGCCATGCCGCCACTGTCGCCTCTTCCCTGAACGCGATCAACGCCGTCTCGGGCCCGAGCTGCGAGAGAACGGCCTGCAGACCTTCGACTGCGGGCAGGCACGCATCGAAGGCCGCCATGAGGTCCGGATATTGCGGGCGGTTGGGTTGCGTTGCCGAAACCGTCGTGGACGCGGCTGTGGGAGACGACATCCGGGCGCTGTGAGCGGACGCCGGGATGAAGTCGCGTACGCACAACACGGCGACGCCTTCCGGATGCGCGGTGGGCTGCATATCCTCGGTCAGCGTCAGGACGTAGGGAATGTAGCGTCGCCGATCGAGCTGCGAGGCCAAGTCGACGACGATGCGGCTGGTCGCATCGCCGTCGATGGCGTGGTGCAAGAGCGCGACCGGTCGCGCAGGTGCCGATCCGCTTCCGGTGGGATCCGACAATACCGTGAGCCGAGTTGTGAGCTCACGCGGCCAGTCGGGGTCGCCGCCATCGAAGGTCAGGATAGTCTTGGCGCGGATCCAGACGGGAGCGCGTTCGTCGAACACGCAGAGTACGTCCGTCCGGCCGATCCAGGCGAGCTGGTCGGGCAGGTTCGCGCCTCGGCGGATCCACGTGGCGAGCCCGCTCCAGTGGTATCCCTCGCAGGCATCGTCCAACACGGTGACGCGCAGTCCCGCGCCGGCGAGATCGTAAACCGCGGCGTTGATTGACTGACGCAAGCTGGGATCGGCGTGCACGGGAGCCAGGAGCACGACCCCGAGCTGCCGCATCCGCTCCGCATCCGTGGCGGGCGGCGACGGCGCCTGCGCCGCGATCGCACCCGATACGAAGTCCCGGAGCGAATAGAGGCGTCCGATGAGGGCAATTTCATCGACCGGGCTATAGGCGATACGGCTGTGCGGATCCGCCAGCGCCGCCGCCAACCTCTCCCACATGCCCTGCCAAGCATCCTGCACCGGTTGGAGCGCCTGCTCCCGAATGCGGGCGATGACCTCCAGTCGGAGCGCCGCAGCAGATGGCGTGCCCGCGGAGTCGATCCACTCCAGAACCCGCAGCACCAGAGCGGGGTGGGGGCCGAGGCAATAGAGATAGGAGGAGCGCTCGAAGGCAGTGTTCAGCGCGCTCGTGACCACGGCACGAGCCATCCCGACATCGGAGAGATCGGCCCAGGGTGCGAGCTGCTGGAGACGATGCTGATTGATGAACCGAATGCTCGCGAGCGCGGTCTCGAAGTAGCAGGCGTCGGGAAAAACTTCTGAACCCTGTAGGGCATGATTGCGATTGATGACCGTCCATTCGGGAATGAAAACAGCCTTGTTGTTCCTTAAAAGCCGCAACCACTGATCGAAATCTTGAGCATAGCGCAGCGTCTCGTCGAAGTGGCCAGCTGCCCGCCAGGCTTCGCGGGAGACGCAGATCGAGATGCCGCTGATGCAGTTCCGATAGAACATGGCTAGGACCTGAAGTTCAGGCTCCGGCACAGGTCCCCACAATTCACGGCGCTCCAATTCCCCCGTCGCGTCCCGCAGAAGGGTGAAATACGAGAAGAAGAAGCGGCAATCGGGATGCGTTTCGATCCAGCGGTTGTTTATCGCCAGCTTGTCAGGCTCGAACATGTCGTCCGAACTCAGCCAGTGGATCCAAGAACCGGTCGCGCGCCCAAGGCCGGCGTTCAGCGCCGAGCCAACGCCGCCATTGGGCTTGTGTACGGCGATGAATCGGCTGTCCTTAGCGGCATAGGCATCGATGATCGCGGCCGTTCCGTCCGTCGAACCGTCATTGACGACGATCGCCTCCCAGGACGGATCGGTCTGCACCAAAATACTGTCAAGCGCGGCTCCGAGATACTGCGCTTGATTGTATGTCGGCACGATGATTGTGTGGCGTGGCGCGCTCATTACATATCTGTCCGAGATATTAGGGTGATAGTTTCCCGGCGATACGCAACGACGGGCGGAAAGCTACCCACCACGGCTGCATCAAGCGAGACATGTCGCCCATGCGTATCGGGTCGACGGACGCGCAATCGGATAACGTCGCTGCAGGTGTCTCGCACGATGACACGGATGGCCGTCTCGGGGCCTAGAGGCTCGCACCGTTCTGGGCTTGGCTACGAACGCGGCCTGCACCGTGGTCGACGGCAGAGGGGATCGCGGGAGCGAGCGGCTCGCCGTGTTCCAGCTTAGACTGCAGATCCGCGTTCAACTGCTTGAGCAGCCACTGATCCGCCATGGCGCGCTTTCGCTCGGCCTGCAGGACCACGGTATCATCCTGCAACCGGCGATTGATTAGCGCGAGGGCCGTTCGATCGGTCTCGATCGCTTCCATGGCTGCCAGCAGCGTCGCGTTCTCGGCGGCCAAACGGTCGCGACTTTGTATGACCTCGTCCCACGCGCTGGCGATCGACGACCCGTCAAGCATGGCGGAGATGCCTGCTTGGTCACCGAGCAGCTTGTTCTCGTCCCGCAGGCAAGCGTTGAGGTCGCTCAAAGCGGCCGCCTCTGCCTTGAGGGCCTGCGCATGCGCAGCGGCGGTCCGCAACGCCTCGGCGTGAAGCTCGGCTGCAACACGCTCGTTCCGCAGGAGCTGATTGATCATCCGCCTCGCCCGCCATGGGGTCAGCCATGCGTGTTTCATCGACGCCCCGCGATGCCATTCGGAAGAGTTGCGACGCCTTAGCTCATTCTCAGGGGCAAAGGAACACGGCCGCGCCGCCGGTGAAGGCCGCGACAGCGGTGATCTCCGCGGTCGCTTGGCTGCCGTCCCACAGCTGCGGCCACGGACCAGCGCCCACGACGAGGAGCAAGCGCGCACCACAAGTTCGGCACAGTCCGATACACCGCGAAGACCTCCGTGGCGGCGCCGGGTGTCGCCGACGCGGGAAGGCCTAGGCTTTCAGGATGTTCGGCCCGCTCAGGCCCTGCCGTGCGCAGACGTTCCGCGTATCGATAATGAGGCGCATCGATTTGGCAAGCAGGGCGTAATCGACGTCATCATGATCCGTGCAGATGACGGCGACGTCGAACCCGGCCAAGGATACTTCATCCCATGAGAGGAGGATGTCCGCCTCAGGCGCCGGGTGGTCTCGCGTCGATGGAACAGTATCAAGATAGGGATCGTAGAACGTGACTTTCGCCCCGCGTTTCGCTAATAGTTCAATGATTTTGAAAGCCGGGCTTTCTCGGACGTCATCGACGTTCTTTTTGTAAGCCAAGCCCACGATGAGCACTTTGGCGCCCTTGACTGCCAAATTAAGCCGATCGCTCAAGCCCTCGACGACGCGATCGACCACCCGGAGTGGCATCGCGGTATTCACTTCGCCTGCAAGCTCAATGAACCGTGTCACGACCCCGTGCTCGCGGGCCTTCCAGGTCAAGTAGAATGGATCGATCGGGATGCAGTGTCCACCGAGGCCGGGTCCAGGATAAAAAGGCATGAATCCGAAAGGCTTAGTCTTCGCGGCTTCGATGACCTCCCACACGTCGATGCCCATCGCCTCGAACACGACCTTCAATTCGTTCACGAGGGCGATGTTCACCGAGCGAAAGATGTTCTCCGTCAGCTTGACAGCCTCTGCCGTTTCGAGGCTCGAAACAGCCACTGTTCGCGTCACGATGGCGTCGTAGAACGTCGCGGCGATCCGCTGAGCATGCGTGCCATGTCCGCCCACGACCTTCGGGATGTCGCGCGTCGCGAAGTTCGGATTGCCTGGATCCTCACGCTCGGGGGAGTAGGCTAGAAAGAAATCGGTCCCACTCTTGAGGCCGCCGCTTTCCAAAATCGGTTGCATGACGTCGCGGGTCGTGCCCGGGTAGGTGGTCGACTCCAATATGACGATCTGCCCCTTGTGAAGATGCGGAAGCACTGATCGCGTCGTCATCTCCACGAACGACAGATCGGGTTCCCGCTGCTTCGTCAACGGTGTGGGTACGCAGAGGATGATCGCGTCGACCTCACTGAGGCGCGAGAAGTCGGACGTCACGCGGAACCGGCCGGATTTGACGAATCTGGATACGGTCTCCGCCTCGATGTGTTTGATGTACGACCGGCCATTTTCCAGCTGATCGATTTTCTCTGAATCGACATCGAAGCCCAGAACAGAGAAGTCGCGATCGGCGGCAGTCAAGGCCAACGGAAGTCCAACATAGCCAAGACCTATGATCCCGATCACGGCTTTCCGTTTGGCAAAACGCTCGACGATTTCATTCACCAATCGATCCGTCTGCTCGGCCATCTTCTTCTCCGCTGATCGGCTCAATTAGATGATAATGCTCAGTGGCGGTGCGATACGCATCGGGCCACGATTTCCGGGAAGCGCCACCGAGCTAGACACGTCGCACGACCTGGCGAGCCGTCCCGATCAATGATGCGCCGCCAAATCCGAAACGCATCCCTTGACCGACCTCGGCTTGGTAGCGGGGCAACCGTCCTGCGCCTGAGCGCTGACGCTACGAACGGGCTCGGTTGCGCACGTGTCGCAAGGCGTCGGCCGACGTCACGCTGATCCCCTAGAGCCTCAGCGTACGATAGTCCAGAACCCGAACCGGGCAGGAGCAGAGTTCGCGTCGAGCCGTGCGACGGGTCTTCGTGAGCAACCGCCCCTTGATCCGCCGGCCCCGCGTCGCCGCCCGGAGCGTCGTGATGCTGATCCGGTGATGGGCGCGCCGCCGCCCGAAGAAGATGCAAGGACGGTTCTGACGGTGGGGATCATCAGTCTCGAGCGTGGTGGGTCGTATCAGCACCGGCGCGATCCTCGCAGTGCCGGCCTCGGTCGGTGCCGCCCGTCGAATGGCTCCGCCTCGACCGGCGTTGAGACAATCGTTCGCGCCGTCAGGCGTTGAGAACCTCGCGACTCCACAACTCGGAGATCATGAGCGTCCAGGGATGCGACCAGGGTCGCAAGCCGTGCTGAAAATCGTTGTAGATTTCGCTGGCCCCCGTCGGGTCGAACATCCCCGAGGACCGGACGGTCTGCGCCGACAGGGTGTCCTGCACCACCTCCGCGAGCGGACCCTTGAGCCAGTCCGCGAAGGGAAGGGCAAACCCCTTCTTGGCCCGCTTGTTGAAAAAGGAAGGCGGCAGATAATCTCGCGCGACGTCACAAACGATTCGCTTCACACCACTTTCGTCGTAGCTGGCATCGACGTCGAGCGTCCGCTCCGTCATCGCGATCTTGGACTCCTGCGGCAGCGACAGTGCGATGTCGACAACCACCGGATCGAGGAACGGGACTCGCACTTCGAGCGAGTGGGCCATGGAGCAGGCATCGATGTCGCGCAGCAACTGATTGCGCGTGTATCCGTTCAGGCAGAGCACACCGGCCCGATCGAGTGTTCCGCCGCCGGATAAGTCGTCGTTTAGGGCCAGATCCGCAGAAAAACTTTGCTCTACCGACTGATTTCGAAAGTCTTCAGAGAGGTAGCGTGTCGCCGCCTCTGGTCCAAGCAAGTGGTATTGTCCACCGAACGCCTGAAGATATTCAGGAGTCTGCTCGGGAGGCAGTGGCGCTGAGCCGAACCGATGTGCCATTCTGGCGAACCAGGGATAGCCGAGGAAGACCTCGTCGCTCCCCGTTCCCGACAGCGCGACGGTGACGTGCTGCGCCGTGGCGTGGGATACGAAGTAGCTGTTGAGTCCATCGACGGACGGCTGATCGATCCCCCGAATGAACCGCATCAAATGGTCGACGATCTCGTTGGTGCCGACCATGACGCGGGTATGGTCGGTTCCGAGGAACGCTGCGGTTTCGGCCGCCTCGTGACTCTCGTCGACGACTTGCGCGTCGCTTTCGAACCCGACCGAAAACGTCTTGATTTGCCGATTGGTCGCCGCCGACATGAGCGCAACGATCAACGATGAGTCGACCCCCCCGGACAGAAACGCACCGACCGGGACATCGGCCACCATCTGCCGCTTCACCGAATCGGAAAGTGCCCATTTCAGGGCTTCGACCTGCATCGGATATGGCTGCCGGCGGAGATTCGGGACCCGGTCATGCGCGAAGGTCCAGTATCGTTCGATGTGAATACCGGCCCTATCGACGACCATGTAGTGGCCTGACGGCAGGGACTCGACGTCTTTGACCATCGTCCGGCTCTGGTAGACAGAGCCGAGGGACAGAAGCTGGCGGACCGAGACCGGATCGACTTCGCGCGGGATCAGGCCGCTTGCCAGAAGTCCTTTGAGTTCCGAGGCGAAGACGATCGCCTTGTGGGTTTTGTGATAGAGCAGCGGCTTGATGCCGAAGGGATCCCGCGCCAGGAGCATTGTCTCGCGCCCCGGTCCCTGCCGGCGATCGTAGATCGCGAAGGAGAAGATCCCACGGAGCAATTTGAGGCATCCGACGCCGTACCGCTCGTAGAGCGCGAGGATCACCTCCGTGTCGGACGAGCCCTTGAACTCGCGGCCCAAGCCGCGGAGTGCTTGGCGCCGCTCTTCGGTGTTATAGAGTTCGCCGTTGTAGACGATCTGGATCCGGCCCTCAGACGCGCCCATCGGCTGGTGTCCGGTCGCCGATGTATCGATGATCGAGAGCCGCCGGTGGCCGAGCGTCACGGCCTCATCGACGTAGATGCCCTGGTCATCGGGGCCACGGTGCTCCGTTGCCCGCAGCATGGCCTGCACGGCCTCGAAATTGCTCTGACCGAAGATGCCTGCGATGCCGCACATAATCCGCTGAACCTTTCAAGACGCCGCACCGACATCGGCGCGCTCAGTGGGCGTCGGGGGCCTGGGTGAGATCGAGGGTGGGCTGCGGCGTCCGGCCCGAGGCCGGCGGGGTGTTCAGGGCCTCTGGGGAGGATCCTCTTAGTACGCTCCTGGTCACCCAGTGCTTGACCTCGGCAAGGTCCGTCTGCAGTTGATTTTGACCGTTCAGCAGAAGACCAAACAGGCCGGTATGGTGGATGTCGGCTTGCTCCCGCAGCTCGATCAGTCGGGACAACTGTTGAGATATCGAGTCCAACTGAGATCTCAGCGCTGCGATATTCTCGTTGAGATGGACCCGGGACGTTTCGACCTGTGCGGCGAGCGCATGGGTATGTCCTTCAAGTTGGGCCAGCGTGGGCGTTGCGTCCGAGGCGAGCTCGGGCAAGCGCGCGTCGATGTTCGCCCAGCGTGCGGAGGCGGCTGCGTCTTTCGCATCGTTGGCCCCCCGCGCAGCGGTCTCCAATTGCTCGAAGGTTACCGAGACCACGTCCAGCATCCGGCCGATCCGCGTAAGGGGATCCTCCTGGCCGACGCGCGCTTGTCTCGTCTCGGCGCCAGGCTGCGAGTCCCCGGCTGGTTCGATGATGCCCCGGTTGGTCTCGTGGGATGAATCGGCGGCCCGCTCAGCCATGATTGCGCTCTCCGTTGATGTGAACGCTCGCGTCGAACCTCCCGGGGGCGATTTCGGTCAAGCCCGGCAGATACAGCACTGCTGAATGGTGCCCTGGCTTCATGATGCCGAATGATCGTCCGTACGCCTGGCCAAGACATAGACGGTATGGCCAGGCACGCCTTCAAGCCGTCTTTCGCCCAAACGGCGCAACGTATCGATGGCCAATTGGCGTTGCTGATCAGGGTGGCCGAGATTGATCCGCTGTCCGAGCGGACCGAAGACATGGGCCGGCCAGATCCCGTCGCGCCATTGGGGACCAACATAGAAGTCCCAGAGATAATGCTCCAAGGGTTCGATCCGGACGATCTCGACCGCGAATCCGTAACGCGGCAGGGCTGCGCGGAAAGCGCGCTCGCTCCAGAGCGTGACATGATGCGGGGGAATGGCCGTGTGGCTGTCGCGGTAATGCTGTATGGGGCCCGCCGTGTCAGGTGTCGTCACGATCAGGATACCACCCGGTCGGACGAGGTCCCGTAACGCGCGCAGGCCTTCGAAGGGATCCGAGAGGTGCTCAAGGGTCTGAAAGGAGCAGACCGCGTCGAATGCGGCCGCCCGATCTTTGATCACGACGGGCGGACCTTCGTAGACTTCGAATCCTTCCTCGGCCAACCTATTGACCTGGCTTCCGCTGAGATCGTTGCCGGCCAACCGCATGCCGGGTTCAGCCCGCCGCAACTCGCGGAGGAAATGTCCGGAGCCACATCCGACATCGATGACATGCTGCGCACCAAAGGCACGCAGATCCTTGATCGCCAGATCGAATTCCCATTTCCTCGGCGTGTAGTACTCGGTCGTCTCGATAGCCTCGTAGAAGTCCTGATCCCCGGCAAGAGGCGGATCGAATGTTCCGAACGTGCAGACGGGACAGTGCAGCAGGCTGACGAAGCGCGATCCCTGGGTGGTGTACTTGGTCCTCGTCTCGGCCGAGAACCGGATGCCGAACTCCTCCCAGCGGTCCAGAACCTTGGCTAGGTCGACGATATGGTCCGCCGTCTCGAGATTCGCTTCACCGCAGGCAGGACATTTGGGCAAGGGGGCAACTTCCGGTACGCCGCTATCCAAAATCATTTGTCTAGCCACGGCTGGTCTAGCTACAATCAAGACGGAACTAGGGCAAGCATGACCTAACGGCCGTCGTCTCGCGATGAGGTTGAGACGTCCTACTCAACCCTGAGCCCCGGCCTCCGGTGGTTGGCTGGCCGGACGAGGACGGACCGCGGAGAAGTTCCTTCGTCTCAGGGGCCCCCTCGGACAACCGCTCCTCGACCCCGCCTTTCGAACTGTCCGAGTCGCGCGTTTCGGTGTCCGGGCGGGCGATACAGTCGGCGAGGGCAGCTGCGCGCTGCTCAACCATATCAAGGTCCTCGCTCAACTTGACGTTTCGGTACTCCGCCAAAGCTAGGCGTTGGACAGTGTCGTCGTGCATCTTCTCCAGCCCCGCCGTGTCCTCCTTCTGCCGAGCTGCCGCCCGCTCGAACCGAACGATCCGCCACTCCAAGCTTCGGACCAGCGCGATCAACGCCCCGATCTCCGAACGCATGTGGTGGTTCTCTCGCACCAATTCGCTGTTCCGCGCGACCAGCTCCAGGCCCCTGTTAGACGCCTCGGCAAGCATGCCTACGAGGTTCGATGAATCGTCGGGCATGATTGCCCGGCTCGATGCGTCGGTGAGTCGGCCGATCAGCTGCTGATTTTCAATTTCCAGGGTGGCGCACCGGGCAACCGCTGCCCGCAGCTTCCTGGCTAGCACCCAGGGCAGCATCGACTGGATACGCATCACTCGTTCCTCAACATTCCCCTCGTGCAGGCGTCGATCGCATCCCCCGCGAGATGTTCCGGCCCTCGATCGGCCGATGGCCGGGCGCTGCGGGTTTTCGAGTGGGTGCAGCCATCGACGAGCGTTTCCCAACGCCGGGCTACCTTTTTGACGTCCATGTCCTCGCATCGGCGGTAGCCCGCACGGACGAGGTTCCGCCGCAAGGCCGCGTCGGTCATCAACCGGCTCATCCCGTCCGACAGGGCCTCCGGGTCATCCGGAGGTACGAGAAGGCCGCACCGCCCATCTTCCAGCACTTCACGTACGCCGCCGATGCAGTCGGTGGACACGATCGGGACCCCGCACGCCATAGCCTCCGTCAGCACCATCCCGAATCCTTCGATGCGGGACGACAGTACGATGGCGTCCGCACGCGCGACGATCGGAAAGGGATTGCGCCGCGCTCCTATCAGCCGCACGCGTTCGTGCAGGCCGAGGCAGTTGATCATTGCGGAAATCCGGTCCTGCTCTTGACCCGTTCCGAGGCAGATCAGCTTGAAGTCGTATCCTTGACCCGACAGGCGGTGAGCTGCGGCCACGAGCAGATCGTGGTTCTTCTCGGGCGAGAGGCGGCCAACATGGACAAAGAGGAAAGCAGCCTCGGCGCGCAGAGCTTCAGCCTCTAGATCGGTAGCGAACGAAGCGCGTCGGATGCGGGAGCAGTTCTGAGGATTGTTCACCGTCACGACACGGGAGGAACAGACGCCGAGTTCTTCGACGAGGTCATCTGCACAGTATTGGGCTGGTGCGATGACGACCTGTGACGCATTGCACGCATTTGCAAGGGCCCAGGCTTGCTGCCGCGCGATCTTCGGATCGGGATAGATCTGCGGCAGGTATACGGACTCGATGGTGTGGATCCACGCGATGAACGACGCATCGAAGTCCATTCGGGCGAGCCAGGTTGCCACGATCGCGTGTTCCATGCTGGCGATAACAGCCACGTCCGGGCCGAGGGCTGCGAGCGCGCCACGAATCCCAGCCGCGCTGCGCCAATGCCCATCCATGGCCTTATGGAACTGCTGTTGAAGGCTGTGGTCCTCCGGAGTTGCACAAGGCACGTCTGCGCCGACCTGATCGCCGACGAACGCATCGACCCAGATGTAGGGAATGTCCGTCACCTTGGAGGCGTTATGCCTCGCATCCCACAGCGTCAGGATGACGGGTAGGTACCGGGTCCGATCCAATTGGCGCAGGATATGGAGCGCGACCGTTTCTGCACCTCCGCCCCAGGAGGTCAGCTCGATCAACGCGACGACGCGCCGCCTTGATGGCGTGCCGCTGGCACCAAGCGCCGCGAGAATACGCGCGAGCTGCTGCTCGGCGCGCTCTGCAGGGCCGATATAGACGACACTTTTCGCGTCGATCCACGTCGATAGGTGACCCCGATCGGCTTGAGCCACCAGATCAACGTGGCCCAACCAGGGCAGGGTGTCACGATCATCCCCGCGGAGAGTAACAACTGGAACCGGACCGCCCCACTCGCAGCTCTGGGCCGAGGTCGACAGGATAACGGTGGCGTATCCCAGCTCCGCGAGACGCGTCGCGACCTCTGTGACCTCGTCTGGGTGCTTGGAGATCAGCGCAATCCGCGCTTGTACAGGACGATCGTGTCCCTGCGGCGAACCTCGGCCCTCGATGGTGCCATCGGCAGAACCCACCTTCCAGTTCTCGGAAGACAGGTCCGGGGCGGTGCAGGCCACAGCCAGAACCCCCCACATCCAGGTCCAGCGATCGTCCTCCTCGGCGAACGCCAGCTCGCGGATGTGCCTGACGACTCGTCCCCGGATCTCTTCGCGGACGCCCTCCGGAGGCTCCCCGCTGAAAACCCATTCCAACGTCTTCAAGATGAGGACTGGGTTCGGGCCATCGCGATGGATCGCTGCCGATCTGTCGCCGGCGATGGCCAGCGCCCGGGTGACCGCGGCCTCCGTTTCCGCGCCTTTGCGAAGGTCGAGATCGGGAAAGAGATCGTCAAAGCTTCGATTCTCGATCTCGAACTCCGCGAACAGCAGATTGGACGCCGATGACGACGCGGCGGGGACCAGGTCATCGGATACGAAATGAGCCTCGGGACTCATCGTGACGCCTCGCACGTTGGCCAGAGCAGAAGCAGGGCGACCCGTCCTTCCTCTGGCTCCGGAACCATGTTCAAGTCCGTCAACGGCAACAATCCTGCTTCTTTCATGCGCTCGTTTCGTGACCGGCGTCCGTTGCCGCGGACAATGCGATAAAACGCCGGCTGATCAGACGAGTTCGGTCACACGCCGTGATATTGTCGGTACCAGGAAATGAAGCGTTCGATGCCTTCGGCTATCGGCGTCGACGGTCGAAAATCGACCTCGCGCATGAGCGCGTCCACGTTGGCGTATGTCTCGGGAACATCGCCCGGTTGCATCGGCAACAACTGGCGTTCCGCCTTCAGGCCAAGATTTTTCTCGATCAGATCGACGATGTCGAGAAGCTCAGTCGGGCGGTTGTTCCCGATGTTGTAAACCCGCCAGGGTGCATTGCTTCGTGATGCGTCGGGATCATCGCCGTTCCACGTCGAATCCGGGGTAGCTGGCCGCTCGAGCAGTCGCGCAATGGATTCGATGACGTCGTCCACATAGGTGAAGTCGCGCTTCATCTGCCCGCCGTTGAACAGCTTGATCGGTTCACCGGCGAGGATCGCTTTGGTGAACAGCCACATCGCCATGTCCGGGCGGCCCCAGGGGCCGTAGACGGTGAAGAACCGCAGACCCGTCGTCGGAAGGCGGAAAAGATGACTGTAGGAATGAGCCATCAGCTCATTGGCTTTCTTGGAGGCGGCGTACAGGCTGAGGGGATGATCGACGGTGTCGGTCACACTGAAGGGCAACCGTGTGTTCGCGCCGTATACGGAGGAAGAGGAGGCGTAGAGGAGATGGGCGCAGCCGTTGTGTCGGCACCCTTCCAGCACGTTGATGAAACCCTGGAGGTTCGCATCGACATAGGCATGCGGATCAGTGAGCGAGTAACGGACGCCGGCTTGAGCCGCCAAATGGATGACGCCGGTGAAGCGGGACGCCGCGAAGAGCTCGCGGACAGCCTGCCGGTCAGCTAGATCGAGTTCGATAAACCGGAAGCTCTTGTGAACCGAGAACTGCGCAATCCGCGCGCGCTTCAGCGCCGGGTCGTAGTAGGGCGTCAGGCTGTCGACGCCGACAACTTCGTAGCCGTCTGCAAGCAGTCGCCGTACCACGTGAGAGCCGATGAAGCCGGCTGCACCTGTCACCAGCACGATACGATGGATGGAGGAGGCCAAAAATCTTATCCCGGTTGCATGAGACTGCCGATCACAGCCGACCGCAGAGGGGCATCCCCGTAACATGCCGGCGTCGGGCCTCAAAGGCTGGGAACGCGCTGGACAGCAGCATCGACGAGAGCCGCCAGCAGAGGGCCGTCGTTGCAGACGGGCCCGATCGGCGTCAAGCCAAGCGACCCGCCGTCGGCCTCCACGACGAGGCGGACTTCGTCCTGGGCTTGCCCCGGTCCGTGGGAGTCGGCCCCCGCCGCGGAGCCCTCAAATCGCCGGCAGGCTCGCCCTGCCGAGGAAAGCGTACGACCGCTGGCGTGCACCCGCATCCTGCAGTGGCTCCAGCATCACCCGGTACAGGGCGGCCGGGACGCCGACGGCCTGCCACGCGCTCTGCCGCCGCCACCGCATCTCGGAGGCTCGGGCTCGGAGGCTAGACGAGACGCGATCACCGCGGTTTTGCCCTTTGCTAGATATCCGAATCTGCTGCGGGCTGGTAGGAGCTGGAGGGACGCCGATGTCGGATTGCGTCTGGCGCCATGCGTCGGATGCACGTTACGGAAGCCACGCGCACTCGCCGGCGCGATGACGATGCACCCCACGAGGCGCTTGCCTGCTGCGTTTTGTACGTTATGCCCAGACTGTGTGCCGGTCTGCGACGCGTCAATTGATTACGTCCGTATCGCCACTCTGCAGCGCGTTTCTAAGTCGGCCCGAGGATGAGATGACTGATCATACCGTGCAGGACCGCGAAAATTTTCGAGCCATTCTCCACGATCTGCGGGCCGATCTCGATCTCTTGGCAAGGCAAGTCGACGAAGCCAATCAGCGTACGAAAGCCGTGGGAGTCGTCTTGAACGCCTTGGTCGCAAGTCTACGGCCTTATGGCTACAATCAAAGACACTTTTCTCACTTGGTGCGGCTCGCAGCTGCCGATCTTGCGGATTTCGGCCCCGAATCGGTGCAGCACGAGGTGCTGCTGATCAACTGCAGAAAGGTGCTCGGGAAGCTCATGCAGACATCGTGAGTTCCGGAACCGCGCCAGTCGCCACTCGACCGTGTCTGGGGCCACGAGACACACGACCAGAGGCCGCTGGCTCTGCTCCGTCCACGACGCGCCGGCGTTTGGCCGATCACATGGCCTGCCGGATCACGGATCCACGACAGCCCCCAACTGATCTGTGATGCACGTCAGCCACTCGATCGGCGATGCGTCCCAGGGAAACGTCCGGCCGTGTTCAAAACCTACGATCCGCTCGGCGAAGGCGCCGATGTCGGAACAGAGGACCGGCAGGTTCAACCGTAGTGCGGACGTGAGCGTATAGGACCACGTCTCGGGGCACTGGGCCGGAAACCATGCGAGATCAGGGGCCTCGGCGAGGATAAGACTCTCAAGCGCCTGATCCGCATAGCGGCCGGTCACCCGGACGTTCGGTCCCAGATTCGCGACGTCGTCGCAATGTCCGATGATCACGAAGGTCAGATCGAGATTCCTTCGGCGAGCGAGGTCGAAGACGGCTCGCGCGACCTTGTTTCCCTTGTGATCCTGAAGGTAGCCGAGGAGCGCGACCTTCATCGCGTGTCCGGTCCCATTCATGGGCGCGGTCGGCCCGAGCCTGCGGCCGTTCGCCGACACGCTGAATGACTCGTGCGGCACAACCGACAGTTTGAGTTCGGGATAGATCCTTCTTACCCGGTTCCCGACATCGTTCGACGGAACGATTACCCGCCGAGCCCTCTCGAAGATCCATCGTTGAGACCTCTGCCAAAAGCGGACAGTTCCGGGATTCGGGATGATCGCGGCCCTCTCCAAATCACGGTGATAGAGTTCTAGATCGTCGCCGACGTACCTGCGGTCTAGCCCCAGCAGATGTGGCTGCGGAGAGACAAGAAAATAATCGTGCAAATAGAGATCGATCGGCGCTGTCAATTCTTCAATGAGTGATGAAAGATCATCAAATCCGTACGTGTGATGGATTTCGATTGCCGACAGCTGGAGATCCGTCAAAAGTCGGAGGAGCGTGTGGCGCTGTCCTACCGGGATAAAAAATTCGATCGCGCGGTCCTGCGATCGATAGTGCAGGGCGGCCCCACCTGCGACAGCCATCAAGATCAGGACCGGCCGCTCGGGCGACAGCGTTGCGGCTCGCTCTTCGACGAAGCGGCTCACGCCGCCCCCGAGATTGTGGGAGATCATCAAAACAGCAGATCTCCGTCCATCGTCGGCCGAGAGGATCTGTTCGAGTTTCCGGCTTGCAAATCGCCCGGCGACCAGCGCCAAATCCGCGAACGACGTTGCTGGACTGCGTTCGATGATCCTCGCGACCCGGTTACCGGTCCCGTCCTCAATCCCAAGAGACTCGGCCAGCACCTTCAGGGTTGCCGGTGAAACATCCTGAGCGGGATGCCGGCCTTCCTCGCTACCCCACATTTCGAAGTGATAGAGCGGATCGCATCCGACCGCCGCCACGTCGGGATAGAGCGATTGATAATGAATGTCGTCAAACAAGGCATTGGGTGTCAACCCACAGCGCCGCCCAATGTTTAGAAAATGGCCAAGCAGCGTTTGTGGGCTTCTTTGAACGGGGCAAGGTAGCTGCCTCCGATACCAGACACTATCGAATAATGGATGCGGGCTGACGTTGAAGTCGGAGCCTATTTCAATATAGTGCAGGAGTGCATTGTCTCCTGTCACGAGGTCTGCAGCTTGCCTACGGTAATGAGCGATGTCAAACAAGGGATTTGGCCGACACAGCAGGTCAGCCCCACCCCCGAGAAAATGCTCGAGCGGATCCTCATCCGGGCGGAGCGCCGCCTGGTAGGCCGATGTATACCATGATCGGTCGAACAGGCCAGATGCCTCTATGATCGAACGATTCAACGCCCTTATAGACGGACGGACCTGCGGCCGTTGAGCGCCCGCGGATCCCTGCTGACGACCTATCATCGCGGGTCGGTCGCTCGTTTGCGCCAATATATAATTTCACGATTGGCATCTTCGAGGTCGATCGCCAACATCTCAGATCTGCCTCGAAGCTGATCGGCCTCCCGCTCCATAGATGATGCGCGCTGTCGCTCTGCGTCGAGCGCGCCACTGAGCAGTGATAATTCAATCATTATCTTGTCATTGTGCGTAATGCTGCGCTGATGGGCGGCATTCTTTGCATAGAAATTAATTTGCGTCCGCTCTAACTCGAGGACAAACTGTTCGAGATCGGCCTGGATCGTCGCCCATGCAGCCTGCGCGACATGTCGCAGCTCCACCAGCGGGGTATCCGGGTCCGTCTTGACGCCAGCTTCCTGAAGCGCGGCGGCCAGTTTCGTGGCCGTCCCGACCAGATCGGCTCCGCTACGGGCTCCGCGCCGGGCGCCGGCCAACGGAGGCTGATGAATTTGCACCGCGTCCAGTCGACCCTCTGCGGCGCCGTATCTGATAAAATGAACCAATGGATTCGCAGCCGCAGCGCGGATGTCGGGATAGGCCGAGAGGTACCGTGCGCCGTCAAACTCCGGACTGGGTGCCCGCTCCTCTAAGCCGCCGTGAATGAGATAATGTTTGACCGCGTCCAAGATGGGCTTAGGAACATCAGGGTTCGATGCCACGTAAAATTCGTAATCGAAGAGGCCGGAAAGGATAATTAGGAGGCAGTCTGCCCATTCTTTTCGGTCGGATCTTCTGGCCCGCCTCCGTGTGGAGCCGATTGAAGGCCACGCGGTACGCTCCCGATTTTGCTCGGCTTGCCACGCAGCAACTTCAAGGACGACACGGGCGGCCGACAAGACCTCGGCCTGCCAAGCACGCCAGAGAAGGCGAGCATGTTGCGTGTTGAAGATCGTGGGCATCGTGCAGGGTGCCTGAAACGGAGTGACGAGGTAGACGACACTTCGAATGCCGACGGAGTCACCCCCGGCCGCGAAGTTCGGCGCAGGGCCCCGGGCTGTGGCGGACGGCGGCTCAACTCGTTGGTCATCCGATCCGCCAGTCGGAACGGTTCGGTCTGGCTGGACCGTGCCTGCGGCGCTCGACGTGCTTGGCGATGCGCAGATGGCGAGAGATCGCATAGTTCATCGCCGTCAGGAAGCCGTAGGTGCCGCGCACGAAATGGCGGCGGCCGAGATACGCCTTCAGGAAATTGCCCGGCAGTTCGACGAAGACGCGCCAGTCCGGGATCGTCACCCCCCGGGCCTCCAGGTCGTCCGCCTGCTGGTCCGAATAACGGTTGAGCTTGTCGAGCTGGTCGCCGAGCGAGCGCACGGAGAAATGGTGGATCACGCCCCTGAGCCGTCCCGCCGTCACCCCGGGCTCCAGCGCCACCCGGTCGTGGACCGGCGATGCCGAGTAGCGGCCTCGGTCCTTCCGGTAGAGCCGCACCGGGGTCAGCCTATAGGCGAGCGGGTGTGGGCGCGTCTCACCCGGAAAGATCTCCGCGATGCCGATCCGCCAAGCCGGCCGGCGCGGCTCGCCTTGCGCGAACAGGGCGCGGATCTCCCGGACGAGGGGCTCGGGCACCACCTCGTCGGCGTCGAGGTTCAGGAGCCAGACGTGGCGGCACTGCTCCTCAGCGAAGCGCTTCTGCGGCCCGTAACCCGGCCACGGATTATGGATCACCCGCGCGCCGAGCGATTCGGCCAGTGCCTGCGTGCCGTCGGTCGAGCCCGAATCGATCACCACGAGGTCGTCGGTCAGGGCGCGCACCGCCCGGATCGTCGCGCCGATCCGGTCCGCCTCGTTGTGGGCGATGAGGAAGACCGACAGGGGTATCATCGGCTTGAGTCGAGATCGCTCACGGACTGGGACGCATCGCGGAACCGGGTTCGGACGGTCGATCTGCACTTCGCCGAATGCATAGAACGCCGCGCCGGCCGGGATACTCGAAGATGGGTCGCCGCATTGGTGCCCGAGGCGGCGTATAGCCGCCACCTCCGAGCCTGTCGACCCGACGCATCTGACGTTGCCTTGTGCGCCGCGGATGCGCCGTCCCCATGAAGCGAGGCGTGCAGCCGGGTCCATCCCGACGATGACCCCGGGATCTGCATGGCGTCCCATTTCTCGAACCACGGGAGCACTCCTTGATCGACGAAACTAGCCTCGCGCTCTTTATCGCCCCGCGCTCTCCGTTCTGCCGAAAGGTCGTTGCCAGCGTCGTTGAGTTCGGTCTTCAGCACAGGATCGATTTGAAGATCGTGGATCCTTGGACCTGCCAAGCGCTCCGTGCCGTCAACCCGCTCTGTAAGGTCCCGACCCTCGTGCTCCCGGATCGGACTGCGTTGTTCGATTCTCCCGTCATCCTTCAGTACTTGCAAACCCAGTCCGATCAGCTGCTGCTTCCCAGCGGAGACGCGCGGTGGGACGTTTTGCGCCGTGAGGCGCTGGCCGACGGCCTCGCCGATGCGGTGATCCGCAGGTTCGTCGAAGGTCTGGGTCAAGCGGACGAACGCGCATCCCAAATGATCCATCGTCAGGAACAGGCGATCTTCGCGATCTTGGATCACTTCCAGAATGAGCGCGCCTGGATGGCATCGGCGGTCGACCTGGGCCAGGTAGCGCTCGCATGCGCGATCGCCTACCTCGACGTCCGCTCGCCGGCCCTCGCCTGGCAGCAGGATTGCCCCTTGCTTGCCCGGTGGTTTTATGATTTCCGTGCCCGGACGTCCATGATGATCGCCGCGTCGCCTGACGCCGGACAGTTCCGCACGCTCGATCCAGAGCCCCTTCCGGCAGCATTCGTCGCTCTGTCTCGAACAGGGCAGAGCTGAAGCCGTCGCGGCCCGGCGAAGCCATCGCTGCATACTGAGGATCTCTCCTGTGAGGATTGCAGTTCTAGGCGCGTCCGGTATGCTCGGAAACGCCGCTTTTCGGATCCTCGCTCGGCAATTTCCCGGCGAGGTCTGCGGCACGATGCGGTCCAGTCCTGCGCGCGGCGCCTTATCGTCTGAGGCCGCTTCCAAAATCGCCGTTGGACTGGACGTGCAGGATTTTGATTCCCTGGCCGGGTTCCTGCGGGATGCCCGCCCTGCCGTGATCCTCAACTGTATCGGGGTGGTGAAACAACTCGCCTCCGCCAAGGATCCGCTTACGTTGATCCCGATTAACGCCATCCTGCCGCACCGGCTGGCACGCCTCGCGGACCTTATCGGCGCCCGCCTCATCCACGTCAGCACGGATTGCGTCTTCTCCGGTCGGAAGGGCGACTATATAGAGACCGACATCCCCGACGCCGAGGATCTGTACGGCCGCTCGAAGCTGCTCGGCGAAG
The DNA here is from genome assembly GCF_022829365.1 of Methylobacterium sp. J-077. Taxonomy (GTDB): domain Bacteria; phylum Pseudomonadota; class Alphaproteobacteria; order Rhizobiales; family Beijerinckiaceae; genus Methylobacterium. The sequence continues at coordinate 73,833 of NZ_JAKSYJ010000225.1, read as the reverse complement.
TCGATTATGACAATGCGGTCACCCTTCGCACGTCCATCATCGGCCGTGAGATCGGCAGCCGCAATGGTCTCGTCGAGTGGTTCCTGTCGCAGCGGGGCCGAACCCAGGGCTACCGTCGCGCCATCTTCTCAGGCCTCACGACCGATGAACTCGTCCACGTGATGATCCAGCACGTGCTGCCTAATCCGAGTCTGCGCGGCGTCTACCATGTGAGCGTCGATCCCATCAGCAAATTTGATCTGCTGACAATTATCAAGGACACATACCGACATCCGGTGGAGATCGAGCCGGACGACCGGCTGGCGATCGACCGGTCGCTCAACTCGGATCGCTTTCGCGCCGCCGTCGGATACGCGCCGCCCCCATGGTCCGAATTGATCCGGCGCATGCGTGCGGTCGACGACACAACCTTCGCGCAGGAACGGTGATGTTTGCTGGCAAGACGCTTCTCATCACAGGCGGTACGGGTTCGTTCGGCAACGCCGTCGTCCAACGCTTTCTAAGCACCGACATAAGCCAAATCCGAATCTTCAGTCGCGACGAGAAGAAGCAAGAGGACATGCGCCTTCTGCTTCGCGATCCGCGCGTCCGGTTCTTCATCGGCGATGTCCGCGAATACACCTCGATCGCCCAGGCCGTGAAGGGCGTCGACTACATCTTCCATGCCGCGGCGTTGAAGCAGGTTCCGTCCTGCGAGTTCTACCCCATGGAAGCGGTGCGAACGAATATCTTGGGCGCCGAGAACGTCTTGAACGCCGCGGTCGACAACGGCGTCGAGCGCCTTGTCGTCCTCTCGACAGACAAGGCGGTCTACCCGATCAATGCCATGGGCCTAAGCAAGGCCATGATGGAGAAACTGACCATTGCTAAGTCGCGGATGCTCGGAAAGAGCGACACGATCCTGTGCGCGACCCGATACGGCAACGTCATGGCTTCCCGCGGTTCGGTCATCCCGCTGTTCGTGAGTCAGATCAAGGAGGGGCGAACCATAACCATCACGGATCCCGCGATGACGCGGTTCCTCATGTCCCTCGAGGATTCCGTGGATCTCGTGCTGTTCGCCTATCAACATGGTCGCCAGGGCGACATCTTCGTGCAGAAGGCGCCCGCCTGTACGGTCGCGGACCTCGCTGAGGCTGTTCGGACCGTCTTCAAGGCACAGAACGAAATCAAGATTATCGGCACCCGCCATGGCGAGAAGCTCTTCGAGTCGCTCGTCTCCCGCGAAGAGATGGCGCGCGCGGAGGATCTAGAAGGATTCTATCGGATTCCAGCCGATGATCGAGATCTCAATTATTCCAAGTTCTTTACATCCGGTGAAACTTCCATATCTGCGGCAGAAGATTATACCTCACATAATACAGTTCGCCTGAGCCACGATGAGGTTGTCGAGTTGCTCCTGGGTCTCGACTACATCCAGCAAGAGCTGCGGAATTTCCGCGCGTCGTGAACTGTTCGAGGATGCACGCCCCCGCACGGCATCCATCCAGGCGCCATGCGGATCTTCAAGACTGTCGATGAGAGAGTGGGACGATCATGCGCAAGATCCTCACTGTGGTTGGCACCCGCCCCGAACTGATCAAGATGTCGCTGGTGATCCGCAAGTTCGATCGCCTGACCAATCACGTCCTTGTCCATACGGGGCAAAATTACGATTACGAATTGAACCAAATTTTCTTCGACGATCTCGGCATCCGCAAGCCAGATCATTTCCTCGATGCGGCCGGTCCCTCCGCTGTCGCGACCATCGCACGGGTGATTGAACGCTCAGACGAAATCTTCGCCCGCGAGAAGCCCGACGCTGTCCTGATCTATGGCGATACAAATTCCGGGCTCTCCGTCATCTCGGCCAAGCGTCATAAGATACCAATCTTTCACATGGAGGCCGGCAATCGCTGCTTCGATCAGCGGGTGCCGGAGGAAGTGAATCGCAAGATCATCGATCATCTGAGCGATGTGAACATGGTTCTGACCGAGCACGCGCGGCGCTATCTTATAGCAGAAGGGCTGCCGAGCCAGCGTATCTTCAAGGTCGGTTCGCACCTGACCGAGGTCCTTGCCGAATTCGCTCCCAAAATTGCCGCCTCGACGATCCTCGACGATCTTAGCCTCGCAAAGAATCGATTCTTCGTTGTGTCGGCGCACCGGGAGGAAAACGTCGATTCACCTGAGCGCTTGACCGCCTTCGTCGAGGAGTTGCGCCGCCTGGACGAGGCCTTCGGATTCCCGATCATCGTCTCCGTACATCCGCGGACGCGCGCCCGCCTTGACGCTCTGGGCCACGCCGATCTTCCGGGTGGAGTCCAGTTCCTCCGTCCGTTTGGCTTTACCGATTACATAAAACTTCAAACGTGCGCCTATTGCGTGCTTTCCGACAGTGGCACCATCACGGAGGAAGCTTCCCTTCTTGATCTGCCCGCGGTGACGTTCCGCGATGCGCACGAGCGCCCCGAGGGCATGGATGCCGGGACGCTCGTCGTCGCGCCCCTCGGCAGGACCGGCTTCGTCGAAGCTGTCCGGACCGTGCGAGATGGGTATAGCGGCAGCCGCCGCTTCAGCGGTTCGGTCGATGATTATAATTCCAAAGACGTGTCGACCAAGATCGTGCGCATCGTCCTGTCGAACATCGACTATGTCAATGCGGTCGTATGGTCGAAGAACACGATGGCGTAACTATCTGATGAAGCGGCCGGGCAGCTTTATCAGGCACAAAAGGACGGCCTAAATGGCGATTCTTATCATTTCAGTAGTGCGCTGATTGCTATGATGTCAGTTTTGCGTAATTAACGGTAGATTTGCAGCAATTATAGAATTGATGCCTGGAGAGACATTGCGCTTGTCGTTCGCGTTACGAGCTCAATCTAAGCCCAAGTTGCCTGTCTCCTGGCGAAGCTTGAATTGTTTGAAAGCTCCTCCCAAATTGCTCAAGCGCCTGGTATTTGTCATTTGGTCGCAAGAGCGCAGCGGGTGTCTTGTGAAACATTCCATAAGGGCCACCGCGGTCAGCTGTCGCAGATTGGGCGAAGCGGGTTTTTAGGGAACGCGGCTTTCTAATCCCCGTTGTCCTCCAAATGGAAGGTCCACGAGGCTGCGATGAACGCCGATTTAGTTGAGACCCGTGCGCAGGCACTTGAGTTACTTGACGCTGAAATGATCACGTTTGGAATGTACGTTGCCCTTTGCCGCTACAAGGGCTGGCAGGCCTAGGGACCCGGCCCCGCCTTGTCGTGGGGTGATCATTGGTGTGGCCTGGGGCGACAGGCGATCGCGCACGCCCTGTATCCTAGAGCTGCGCCCGATCATGTAGAAACGGCCAAGTCGTCTTCGTAACCGGCGGCGGTGAGACAGTTGCGGCACGCTTCTGGTTTGAAGCCGGTGAAGGCTTCGCGGATGGCAACCCAGAGGTCTAGGATGGTGCTGGCAGCAGCAGTTCGGAGAAGGTGCTTCAGCTTGGCGAAGATCTCCTCATCCTGAACCTGTCGAAAGTTCGATGGGGTTGAACTCGAGGCTGTAGGGTGGGAGGTAGAGGATCCGCGCACCCACCGCCTCGATGGCCTCGCGCACCCCGGCGATCTTGTGGGCCTGCAGGTTGTCGAGGATCACGGTGTCGCCGGCTCGCAGCACCGGGACGAGGCTGTCGGTGACGTAACTGCGGAAGCGGGCACCGTTCGTGGCGCCATCGGCGAGGCTGAGTGCGCACAGGCCGGCGGTGCGCAGAGCGTCGGTGACGGTGGTGGTCTTATAGTGCCCCTGCGGCACGAGCAGGCGGCAGCGCTTGCCGCTGCGCGCGCGTCCGTAGCGGCGGGGCACGCGGGGCCACCTGACCCTCCTGTCGGACCCGCGCCGCCCAGCGGCTCACGCTCAACACGCTCACCCCGAAGCTGGCCGCCGCGGCGTGGCAGGAAGCGTCCTCTGCCACCGCCGCAACAACGCGTTCACGCAGATCGATCGACAAGGATGACGGCATCGGCAGGCTCCTCAGCCCACCAACACGGCAGATTAGGACACATTGCTAACCGAACGGGTACCGCTCTAGTGGATTGCAAAGCAACTCGATACGGATCGGCGCGGTTATCGCACACCCGTGGTAAGATCGGTAAGCAGCCCATCGGAGAGTGACTTGATTGCCATATCAAGTGGCCGTCAGGTTCGTTAGAGGGCTTGACCGGCTGGTCGAAATTTTCCTCAGCTTAAAAACGAAATATCGTATATCTCATTGTGCTTATTGTAAAGTACTTAGCTATGTTTTCTGGCCAAATTCAGAATGACGGAAGCTATGCGGGATCGATTTGGCCCTCGTAAATTCTGTCTTTCGGTCATTCCTCGATCTGTATAGGGAACAGGCAAGCGTCCGATTTCACTAGTCTAAGGGCCGTGCCGGCACGCAACCCGCTTTCAGAAGATAACGTGTGTGGCTGATCTACCTCGATCGTCTAGGCCTAGGACTGCTTGAGAGAGGGACCGCCTCAGCAAACCGGGCACGCACGACTAGCGGTGCGGGCCGGGGCGTACACGCCATTCGGCTTGACAGTTCGTGTGCCGGTACACTGCTGTATGGGCGTCCACTGCGATGCTATCTGCACTACCAGGGTCTTTCGCCAACGCATGAATTTCGTTCCGTCCGGTGTACTTGGCGTCCTCGTGAGAATGGGACTGGGGCGGTTGCGAGGTGGCAGCGTGTCCGTTTTGGGACGTTGACGCGGATGCTGGGGGCTTGGGGTGGCCACAGCGTAACAGTCTCGCAATTCACAGTCGCGTATACGACCCGCCTGACATTGTGGGAGCGTAGGCGATGAGCACGGCGACCGGACGCGAAGCCCAGCAAGCTGCCAAGCCTGGTGAGCGCGATACGCAACGCGACCTGTACGATCCGCACTTCCCGGTCAAACAGCGCGCGCGGGACACGTCCGAGCGCACGCGAACTGACACCTTCGACCCGCATTTTCCGCAACGCAAACGACACTGATGGTACTCAGAAAACTTTCAGTCCTGCCTCGGCTTCGATCAGGAAAATATGCTTGCTGATACACTTACATCGACGGATGGGGTCAGGGGATTGGCCGATGCCGACGAGAGTATCAAGGGGCAGACGAAGGGCTCGGCCCGTCGGTTGCGCGACGATGTAGCGTCTGATCGCCGCCTGCAGGTTGACGATGCCGATGGCTGAACTGCGCCCTAGCCGACGCCGGGCGCGGGCAGGAAGAAAACTACAGACTCCGTTGATCCGGGCAGCCGGGGTTGGAGTACAGGGGGCGCCCCAATCCGGTGACGGGCGAGCCAACGGCGCATGCTTAGACGCTTATGGGTGGCGACGCCATTCGGGATAGCTTGCCTGGTGGGATAGCGTCCTCGACGGCCTTGAGTACGCAGATGAATTTCCTGTTTTGTGCTGCATACAACCGAGTGCGGCGCCCGCCGGGACGGCGAGGGTGGCGGGCAGCGCTGTCGTGCCGTGACGGGACTATCGTGGGCCTGAACGGCGAAATGACCCGGGGCGAGCGGACGGCCGGGGCGGGTACGCTGCCGAGACTATTTATAGGTAGAGTCGCGTGTTCGCTAAGCCAAACATGGAAAGAAATAGAGACGTTTTCAGCGAACTATCGTGTGCCCTCGCATTTGGAATGAAGTTTTGCGCCTGAAACGAAGTTCTCGTTTGCGGCATCGGCGACGGACGTGAATGCCACACGCACGTTCCGCCCGCAATCAGGTCGCAATTCTTAAGGACATTTGTCAGGTCAGCCAAGTCAATGTTTCAGACGTGCGTTCTCATTTGAGATAGCTGCGAAGTACGCGGGCAACTTCACCGCTTTTGGCCAGGGCAAAAGCGGTCGCATGGCCGCCGACCCGCACATCTTCGGCTGTAATCCCTTTGTGACTTTCGATAAGGGAGACATGCTGTCTATCCAAATCTTCAGAGCCATCATAGAATATGCGCACATCCGAGTACGACATATCAAGTTGGCTTAAATCGAGATAGTCGAAACCAATGGTATTGATTTCATTCATCTTCGCCTCCCATCTTCGATCGCCGATCCTTTCAAGAAAATCGATCGATAAATCGATCTGGGGCGAAAAAGCAATAATTTGCTCAGCTTTAAGGATCGTTCCTAGTAATATTGCTCCATGCCCACCCATGGAATTGCCCATTATCAGCAGACGATTGATATCGTGGCTTTCCATTACTCGCTTAATGCCTGCCACAGTCGAGAATAGGCCGTTGCTGAATCCTAGGATGGACCCGTGGAACCAGTATGATGTCTATCTGATAGGAACAATTTACTACATTCGAATTGATCTAGCATTTGTTCCCATTCGAAATCCTGATGGGATTGCACCGCGTATCCTGTTAGTGATATTGCAAGAATTTTGCCAGTACCCTTCTTGAATTTAAAATCTTTCATTTTGAGTGTCCGTCTGACCGATGCTTTGATGCGTAGGAGGATGCGATCTGGAAAATTTACTTCGGCCGGTCGATGCACATCAGAATGCATGAATGAAGTATGAGCTACGTTTCTATCAGGGCCGCTCTATAAAATTTTGCTTAACGTAGATCCGAACAGAATAAAAGGCGCCACATGTCGGGGCTGAAGGGGCCTCAGCGAGGTCGGCGGGTCGGCGCAATCGGTAGGCCTGCTCCCGCAGCGGCGTCGGTTTGCGAGCCGCTCGGCTCCCTTACGACCGATGACGAAGCCGGTTTCGACCCGCGTTATCATTAGGTTTGGGTGGAACCGGGGGGCGGGTGGATGCCTAGTGGCTGAAGGCATGACCGTTATTGAACGGGTCGACGGTCCGACATCATTCCGATCAGCTTTCGTATCCGGCGCGATGACCAGCGGCGCACCGCGATCGATGCCACGATCGCAGCTGCTGAGATTGTGTCCTTGTTCCTCTGCGGCACGACGAGGTTCACCGTCCGATACGGGACGACGTGCAAGACCGCAGCGATACCCAACGGGAGCTTCGCCGGCTTGAACGGCTTGGTGCCGATCGAGGCAGGATTGCAGCGCAAGAGTCGCGCGACTGCCTGCGACCGGGTCAGCATCTGATCACGTTTCAGGTCCCTCGGTCCCAGCCAGGCCCTACAATCAGCCCAGTCCAGAGCTAGCCGGTCCCACGACACGCCTCAGCGGCGATTTTGCCTGCTCACGCGATCCGCCGCCCGGGATTCTCGTGATGTGGTGCGGCTTCGACCGGCCCGCCACGCGCGCTCGATTCCACGCGTGCTCGATCATCGCCGGGATATTGATGAGTGGGACGCCCTGCCACGCGCCACGTTCGTGGGGGCGAAAGGTACGCTTGCAAGGTGCGCGGCTCAGCGGAAGCGGCCGCGACAATAGCTTGTCGTCGGCACTCAGCCCTCAGCGGGGCGGTGGGCATGCGTATGGGTCGACGTGCTCGTACGCGAAGCAGACCGACGATTTGCGAACTACCCTGCCCTTGCTGTACGTCCCGCCACACCACGCCGTCTGGCGCCTGCGACGGCATCCCTCCCTGACGCACGTAGCCCATTCTGAAGTCCCGATATGGTCCGCTACACTGCGCTCCTCCAGATGCTGCGCAGCATCCTCGGCGTTGACCGCACCGCCGTGACGGCGCAGCGGGTTGGAGAATCCGAATTCTTCGACGCGGAATGGTATCGCGCAACTCAGGCGCCGGACGTGCCGCTGGCCGAAGCCGCCCGGCACTATGTGCAAGAGGATGCCGCACGTGGGCTGAGCCCGAGCCCCTTGTTCGACGGTCCGTGGTATCTCACGAATCACCCGGACGTCGCCGCTGCGGAGTTGAATCCGCTGTTGCACTACCTGGACAGCGGATGGTCGGAGGGACGGGAGATACGTCCGATCACCGACCCGGACGAGGTGGCGCGGATCGCGCAGTCCGAGCTGTTCGACGCGGATTGGTACCAAGCGAGCCAGGCACCCGGCGTGACGCGGGACCGGGCCGCACGCCATTACCTGCAGGAGGGCGCCGCGAATGGGCTGAGCCCCGGCCCGCTGTTCGACGGGCCGTGGTACCTTGCCAACAACGCCGACGTCGCTGCGGCCGGCCGGAATCCCCTTCTGCATTACCTGAACGACGGGCGCGCCGAGGGACGGCCCATCTGCCCCTTCGCCGACCCAGCGGCGCTGGCGCGGATCGAAGGCTCCGAGTTTTTCGACGCGGACTGGTACCGGACGACCCACGTCCCAGACCTGTCGCCGAACCAAGCCGCACGGCACTACCTCCGCGAGGGGGCAGCCCTCGGAATGAATCCCGGCCCCCTGTTCGACGGGGCGTGGTATCTCGGCAACAACGCCGATGTGGCCGATGCCGGCGCGAACCCGTTGCTCCACTACCTGGTGAGCGGACGCGCGGAGGGACGGCCGATCCGCCTCGCCGTCGCCCGCGACACCGGCGCCCGCGTGATCGAGACTCTCCCCGTCGTCCTGCGTGAGAGCGCGGCCGCGAGCATCGTCGTTGTCGTCCACGCCTTCTACGTCGACGTCTTCGAGGATCTGCTCCCGCACCTCGTGCGGGCGATCCCGCAGTTCGACCTGCTGGTCTCAACCGATGAGCCCGCGAAGAAGAGCGCGATCGAGGCAGCCGCAGAGCGCGCCGGCCTGGTCCATCGCTGCCGGGTCGTGCTGGTGGAAAACTGCGGGCGCAATTTCGGGCCGCTCGTCACCGTGTTCGCGCCCGACATCCTGCGCTACGAGTACGTGCTCCACGTCCACACCAAGAAGTCGCTGTTCAGTGGCGCCGAGCAGACGCGCTGGCGCGACGAGATCTATCGCGCTCTGTTCGCGAACGCCGCCTGCGCCCGCCTCGCCGTGGCCCTGCTGGACGACGATCCCCGGATCGGCCTGTTCTTCCCGGAGACCAGCAAGCACATCGTCTATTGGGCACATACCTGGCTCGCTAATATCGGCGCGGGCTACGGGCTGCTCGACCGGCTCGGCCTGCGCTACGACGGGTTCGACGAGTATCTCGACTATCCGGTGGGCGGCATGTTCTGGGCGCGGGTCGACGCCCTGCGCCCGCTCCTGACCGCCGGATTGACCCCGCACGATTTCCCCGAGGAGCACGGCCAGAGCGACGGGACGCTGGCCCACGCGATCGAGCGGGTGGTCCCCATCGTGTGCCGGGCCCAGGGCTACAAAGCGGTCTGCTTCGAGTACGAAAACGGCCTCGCCCGCATCGACAGCAGCGCGCGCAACTGGCATCAGTACAGCGCTCGGACGCAGGACCAGGCGCTGCTGGCGCTGCACGACGTCGACCTCGTCTCGTTCGACCTGTTCGACACCCTCGTGAGCCGTCCGGCCCGGCGCCCGGATGCGGTGCTCAAGCTCGTCGAGCACCGGATTTCGGCGCAGGCGGGCCGGCCGATCCCGCTGTTCGCGGAGCGTCGGGCCGCCGAGAACCGGGTGCGCGCCCGCAAACACCACCAGGGCGACGTCAACCTGTCGGAGATCTACGCGGAGCTTGCCGCCTCGGGGCCGATCCCCGGCGACGTGGTCGCGCGGGCGCACGCCCTCGAGAAGCGGATCGACCTCGGCGCCCTGCGCCCGCGCACGGAGGTCATCGCGGTCCTCGAAGCGGCGCATGCGCTCGGCAAGCGGATCATCCTGATGACGGACACCTATTACGAGGAGGCCAACATCCGCGGCATCCTCAGCGCGATCGGCGTCGCCGACCTGTTCGCCGCGATCTACGTGTCCAACGCGGTGGGTGCGCGCAAGGACCGGGGCGACCTGTGGCGCCACGTAGAGGAGACCGAGGCGGTGCCGCGCGCCCGCTGGCTGCATGTCGGCGACAATGAGCACTCGGATATTCAGGCGGCCTGCGACCGTCGCATCCCCTACCTGCACGTCGCCCATCCGGCCAAGATCCTCGCCCAGAGCGGGTTCGTGCGGGACGAAGGCGATCTAGCGCGGACATGGCCGTCCGATCTCGTCGTCGGCCACGCCATGCTGGCGCTGGGCCGCAATCCGTTCCTCGGTCGAGCCTCCGGCCCCTACCTGTCCCTCGGCTCCAGCCGTGAGATCGGGTACGCCGTGTTCGGGCCGCTGATGCTGGTCTTCCTATCCTGGCTGATCCGCCACGAAGGCTTGGCCCGGGTCGAGCGGCTGTACTTCCTGGCGCGCGAAGGCGACGTCCTCGTCAGGATCTACCGGCTCATCCGGGAGCGCTACGGCTGGGACCACCTGCCCGAGGGGCGCTACTTCCACGTCTCCCGGCAGACGGCGATCGCAGCCGCCCTCACCAAGGCGTTCCGCCCGGACCTGGTGACGGCGGCCGGACGCTACGTGGGCACCGTGCAGGGGCTCCTGTGGAACAGGGCCGGGTTCACGGCCCCGGCGCATCTCGAGCTCGACCGCATCGCGGTGCGGCTTCCGGGCGATGTCGAGGTTGTCGAGCGGATCATGACCGACCTCGAGCCGGAGATCGCGGTGCATGCCGCGGACATGCACCGGCGCCTTCTGGCCTATGCCCGGCAGGAGGGGTTGGACCCGGATGTCGCCTGCGGCGTCGTCGATGTCGGGTACTCGGCCACGATCCAGCGGATGATGCAGACGGCGCTCGGCCGGCCATTGGTCGGGTTCTATCTAGCGGCCCTGGACAAAGCGAACGCCGTCGCGGCGGAGGGCGGCTCCGCCTTCGGCTGCCTCTGCGAGAACGTCGCGACCTTGACCGCGTCGATGCCCGCGCTGAACCACTCCCTCTCCGTCGAAGCCTTCCTGACCGCCACCCACGGGCAGGTGGTGGGCTACGACACCGCGGGCGATCGGGTCGAGCCGCTGTTCAAGGCGGATCCGCGGACGCCGGAGGAGCATGCCATCCTGGCCGAACTGCATGCCGGCGCCGAGCAGTACGTGATCGAGACCCTCGACCTCTACGGGCCGGAGCTGCTGCGGGCCGAGATCCCCCTGATGGCGTCACAGGAATTCCTGCGCCTGCTGATGGAGGGCGCGATCGCCACGCCCTCGGAACCGATCAGGAAGCTCGGCGTCGAGGACGATTTCTGCGGCTTCCCGCTCCACAAGGTCTACGCGGGGGTGTAGCCGCGGCGGCCGGGGCCGCTCAGGAGGCGGCGAGCGCTTGCAGGATCGCGTTGGGCGAGACCGCGTAATCCGCGTGCATCGGATGAAGTCCCTCCGTCTGCACGGCGTGGCCGCGGACGAACAGGAGGCGCGCCCCGCTCGACTCGATCAGGCTGGTGAAGCCGCGGAAATAGAAGGCCGGGTTGTCGTGGGTCAGGGCGATGACCTTCGCGCCGGGGCGGCAGAACAGGCCGTTGATCAGGGCGGAGCTCGCCGACCCAACGACGATGTCGGCCGCGTGATAGATCTCGACCTGCTCGGCGAAGGTGTAAGTCTCGGGCTGGATGACCTCGAAGCCGTGAGGCCGCAGGGCGTCCGCGATCTCCACTTCATTGACCAGTCGACGCTGCGTGAAACCGCGCCGGGACAGCAGGATCCGCCGCCCCGTCCGGCGCAGGTCGCCGCCCTGCGCGGCGAGCCGCTCCAGGATCTTGCCGCGCACGGCGGCGAGGACGTCGCTCGGCCAAATCGCGTCGTAGATCGGCAGGCCCGGCCGCGTGTCGAACGGGTAGAAGGTTGGCACCGGGGCGAGGCCGAGTTCACGAAAGCGGGTCGCCACCGGCGGCAGGACCTGCACCGGGCGGTCGCGTTCGTCCATGAGCGCGATGATCTGCCGGTGCGTCTCCGGCATCCCGTCGTCGATGCAGAGCGGCAGGCCCGCCGGACAGGCGGGGTCGTTGAACCACAGCATCCGCGGGACGAATTCGAGCAGCCAGTGGCCGTATTGCCGGCTTTGGAAGCCGAACAGCATCAGGCCGGCATCGATCTCCTGGATCTCGGCAGGCGCCTCGACCAGAGCGCGCTCAGGCCCCCAGACTGCCAGCATGATCTGGCCGGGATTGACCCCGTCCTTAATGTCGGCGACGCCGCTGAGAGGATGGGCCGCCAGATCGTAGATCAGGCGCTGCCCGTGCAGCACGAGGTTGCTGCGGGGGAAGGTCAGGCAGTCCTTGAAGAACGCGACGTATTGCGGTGGCGCGTCGAGGGTGCCCGGTTGGGAGGTCAGCGCGATCGAGCCCCCGAGGAACTTCACCTCGGGGTCCGGAATCCTGCGGCCGGCCAGGAGCTCGCGATAGCGCCCGTGACCTTCCTCGGCGGCCTGTCGCGCCGAGACGATGTCGTAGATGCCGACGGGACCGAAGCCGGCGATCGCCCGCGTGCTCGCGTGCAGGGCTGCGGCCTCCTCGTAGCGGCCCGCCTCCGCCAAGGCGTTCATCTGGAGGATGCGCAGGTTCCGGATCTTGGTGCTGAGGCTGTGACCGTCCCCGGTCGCGAGGCCGGCATCGCCGCCATTGAGCGCGAAGGCGAGGCGGTAGCACTGGACGGCGGGTTCCGCCCGGCCACGGCACTCGTGGTCCCACCCCACCCCCAGCAGCGCCCTGGCGGCCTCGCGCAGGGCCGCCTCCGTCTCTCCGCGGCTCCTGATCTCGGCGATGAACGCTGCCGCCTCGTCCCAGCGCGCGTGCTCGACGCAGTCGCGCAGGCGCGCCGTCGCTGCGATCCATCGCCAGCGCTGGGGATCCCGTGGGTCGATCGTAGCGGCGAGCTCGTAGGCGCGCGCCGCGTCCCCGAACCGGCCACCGCCTTCGAGCCGGAACCCGAGGGCCTCCAAGTGCCGCAGGGTCGCGGCCGCGCGCGCCGGCGGGGGCGGTTCGGCGCTGAGCAATGCGGCCAGCGTCTCGAGCCTGGTCGGGGCATTGCCGCTGTCGATCGACCGGATCAGGTCGATGAAGGTCGCCGTCGGCCGCATATCGCTCCCGTCTCCAGAATCCGAGAGCTACGTGCCGACGCCCACGCGCTCCAGGCCGCGCAGCACCTGTCTGGGCGTGACCGTGTAATTGGCGTGGAACGGGTGCGTCTTCTCGCCCGGGACCGTCGAGCCGCGAATGAACAGAACCTTCGCGCCGCTCGACTCGATCATGCTGGTGTAGCCGCGGAAGTTGAACGACCGGTTCTCGTGGATCAGCGCGACCACGCGGGCTTTGTCGTTGCAGAAGATGGTGTTCGTCATCGCGGAGCTCGCGGAGCCGACGATCACGTCGGCCGAATGATAGAGTGCGATCTGCTCGATGAACGACAGCTTCTCCGGATACACGACCTCGAAACCGTGCCGCGCCAGGACGGTGGCAATCTCCGTTTCGTTGACGAGCTGGCGCTGCGTAAAACCCTTCCGCGACAGGAAGATCCGCCGCCCGGTGGAACGCAGGTCCACGCCGCGCGCCGCGAGCTTGTCGAGCACCGCGCGCCGCATGCCTCCCAGGACATCCTTCGGCCAGACCGCGTCGTAGACCGGCAGGCCCGGTCGTGCGTCGAACGGAAAGAAGGTCGGGACCGGGGCGACCCCGAGTTCCTTGAAGCGCACCGCCTGTGCCGGAAGCGGCAGGATCGGGCGGTTGCGCGCGTCGAGCAGCTCCACGATCTGCCGATGCGTCTCGGGCATGTGGTCGTCGATGCAGATCGGGAAGCCCGCGGGGCAGGCGGGATCGTTGAAGCACAGCATCCGCGGCACGAACTCGAGCAGCCAGTGGCCGTAGTTCTTGCTCTGGAGGCCGAACATCATCAGGCCGGCATCCAGGACCTGAGGCGCGGCCGGCTCCTCGACCAGGGCGCGCCCGGCCCCGTAGACGGCCGTCATGATCTGATCGGAATTCTTCCCGTCCTTGATGTCCGCGACGCCGCTGTCCGGGTGCGCAGCGAGGTCGTAGATCAGGCGGGTGCCCTGGAGCACGATGTTGCTGCGCGGGAAGGTCAGGCAGTCCTCGAACCGGGCGACGTATTGTGGCGGGGCGTCCAGGGTGCCGCAGGTCGAAAGCAGCGCCACCGGGCCTTCGAGAAAGCGGATTTCCGGCTCCGCGATCCGGCGGGGGCCGACCAGCTCCCGATAGTCACCCGCCCCTGCGGCGGCGGCTTGGCGGACGGAGACGATGTCGTAGATCCGCACCGGCTCGAGCCCCAGGGTCGTGCGCGTGCGTTCGTGCAGCGCCTGCGCCTCCTCGTGCCGTCCCGCTTCGGCCAGCGCGGTCATCTGCAGGCTGCGCAGGTTTCGGATCTTGCGCTCGATCGGGTCGCCGTCGACCGTGAGGGCCTGGCCGCCTAGAATGTCCCGCGCGATCCGCGCCAGCAGGTAGCAGCGCACCGCGCTCTCGGCCTCGCCGGCGAGTTCGTAATCCCAGGCGATCTGGATCAGCGACGGGTCGTTCGGCCCGCGGTCGCCCGCCGCGGCTTTCGCCTGACGCAACTCCTCCAAGAGGCCTTCCACGCCGTCGAAGGCCTGCCGCCGGCACTGGTCGACGATGCGCGTCCGGATGGCGGCGAGATGGTATTGCGCGGCCTGCGACCGCGAGGTCCGGGCCGCCAGCCCGTAGGCGCGGGCGGCCAGATCGAAGCTGTCCTCCCCCTGGAACCGGAAGCCCAGGGTGGCGAGGTGCTGCGCGGCCGTCTCGGCCCGTTTATTCGGCACGGAGGCGAGGGCGCCCTCGATCGTGTCGAGAGCGGCGGCGCCGTTCGCGCGACTGGCTTGCGTCAGGATTCGGCGAAAGTCGTCCTGCATCGTGATCGACCGTTCCCCTTCCGCGATACGCAGCGCCGTCCGGGCTCCAAGCCCTTGATGTGACGCGCTCGCTGACGCCGAACCGGTATCCACTTCGGCGGCGCGCGCTCTAGCGGGCCGCCAGCGCCCGCTCCGCGCAGCCGCAGACCTCGGCGATCTGCTCCCGGGTGATCGCCGGGAAGAACGGCAGCCCGATGGCACCGGCGGCGACGGCCTCGGTCCGCGCAAGGCCGTCGTGCCGGCATGTCGCGAAGGCGGGGTGGGCCTGGCAGCCGGTCCCGTACCAGCGCCGCCACTGGATCCCGGCGACGTCGAAGCCCGCCGTCACCGCCTTGGCGGCGGCGGGCTCGAACAGCGCGTTGACCGTCATGGTCAGCCACTCGGCCCCGAAGCCCGGCTGCATGCGCACGCCGATCCGGTCGAAGCCCTCGACATAGGCCAGCGAGGCCTCCCGCAGCTGCCGGATGCGCGCCTCCAGCCCGTCGAACACCGCCAGGCCGACGGCGGCGGCGTATTCGGAGATGCGGTAATTGCCGCCGCGCACCTCCGAGACCCGGCTGGTCGTCGTGAAGCCGAACCCGGTCATGGCCGTGGTCTGCTCCACCAGTTTCGCGTCGGTGGTGAGGATCGCGCCGCCCTCCCCGATCCCGAGCGCCTTGGTGGCGTGCAGGCTGACGCAGATCGGCTGCGCGCCGACCCGGCGCAGATTGAGCGTGGCGGCGGCGGCGTCGAACACCACCGGGATGCCGTGCGTCGCCTCGAACGCTTCCCAGGCCGCGCTGTCGATCGGCGCCCCGAACGGGCTGACCACCACGACGGCGGCGACATCGCCCTCCGCCATCGCGAGCGCCCGCTCGGCGATGGCCGGCGTCAGCGACAGGGTCTCGGGATCCACGTCGGCGAAGAACGGCTCCAGGCCGACATTCACCGCCGCGTGTGCCGTGGCCACGAAGGTGTAGGCCGGCATCAGGCAGAGCCGGCCGCTGCGGCCGGCGATGCGGTAACGCAGGGCGAGCTCGATGGCGCTGGTGCCGTTGCCGGTGATCGTCGCGGCGACCGGCGCACCATGGGCGCGCTCCGAGACGAAGGCGCAGAGCTTGGCCGTGAACGCGCGGGAGAGCGGCCCGTAATTGCTGTAGGTGTGGGACTGATCGATCCGGCGCAGATACGGCACGATCGCGTCCGTCTCCGGCAGGCTGGGAATGAGCACGGGGATCATCGTCGAGACACGTCCTGACTGTCGGCCGCCACCATCCTCATCCGCACGCCCGGTGACGGCGCCCGCTATACATGGCCGGGCGCGGCCGCGGAAGGCGCCGGCCCGGCCGGTCTTGGCCGCCCCTCTCCTCAGCTGCGCCGCAGGGGCCGGGCCGGCAAGGTGCGGGCCGGATTGCCGAACACCGTCCGGCCCGGCGCCACGTTCCGGATCACGACGGCGCCGGCGCCGACCAGGGCGTGCGCGCCGATCCGGATCTTCGGAATCACGCAGGCGCCCGTTCCGAGGAAGGCCCCCTCCCCGATCTGGACATGGCCGGCCAAGTGGACGCCGGGACTCAGCGTGGCGAAATCCTCCAGCACGTTGTCATGGGCCACGGTGCAGCCCGGATTGATCAGCACGTGGTCGCCGAGCCGCACGTCTGCGGTGACGGAGGAATGGCCGAGGAGCACCGCGCCGGCGCCGATGCGGCTGCTGGCGCCGATCAGCACCCCAGGATCGATGATCGTGGCGAAGCGCGCGCCGATCTCCGTCCGCAGATGCGCCACCGCGCGGGCCCGGGGGCCGGGCTCGCCGAGGGCCACGACGAAGCGCAGGCTGTCGTCGCCCGCGAAGGTGCGGACATCGCGGACCACCGGCCTGCCGCGGAACGTCTCCGGCGCGTCGATGCCGGGATCGACGATGCTCGCCTGCAGCTCGATCGTGGTCCCGTGCGCGTTCAGCCGTTCCAGGACGTCGACGATCTCGCGGGCGAGGGCACCCGCGCCGTAGAGGACGAGGCGGACCGTCATCGCGCCGTGTGCCGCGACCGGCTCCGGCTCGGCGCTGGCGGCTGCCTGCCGCTCGGGCGAACGTCCATGCGCGGGATCCCCTGCCTGTCCGGGGCCCTGCCCTACACGAGTCCCCGCAGGCTCTCCAGGGGCGAAGCCTCGGATCGATAGGTCGGCTCGGCCGGCCTGGCGGCGGCGGGGAGATCAATGCTTCAAGGATCACCAGAACCGGGATGCCTCGTCAGGGTGCCTCCGTTCCAGTACACCGCCGGTCGGGGCGCGGGCCGCGATCGAACGCGCCGGCGCGCGCGGACGGGCAGGGTGTTGAGACGAACATGAGGCCGACGGAGACGTTCATCGACCTGATCCGGACGGTCAATCGCGACAACGCTCCGGAGGTCCTCGAGCGGCTGCGCAGGCTCGTCCCGGTCGAAGATCCTGCCGGCTTCAGCACGACACGGCGGCATCTCGAGGCGCTGGCGTTCCGGCTCGAGGGCGATGACCAGCTCGGCGCCGCCGCCGATACCTACGATCTGATCGGCTCGCTGGTCCCACATGAGCGCGAGCGCTGGGTGGTGGCCGCCGCCACCGCGCGCTTGCGCGACCTCTGCCGGCGCGGTCGCTACGCGGAAGCCACGGACCGCGTCCGGAGCCTGCGCGAGAGCGGCGACCCCACCGTCATCCGCGAAGGTGTGACCACCTTGCTCCGGCTCGGCTGGGTGGCCGAGTGCAGTCAGGAGCCGGAGGCCTGCGCGCAGAGCTATCGGCTGGCCTACGAGCTGAACGGCGGTGACGACGGCATCACGACGGCGGACGGCTTTGCCGTGAGCACCAAGGTCAAGAACCTGCGCCGCCTGCAGCTCGACGCCCTGCTCCCGGAGGGGCGCTACGCGGACGCGATCGCGCTGCACGCGCAGACCCGGCACGTCTATCGGGCCGGGCCGTTCCGCGTCTACGACATCACGACGGCCAAGGCGCTCGCCGCGAGCGGGGGCGCAGCGTACACGGAGCTGCGACCGGCGCGCAGGATCGCGCCTCCCGAACTCCGCTTCTTCGAGCTGCCCCCGGCCCTGGTGTCCGAGCGGGGCGAGCTCGACATGCCGCCGCAATACCTCGCCTTCCTGAACGGCGCCCGGGCGTTCCCGCGCAGCAACGTGGTCATCGCCGGCGACAAGCTCGTCTACGATCTGGCCGCGCATCCGCGCCGCCCGGACATCCTGTTGCAGGACGGGCTCAATCCGGATCAGATCATGATGGCCGCGTTCGGCGATACGCGCGCCCTCGTGGAGGTGCCCGAGGATCCGCACGCGGTCGAGGCCGGGCTGACAATGTTCGGCCTCCAGAGCCGGAACTACGGGCACTGGTTCTGCGAGTACGTGCCGCGCATGCTCGCCTACAACGATCCGCGCTGCCCGGATGGGATCCCGCTCTGCATCGACGACCATATGCCCGGCTCGCACGAGGAGATCCTGCGCCTGCTCGATACGCGGGGCCGTCCCGTGATCAAGCTGCCGCCCAGGCCCGTCGAATTCGGGCTTCTCGGGATGGCGCCCCCGCCGGCGTTCTTCCCGTTCGAGATGAAGCCGGGGCGGCCGGTCTACGACGCGGTCTGGCCGGCCGACATCTTCGCGGTGATCCGCGAGCGGATCCTTCAGAGCGCGCGGGAGCGCGGGGTCCTGTCGGAGCGGACCGACCGGCGCCTGTTCATCTCGCGCAAGGCCTTCACCCAGCGGGCGCTGGTGAACGAGGAGGAGATCGCCGAGCGCCTGCGCCCCTTGGGCTTCGAGGTGATCTACCCGGAGACGATGTCGTTCCTCGAACAGGTCGACGCGTTCCACTCGGCCGCCCTGGTGGTCGGCTCGTCGAGCTCGGCCCTGAGCAACGCCCTGTTCTGCCGGCCCGGCTGCCGGATCCTTGGCCTGATCCACGAGGAGCTGGCCTTCAACTTCCGGGGTTACACCAGCTACATCGAAGTCGGGGGCGCGCGGATCCTGTTCCTGCGCGGCCGGACACTGCATCGTCCGGGCGTACACGCCTTCCACGTGAGCTACACCGTCGATCCCAGGAAGGTCGTCGCGGCCGTCGCCGCCCTGGAAAACGAGGTCGCGTCCGGTACGCCCGCCGGCTTCACCCTCTCGGACGCGGACAGCCCTCCCATCCGCGTGCCGGATGACGACGTGCTCCGATCGCTGGCCGGCGCGGAGCCTGTGCGGGTGGACCCCGCGCGCTTCTCGCGCGTCACAACCCTGGCGGCCGGTCCGCACGCGAGTCCGGACCAGGGCCTGTGCGCCCTGGAGGCGGTGGCCTACCTCGCCGGCGAGCCCCTTTCCGATCAGCCCGCTTGCGCCTCGCCGAGCATCGCCGCCTTCATCCGGACCTGGAGCGATGGCCTGCCGCAGGCCGAGCGCGACGGCCTGATCCTCCCGCTCGTCCCGCGGCTCGTCGGAACGAACGGTTCGGAGGCCTTGGAGCGCCGGCGCATCGCGATGGTCGCCGATTGGCTGGTGCGCAGCCACGTGCCGGCCTGGTTCCGCCTGGCCAAGCTGAACGTCGAGGCGGACGAACTCGCCGACCGGGCCGAACTCACGGACGTCGCCGATCTCGCCTCCCTCTGCGATCACTTGAAGCGCGCCCGCAAGCGGGCGGCGGTCGCCAACCTCACCCTGCGGCAGACCGGCTCCGCGGTTCGGGCCGCCGCCTGGGATGCCACCCAGCAGGCCGCCTGGATCACCGTCCGGGACGCCTTGGAGGAGGCCGGGCCGCCGATCCTCGCCGCCGGCTGGGATGCGGCCTATGCGGCCGCCTACGCGGCGACCCGGGCCTACGGGAAGTCGCCGCTGGAGCCGACGCGCCGTGCGCTTGAGCAATCCGCCCTCGCCCTGGTCGATTGCATGATCGAAGCGCGAGACGCGGACTCGGCCGGGCCCGAGGCGCCGGCAGCCTCGGCACCGATGCACCCGAGCGCCGAACTCCGACCATGAGCGGCGGCCAAGGATTTGACGGGGCGCCGATCGATCCAACCGGAGCCAGCGCTTCGGCTCTCGCGGGGGCCCGCTGCCTCGTGCTGGGCGGTGCCGGTTTCCTGGGCCTGAACCTGTGCAACCGCCTCGCTCAGGCCGGCGCCGAGGTCACCTGCTTCAGCCGCAGCCACCCGCAAGCCCAGGTCCTCGACCGGCGCGTCGCCCGGGTGACCGGCCAGTTCGCCGATCGGCTCGGCATCGCCAACGCGGTCGAGCGTCAGGATTTCGTCTTCCACCTCATCGCCGGATCGATCCCCGAGAGCTCGAACCGGGACCCGTCCGCAGAGCTCGCCGCCGCGCCGATCGCGACCCTGCACCTCCTCGAGATCTGCCGCTCGGCGCGGATCAGGAAGGTCGTGTTCGCGTCCTCCGGGGGGGCGATCTACGGGATCCCGCGCGCCACCCCGATCCCGGAAGCGGCGCCCACCGATCCGATCTCGGCCTACGGCATCAGCAAGTTGATGATCGAGAAGTCCCTCCACCTGTACCGGCATCTCCACGGGATCGATTACCAGATCCTGCGGATCGCCAACCCGTATGGCCGGTTCCAGCTCGGCAACAGGCACCAGGGCCTGATCGGCAGCACCATCCACCGCGTGCTCGCGGATCTGCCGCTGGAGGTCTGGGGCACGGGCGAGGTCGTGCGCGACTTCCTGCATATTGACGACGTCAGCGATGCCTTCCTGGCCGCTGTCGGCTATGACGGCCCCCACAAGGTGATGAATGTCGGAAGCGGCACGGGCCTGAGCGTCAACCAGATCATCGCCGAGCTGGAGCGGGCCTTCGGGCGCGAGCGCCTGCCCTGCCTGTACAAGCCGAGCCGCGCCGCCGACGTGCCGGCCAACGTGCTCGACACCACGCTGATTCGGTCCGAACTCGGCTGGCAGCCCCGGGTCGCCCTGCGTGACGGGCTCATCAGCACGATCGACTGGATGCGGGCCCATCTGGCGGAGGCGCGCGGGGACGGGGTGCCGCCGAACCCGGCACGCTGAGGCCGGAAAAGCCCGGGAGCCGTCGTGCTCGCCGGCACAGCCGATCGTCGTCCGGCCAGGTATTTCGGGCTTCGCCCCGGAGCGGCCATGTTTCTCGCCGACAGGGCAGCCCTCCGATCCGCGAGGAGACCGCATGTCCTTCCTGCACGATCTGCCCAGTGCCGACCTGATCGCCAACTACGGCTACATCGCCATCTTCGTCATCATCACGCTGGAGAGCGCCGGCCTGCCGCTCCCGGGCGAGACGGTCCTGCTGACCTCGGCGGCCTATGCCGGCAGCACCGGAAACCTGAGCATCGCCCTCGTGGTGGCGATCGCCGCGACGGCCGCGATCCTCGGCGACAATGCCGGCTACTGGGTCGGACGGCGCTGGGGCCTGCCCCTGCTCCTGCGCAAGGGTCACATGATTGGCCTCGATCACGGCCGGCTCAAGCTCGGCCAGTACCTGTTCCGCCGGCACGGCGGGAAGATCGTGTTCTTCGGCCGCTTCACCGCGATGCTGCGCGCCTATGCGGCGGTCCTGGCCGGCGTGAACAAGCTCGATGCGCGCCGCTTCATGTTTTTCAACGCCGTCGGCGGCATCGCCTGGGCCTCGATCATGGGCTTCGGCGCGTATCTGTGCGGACGCTCGATCGAGAACGTCATGGGCCCGGTGGGCCTCGCGCTCCTGGCCTTCGTGCTGTTGGGCGCCGTGGCCCTGTGGATGTTCATGCGCCGCCACGAGGCGCGCCTGATGGTCGATGCCGAGGCCGCGATCCCCGGCCCGCTGGTCGAGGGCTCGGTCGGGCCGCAGGCGGTGGCGGGGTAGTCAGAGCCGCCCCGGGTCACGGGCAGCCACCTCGCGCAAGGGCTGCTCGCGGAGTCGCCGCCGCACGCGAATGGCTATGCTGGTGCTTCGTCGCGACGATGGCGTCCCGACGCGAGCGAACCCGCCGGATAGGCCGGATCGCCCAAGGTTGACCGGTCCCGGAGCCGATCGTATCACCCCGCCTTACACGCGGCGCGGGGATCGATCGTGCCGGGACCCGATCGATCCCGCCGCATGATCCCGCGCCCGGATCGCAGGACGTCGAGACTGAGACGGAGCCGACCTTGAGCGAGGACGTGGACGCGCTGCGGGCCGAGCTCGCCGAGACGCAGGCGAGGCTCAAGGAGGCGCAGGGCGAGATGGCCCGCCTGGTGCGCCTGGCCGAGGCCGACCTCCAGCGCCGGCGGCCCGGCGAGCAATCGAGCGTCGTTGCCTCCTCGGTGCGCCGGCCCCCCGCCAAGGAGGTCGCGGCCCGGATCGCCAAGTTCGTGCATCTCTACCGGGAGGCCGCCGCGGCGAGCCCCGAGCGGGCGCCGGTCGTCCCCGAGCAGACCCTGCTCGACTGGCTCGAGACCTCCGGGCTGTTCGACCGAAATTTCTATCTCGCGTGCAACGACGACGTCGCGAATGCCGGCGCCGATCCGACGCGGCACTATTACAACCACGGCTCCGAGGAAGGACGCCTTCCCGGCACCCTCTAGAGCATCGTCCCGAAAGGTGGCTTCCGGCTTTCGGAGAAAGACGATGCGCTAGAGGGGCCGGTCGAAGGAAGCGGTCCCCAAGCGCGTTCGAGGAATTGGATCGATGCAGGACGGTGCAGGAGACGCCGCGCCGGGTGCGAGCACGGCGACGCCCGCCCTGGAGCCGTGGCAGGACGATTTCTCGACGATCTATCGCAGCGGCCGGTTCGACCACATCTGGTACGCCACGCGCTATCCCGATGTCGGCCTGACCGACCTGTCGCCGCTCGAACATTACGTCAAATACGGCGCCCGGCTCGGGCGGCAGCCGCGGGCGGACTTCACCGCAGAGCCGGACGAGAGCTTCGACGGCAGCTTCGTCAACCCGTTCGCGGCCTGGATCCGCGCCCGCGCCGAGGCCGAGCCTGCGCCGGAATGGAACCGGCCGGTCGTGTCGGTCCTGTGCATCACCTACAACCAGGCCCGGTTCATCCGGCAGACCCTCGACAGCATCCTCGGGCAGGTCACGGATTTCCCGTTCGAGCTCCTGGTCGGCGACGATCGGTCGAGCGACGGCACCGCCGAGATCATCGCGGATTACGCCGCGCGCCATCCCAACCTCGTGGCGGTGCTGCGACCAGAGAATCTCGGGCCGAACAAGAACTTCGCCGACCTCACGGCCCGCGCCCGCGGCGAATACGTCGCGATCTGCGAGGGTGACGATTACTGGACGGATTCGAGCAAGCTCCAGCGCCAGGTCGAGTTCCTGCGGGCGAACCCGGAATTCACCCTGTGCTTCCACCCGGTGCGCGTCCTCTACGAGGACATGCCCGGCGTCGAGGAGATCTATCCGAAGCATTCGAGCCCGCAGCCGTCGCTGTCCGACCTCGTGGCGCACAACTTCGTCCAGACCAACAGCGTGCTCTATCGCTGGCGCTACCACGGCGAGGAGCCGTTCCGGCTCGACGAGGGCATCGCCCCGGGGGATTGGTACGTCCACCTGATGCATGCCGAGGTCGGCCGCATCGGCTTCCTGCCGCAGGTCATGGCGGTCTACCGCAAGCACGCGGCCGGGATGTGGGCGACCTACGCCACCGAGCTCGCCCGGCACAAGAAGCTCGGCAATTCCGAGATCGCGTTCTTCCGGACGCTGCGCGGCCATTTCGGCGGGCGCTACGCCGCCGGCTACGAGGCCTCGCAGAAGGCGATCTTCCGGCGCCTGGCCGAGGCCTATCTCGACGAGGAGGACGTCCCGAGCCTCGGCGCCCTGATCGACGCCAACCCCGACATCGCCCGGGCGGCCCTGCGCGACATGGGCCTCGACGCGCCCGACGAACTCTCCGGGGAACCCGCTTCCCTGCGCGGCTGGCTCGAGGCGCAATTGACGGTCAGCGTCATCGTCACCGCCTACAACCATGCCGGCTATATCCGCCGCTGCCTCGACGGGGTGCTGGCGCAGCGCGGCCTGTTCAAGCTGCAGGTGGTGATCGGCGACGACCGCTCCACCGACGGGACGCCCGAGATCGTCGAATCCTACCGGGCGCGCGATCCGGAGCGCATCACCGTCCGGCCCCGGGAGCACAATCTCGGCATGCTGCGCAACATGCAGGATTGCCTCGGCGCCTGCACCGGCCGCTACATCGCCTTCTGCGAGGCCGACGATTACTGGCTGTCCGACCGCAAGATCGCGATGCAGCTGCGCATGCTGCGCAACGACCGCGCCCTCGACATGTGCTTCAACTGGGTGCTGCTGCACTACCCGGCGACCGGTTCGTTCGTGCCGCACGACGAGCAGGGCCGCTACCCCACCGGCACGATCAGCTTCCCGGTCCTGGCCAACGCGCCGCTCACCGCCAACTTCTCCTGCTGCGTCTACCGCGCCGAGGCCCTGCGCCGGGTGCCGGAGGCGTATTACGAGAACGCGGCGGCGGCCGACTGGCTGATGAATCTCTACGTCGCCGACAAGGGCCGCATTGCGTTCCTGCGCGAGCTGCTGTCGGTCTACACGGTCCAGGAGAAGGGCCAGTGGTCGGGCCTGCCCGAGGACATCAGGAACGCCCGGATCGCCGAGTACCAGAAGCAGTTCGCAAAAATCTTCGGGGAGGGGCGCGGCTTCGAGAAATACGAGGTCGGCTGCACCATCGCCGAGCTCGACGGCGAAGTGCCGGATTCCTTCGCCCGGGCGAACCTCGAAACGCCGCAGGACCGGGTCTGGGCCGAGATCCAGGACGGGCAGGTGCTGCTCTCCGGCTGGGTGGTCTCGGCGAGCCGGGCCAAGGCGACGCTCATCGCCGAGGTCGACGGCGAGGTCCAACGCCATCCCGTGGACGTCCACCGCCCCGATGTGATCGCGGCGGTGCTGGGCGACATGCCGACCACCATGGAGGAGGCCCGCTGCGGTTTCCGCCTTACCCTCCCCTACGCGCTCCACCTTGAAGTGCTACTCTCGATCGAGGTCGAGCACGAGGTCAAGCCGTGGCTGTCGGTCATTTTTACCCATCGCGTGAAGCGAGCCGACCGACAGGGGTAAGACGGCGGGCTACCGTCCCCCGGCGAGCCAGCCCCGCACCCGCGCGAACGGCGTGCGGGGCCGGTCGAGCACCTTCGCCACCTCGGCGGCCAGTCGCGCGGCGACGATCTCGCGGGCCGGATCGTCATAGTGGACGATGTCGTAGAAGGTCCCCTCCTCCCGGTCGCGGAAGATGCCGCTGAGGTCGAGGGCCGTGAAGGTGCTGCGGTAGGGCCGCCGCGCCGCGAGTTCGGCGGTGAACGCCTCCAGCTTGCCGTACTGGCGGTCGAGATAGGCCAGGAACGCCCCCGAGGCGACGTTGCGCTCCACCTCGGTGAGGTGGCGCTTGCGCAGCACCGTCGGCTGCAGGACGCTCACGATCGGCACGGCGTGGTCGTGGGACAGCTTGGTGAGGCGGTGCGCCGCGAGCCGGTAGTGGTGGACGATCGCCTCCTCCCAGCCGGGGGTCTGCCAGCCCACCTCCGCGCGCAGGCGCTTCAACTCTTCGTAAATCAGGGTGACCAGCGCGTCGTAGGACAGGCCGTCCTCCCGAGCCCGGGGATCGTGCGTGTCGAAGAAGTGGTCGTAGAGCCGCTCGGTGATGAAGGCGTTGTACGGGTAGCCGGGCCGCGGATCGTAGGTCCAGGGCTGGAACAGGTCGGTGCTGCCGCTGACCACCACGATGGCGTCCGGCTGGTAGCCCACGAGCTTCGACCAGATCAGGTGGGTCATCTGCGTGAGGCAGCTCGACATCACGCCGAAATTGTAGACCCGCGCGGCGGCGAGCCCGTCCGCCCGCAGGATCCGCTCCAGGCGTCCCGGCAAGGTGTTGGCCAGCGTGCCGCCGTCGATGGTGGTCGAGTCGCCGACGACGAAGATCCGGGTCTCGCCGGGGGGCTTGTGCGCGGTGATGGCGGTGGCGTTGAGGAAGCCCTGGGCATCGAATGGGACGCCGTAATGGCTCGCCCCCGGCTTGCCGGCGAACTGGATGTAGGGGCTCGGGTGGCGGGTGTTCGAGTCGAGATAGCCGAAATGGTGCAGGAACTTGCGCCGCCGCGCCGCGTCCTCGCTCTCCGGCGGCGGCCAGATCTGATCGACGCCGGGGGCGGTGAGCGCGGCCAGCATCGCGGCCTGGAGCGCGGCGTTGCCGGCGGCGTTGAGGCTCACGCCGTCGTTGCTGAATTCGGGCTTGATCCCGCCCGCCTCGGTCGCCAGGACGGGGTCGTGGTCGATGAAGCCGGCGCCGTATTCGTGGACGTGGTCGCGCAGCCAGGCATTGACCTCGGCGATGAGCCCGAGGGGCCGCCCGGCAACGGCCGGTGAGGCCGGGTCGACCGGCGGGATCGAGCCGACCCAGCTGCGCACGAAGAGGTCGCTCGTGTCGCTGAGCATCGCCCGGATGTCGGCCACGATGCCGTCGAGTGAGACCCCCGGGTTGCCGCCCAGGATGTCGTCGCGGCCGCAGATCAGGTGGAGGCCCCTGGCCCCGTAGAGGGCGATCTCGGAGCGGAGCCGGCGCGCCATGTCCCGGGTGGTCTGGCCCGGGATCCCGCGCGCGACGGTCTGCGGCCCGGAGAAGGCCTGGGGCATCTGCGCCGTCCAGGACGCGGTCACCGAATCGCCGAAGAACAGGATCGGCCCGAACGGGAAGAGCGGCCTGTCGCCGGCCGGCGCGCTCATGCGGTCGCCCTCGTCATGGGTGTCGTGAGGCTCCGTGATGCGGGCTGCCGTCAGCCGCCGGGTCAGCCGGCCGCGAAAATCTCGATGCCGTCGAGGTGCAGGACCTGCTCCTCGTCGAGATCGACCTTCAGGTAGCGGAACCGGGCATTGTCGAACCGGAGATAGAGCGGGTGGCCGGGATGCCAGTCGGCATCAACGGCGTCGAAGACGAGGCGGTCCTCGGCCTCGGTCTCGCCGAGCCAGACGCGCATCATCTGGGCGCGCTCGCTGAGCTGCCCCCAGCGGTTGTAGAGCCGGATCTCCGAGACCCGCGCGACCGCGCCGAGATCGAGCACGAACCAGGGCTTCGGCTCCAGCGCCGTGTGGAAGAAGAACGACGGGTCGCCGGTGGTCCGCTCGCCGTAGACGCCGGTCGTCCCGGACCAGGGCGAGGCCGAGCTGGCGCGCCAGGTCTTGCCCAGCGCGAGGTTCTCGGACGGCCGGACCGAGACCAGGGTGTCCATCTCCAGTTCGCCGATCAGCGTCTTGATCTTCTTCGAGGCCTCCCGCAGGGGCGGGATCTCCAGGTCGAGCTTGTAGATCAGGTTCGACAGGATGCTCTGGTCGAAGCGGTGGTCGATGAACCCTTCGAAATCGGCTAAGCCCATCTGGTTGGGGATGTCGGTGACGACCCGTTCGTCGCCGGCATAGCGCAGCCATTCGGCGACGAGGTGGCGGGTTTCCGGGCTGACCATGAAGGCGATCCAGGTCGCCTGGATCTGGTCGGCGTTCCAGTAGCGCTCGGTGTCGCAGTCCATGAGCACGAAGCAGTCGCGCTTGGTCCAGACCCGCTGCGGCTTCCCGTGCAGCACGCCCACCGCGACCCGGCGTCCGGACCCGGCGAGCCAGGTCAGGAGCGGGGCAACCGGCGGCAGGGGCGCGTCGTCGATCGCCTGCATGCCGGTATCGGTGAACACGATGAAGTCGCCGTCGCGGCTCTGCGCCACTGCCTCGGCGATGATGTAGGGCTTCCAGGCCCAGTTCCCGGCGCCGCGCGACCGGTCGAGGATCGCCCGGTGCGCCGCGTAGAACGGCGTCCCGTGCAGCCGGTCGGGCGACCAGCTCTCGATCGTGTCGAAATCCCCGGTGGCGGCGGCTGCGGCGACGAGGCGGCGCTGGCTCTCGACGTAGTGGTACTTCGCCGCGAAGCTGACCAGGGTCTTGCGGCGCGGGCGCAGGCGCCGCCGCTGCTGCATCAGGATCTCGGCCCGGTGCATCGGGAAGGCGTTGACCCGCAAGGCCTCCGAGGGCTGGACATCGCTGGCCAAATCGATCCTCCCAGCCGTCGATCGGCGCACCGGCACGACCGGGATTCCAAAGGGCTCAGCCCTTTGGCGGGGTTCGGGGCAAGACCTCTAGGACTTGGCCCACGAGCATCGGGCGAAGCCCGGCACCAGGGCTCCGCCCTGGACCCGCAAAAGGTCACGGACCTTTTGAATCCAGGATTCTTTTCTGCGTGCAGGACCGACTCAAGGTTTCTCGGGTGCTTGTCACCGAGTTTCCCGCCTTCGGCAAGGGCGGCGGGGTCAGGCGTCGTCGAAGGCGAGGTTCTCGATCGGGTAGTCGAGCATCAGCGCGCGCCGCTCGGGCGAATTGTCCCACTCGCCGACCTTGGTGTAGCCGCCGGCCACGTCCAGCACCTCGACCACCGTGCCGATGGTCGGGATGCTCCTGAAGTGCTGCGGCCAGCCGGAGGCGAAGTAGAACACCTGCTCGACCCGGTCCGAGAGCTGACACACCCCCGGCCCGAACGTGCCCAGCCCGAACACGAGGTAGCGCCCGTTCATCAGCGCCGCGACGTCGTCCGTCAGCGCGCCGCTCTGGGTGGAGAACGGCACGCCCCGCGCCGCGATCCAGGCCTCCAGCGCCGCGATCACCGGGTTGAGCCGGTTCTCGAACACCAGCTTGATCGAGGCGATCCGGCCCTCCGCCAGGAGCCGGTCGATCACCATCCGGTAGAAGGCCAGCGGCGGCTGCGGGTATTGCGGCGCGACCCAGGTGCCGAAGATGTCGCCCGAGCGGATGTGGATCAGGAGCTCGTCGTCGGGCTTCTCGGGGATCCGGGCCGGCAGCCGGTTGAACAGCGGCCGGATCGTGGTCCGCACGATCTCCCGGGTCTCCTCGGGGCCCAGCACGCCGGCGAGCCGCTGGATCCCGAGGTCGAAATACATCCCCGACAGGTAGGACCCGTCCGGCGGCAGCGGCTCGGAGCCCGGGATGAAGGTGATGCCGCCGAGCGTCACGGGCCCGGACAGGGCGAACACCTCGCTGCGGTCGGCGGCGGGGAGCTTGATCGTCTTGAGGTTGAGGTTGCGGGCGATGCCGATGGCCAGCAGGCACTGGATCAGGCAATTGCCGAAGGCACCGCATTCGTAGAGCGCCAGCCCGACGAGCGCGCGCGACCGGGGCCGCTCGGCGCTGACCAGGCTGTAGGTGACGTAGGGGTTGGTCCCCGGCCGCTCGCCGGCCATGTCGAAGGACGCGCCCAGGACGTGCCGCAGGGTGATCAGGTCGAACGCCGCCCGCGCGCACCAGATCCGGACGGTCGAGACGTCGTGCCCGGCGGGGAGGCTCAGGCGGACGTAGCGCGCCCAGGCGCCCTCCCCGGGCTCGACCCAGGCCGCCCCCTCCCCGTCCGGGCGCGCCGAGAGGACGGGCTCCGACCAGACCTGCCCGTCATCCGAGACGGCCAGGCCGGGCGCCTCGCCGGCGCCCGCGACCGCGTGGATCGGGAAGCGCAGGCCGAGATCGACCCGCAGCCGGGCGGTCCCGGTGGGGTCCGGGTGCCGCGCCTCGGCATCCAGACGGTGCCAGGGCCGTCCCGCCGCCAGGTCGATCCGATCGTCCGTCCCGCCGCGTGTCGCGCCCATCGCCCTGGATCCTTCCCGCCGGAGGATCCTGTACCGAAGTCGCGGGCGATCGTCCCGCGCGACGAGAGCCGTTCCCGACCGCGTCGCCGCGTCGGGATGAGGGACGGGCCTCACCGCAACGCGGGCGTGAGGCCTCCGGGCATCAGGACCGCCAGCCCCGGGGCCGGCTTGTCGCCGAGGGCGGCGTGGTGGCCGCAGCCGCTGTCACAGAAGGCGCGCAGGGTGCGCCGGTCGAGGCCGACATCGAACAGCACATCGTCGTCGAGCGCCGAGAGGACGCGGTAATTGCGTGCCGCTGCACGACGGGTGTGGATCGATTTCAGGATCGTCACAATCATCGACCGCTCTCCTCCTGGACGAATACGGATATCTTGTCGCGTATCGACGGAGTTGAGCGTCGTTCTATTTCAAAAGACCCGCATCACTCGTTTGAACAAGGGCGGGATTTAAATTCGACCGTCCCGGCGCCGAGATATGCGGCGGCCGGGACGGGAAGCGGGCACAGCAGCAGGAGGCGCATCAGCTCGGCCTGCCGGCGGGTGCCGGTCTTCTCGAACAGGCGGCGCAGATGCGCGCGGGCCGTGTGCAGGGTGACCCGGCGCCGGGCCGCGCTCGCCGCGAGGTCGTTCCCGGCCATGATGTCGGTGGCGAGTGCCGCCTCGGCGGGGGTGAAGCCGAACTGCGCCTGCAGCACGCCCGGGTCCGGCAGCGGGGCGGAGGCGGGGTCGATGACGCGCAGGAGCACGGCGTTCCCGGGGATCGCGCAGGCGGCGATCAGGAGCGTGCCGGTCTCGCCCGCGAGGCGGAGGGAGCAGCCGGTGCCGACCGCGCAGCGGGCGATGAGCCGGCCGATCGCGGCGCCGTGCTCGGGCGTGCCGCTGCACAGGCATCCGTTCTGGAGGCGCAGCAGGCCTCTGCGGATCAGGCCCTGCGCGGCATGGTTCAGGAACAGCGCCCGTCCGGACCGGTCGGTCACCGCCACGCCCTGCTCGAACTGCTCGATCAGGAGGTGAAGCGCGGCCTCCACCGGGACCGGGTCGGCGGCGGCTCGCGGGGCGCCGAACCCGCAGGCCGGGCGCGTGTCTCGGTCGGAGATGGCAATCACGCGCGGCCCTCGTCGGATCGATGCGGACGACGGGATGAAGAACCCGAGCCCCCGCGCCTTTATTCCCGGGCGAAGCAAGAATTCGGTCGGGCCAGAATGCGACCGGCAAGCATTCGTCAGCGCGGCCGGGCGGTCCGGGTGCGGTACAGCTCGACGAAGCCGCGCAGATCCCGGGCGTTGAGGTCCGAGACCGCCCAGTAGGTGAGGTCGCCGGCCTCCCAGCGCTCGATGTACGTCCCGTCCCGGCGTTCCTCGCCGGCCGGCGCGCCCTCGGTCGCCGGGACCACCGTGACGCTGATCACGTGCCGGTCGTGGCGGTAGACCAGGGTCGGCACCGGCTTGACGTCGACGATGTCGACCCGGCCGCCGACCAGGGGGTAGCCCCGTTCGGCCAGATCGGGGGCGTCGGGGGCGATGGTCGTGCGCCCGTTGAACCACGGCTTGACCACATGCCCGTCCGCGGAGGCGATATCGAAGGGCTGCGGCGCGGCGAGACCCCGCAGATGGCCGGCCAGCACGGCCTCGCCCACCGGGGACGGGGCTTCGGCGGTTCCGAGAGGAAGGATCCCGCCGCCGAGCGCGGCGCCGAGGGCGATCCCGGCCACCAGAGCCGCCGCCAGGGCCGTCCAGGAGCCGAGCCTTGCGCGGCGGGGCTCCGGATCGGCGAACCCGACCTGCCGGACGATCCGCCCGCGCAGGCTCTCGGGGGCCGGCACCTCCGCCAGCGTGGTCCGCACGGCACCCGAGAGGCCGCGCAGGCGCTCGGCCAGCGCGCGCAGGTCCGGCTCGGCTGCGAGGCGCCGTTCCATGGCCAGCACCTCGCCGGGCGACAGCTCGCCGTCGGCGTAGGCGCTCAGCAGCAGGAGGGTTTCGTCGTCGCCGGTCATCGCCCGTCCTTCGCGAGCCGTTCGAGCAGGTGCTGGCGCGCCCGCGCCAGACGCGACATCACGGTCCCGATCGGTACGCCCGTCACCTCGGCGATCTCCCGGTAGCCGAGGCCGTGATATTCCCGCAGGACCAGCGCCTCCCGGAACGGCACCGGCAGCGCCTCGATCGCCCGGCCGAGCCGCCCGGCCTCGTCGCGGGCGATGAGGGCGGCCTCGGGGGTCTCCGGCGCCTCGGCGAGCGTGCTTCCGGCATCGAGGGCTGACCGGGCCGCCGGGGCGAGGTCCTCGGCGAAGATCACCGCCCGGGGCCGGTGCCGCTGCAGCCACGAATAGCCGGTGTTGCGGACGATGGTGAGGAACCAGGCCCGCGCATTGCCCTCCGCGAAGGTCTCGATCGCCCGGTAGGCGCGCAGGCAGGCCTCCTGCATCACGTCCTCGGCGTCGGTGGCGTTGCCGGTGAGCCAATGCGCGAGCCGGTAGCCCTCATCGAGGCGGGGCAGGACCAATTGGCTGAAGCGCGCACGGGCGAGCGTCGTCATGCGCCGCCGCCCCCCGGATCGATCGCTCGCGCCGCCATCGGCCGCCCACCCCGCAGCTCCGTGCCCCGGAATGAGAACCATCGGGCCGCCCCGGTTATTCCCGGGGGCATGAGCATCATCCCGAAAGGTGGTTGCCGGCTTTCGGATACCGATGATGCATAATCAGAGCTTCGAAAAATCAGGCGTCGAGCCCGAGCATCAGCCCGAGATTCTGCACCGCCGCCCCGGAGGCGCCCTTGCCGAGATTGTCGAGGCGCGCCACCAGCACGGCCTGCCCGTGCTCGGACGAGCCGAAGACCCGCAGCTCCAGGCGGTCGGTGTCGTTGAGATCCTCGGGCGTGATCTTTTCGCGGTGGGCGCCGGTCTCGGCGCCGGTCGTCACCTGGACCAGGGGCTGGCCGGCGTACCAGTCGCGCAGGGCCGCCTCCAGGTCGCCGGCCGCGGGCTTGCCCGGCAGCGCGTCGAGGTGGAGCGGCACGCTCACCAGCATGCCCTGGCGGAAATTGCCCACCGACGGCACGAAGATCGGCCGCCGGGTGAGCCCGCTGTACAGTTGGAGTTCCGGCACGTGCTTGTGGGCGAAGCCGAGGCCGTAGAGCAGGAACGGCGCGGCGCTGCCCCGCTCGTACTCCTCGATCATGCCCTTGCCGCCGCCGCTATAGCCGCTGACCGCGTTGACGCTGATCGGGAAATCCGCCGGGATCAGGCCGGCCTCGACCAGGGGGCGCAGCAGCGCGATGCCGCCGGTCGGATAGCAGCCGGGATTGGCCACCCGCCGAGCGCGGGCCACGGCGGCACCCTGCTCCCGGGTCATCTCCGGGAAGCCGTAGGTCCAGCCGGGGGCGACCCGGTGAGCGGTGCTGGCGTCGAGGATGCGCGGGCCGCCGCCGGGCAGGCTGTCGGCGAGCGCCACCGTCTCCTTGGCGGCGTCGTCCGGCAGGCACAGGACCGCGAGATCGACCTCGGCCAGCAGGGCGCGCTTGGCCTCCGGATCCTTCCGGTGCTCGGGCGCGATGCTGCGCAGGGCCACGCGGCCATCGCGCTCCAGGCGCTCGCGGATGCCGAGGCCGGTTGTGCCGGCCTCGCCGTCGATGAACACGATGGGCCGCGTTGCTGCTTCGCTCGCCATGATCCGTCTCGCAGGCCAGAATCACACCCGGCCGTTACGGCTCGGAGGTGGAGCCTGCGGACGCCCCTGTCAACGCCGCCGCACCCGTCAGGTCGGCAGGCGGCCGTCGGGCGAGTAGCGGTCGATCGCCGAGGGCAGCTCGCGGGACAGGCGCGCCAGCAGGGCCGCCCGGCTGAGCCCGGTCTGCTGGGTCAGGTGGTCGAGGGTCTCGGGTCCGATGGCGCGCTCCAAGTCGGTCTCGGGGATGTCGCGGTTGGCGCCGTGATTGATCCACGAGGTCGCGGTCTCGCCGTGGCCGCCCTTGGTGAAGTGGTCGACCAGTTCGCTGAGGCCGCTGGCGATCAGGCCGCCGACCCCGGCCGCCCCGGCGCCGCCCAGCAATCCGCCGAGGCGGGAGACCGGGTCGGTGCCGCTCGCGGAGGCGGGATTCGGCACGGACGGGACGGGCGACGGGCTGGTCCCGTGATCGTGGCCCTTCAGCAGCTCGGCGAGCTTGTCGCGATTCTGGTAGCCGGCCAGGGCCAGCAGGCCCAGCAGCGCGGTCATCGAGGGGTAACCCTTGCTCATGGCGTATCCTCCCAGGTGTCCACCGAAAGCGTCTCGCGCGCGGGCCCCGGCCGGCGGATCCCGGGGCTCGCGACGGGTGTCAGCGCGGGCGACGCGACGGGGCGGCGGACCGGCCGGCGAAGCGGCGGCCGACATAGGCGATCAGCTTCGGCAGGACGAAGATGGTGAGCAGCTTGCGGATCATCGGGGTTCTCCGTGGGGGTGACGGGGGAAGCGGCCGGATCGGGATCCGGGCACCGGTCGAAGGACCCCCGCGCGGAGGGCGCGGGGGTCGCGTGGATCAGGCGCGGCGGGCGCCGTAGGAATCGACCAGGGTCTCGGCCTTCGGGGCGCCGAGGCGACCGCCCAGGAAGGCGGCGAGCGCGCCGAGGATCAGCGCCAGGGCGGCGTAGAAGGCGCCCTGGGTGGCCGCCGACTTCGTGGCGACGGCGGCAGCCTCGGCCTTCTGCTTGGCGGTGGCGACCGCCTGGTCGTACTGCTTCTCGTAGTCCTGGATCTGCTGCTTGGCCTGGTCGGCCGGGATGCCTTGCGCCTTGGCCAGCGCGTCCGCGGCCCGGGTCTCGGCCTGCTGCTTCTGAGCCGAATCACCGGTCAGGACCGCGCGAACCGCCGCCACGGCCGCGTCGCGCGCCGCCTGCGGGTCCTGGCCCGACGCCTGCTGGCGCACCGTGCTCTCGATCCCGTCGAGCGGGTTGGTGATCTTCGACAGCGAGGGCGCCGCGGCCTGGGCCGCGGTCTGCACGGTGCCGCCGACGAGGCTGCCGGCGCCGCCGAGCGTGGCGGTCACGCCGCTGAAGGCACCGCCAACGATGCCGCCGACCGCCGAGGTCAGCAGGTAGAGGACGACCAGGGTGGTCACCGACCACGAGACCAGACCGTGCAGGCCGGCCGCGCCGCCCACCGGCTTGCCCGAGAGCCGCCCGGCCAGGAAGCCGCCGATCAGCGAGGCGACGATGCCCGAGGCCACGAACCAGATGCCGGCGCTCATCGACAGGGTCGAGGCGGCCGGGTTGTCGGCGGCGTTCATGCCGACGCTGGACAGGCCGATGCCGATGCCCAGCATGTTGAGGATCACCTGGGCGACCAGCGCCGTGGTGGCACCCGCGAAGATCGCACCCCACGACACCTGGTGGAGAAGGACGGTGCGGGCGTCGCTCGTATGGGCGAGCGGCGCGGTCGAGAGGCTGGGGGAAGCGGTCACTGTGTACTCCTGGTCGTCGTCTCGGAAAGGATGGCCGCGCTCAGCGGCGGGCGTGCATGAGCAGGGCGAGGCCGTAGCCGACGGCACCGGCGATCAGCAGCGCGACGAGCGGGCTTTCCTCGACCTGCTGGGCCACGGCGCGGGTGCCCCGGCGGGCGTAGTCGCCGGCATTCTCGTAGGCGTCCTCGGCGTAGCGCCCGGCCTCGTCGGCGACATTGCGGGCCGTGTCCTTGGCCTGGCCGTAGAGGTTCTCGGCCGAGCCCTGGGCCTCGCGGAAACGCCCCTCGACGGAGTCGCCCTTCGAGCCAGTCAGGTCGCCCACGGCGCCCTGGGCCTTGCCGACGAATTCCTTGGCGGCTCCCGTCACGCGATCGGTGTCAACCATGGTGTCTCTCCTATTTGGGTGTTGCGGTTTGGGGTGGTGGGTGTGCGCCGCTCGACCCGGATTGCGCGTGGCGCGGCATTCCGGGTTTGGCGGCGGACTTCTGCGAGATGTGCGGGGCCGGCTCGTCGCGGCGATGCTGCGTCGCGGGCCGTGGGCTCTGATGAGTGAACCCGAGACCGCGCCGGGGGTTGCCTGCTCGGATGGTCTCGCCTTCGAAATTCGGGTTTGCGGATCGTTTGTGAGCGATACCGCAGTTGGGATCTGATTTCGTCAGATCAATAGTAAAATCATACCGGTATCGTTCAGCTCATGTGCTGGCTTCCCGCGTGGTGAAGCCGTTGTCCCGGCCCCAGACGATCACCTCCGTGCGCTTGTGGACGCCGAGCTTGCGGTAGAGCGCGGCGGCGTGGTTGCGCACGGTGTTGCGCGACAGGCTCAGCCGCTTGGCGATGGCCTCGTCCGAGAGGCCGGCGCAGACCAGCCCGAGGATCTGGCGCTCCCGGACCGTGAGGCTCTGGACGCCCTCGTCGGTGCTGTCGCGGCCCGGATGGCGCAGGCCGGCGAGTTTTTCGATCAGGCCGCGGCTGAACCACGAGGTATCGGCCATCACGGTCTCGATCGCGGTGAACAGCTCGCGCTCGGAGCGCTTGCGCTCGGTGATGTCCTGGAGCACCGCCAGCACGTAATCGTCCTCGCCGATCACCACCCGCTCGGCCGAGACAAGGCAGTCGATCTCGGTCCCGTCCTCGTGGCGCATGCACGTCTCAAGGCCGAGCACGTAGCCGGTGCGTCGGACCGTGGCTTCGAACTTCCCCCGGGCGGATTCCGAGACCCACAGGCCCATCTCCTCGGCGGAGCGGCCGACGGCCTTGTCCTGGCCGTAGCCGAAGACCCGCGGGAAGGCCTCGTTGACGGCGGTGACGGTGAAGCCGTCGGCCCGGGCAAGCAGCGTCGGCACCGGCGTCATCCGGAACGCGGTGGCGAAGCGCGCCTCGCTCTGGCGGAGTGAGGTCTCGGCCTTCTTACGCAGCTCCAGATCCGCGAAGGTGAAGAGCATACACGGCTCATCGCCCATCTCGATCGGCTGGCCGGCCACGATGACGAAGCGGGTCCCGCCATCCGGGAGCTGCAACCGGGCCTCCATCTGGGGAATGGTCGCGCCCGCGTTGAGCCGCGTCACCGCCAGCTCGCGCTGCTTGGCCTCGGCTAGTACGTCGACCTCGTAGACGCTGCGCCCGATCACCCCGTCGCGGGTGTGGCCGGTCATCTCCAGGAAGCCGGCATTGACCTTGACGTGGCGCAGGTCGGACAGCCGGGTGATCACGGCCGGCGCCGGGTTGGCGTTGAAGGTCTTCTCGAACCGCTCCTCGGCCTCGAATTGCGGCGTGACGTTCTGGAGGATCAGCGCGAGGCAGCTCGGCTGCCCGGCCCGGTCGGTGGCGACCAGACTGCGCAGGGAATGGACGAAGGCGACGTCCGGCTGGTCGGAGCGCACAACCTCGACGATGACGTCGTGGAAGGTCTCGCCCCGGACCACCCGCTCGATCGGGTAATGCTCGGGCAGCCGGTGGTTGCGGTAGCGGACGGAGAACCGGTCCCGATAGGCGTCGACGGTCTCGCCGAGCTCCTCCAGGCTGCCGGCGCCGTGCATGGCCAGCGCCGCGTCGTTGGCCCAGGTGATCGTCTGGTCCGGCTCGACCAGGATCACGCCCTCGGTCAGGCCGGCGATGATCTGCCTCAGCTCGTGTCTGTCGACGCCCGCGGTCACGGTAGTTCGGATGCCTCGCCTGATGCGACCCGGACTGGATCGGCGGCGGGTAACAGGCGGCGGACCCAGTTGTTCCGTTGTGCGCAATCGTTTGGCTGGTATATTTTACTTAGGACAGTAATCGGCCGGCGTGGTGCGGGAGCGT
This sequence comes from Methylobacterium sp. J-077, assembly GCF_022829365.1. Taxonomy (GTDB): domain Bacteria; phylum Pseudomonadota; class Alphaproteobacteria; order Rhizobiales; family Beijerinckiaceae; genus Methylobacterium. The sequence continues at coordinate 36,892 of NZ_JAKSYJ010000225.1, read as the reverse complement.
AGGTAAGTCGGGATCGGATCGCCCGAGCGATCGTACCACGTGGTCATCGCGAACGCGGCGAAGCGGCCCGGAGACGCCCTGTAATCCGGGATCACGCGCTGCCCTGTAGGGTCTTCGCGACGCTCCCGATGACGGTGAAAGCCGCTGTCGGACCGTCAACCGGATGTCGCGAAGAGCCTACAGGGCGCCCTCGGACAGCAGTTTCTGCAGCGCCCCGTAAGCCCGCTTCGCGACACCCTCGGGCGACTCGGCCTTGAGCCGATCGTTGAAGACCTCCAGCCCGACCGGTCCACGGTAATCGATTGCACTGAGCTTTCCGATGAGGCTCGCAAGCGGCAGGCGCCCGTCGCCTGGGAGCAGGCGCGCGTGCCGGGCCACCTCCCTGTAATCCGATGGCTGCACCGGGCCGGGGATATCGGAGAACTGGACGAGGAAGATCCGCTCGGGCGGAATGTCGCCGAGGATCGTCGGCGTCTCGCCGCGGACGAACAGATGGTAGCTGTCGACCACGATCCCGGCATGGCGCGGATCGAGGTTGCGGATCGTTGCCCACGCGCCGGCGAGCGACGGGTTGACCGTGCTCCAGGCCAGGCCCTCGTAGGCGATCCGGAGGCCCCGGCGCCGCGCCTCGTCCACCAACCAGATCAGATCCTCGGTGATGCGGGCCGGATCACAGGCCGGGTCGGTCGAGGCGGGGGCGAGCACCGTCGACGCGCCCGCCGCTGCGGCGGTGTCGAGCATGGTCAGGGCCTCGGCCCGCTTGGCGGCGCGCTTGTCGCCCGGCGCCCCGTCGAAATCGAGCAGCACCTGATAGTCGGTGAGGCCGAGACCGAGCTCAGCGACGAGGGCGCGCACGCCCGCCGCCCCGCCTTCGGCGCGGGCCACGTCCGTGGTCCAGAGCTCGACCTGAGCGAAGCCCGCTTTCCGAGCTGCGCGGAGCTTTTCCTCCGGGGATCCGCCGAGCAGCACGGTGTTGATGAAGCTGGGGCCGGGAAGCAGGGGGGCCGCCGAAGCACGACCGACCGCAAGGCCGAGACCGAGACCGATCCCGGTGGCGAGGAAGCTGCGTCTGTTCATCCGTATCAAGGCTCCAGGGCGCGGCTGAGCGCGTCGATGACGGATCGCAAGTCTGCCACGTCCATCTGGCCTGGGGCTGAGGCCACCCCGACCCTGCCGAAGGTCGCGGCCGAGCCGAACACGGCGCCGGAGACCCGCGTCACCGCGCCGAGCCCGCCCATCGCCATGGTCAGGAGCGGCCGGTCGGGGTGGCGGGACCGCATCTGACGGGTCGCGTCGAGCAGCCGAATCACGTCGCCCGCATCCTTGGGCATCACGGCGAGCTTGCAGATGTCGGCGCCCCTGGCGGCCTGCGCTTCGAGCAGGGCCAGCATGTGCTCGGTCGGCGGCGTGCCGCCGAAATCGTGGTGTGAGAGCAGGACCACCACGCCCGCACCCTGCGCGCGCCTCTGCACGGCGGCGACCGCGGGCGCCTCCAGCAGGGCGAATTCGAGGTCGATCAGGTCCACGGCCTTGGTGTCAAGCAGGGCCTGGTAGATCGCCGCGTAGCGGGGCGGCTCGATCGCAGTCTCGCCGCCCTCGCGATTCGTCCGGAAGGTCGCGAGCAGCGGCTTGCCGCCGATGACAGCCGTGACCGGCGCCACCAGGGCGGCTGAGGCGGCGGGGTCGAGGGCCGCGGCGAGGTGATCGACCCGCAACTCGACGATGTCGATCTCGGTGCGCCCGGCGAGCGCGAGCGCCTGCCTCAGCACGGCGTCCGGCGTCTTGCCGGCGAGCGAGACGATGATCTTGGGCCGACCCTCGCCGATCGCGACGCCCTTCACCCGGACGACGCCACCCGGGGCGGCCCCTGCTGGGGCCGGTCCCGCCAGGGCAAGCAGGACCGCGCCGCCGGCCCCGGCTGCGAGGAGGTCACGTCGCTTCAGGTCGGCCATCGTGTCGGTCCCGTCTTCCGGATGCTGCGACCCGCGCGATTCGCCCGCGCGCTTCGCAAGCCCGTGAACGGCCGCGCTCGGGTGCCGCCGTCAACCCTGGCGCAGACCGGTCCGAACACGAAAAAGGGCGGCTCCCGCAGGAACCGCCCTCCTCAAAACCAGCGATGAAGCCGCAGATCAGCGCTTCGAGAACTGGAAGCTGCGGCGGGCCTTCTTGCGGCCGTACTTCTTGCGCTCGACGACGCGGGCGTCGCGGGTGAGGAAGCCTTCGCGCTTCAGCGGCGCGCGCAACTCCGGCTCGTAGTAGGTCAGCGCCTTCGAGAGGCCGTGGCGCACGGCGCCGGCCTGACCCGAGAGACCGCCGCCGGCGACCGTGACGTTGATGTCGTACTGGTCGACGCGGCCGGCGATCTCCAGCGGCTGGCGCAGGATCATGCGCAGCACTGGACGGGCGAAGTAAACCTCGACCGGACGCTTGTTGATGGTGACCGTGCCCTTGCCGGGCTTGATCCAGACGCGGGCGACCGCGTCCTTGCGCTTGCCGGTGGCGTAGGCGCGGCCCTGCGCGTCCAGCTTCTGGACGTGGACCGGGGCCTCGTTGGCGGGGTCGACCGCGCCGGTATTCGCCCGGTTGAGGTCGGCGAGGGACTGGAGGGTCGCCATGATCAAGCGCTCACGTTCTTGCGGTTGAGGGCGCCGACGTCGAGCGCCTGCGGCTGCTGGGCAACGTGCGGGTGCTCGGCGCCTTTGTAGACGCGGAGGTTGCCGAGGATCTGCCGGAAGAGCGGGCCGCGGGGCAGCATGCGCTCGACGGCCTTCTCGACGACGCGCTCGGGGAAGCGCCCTTCGAGGATGAACTTGGCCGTGCGCTCCTTGATCCCGCCCGGGTAGCCGGTGTGGTAGTAGTAGCGCTTCTGGACGTACTTGCGGCCGGTGAACTTCACCTTGTCCGCGTTGACGACAATCACGTGGTCACCGCAATCGACGTGGGGCGTGTAGGCGGCCTTGTGCTTGCCGCGCAGGCGCATGGCGACGATCGAGGCGAGGCGGCCGACGACGAGGCCCTCCGCGTCGATCACGATCCACTTCTTGTCGACCTCGGCGGGCTTTAGCGAGGTGGTCTTCATGGTGAGATCCCAGGGTTCCGACGCGCCAGAACCCCGACGGATCGGGACGCGGACAGCCTCGGGGTGCCGAAAAACGAGCCGCCGCGTGGGGAGCACGCGGCGGCGACGGCCGGTGGATAGCCGGGCACGCCCGGCCCGTCAACCGGGAAAATCGAAATCCCGAAAACGTATTTGTTTGTAATGACTTCGAGATAGTGGTATTATGATACCGCGTGGCTCACTCCGGGCGCTTGCCCCGCTCGGCGATGGTGAGCCGCTGGACGCCCCGGCCGGCCAGCACCGGCTTCTTCGCGGTCAGGATGCGCGAGTTCACCCCGGTCCAGCCGATCTCCCCCGAGAGCCGGCCGTACTCGATCTTCGGGCAGCGGTTCATGATCACCGTGAGCCCGCGCGCCTCGGCCCGGGCGGCGGCCGCGTCGTCGCGCACGCCGAGCTGCATCCAGATGACCTTCGGCAGCGGCTCGAGGGCGAGCGCCTCGTCCACCAGGGGGCCGGCGGCGGCGGAATTGCGGAAGATCTCGACCATGTCGATCGGCTCTTGAACCTCCGCGAGGGAGGCCATCACCCGCCGCCCGAGGAGATCCCGTCCGGCGAGGCCCGGATTGACCGGACTCACCGCGTAGCCCCGGTCGAGCAGGTATTTGAGCACGATCCAGCTCGGGCGGGCCGGGTTTGCGGAGGCGCCGACCAGGGCGATGGTGCGCGTGTCGCTCAGGATTTTTCGGATCTGCGCCTCGGGATAGTGCGCGTGCCGGGCGGCGAAATCCGGATCCGGCGTGTCTAAGGGTGGCGTCCCTTGGCCGTCATTGGTCTGGTGCATGCCCGCCGCTCCCGCCGTACCCTAAGGTTTCCTGCTCACGCGCTCGGCCTATCGACCCGCGCCGTCATTGCGAGCGCAGCGAAGCGACCCAGGGACACGCTACGGTCTGAGATCGCGCGCCGCCCCAGGTTGCTTCGCTGCGCTCGCAATGACGGTGAGAGCGCAGCGAGTCCGTCAACGGGAGGCCGCATCATCGCTGAGCCGGCGGCCTTGCGGAAGGGGTCTGTCAGAGCCGCCAGACATTGTGCCCCAGCGCCCGGAACGCGTCCGCCTCGTAGAGCGCCTTCACGTCGACGATCACGCCCCCGGGCCTGAGCCGGGCGGCGATCTCCGCAGGCGGACGCTCGGCATAGTCCCGGTGCGGCACCGCCACCACCACGGCGTCGGCCGCGTCGGGCAGGTCGGCCCAGTCGACCAGGTCGATGCCGTACTCGGCCCTTGCTTCGTCCTTGCGGGCGCGGGGATCGTGGACCGAGACGGCGCAGCCGAACTCCGCCAGCTCCCGGACCAGGTCGGCGACCTTGGAGTTGCGCAGGTCCGAGCAGTTCTCCTTGAAGGTCAGGCCGAGCACAATGACCTTCGCACCGTGGGCGCTGCCACTGTGCCGGACGATCAGCTTGACGGTCTTGCGGGCGACATGGGCCGCCATGCTGTCGTTGATCCGCCGCCCGGCCAGGATCACCTGCGGGTGGTGGCCGACCATCGCGGCCTTGTGGGTCAGGTAATAGGGATCGACCCCGATGCAGTGGCCCCCGACCAGCCCCGGGCGGAACGGCAGAAAATTCCACTTGGTGCCGGCGGCTTGCAGCACTTCGTGCGTGTCGAGATCGAGCTTGTCGAAGATCTGCGACAGCTCGTTCATCAGCGCGATGTTCAGGTCGCGCTGGGTGTTCTCGATGACCTTGGCGGCCTCCGCGATCCGGATCGACGAGGTTGCGTGGATCCCGGCCTCGATGATCGTCCCGTAGAGCGCGGTGAGCCGCGCCAGCGTCTCCGGGGTGTCGCCGGCCACGATCTTCACGACCTGGGCGAGCCCGTGCTCCCGGTCCCCAGGATTGATCCGCTCGGGCGAGTAGCCGACGTGAAAACCCGCCTTCCAGCGCAGGCCGGAGCAGCGCTCCAGCACGGGCACGCAGACCTCCTCGGTGGCGCCGGGATACACCGTGGATTCGAACACCACGGTTGCCCCGTGCCGCATGTGCCGCCCGACCAGCGCCGAGGCCTCGGTGAGCAGGCTGAAATCCGGGCTCTGGGCGGCGTCCACCGGGGTCGGGACCGTGACGATGATCACGTCCGCCTCCGCCAGCCGCGTCGGGTCGTCGGCGATCGACAGGTGCGCGGCCGCGCGGAACGCCGCGGCCTCGATCTCGCCGGCCGGGTCGATCCCGTCCCGGTAGGCCGCGACCTTCGCGGGCGCCCGCTCATAACCGATTGTGCGGAGCCTTTGTCCGAACGCCAGGGCGAGCGGGAGCCCGACATAGCCCAGGCCGACGATGGCCACGCAGGTCGTTTTGGAGGAAGTGACGTCCATCGGTGATGCCGTGCGGGGCGCGTGCCGCCCGGATCGGGTCATACCCGCTCGCGGCGGGTTCCGGTATGTCGGGCGGGCGGCGATGGCGCGCTGATCGGGCCCCATGGGAGTGATCCGCCCTGACGTATGGATTTTGAGCCGACAGAGGATGGAATCGATGGGCCAATGACCGACGCCCGAGGCGATCGTGAGCAAGCCGCGCCAGGTGGACGTACTGGTTTCAGAGCCTGTTTGACCTTGATCCCTCTGAGTGCGTTGGCCTTCCGAGGAGGGCGGCAGGTCCGGTCCGCGGGCGGGACCGCGCGGCTACGACGGCAACAAGAAGACGAAGGGCGTCAAACGCCATATCCTGACCTGCTCGCTGGGCTTCGTCCTGGCGAGTCTGGTCACGGCGGCCAACGTGCACGACATCCAGGCCGCGGGCTGCTGTTCGATCGGGCGGCCCGGAGGCCTCGACGTCCAGGTCGCGACCCGCGAGCGGGACGCTAAAAGCTTCAGGCCGATCCTGCTGCGCTGGCGCATCGAAGCAACGTTCGAAACGCTGACCAATCGGTCGCGACGCCTGACCCGCAATCAGGAACCGCACTTCAAGCCGCCATGCAGCCTCCGTCGACCATCAAGGTCGTCCCCGTGACGAAACTGGCCTCGCTCGCGGGGAAAAGCACCGCCCTGGCTACGTCATCGGGACGGCTGAGCCGTGGCCAGAACGTGCGTCGCCGGGTACGGTCCAGCACCGCCGGATCGAGCAGGCGACCGCCCTGGCCGGTAACGAACTTGCCGGGCGCAACCGCGTTGCAGACAATCGCGTCGGCAGCGTAGTCGGCGGCCACCTGTCGCGTCATGTAGTCGACCCCGGCCTTGCCAACGCCGTAGGCCAGGTCGTCCGGCGCCGCGATCATGCCGCGCTGCGACGACAGGTTGACGATGCGTCCGCGCACCTCGCCACGGAGATCCTGCGCCAGCATCTGCCAGACGGCTGCCCGGCAATACAGGAGCACGCCCTTCAGGTTAACCGCCATCATCCGGTCTCAGTCGGCCTCAATCAGCTCGGTGAGGCACCGGGGGTGGCGGATGCAGGCGTTGTTGACGATGACATCGAGCCGGCCGCCCTCGCGCACGGCATCGGCCACCAGCCCGTCGACCGCCTCCGCATCGGAGATGTCCACGTGCCGGAACACCGCCCGACCGCCCTCCTGGGCGATGACGGAAGCGGTCGGATCTCCACCCTCCAGCGCCTCCTCCGACACGTCAGCGAGCACGACGCGGGCTCCCTCCGCCGCCAGGAGCCGGGCGGTCGCCCGGCCGATGCCCGAGCTGGCTCCGGTTGTGCCGAGGCGGATGGCGGTGAGGTCGAGCCCGAACACCTCGGCGAGGCGCAGAGCGATGGCCTCACCGGATAGCTTCGTGAGCGCATAGAGGGAGCGTGGCTCGGGCCGTGTGGCATCCTCGGAGAGGCTTGTCGCGGTGAAGGCCTCGTCGCCGTAGACCGCCCCGGATCCTAGCACCAGAACGCGCCGGATGCCGTGGGTGGCGACCGCCCGCACCGCATCCGCGACCCCGCCAACGTTGATCGCCACGACCCCTGCCGGATCGCGCCGCTCCCGCGCGATGTCGGCGGTGATCGCCGCGGCGAGGATCGCGGCGTCGACCCGCTCCCCTGAGAGGGCCGCGTCGAGGGTGCCGGGACGGATGAGGTCGGCCCGCACGAAGCGGTAGGCAGGGCCGATGGGCGCATCCGGGGCCGGCGCCCGGTCGACGCCCAACACGCGCTCGCCCCGGTCCAGTAGCGCCGCGGTGAGAGCCGCCCCGAGGAAGCCCGAGGCGCCGGTGAGGAGAATTGTCACGGCCGCTCTCCCGGCGCGGGCCAAGTCCCTCGTCCCCGAGCTCGGCCTTGGTCTTGCCGGTGGCGGTTTCGAGGAACGAGTGTCCATGTTCTTGACGACCGCCGGGTCCCGCGCATCGACGAGAGGTCGCCCGTCACGACTCCCGCAGGCCGCCGCTTCTATGAGAAGGTCCGTCCGCTGCTCGACGGGCTGGAGGACCCCGCGACCCGGGCGACGGGATCGGCGCAGGCCGTCCGCGGGCATCTCCGGATCAAAACCGACGCCGCCTTCAGCGACTTCGTGCTCGCGCCGCGACTCGACCGTTTCCGGGAACGGCATCCGGAGCTGTCCGTCGAGGTGGCGGTGCGCGACCGCGTGGGGGACATCGTGGCCGAGGGCTTCGACGTGGCCGTGCGCTTCGGCGAACCGGAGCCCTCGGCGCTGATCGCCCGGCTGATCCTGAGGACGCGCGTCCTGACTTGCGCCTCGCCGGGCTACGTCGCGCGGCACGGGCATCCCGCCCATCCCTCCGACCTGGATGACGGGCGGCATGCCTGCATCCGGTTCAGGAACCCGGCAACGGGCCAGCCCTTCGCGTGGGAATTCCACCGGGGGGGGCGGAGCGGGTGGCAGGTCGGCTCACGGTAAACGACACCGAGGTCCTGCTCGGTGCCTGCCTGTCGGGCCTCGGCATCGCCCAGCCGCCGGAACTCTACGCCCGCAACTACATCACGGACGGACGCCGGGTCCCATTACTGGAGGATTGGGCGGAGGGATCGTTCCCGCTCCACGCCTATCTGCCGACGCGGCAGCACATCTCCGCCAAGGTCCGCGCTATTCTCGCCTTCGTCGGCGCCGCCGGGCACACCGGCATGAGCGACCCCGGACCGTCCGGTACGAACGACGGCCATCGAGATGCTTCCGAACGCGGCGGATCCAAGTCCGCTCTCGCGGTGATCCCAGGGGCACTGTGACGTCAGGAGTAGGCCAAGTCGATCCCAAGCGGACGACGCGTCGCACTATCCGCGATGCGCCACGCTCGGCGTCGCAAAGCCGTGCGAGGGCTCTAACCCCCGCACGGCCACGCTCCGTTCGACGACGGCCCCGGCGTACCGCAACTGGCGGTCCGTCTGCCGGCAGCGGCCTTCTCGGGACCGAAGCGCATCACCAGCGATGGTGCCAGCCAGCATGGCGAAAGCCGCCCCAGCGGTGGCCACCGTGCCACGCGAAATGCCGATGCCACCGGTAATGGTAGCCGTAATGCCATCGGGGGCCGCCACCCCACCGGCGATAGCCGAAGTGGCGGTAGGCGGGGGCATAGACGAAGGGGCGGTAACCGAGATTTGGTCGGCACCAGCCGTAGAAGCCGCGATGGAAGCCCGGGCCGCAGCCGTCGCGGGCTTCGGCGCTCGAACCGATGAGCAGAAGCCCTCCAACGAGAGCCAGGGGCATGGCGATCTTACGGATCATGTCGCACTCCATGCGCGTCCGGCACGAGCGCGGACGCTGGGTTAGAGAAAGGCGTGGCAGGGACAAGACGGCTCAGTTCGGCCAGCAGCGGCGACCGTAAGGTCCGATGTGAAAGCCCGCCGGGCAGGAGCGGCCGCGGACGTAGCCGCCCCATTGTCCGCCGGTCCGGCAGCCACCGTAGGGGCCACGGTGACCGTAGGGGCCGCAGCCGCCATAGACCTGGATGATCCGGGCGCCGTCCGATCCGTCGGACACGGCGTCCTGGACCAGCGGCGACGCGAGGGCCGGGACCGTGAGGGCGGCCAGGAGCACGGCCGGGGCGAGGATCTTCAGCATCGATGAATCCCTTTCTGCTCTCGTGAGGGGTCGGGGTACCGAAGTTTGGGGCCGCGACCGATGAGGGCAGGATCGTCCCGGGCTCCTTCCCGGATGTGACGAGCGGATGCGTTGGCGTAACGTTTTGTAACGACGGTCCCGGTGGTCAGGCGATGGCGGGCAGGGTCAGGACGAGCCGTGCGCCGCCGAGCGCGGACGCCTCGGCCACGATGGTGCCGCTATGCGCCTCGGCGATCTGCCGGGCGATGGCGAGCCCGAGGCCCGTCCCGCCGGTCCCACGGTTCCGGGAGCGCTCGATCCGGTAGTACGGGCTGAACACCGCGGACCGCTCAGCCTCCGGGATGCCCGGGCCGTCGTCCTCGACCGTGACCTGGCAGGCCGGTCCTGCGCGTCGCACCGCGACCGCCACCGAGGCGCGCCCGAACTTCACGGCGTTTCCGATGAGGTTGGCGATTACACGGCGCAGGGCGACCGCATCGCCGGCGACCAAGGCATTCGGCACGTCCTCGCCGATCAGGCCGATGTTCACGCCCTGCGCGGCGTGCTCGGCGACCTCAATAGCCACGAGGTCTCCCAGGTCGACGGCTGCGCGGCCGACCTCGACAGCGGTGCCCCGGGCGAATCCGAGCGAGGTGTCGAGCAGGGCGGTCATCGCGTCGAGATCCTCGACCAGCCTGTCCCGGCGTTCCGGTTCGGCTACGCCCTCGGCCCGCAGGCGCAGGCGCGTCAGGTAGGTCTTGAGATCGTGCGAGATCGCGCCGATCAGCAGGGAGCGCTCGCCGAGCAGGCCGACGATGCGCTCCTGCATGTCCTGGACCGCCCGGGACAGCCGTCGGATCTCTGGGGCGCCCTGCACTATCGCGACCGGCTCCGGCGCACGGCCGTCGAACCGGGTGACCGTATCGGTCAGGCGTCGCAGCGGGGCGAGCTCGTGGCGAGTGCCGACGAGGACGAGCCCGGCGACCACCGCACCGAGGACGGCCACCCACAGGCTCAGCGGCTGGCCGAGCAGCCACGGCATTAGCGAGCGGTGGCGCGCGATGGCGGAGACGATCACGGTCCGGCCGTCGGGCAATGCGTAGGTGGCGGTCGCCAGCCGGCCCATCACCTTGCGATTGTCGGTATTCGCGACGTCCGCCGGGTCGACGCCTCGGCGCAGCATGTCGACATCGGTGAAGGCACGGACACGGCCATCCGTATCTTCCGTCAGGCGACGCAGGCGCGCTTCGAGGCGCGGTTCCCGGATCAACTCGGTCTCAGGCGGAGGCGTGTCGGTGATCTCGGTCCTCAGCGCCTCGCCGTTCACGGCCCTCAGGATCGCCGGGCGTTGCTCGGGATCCGCATCCCGCAGCAGGGTCATGATGCCGGCGGCCTGATCGAGGCGGGGAAAGCGCGTGGCGTAGGGCGAAGCCTCCTCGTGCCGCTGCCACTTGTCCACCGCGACGGTGGCGAGCACGAGCAGCGACAGCGCGCCGAGCAGGATCAGCATGATCCGGCCGAGGAGGCTGACACGCGCCATCACGGGGCCGGCCTCACGGGCGCGGCCAGGATGTAGCCGGCGTTGCGCACCGTCTTGAGCAGCGCCGACGCGGTGCTGCCGGACGCATCGAGCTTGTGCCGCAGCCGGCTCACCTGCACGTCGATGGTGCGGTCGAAGGCGTCGGCCGTCCGGCCGCGCGTCCAGTCGAGGAGTTGGTCGCGCGACAGCACCCGCTGCGGCCGGGTGACGAAGCAGTGCAGCAGGTCGTACTCGGCGCTGGTGAGGAGAACCTCGGTCCGCGCTGCGCCGACCGTCACCCGGCGTGCCCCCAGGTCGACGACGAGGTCGGCCACCCTGAGCGTCTCGGCGGCATTCTCGTTCGCCGGGGCGCCGTTGCCGTGGACCCGGCGCAGGACGGCGCGGATGCGTGCGAGCAGCACGCGCGGGTTGAACGGCTTCGAGACGTAGTCGTCGGCGCCCATCTCCAGGCCGAGCACCCGATCGATGTCCTCATCCTTGGCGGTCAGCATCACGATGGGTGGACCGCCCCCCTCGCGCAGGCGCCGGCAGATCGACAGGCCGTCCTCCCCAGGCAGCATCCAATCGAGCACGATCAGGTCCGGGGGCGGGCCCGCCGCGAGGTGGCGGTCGAGGCTCGCTCCTCCGTCGACGCCGACCACGCGAAAACCCTCGCCCTCCAGGTAGCCGGCGAGTTGGGTGCGGATGTCGGCATCGTCCTCGACGATGACGAGGGTCGGTCCGTCGCTCATGCCCCGAACATACGGAGACCGGCCGGCCCGGCAACGCCGAACAGGCCATTGTCACAAAACGTTACATGGGCCTCACGCCCCGTCACAGCCAGGACGCGTCCCGGATCGAGGATCACCGCATCGGGCGACGGGCCGCTGTCGGCGCGACGCGCTGGGAACGGACATCACATGGCGGCATCCCACCTCACGACCCCGGTCTGGCACGTCGGTGTGGCGGTCGCCATCGCCGTCGCCGCGGCCGTCGCGGGGCACGACGGCGGCGCCAGGGCGGAGCCGGATGACCGGGGTTCCCCGACGCATCACGGGGACGCCGGCGGCGAGACCTACCGCGGCTACCGCCTCGACCTGTCCGCCCTCGGCGACGGAGCGGACGCGGGTCGGCTCCGCAAGGCCATCGAGCATCAGGTCGACCTCGTCGAGGCCACCGGCCTCGACGCTTCCACCAAGGCCTTCCTGCGGCGCTTCCCGGTGGTGGTGCAGACCGGCGCGAGCGCGGGCAGCCACTACGACGGCGGCGACAGCGTCGCCATCGCGGTTGCTGACCCGGGCGACGACCGCCCGATCCTGCTGCACGAGTACATGCACGTCTACCACGTCCGGATGCTGGCCGGCGGCAACCGGAACCCGGACATCCTGACGTTCTACGAGCGGGCCAGGGAGGGCGGGTTCTACCCGGCCGGCGCCTACCTGCTGAAGAACCCGGGCGAGTTCTTTGCGATGACCGCCAGCGTCTATCTGCACGGCAGGCTCGCGCGTGAGCCCTTCACCCGCGAGGAACTCCGGAGGAAGCAGCCGGTCTACTTCGGTTACTTGAACCGTCTGTTCGGCGCCCCGCGAGCCGCAGCGGCGGTTACGTCACGACTTTCGGCGACCGAGACCCTGCAAACCTCCGGGACCGCGCGGCCATGATCATCGACCGACGTTCGCTTGTGGTCGGCACAGCCGCGGTGCTCGCGGCAGGCCGAGCCGTCGCCGGAACCGCGTCCCTTCGGCTCTGGCCTGGCGTGCCGCCGGGCGGGGGCGGACCTGACGGATCGCCTGAGGTCGACGGAAAGGGCGCCGTCAGCAACATCGCGGTTCCTGGCCTGGAGGTGTTCGCACCGTCCCGGCCGAACGGCACGGCCATGCTGGTCGCCGCCGGTGGCGGCTACAAGCGCATTGAGATCGAGAGGGAGGCGCGCCCGGCGGCTCGCTGGCTCGCCGCGCGCGGGATCACCGCCTTCGTGCTGAGCTACCGCCTGCCCCGGGAAGGCTGGGCCGACGGACCGATGGCTCCGCTCCAAGACACGCAGCGCGCCCTGCGCCTGATCCGGTCGCGGGCCGCCGCGTATGGTGTGGATCCGAACCGGATCGGCGTCCTGGGGTTCTCGGCCGGCGGCCACCTGATGGGCCTCGCCGCGATGCGGTCGGCGTTCGCGTCCTACAGGCCGGATGACGCGACCGACGCCCTGACGGCACGCCCGTCCGCGGCGGCGTTGATCTACTCGGTCATCACCCTTGAGCCGCCCTACGACCTGACGTCGACGCGCGTGCAACTGGTCGGCCGACACCCGGACCCGGAGGCAAGCGCGGAATGGTCCGTCGAGACCCATGTCCGTTCCCGCTGCCCGCCGGTGTTCCTCGTACAGGCCGAGGACGATCCGGTTTCGGACATCGCCAACAGCCGGATCATGGCCCGCGCCTGCGAGCGCGCCGGCGTGCGGGTCGAGGCGCATATCTTTCCGAGCGGCGGCCACGGCTTTGGCATGGGCCGGCCCGGCACGTCGAGTGCTGAATGGCCGCCTTGGTACGACGCCTGGCTGCACACGGTCGGCGCTCCGGCCTGACAATCTACGTCCACCGGTCACGGAGACCATCATGAACCGGGTGCGACTGCGATCCCTATCTGCCGGTACCCTGGCCCTGCTCGCTGCTCCGGCGATTGCCGACACCCTGCTGGTGCGCCACGGTGCCTACGTCGCGGTCGGCACGGATTGCGAGGCTCCGCCGAACGTCGCCCTCCGAACTTACGACGGCGCCGGCCTCGGCAGTTCCAAGGCGAACGACTGCCGGACCCGCGTCGCGTCTCGGCCGGGAGACGTGTTCGAGATCGAGCAGTCCTGCCGGCGATACGGCGGATCGGACCTCGGATGGGCGAGCGTTCGACCGTCCGCATCGACGGACCAGCCGCTTTCACCGACCTCACGGGCGGCAGGGCCGAGGGCTATCGCCTCTGTCCCGGACTGAGGCCTTGAACATGCCGGTGCCGGCCATTCACCGGCGAGCGGACCCGGTACCGCCCACGGGCGATGCAAGCGGGTCAGGATGCTGACAGGGAGGAGACGGGATGCCTCACGCGACTGAGACCGTTCACGTCGCCTACGGCGTTTCCAGGGCGGAGGCGATCCGCGATGCCCTCCGGATGCAGGGGTGCAGGGAGCGCGTGATCGCGCTTCCCGCGACCTTGAGCCATGGCCCCATCGACCCGCCGGACCCGGACGCGCGCCAGGCGTGGGTCAGGACCGTCCTGCGGTGCGATCCACGCGATGACGGGCGTGAGCCCGAGGAGCCTTGGATGCAGGCCACGTCAGCCGGGGTCCATCCGGTCTACTGGGTCTGCCTGACCGACGCCGGGGAGCATGCGTGCTTCCTGGCGTTTGCTTCCCGCATGGCCGGACGGCCGTTCGACATCGTCGACGCCACAGGTCTCGACTTCGTCACGCAGGACAGCGTGCGGGCACCGTGGTCTCTCGGCTTGATGCGGCCTGAGGACATCGTCGCCTCCGGCTTAAGCGGGAGGAGACGCCCTTGCTCCCGAGCCGAGGGCGACGCGGCGGCGGCGGCATGGGCGCGGTTGCGCGCCGAGAACGCGCCGTTCCGCATCGTGCGGGACAGACGTTTGGTGTCGGCGCTGCTGACGCACTTCGACGCCGCGCTGGTCGCGCAGGGGCAACCGGAATGGGAGGTGACTGCCAGGTTGATCGGCCGCGCGTTGCATCACCTGTGCTTCGCGGTGGACCCTCCGGGCCAGGGCGTCGGCGACGTCGTCCTGTTCGGTCGCGTGCTGGCGCTCGGAGATACGGGCGACCTCGACGTCAGGGGCCCCGGGCCGGGGATGCGCGACTACGAGGTTCGCCTTCCCACCGCGTCACTGAATCCGGACGCGATCCCGGGCTGACCGAGCCGAGTACCCTCGATAGGATGAGCGGAATGACGGGTACATCGAGCCTCAACGTCCGCCGCGCCGACCACGTGGGGTTCTCCGTCGCGTCCCTCGACGAGGCGCTCCGCTTCTGGGTCGAGGGGTTGGGCGCGCGCCTCGTGCGGACCGGCGAGATGGGCGGCGCGTTTCTTCGGCAGGTCACGGGTGCCCACGGCGCGCGGGTGCGTATGGCGGTCGTGTCCTTCGCAGGTCAGGCAATCGAGCTGCTTGAGTATCAGGGAACGAGCCGACCGGTGGCGGCGTCCGCGCAGTTCGATCCAGGCTTCGCGCATCTCGCCCTGGTCGTCGACGATCTCGACGCGATCCTGTCCCGCATCGCGGGCCACGGCTGGAAGCCGCAGGGCGTGCCACAGCCGATCGCGAGCGGCGAACGGACCGGCACTCGGGTGGTCTACGCCGTGGGTCCAGACGGTTCCACCATCGAGTTCATGCAGCCGCCCGGGATGGGGACCGCGGTCCCGACCTAGGGAAACTGTCGGGCTTCCGCGTCACGCCCCGGCATGGCGGCGTCCGGCCGCCCGATCATGGACCGAAGCCAACCTTGCGAGGCGACCGCGACCACGCAGCCCCCAAGGCAGTTCCCCTCGCGCCTCGGGGCGCATGTTAATCGAGCAGGACAGGACCCAGCGCGGCAAGGACCTCGTCGGGAGCGTCCTCGGGCTGGAGGTGGCCACCACCGGTTGCGTGGCCGATGACATCGCCGGCTCAACGACGCCAGATCTCCACCGGCGTCGGACGATCCTGGCCCGAATCGTCGCCGGGCCACAGAACGAGCACCGGGCATGACAGCCTGCGTCCCGCCTCTTGATCGGCGCGGTCGAGCGCGAGGTCCTCGGTCATAGCGGCGCGGTAATCCTCGCAGATCGCATGACGGACGGCGGGGTCACGGAATGCGGTGCGATAGGCGTCGAGCGCCGTCGCCTCAATCACGTCGCGGCCACCGGTCATCTCGTTCAGGGAGCGTTCGATGAAAGCGTCCGGATCGACTGCCAGCATGCGTTCGGGCAGGTCCGCTTCCGGTGCGAGGAAGAACCAGTGATAGTTCTTCATGGCGAAGCCGAGGTCGAGGCCGGTCATCACGTCAAGGGCGCGCTTCAGGCTGTCCAAGTAGTGCCTGTAGAGAAACGCTATCTCGGCCGGATCGTTCAGGCTCGCTTTTGCGGCCGCCTCCTCGGTATCGACGCTCTCATGGGGATCGTCGCCCGACGCCGGGCCGGGGAAGCCGGGAAAGGCCTCAGGCTCTGGGTCGTGCCCGATGTTCGCGATCAGGCAATCGTGCCTGAAGGCTGGGGCCTCGAGATACTGTTCTGTCAGCTCAACGATGCCGGCACGCCTGAGCGACCGGTTGAAGCGCACGAGCGCAAACAACGTTTCTCGCATCCCACAAGCGTTGCGCCAGCCGTCGGGCCTCTCCTGGCGTCGCGTGTCCGAGCGAGCGCAGGATCTCGCGTTGACCGAACCACAGGCGCAGGTCGTGGGTGGTGATACGACGAAGCAGGACTGTTTGTCCGCGGCGGCGGATGTGAGAGCAAGGCAAGGCGTATGTCCTTGCCGTCCAGGAGAGAGGACCTCCTGAGTGGACCTGCAAGGAGAGATCGGCCCGGGCGGGTCCGAAAACAGCCGGAGAATCAACGATCGGCTGAGAATCACAGGCGTTTGGCTGGGGCGCCAGGATTCGAACCTGGGAATGGCGGTACCAAAAACCGCTGCCTTACCACTTGGCGACGCCCCACCGTGGGCCGGGGCTGTCTAGACGGGCAGCCTCGGCCTGGCAAGCGGTCGATGAGGCTCAAACTGGACCGTTTGAGCCGGTGGGACGCGGAGGTGAGCCTGCGCCTGTCCCCGCGCGTGTGGTCCCGTCAGCGGCGTTCGAGGCGGCCGTCGACCCGGCGCGGGAGGCCGAGGGGGTTGGCTTCCTGGAGGGCGGCGGGCAGCAGGGCGTCGGGGAGGTCCTGGTAGCTCACCGGCCGCAGGAACCGGTCGATCGCGAGGCTGCCCACGGAGGTCGTGCGGCCGTCCGATGTCGCCGGATACGGGCCGCCATGGACCATGGCGTGCGCCACCTCGACGCCGGTGCCGAAGCCGTCGACCAGGATGCGCCCGACCCGGCGCTCCAGCAGCGGCAGCAGCGCCCGCACGGCCGCGTGGTCGTCGGGCGTGATGTGCAGGGACGCGGTGAGCTGGCCCTCGAGATGCTCCAGCACCTTTCGTATCGCCGCGAGGTCGGGGCAACGCACCACCAGGGCCGCGGCGCCGAACATCTCCTCCTGCAGTTCCGGCTCGGCCAGGAAGGCGTCCGAATCGGTGGCGAACAAGGCCGCCCGGCCCTGGGTGGCGGTGCCTTCGGGGCCTTCGGCGAGGCGCGTGACCGCGGCGTGGCCGGCGAGCCGCGCGACACCGTCACAGTAGGCCCGATGGATGCCCGGGGTCAGCATGGTCGCGGCCGGGCTCTCCCGCAGGGCCGCCGTGGCCGAGGCCAGGAACGCGTCGAGGCCGGGGCCGGGCACCGCCAGGACCAGGCCGGGATTGGTGCAGAACTGGCCGGCACCCAGCGTCAGCGAGGCCGCGAAGGCCCGGCCGATCGCCTCGCCCCGGGCCGCCAGGGCGCCCGGGAACAGCAGGACCGGGTTGATGCTGCTCATCTCGGCATAGATCGGGATCGGGCGGGGGCGCTTGGACGCGATCTCCATCAGGGCGGTGCCGCCCCGGCGCGATCCGGTGAAGCCCACCGCGGCGATCCGGGGATCGGCCACCAGCCCCTGCCCGATCGACTGGCCGGCATCGAACAGCAGCGAGAACACCCCCTCCGGAAGGCCGGACCCGGCGACCGCCCTCTGGATCGCCCGGCCGACCAGCTCGGAGGTGCCGGGATGGGCCGGGTGCGCCTTCACGATCACCGGGCAGCCGGCCGCCAGCGCCGAGGCGGTGTCACCGCCGGCCACCGAGAAGGCCAGCGGGAAGTTGCTGGCGCCGAACACCGCCACCGGGCCCAGCGCGACGTTGCGCAGGCGCAGGTCCGGCCGGGGCAGCGGCTTGCGGTCCGGCAGGGCCGGGTCGATGCGGATCTCGAAGGCGCTGCCCTCGCGCACGACGCCCGCGAACAGGCGCAGCTGGCCGACGGTGCGGCCGCGCTCGCCCTCGATCCGCGGCCGGGGCAACCCGGTCTCCTGCATGCAGCGGGTGACGAGGTCATCGCCAAGATCGAGGATGTTGGCCGCGATCGTCTCCAGGAAAGCCGCCCGGGCCTCCGGGGTTGTCTCGCGGTAGGTGTCGAAGGCGGCATCCGCCAGGGCGCAGGCCCAGTCGAGGTCCTGGAGGCTCGCGCCGGGGAAGTCGGGCTCCAGGGGCTGGCCGGTGGCCGCCTCGATGCCCCGGAACGCGTCCTGCGTGCCTCGCTGGGCCTGGGCGCCGATCAGGTTTTCGCCACGCACGGTCATCGTCGACTCCTGTTCGAAAGGGTGCGGATCCTCCGCACCGGGTCGGTGGTGGGGGGCTGTCAGCCCTCGCCTGCCGCCAGGGCCTTCGCGCGGATCGCCGCGAGGGTCATGGTCGGTGTCAGGGCCTCCGGATCGACGAGGCAGTGGATCATCGCTGGAATCCCGGCGGCGAGGCTGCGCTCGAAGGCGGGGGCGAACTCCTCGGTGCGCTCCACGCGCTCGCCGTGGCCGCCGCAGGAGCGGGCCAGGGCGGCGAAGTCGGGATTGCGCAGCTCGGTCGCCGAGACGCGCCCGGGATATTCCCGCTCCTGGTGCATCCGGATCGTGCCGTACATGCCGTTGTCGAGGACCACGACCAGGATGGCGATGCCGTATTGCACGGCGGTGGCGAATTCCTGCACGGTCATCATCACGTCGCCGTCGCCCGCGAGCGCCACGACGATCCGCTCCGGTAGGCTGCGCTTGGCGATCACGGCCGCCGGCAGGCCGTAGCCCATCGAGCCCGAGGTCGGGGCGAGTTGCGTCCCGAAGGCGCGGAACCGGTAGTAGCGGTGGATCCAGGTGGCGAAGTTGCCGGCGCCGTTGCAGATCACCGCGTCCGCCGGCAGGCGCTCGCGCAGCCAGGTGATCGCTTGGCCGTACTGGAATGCACCGGGTTTCGGCTCCGGCGTCTCCGACCAGGCGCGGTAGGAGGCGTGGGCCTCGGCGGCGCGGCCGGCTCGCGGCGCGTCGTAAGTCGGCAGGGCGGCGCAGAACGCTTCGGGGGTCGCCTGGATCGCTAGCGTCGGCTGGTAGACCCGGCCGAGTTCTTCCGGATCGGGATGGACGTGGACCAGCGGCAGGCCGGGATCGGGGATGCCGAGCAGGCCGTAGGATTGCGCCGGCATCTCGGACAGGCGCCCGCCGATCATCAGCAGCAGGTCGGACTCCTTGATCCGCGCCAGGAGTGCCGGGTTCGGCCCGATCCCGAGCTCGCCGGCAAAATTCGGATGGTCGGCGGAGAACAGGTTGGCACGGCGGAACGAGACCGCCACCGGCATGTCGTGGCGCTCGGCCCAGGCGGCCAGGGCGCCGCGGGCCGATTCGGTCCAGCGCGCGCCGCCGAGCAGCACCACCGGCCGTCGCGCCTCGGCCAGCATCGCGCGCAGCCGCTCCGTATCGGCGGGCGACGGGGCCGGCTCGGCGGGGACGACGCGCGGCGCGTCGGCCACCGCCGCGACGTCGTCGAGCATGTCCTCCGGCAGGGCGATCACCACCGGCCCCGGCCGGCCCTGGAGCGCGACCCGGAAGGCCCGGGCCAGGATCTCGGGGATGCGGGCCGCGTCGTCGATCTCCACAGCCCACTTGGCCAGGCCGCCGAACATCTGGCGGTAATCGACCTCCTGGAAGGCCTCCCGGCCGCGCATCGCCCGACCGATCTGACCGACGAACAGGATCATCGGCGTCGAATCCTGGCGCGCGATATGGATCCCCGCCGAGGCGTTGGTGGCGCCGGGGCCGCGGGTGACGAAGCAGATGCCGGGACGGCCGGTGAGCTTGCCGCCGGCCTCGGCCATGATCGCGGCGCCGCCCTCCTGCCGGCACACGAGCACGTCGATGCCGCTGTCGCGCAGGGCGTCGAGCACCGCGAGGTAGCTCTCGCCGGGGACGCAAGTGACCCGCTCGATGCCCTGGACGAGCAACTGATCGACGAGCACCTGCGCGCCGGTGCGTGGGGGCAATCCGCTCAAGCCGTTTCTCCCTGGCGATGACGCCGCCCGGAGGATGTCTCCAGGGGCGGCCGGCCGTCCTGTCGCGGCCTTGAACCTGACCGCTGCCGTGTCCTGGGATGCGACTGATATGTCAGTCCCAGGATAGGGCCGCGGGCGGCTCGGTCAACCTGTCAGACCAGAGGTCGGCGGTCGAGGGCACGCCGGGTCATCCGGTCGAGGAGGTCGAACAGCGTGCCGATTCCGGAAAGCGCCCGATCGGGCTCGCGGGCCGCGATGCTGGCCACGATCGTCGCGTGGATCCCGGCGCAGTCGAGGAAGCTGGCCGTGGGCTCGTAGGTATACCAGAAGCGCCTCGACTGGGCGTGGAGCGGGCCCATCGTGCTGGTCAGGGTCGGGTTGTAGGCTGATCCGACCATCGCCTCGTGGAGGGCCCGTTTCAGCCGGAAGTAGACCTCGCGGTCCCGGGCGGCGGCGGCGACGAGCAGGCCCTCGGTGTGGCTCCGCAGGGTCTCCAGGTCCCGGTCCGAGGCGCGGGCGATCACGCAGCGGGCCACGGTCTCGTCGAGCGGGCGCCGGACTTCGAGCAGTTCGAGATGCTTGATGATGTCCACTGGGGTGACGAGTACGCCGCGGCGCGCATGGACCTCGACGAAGCCGATCGCCTTGAGCCGCGCCAGCGCCTCGCGCACCGGGGTCCGCCCGAGCGCCAGTTCCGCGCCGAGCTCGCTCTCCGACACCATCGCGCCCGGAGCGAGGTGTCGGCTGATGATCATCTGCTCGATCGCGTCGTAGGCGGTCTCCGCGAGGGATCGCGGCCGCTTGGCGTCGACCGGAATTCCGCTCGCGTCGGGACCCGCCGTCAAGATCCTCGCATCGGCCAACCGGATCCCCCGTCTGTGTCGCAGCCGCTCTCTGCTTCAGTTGACAATGGCGCCAGGCGGCGCCCTACTCAAGCCCTGGGATATCAGTGGTCGCCCAGGGCGCGTCAGCGCCGGCCGGGTTCTTGATGGTTCGAGCTCGACGGCGACCGTCTTCATGGGAGGAGCTGCGGATGCCCGGATTGTCTGCCGAGACGCGCGACAAGCTCAAGACCGTCAGCACGGCGACGCTGATGACCGCCTTGTTCAAGCGCGGCCTGCGCAACCAGATGATCCAAGACGTGCGACCGCTGAAAGCCGGCGGCGGCACCATGGTCGGCGAGGCGTTCACCCTGCGCTACATGCCGGCCCGTGAAGACCTGAACCCGATCACGGTGTTCCGCGATCGGGCCCATCCGCAACGCAAGGCGGTGGAGGAGTGCCCGCCCGGCGCCGTGTTCGTAATCGACAGCCGCAAGGATGCCCGGGCGGCCTCGGCGGGCTCGATCCTGGCGACCCGCCTGATGGTGCGGGGCTGCGCCGGTCTCGTCACCGATGGCGGATTTCGCGACGCCGACGAGATCGCCCGGCTCGACATGCCGAGCTACCACGTGCGCCCCTCGGCCCCGACTAACCTGACCCACCACCAGGCCATCGACATCAACGTGCCGATCGGCTGCGGCGACGCCCCGGTCTTCCCCGGCGACGTGATCGTCGGGGACGGCGACGGCGTGGCGGTGATCCCGGCCCACCTCGCCGACGAGATCGCCGAAGAGGCCGTCGAGATGACCGCCTACGAGGATTTCGTCACCGAAGAGGTCCGCAAGGGCCGCTCCATCCTCGGCCTCTATCCTGCCACCGACGCACAGAGTCTCGCTGACTTCGCCGCATGGCGGCAGCAGAACGGGCGCTGACGGCGGACGGCACCGATCGGCGCGA
Source organism: Methylobacterium sp. J-077 (assembly GCF_022829365.1). Classification (GTDB taxonomy): domain Bacteria; phylum Pseudomonadota; class Alphaproteobacteria; order Rhizobiales; family Beijerinckiaceae; genus Methylobacterium. The sequence continues at coordinate 15,436 of NZ_JAKSYJ010000225.1, read as the reverse complement.
AGCCGGCGAGACGAGCATCTGGGTTGGGAGGGGCTATGTCGGGGGGCATACCAGCGATCGCGGCGCTGCCGGAGATCGAGCGGCGCACGGTCGCCAAGGTCTCGTGGCGGCTCCTGCCGCTCATCGTGCTGATCTACTTCATCGCCTACATGGATCGCACGAATGTGGGCTTCGCCTCGTTCGGCCTGAACCGGGAGTTCGGCTTTTCGGCGACCCTCTACGGCTGGGGCGCGGGCATCTTCTTCCTCGGCTACGTCATCTTCGAGATACCCAGCAACGTCCTCCTGGAGCGCAAAGGCGCGCGGCTCTGGATCGCCCGGATCATGGTCACCTGGGGCCTTGTCGCGGGCGCCATGGCCTTCATCACCGGCCCGGTGAGTTTTTTGGTGATGCGCTTCCTGCTCGGGGTGGCCGAGGCCGGCTTCTTCCCCGGCATGATCCTGTATTTCACCTACTGGTTTCCAAGGCGCTACCGAGCCCGGGTGGTGGCGGCCCTGTTCCTGGCGGTGCCTGGATCGAACGCCCTCACGGCGGTGATCTCGGGGGCGCTGCTCCAACTCGATGGGGCGCTCGGCCTGCACGGCTGGCAATGGCTGTTCGTCCTGGAAGCGGTGCCGTCGATCCTGCTGGCCTTCGTCGTGCTCGCGCTGATGACCGAACGGCCCGCCAAGGCGGCCTGGCTCGCCCCCGAGGAGCGAACCTGGCTGGAAGGCACGCTGGAGGCCGAGCGCCGGAGCACGGTCCAGACTCACGGGCATTTCACGCTCAAGCAGGCCCTGACCGATGGTCGGGTGCTGGCGCTCGCGTCGATCTACTTCTGTATCGGCACGGCGACCTACGGCATCACCTTCTTCCTGCCGCCTATCCTCAAGAGCCTGAAGCTCACCGATTGGGAGACCGGCCTCGCCACGGCGGTCCCCTACGTCATCGGCACGGTCGGCATGATCGCCTGGAGCTGGTCGTCCGATCGGCGCAACGAGCGGCGCTGGCACTTCGTGGTCGCCGGCGTGATCGCCATGCTCGGCCTCGTCGCGGCGGGGCCGATGCTGGGCAGCCTCTGGGCGCTCACCGCGATGTCGGTGGCCGCGATCGGCCTGTACGGCACCAAGCCGGCCTTCTGGGCGATGCCGGGGGAGTTCCTGTCGGGACCGGCCGCGGCCGGGGGCATCGCGCTGATCAACGCCGTCGGCAATCTCGGCGGCTTCGTCGGCCCCTACGTCCTGGGCTGGCTGAAGGACGCCACCGGCACCTATGAGGCCGGCCTGTACTTCCTCGCAGCCTGTGCGCTCGCCTCGGCGACGATTACCTTCCTGGCGGTCCGGCCGGCCGTGGCGGCGGATCCGGGCTTCGCGTCGGACCTGCCGGCGGCTGCCGCGACCGAACGCGCGAGACCGGAGACCGTCTGATGACCGCACGCAAGAAAGAAATCGGCGATCTGCGCAGCCAGCGCTGGTTCGGCGCCACCGACCTGCGCAGCTTCGGCCACCGCTCGCGTATGCTCCAGATGGGCTACGAGCGTGCCGACTTCACCGGCAAGCCGATCGTCGGCATCATCAACACCTGGAGCGACATCAACCCCTGCCATCTCCACTTCCGCGAACGGGTCGAGCAGGTGAAGCGCGGCGTCTGGCAGGCGGGCGGCTTCCCGATCGAGCTGCCGGCGCTCTCGTTGTCCGAAAACTTTGTCAAGCCGACCACGATGCTCTACCGCAACCTCCTCGCCATGGAGGTTGAGGAATTGCTGCGCCAGCACCCGGTCGACGGGGCGGTACTGATGGGCGGCTGCGACAAGACCACCCCGGGCACGGTGATGGGCGGCATCTCCATGAACCTGCCGATGATCTTCCTGCCGGCCGGGCCGATGATGCGCGGGCATTCCGGCGGCAAGATCCTCGGCTCCGGCTCCGACGTGTGGAAATACTGGGCCGAGAAGGAAGCCGGCACCATCACCACGCAGCAATGGAACGACATGGAGGCGGGCATCGCCCGCACATTCGGCACCTGCATGACCATGGGCACCGCCTCGACCATGACATCGATCGCCGAGGCGCTCGGCCTGTCGCTGCCGGGCGCGGCCTCGATCCCGGCGGCCGATGCCGACCATCCCCGCATGGCCAGCGCCTGCGGCCGGCGCATCGTCGAGATGATCTGGGAGGATTTGAAGCCGTCCGACATCCTCGACCGGCGCTCGGTGGAGAACGCCCTCGTGGTCCACAACGCGCTGGCCGGCTCCACCAACGCGATGATCCACCTGGTGGCGATGGCCGGCCGGGCCGGGATCCCGATCAAGCTCTCCGAGTTCGACGACTTCGCCCAGAAGGTGCCGGTGATCGCCAACCTGCGGCCCTCGGGCCAGTGGCTGATGGAGGATTTCCACATCGCCGGCGGCATCCGCGCCCTGATGGTGCGGCTCTCCCCCCTCCTCTACCTCGACGCCCGCTCGGTCACCGGCGGCACCATCGGCGACGGGCTCGCCGGCATGAGTGTCTACAACGACGACGTGATCCGCCCGCTGGACAAGCCGATCGTCTCCCTCGGCGGTACCGCGATCCTGTACGGCAACCTCGCGCCGCATGGCTGCGTGATCAAGCCGCCGGCCGCGGACCCGCGCTTCCTCAAGCATACCGGCCCGGCCCTGGTGTTCGACGATTACGACGCCATGACCGCCGCGGTGAACGACCTCGACCTCGACGTCACCCCGGACCACATCATGGTCCTGCGCAATGCCGGCCCGATCGGCGGCCCCGGCATGCCGGAATGGGGCATGCTGCCGATCCCGAAGGTCCTGCTCCGGCAGGGCGTGCGCGACATGCTGCGCATCTCGGACGCCCGTATGAGCGGCACCAGCTACGGCGCCTGCATCCTGCATGTCTCGCCGGAATCGGCGGCCGGTGGGCCGCTGGCGGCCGTGCGCAACGGCGACCTCATCACCGTCGACGTGTCCGAGCGGCGCATCCACCTGCACTTGGACGAGGCCGAGATCGCCGCACGCGTCGCGGCATTCGTGCCGCCGGATCGGGCTTATCCGCGAGGCTACAACCGGCTGTTCACCCAGCACGTGAGGCAAGCCCACGAGGGCTGCGACTTCGATTTCCTGGAGGGTGCGGGCGGCATTCCCGAACCCGAGATCCATTGACCTGCACCTTGCGCCGGGCCCGGTCCCAGCCCGGCGCAAGGAAGCACGGCGAAACAACGATCCGGGGTCGCGGCGAAAGCGGGCGGCTGAACGGACAGGGAGGATACATGGCGACGATCGCACGCAGGGGGCTGCTCGCGGGCGCGGCCTTGCTCGGGGCCGCACGGGCGGCCGGGGCCGAATGGGAGCCGTCCCAGCGCGTGCCCGACCCAGCCGTCGAGGTGCTCGACCCGGCCTTCGCCAAGTACCGCATCGCGTCCGCCACCGTGGAGCGGGTCGCCACCGGCCTGCGCTGGGCCGAGGGGCCGGTCTGGTTCGGCGATAGGGGTGCGCTGCTGTTCAGCGACGTGGTCAACGACCGGATCATGCGCTGGGACGAGGCCTCCGGCGCGCTGACGGTGTTCCGCAAGCCGTCCGCCTACGCCAACGGCAACACCCGGGACCGGCAGGGGCGCCTCGTCACCTGCCAGCACAAGACCCGCAGCGTCACCCGGACCGAGCATGACGGCTCGATCACCACGGTGCTCGACCGGTTCGACGGCAAGCCGCTGAACTCGCCCAATGACGTGGTCTGCCATTCCGACGGTGCGATCTGGTTCACCGATCCGGCCTTCGGGCCGAACCCGCACGAGTCGATGGCGGCCCCGGAGCTTCCGGGTAACGTCTACCGGGTCGATCCGGCAACAGGCCAGGCGAGCCTCGTGGTGGCGGGGCTCGCGGGACCGAACGGGCTGGCCTTCTCGCCGGACGAGTCGAAGCTTTACGTCATCGAGGCGCGCGCCAAGCCGAACCGTCTGATCCGCGTCTACGACGTGATCGAGAAGGGCACCAAGACCGCCAACGGCCGGGTGTTCTTCGACGCCGGCCCCGGCACGCCGGACGGGTTCCGGGTCGATGTCGACGGCAACCTCTGGTGCGGCTGGGGCATGAGCGAGGCCGAGGACGGCGTGCTCATCCTGTCGCACCAGGCCAAGCCGATCGGCCGGATCCGCTTGCCCGAGCGCTGCGCCAACCTCTGCTTTGGCGGCCTCAACCGCAACCTGCTGCTGATGGCCGCCTCGCACTCGGTCTACGCGCTCTACGTGAATACGCGCGGCGCCGGGACCTGCTGATCCCGGGATAGCGCATCACGTATCCGACGACGGCGCCGTCTTTGGAGACGGATCGTCGTCGGACGTAGGGTCTTGTGCCCTACTCGGCGGCTTCGGCCAGGTACCGCGTCGGGTCGTAGTTCAAGATCGGCCCGAGCCAGCGCTCGACCTCGCGCACATCCATGCCCTTGCGCAGGGCATAGTCCTCGACCTGGTCGCGCTCGACCTTGGCGACGCCGAAATAATGCGCCTGCGGGTGCGCCAGGTAGAGCCCCGAGACCGAGGAGCCCGGCCACATGGCGTAGGATTCGGTGAGCTTCACCCCGATCCGCCGCTCGGCCTTCAGGAGATCGAACAGCTGGGTCTTCTCGGTGTGGTCGGGCTGGGACGGGTAGCCGGGCGCCGGTCGGATGCCGTCATAGGGCTCGCTCGCCAGTTCGGCGGGCGAATACGTCTCGTCCGGCGCGTAGCCCCAGAATTCCCGGCGGACGCGCTCGTGCATGCGCTCGGCGAAGGCCTCGGCGATCCGGTCGGCCAGCGCTTTCACTAGGATCGCCCGGTAATCGTCGTTGGCCCGCTCGAACCGCTCGGCGATCCGCACCTCCTCCAGGCCGGCCGTGACCACGAAGCCGCCGACGTAATCGGCGATGCCGGTCTCCTTGGGCGCCACGAAGTCCGACAGGCAGGTGTTGGGCCGGCCGTCGCGCTTGGACAATTGCTGGCGCAGGCCGTGGAAGGTCGCGAGCCGGTCGCTGCGGCTCTCGCCGGTGTAGAGCACGATGTCGTCGCCGACGCTGTTGGCCGGCCAGAAGCCGATCACGCCCTTCGGGTTGAACCAGCGCTCCGCCACGATCTGCTTGAGCATCTCTTGCGCGTCCTCGTAGAGGGCGCGGGCGGCCGGACCCTGGTCCGGATCGTCGAGGATCGCCGGGAAGCGGCCTTTGAACTCGTAGGTCTGCAGGAACGGCGTCCAGTCGATATAGGGCACGAGATCGGCGACCTCGTAGGAGCCGAATACCCGGGCATCCGTGAAGGCCGGCTTCTTCGGCGCGTAATCCGACCAGTCGATCTTGAAGGCGTTGGCCCGGGCCTTGGTGAGGGGCAGGCGCTGCTTGTCGAGTTCCGACCGGGCATGGGCGGCCGAGACCTTGGCGTACTCGGCGCGCACGGTCTCGATCGTTTTGTCGCGGGTCTCCTTGGACAGGAGGCTCGACACCACGCCGACCGCGCGGCTCGCATCGGTGACGTAGACCGCCTGGCCCTTCGCGTAGGCCGGGTGGATCTTCACCGCCGTGTGGACGCGGCTGGTGGTGGCGCCGCCGATCAGCAGCGGCACGGAAAAACCCTCGCGCTCCATCTCGCCCGCGACATGGACCATCTCGTCGAGGGACGGGGTGATCAGGCCGGACAGGCCGACGATGTCGACATTCTCCTTGCGGGCCACGTCGAGGATCTTGGCGGCCGGCACCATCACGCCGAGATCGATGATCTCGTAGTTGTTGCAGGCCAGCACGACGCCGACGATGTTCTTGCCGATGTCGTGGACGTCGCCCTTCACGGTGGCCATCAGCACTTTGCCGGCGGCCTGGCGCCTGCCGTCGCCGCCATTGGCGCGTTTTTCCTCCTCCATGAACGGCTCGAGATAGGCGACCGCCTGCTTCATCACCCGGGCGGACTTCACCACCTGGGGCAGGAACATCTTGCCGGCGCCGAACAGGTCGCCGACCACGTTCATGCCGGCCATCAGCGGGCCTTCGATCACGTGGAGCGGGCGCTCGACGCCGGCCCTCGCCTCCTCGGTGTCGGCGACGATGTACTCGGTGATGCCGTTGACCAGGGCGTGCTCGATGCGCTTGGCCACCGGGGCCTCGCGCCAGGTCAGGTCGGCGGTCTTGGCCTGGGCCGAGGCGCCGGTCTTGAAGCGCTCGGCCGATTCCAGCAGCCGCTCGGTGGAATCGTCGCGGCGGTTGAGGACCACGTCCTCGCATAGCGCGCGCAGCTCCGCCGGGATCTCGTCGTAGACGGCGAGCTGGCCGGCATTGACGATGCCCATATCCATCCCGGCCTGGATGCAGTGGTACAGGAACACCGCGTGCATGGCCTCGCGCACCGGCTCGTTGCCCCGGAAGGCGAAGCTGAGGTTCGAGACGCCGCCCGAGATATGGGCGTGCGGCAGGGTCTCGCGGATCGTCCGGGTCGCCTCGATGAAGGCGATGCCGTAGCCGTTATGCTCCTCGATGCCGGTGGCGACCGCGAAGATGTTCGGATCGAAGATGATGTCTTCCGGCGGGTAACCGACCTGCTCGGTCAGGATCCGGTAGGCCTTGGTGCAGATCTCGACCTTGCGCTCGTAGGTATCCGCCTGGCCCTGCTCGTCGAACGCCATCACCACCACGGCGGCGCCGTAGGAGCGGCAGATGCGGGCCGCCTCGATGAACTTCTCCTCGCCCTCCTTCATGGAGATCGAGTTCACGATCGCCTTGCCCTGGATGCATTTCAGGCCGGCCTCGATCACCTCGAACTTCGAGGAATCGACCATCACTGGCACCCGGGCGATGTCGGGCTCGGCGGCGACGAGGTTGAGGAACTCGACCATCGCCTTCTGCGAATCGAGCAGGCCCTCGTCCATGTTGACGTCGATCACCTGAGCGCCAGCGGCGACCTGATCGCGGGCGACGTCCAGGGCGGCGGCGTAGTCGCCGTTGGTGATCAGCTTCCTGAACTTGGCCGAGCCGGTGACGTTGGTGCGCTCACCGACGTTCACGAACGGGATTTCCTTGGTGAGCACGAAGGGCTCCAGCCCCGAGAGCCGCATCAGGCGCGGGATCTCCGGGATCTGTCGGGGCGTCTTGCCGGCGACCGATTTGCTGATAGCCCGGATATGGTCCGGCGTCGTGCCGCAGCAGCCGCCGACCATGTTGACCAGGCCGGATTCGGCGAATTCGCCGACCAGCTTGCCCATGGCCTCCGGGCTCTCGTCGTAGAGGCCGAACTCGTTGGGCAGGCCGGCATTCGGATAGGCGCAGACCAGGGTGTCGCAGATCCGCGACAGCTCGGCGATGTGACCGCGCATCTCGCGGGCGCCCAGCGCGCAATTGAGACCGAAGGTCAGCGGGTCCGCGTGGCGCAGCGCGTTCCAGAACGCCGCAGGGGTCTGGCCCGACAGGGTTCGGCCCGACAGGTCGGTGATCGTGCCGGAGATCTGGATCGGCAGCCGGATCCCGGTCTCCTCGAACACCGCCCAGCAGGCGGCCACCGCCGCCTTTGCATTGAGCGTGTCGAAGATCGTCTCGATCAGGATCAGCTCGGCCCCGCCGGCGATCAAGCCGTGGACCTGCTCCCTATAGGCGGTCTTGACCTGGTCGAAGGTCACGGCGCGGTAGCCGGGATTGTTCACGTCCGGCGAGATCGACAGCGTGCGGTTCGTCGGGCCGATGGCGCCGGCCACGAAACGGCGGCGGCCATCTTGGCGTTCGGCGAGCTGCGCGGCCTCGCGGGCGAGGCGCGCCCCCTCCCGGTTCAGGTCATGGATGATCGATTCGAGGCCGTAATCTCCTTGCGCGATCGTGGTGCCGGAGAAGGTGTTGGTCTCGCAGACGTCGGCGCCGGCGAGGAAGTAATCGAGATGGATCTGCCGGATCGCGTCCGGCTGCGTCAGGATCAGGAGGTCGTTGTTACCCTTCTGATCGTTCGGGTGATCCTTGAAGCGGTCGCCGCGGAAATCTGCCTCGGTCAGCCCGAGCCGCTGGATCACGGTGCCCATCGCCCCGTCGAGGACGAGGATTTTTTCCGCAGCGCGCCTGCGCAGGGCGGTGGCGATCTCGGTGCCGTCGACGGGGGGAAAGTCAGTCATGATCGGTCCCAACAGACCACCTCAAGCCGAGGTGCCGGAGCGAAGCGGAGGCCTCGAAGGAGGCCTCCAGATTTTTTGCGGGTCCCCGGAGCCTTCCTGCGAGGCCGTTGCGCGGCACCCAGGATGAGGCGGAGGGTGGAATTCTCGTTTCGGACCGGCCCGGAATTCGTCCGGGTCAGCCTGCTTTCTCCAGGGCGGCGAGCCGCTTTTCGAGGGCGTCGAGGCGTTCTTCGACCTGGGCAGCCGCGTAGCGTCCGAGGACCGATTCGCCGTTGACGGCTTCCCGCAGATTGTCGAACCGACGTTCCAGTTTGTCGAAGCGGGTATCATGCTCCTCGAGCTTGCGATCGACGCGCTCGAATCCAGAGTGCATCTCGGTCCGCATCTCCCGAAGAAGCGGAAGAATCAGGTCCTGCGGTTCGGCCATCGTCCTGCCCCCTGCTGCGCCGTGCGGGCGCCGCTGAATTTAGGCCGCCGCCCTTTCCGCCGCCAGCTTCGGCGCCTGCGCGCGCAGGCCCAGCAGGTGGCAGATCGCGTAGACGAGGTCGGACCGGTTCATCGAGTAGAAGTGGAAGTCCTGGACACCCTCGTCCACCAGGTCGAGCACCTGCTCGGCCGCCACGGCGGCGGCGACGAGGCGGCGGGTCTCCACGTCGTGGTCGAGACCTTCGAACCGGGCGGCCAGCCAGTACGGCACCGAGGCGCCGGTGCGGCGCGCGAAGTTGGCCGACTGCTTGAAGTTCTGCACCGTCAGGATGCCCGGAATGATCGGGATCGTGATCCCGGCGGCCCGGACCTTCTCGAGGTAGCGCAGGTAGACCTCGTTCTCGAAGAAGAACTGCGTGATCGCCTGGTCGGCGCCGGCATCGACCTTGGCCTTCAGGGCGTCGATGTCGGCATCCAGGGAGGCGGCCTCCGGGTGCTTCTCGGGATAGGCCGAGACCGAGACCTTGAAGTCGCCGATGCGCTTGATCCCCTCGACCAGCTCAGCGGTCGTCGCATAGCCCTCGGGATGCGGCTTGTAGGCGTGGCCAACGCCATCGGCCGGGTCGCCGCGCAGGGCCACGATGTGGCGCACGCCGACATCCCAGTAGGCCTGGACCACCGCGTCAATCTCCGCGCGGCTGGCATCCACGCAGGTGAGGTGCGCGGCCGGCTTGAGGGTCGTTTCGCGGATCATCCGGGCGACCGTGTTGTGGGTGCGCTCCCGGGTCGAGCCGCCGGCCCCGTAGGTCACGGAGACGAATTTCGGCTGGAGCGGGGCCAGCCGCTCGATCGAGGACCACAGGACCTTTTCCATCTCGTCGGTCTTGGGCGGAAAGAACTCGATCGAGACGCGGATCGGGTGGTAGCCGTCGCGGCTGGCGCGGTGGGTGGAGCGGCGCATCGGGTCTCGTCCTCTATGTCGATCGGTTCAGACGATGAAGGGGAACAGGGTGTGGGGCGGTCGCCGGACGCGGGGTCAGGCGACCGCGCGCTGGAGCGGTTCGGCGTCGCGGCCGAGGCCCGTCTGCTGATGGCCCGCCTCCTGAGCGAGCCAGAGCGTGACCGTGAGCTGACCGGCCTCCCGGGGCACCAGGTCGGAGATCGCGACCGTGGCGAGCCCGGCCTCGGCCAACCAGTGTGAGACCTGGTCGGCTGAAAAACCGAGCCGGCGGTGGGCTTGGCTCGTCCGCAGGAATTCGAGGTCGTGCGGCGCGAAATCCACCACCAGGAGCCGTCCGCCCGGCGCGACGAGGCGCGCGGCACCCCGCAGGGCGCGAGCCGGATCGTCGAGATAGTGGAGCACCTGATGCACCACCACCAGGTCGAAGCTCGCCCGGGCGAAGGGCGGTGCGTGGATGTCGCCCTGGCGCAGGTCCACCCGCGACAGGCCCTGCCGCTCCAGGTTGGCCCGGGCGACCGACAGCATGGCATGGCTCGAATCGAGCCCTGTGGCCCGGGCGGCCCGGGGGGCGAGCAGGCCGAGCATCTTGCCCGTGCCGGTGCCGAGATCGATCAGGCTGCCGAGGGGGCGCTCGCCCAAGGCGTCGAGAACCGCCGCCTCGACGGTGGCTTCGGGGACGTGGAGGGAGCGCAATTCGTCCCATTTCGGTGCCAGCCGGGCGAAGAAGGTCTGGGCCGTCTCGGCCCTCTGGGTGCGCACCGCGTCGAGGCGGGCCCGATCCTCGGATAGGGGCGGCGTGCTTCGGTCGAGCCCGGACAGGAGCGGGTCTGCGAGGCCGGCGCGGGCCTCGGACAGGCGGAAGAACGCCCAGGCACCCTCACGATGGCGCTCGACCAGTCCGGCTTCGACCAGGAGCTTGAGATGGCGCGAGATCCGCGGCTGGGACTGACCGAGGATGTCGGTTAGGTCGGAGACCGACAATTCCCCATCGGTGAGCAGCGCCAGGATGCGCAGGCGCGTCTCCTCGGCCGCCGCGCGTAGAACGCCCAGGGCATCCAGAAAGGGGATCGATCCCGCCGTTCGACTCTCAGCGATAGACATAAAGATATGTTTATGTCCGTTTCGTCAGTCGCGCAAGCGCGATGTTGCGGCGCCCGCATCTTATCTGGGCGCTTACTGTCCGGTGCCGGATCGGACTCAATGCGTTGATGGCAGGCAGCCGGAGGCGTGCATGTCTGAGACCAAACGTCCGCAGATCACCCTGGTCCGCCACGGCGAGACTGCCTGGAGCCTGTCCGGCCAGCATACCGGGCGCAGCGATATCCCGCTGACGCCGGCGGGCGAGGCGGCGGCCCGTGCCCTTGCGCCGCGATTGGCGGCTGGATCCTATGCGGCAGTCTGGTCGAGCCCGTCGAGCCGCGCGGTGACCACCTGCGATTTGGCGGGATTCGGTAAAAACCGCCTCATTGACCCGGACCTCGCCGAATGGGATTACGGCGCCTATGAGGGCCGGACCACGAAAGAGATCCTGGCCGAGCGTCCGGGCTGGCGGTTGTTCCGCGACGGATGCCCCGGCGGCGAGGCGGCCGCCGATGTCGGCGCCCGGGCGGATCGGGTCATCGCGCGGATCCGTGCGTTGGATGCGGAGCTGATCGTGTTCTCCAGCGCGCATGTTCTGCGCGTGCTCGCGGCCCGCTGGATCAGCCTGCCGCCGGAGGGCGGCGCGCTGCTGGTGCTCGGCACGGCGAGCGTCAGCGTGCTGGGCTACGAGCACGACCGCAGCGAACCGGTCCTGCGCGGCTGGAACGGTTGATTCGGCCTTACCGCAGCCAATATCCGTCCGGCGCCAGCGGGGCCGGCATCGGTTCGTCGAGCGCGTGATGCACGATGCGGTCGACGGCGCGGACCATCGCGTCGAGGGGCAGGTCGTTCGGCTCGGTTCCGAAGGGCTCCTCCAGTTCGTCGCCGAGGGCGTCGAGGCCGAAGAACGTGTAGCCGACGAGCGCCACCACGACCGGTGTCGCCCAGCCGAGCGAGCCCGTGAGCCCCACCGGCAGCAGCAGGCAGTAGAGCCAGGCGGTGCGGTAGACGAGCAGCGTGTAGGCGAAGGGCAGCGGCGTGTTGGCGATCCGCTCGCAGGCGGTGTGCACCCCCGACAAGGCCTCGATCCGCGCTTCCAGAAGGCCGAACTGGATGTCGGTGAGGCGCCCGGCCCGCATCAGCCGGGCGAGGTCGCGGGTCAGGGCGGCCAGGACCGAATCGGTGGGGTTCGGGCCGCAGAGGTCCGATCCCGGCGCCCGCCCCTCCACCGCGACCGCCTCGTCGAGGCCGCGCAGGCGGGCGTGCAGGCCGTGCGCGAAGGCCGACAGGCGGCGCAGCTGCGGCGCCGCCTCGGCGGCCGGCAGCAGGGCCGGCAACAGGCGGGCGAGGTTGCGCACCTCGCCGATCAGGCTGCCCCAGGCTTTGCGGGCCTCCCACCAGCGCTCGTAGCAGGCGTTGTTGCGAAAACTCAGGAAGATCGACAGGGCGAGACCGACCAGCGTGAACGGCGCGACCCCGGCGGTGACCGGGAAGTAGGCGGGCCAGCGCGCTTCCGCCCAGACCACCAGGCAGGACACGGCGACGATCCCGACGAGCTTCCAGGCCACCCGCGGCAGGATCGAACCCTGCATCGTGAACAGCAGGGTGAACAGGTTGGGCCGGGTGCGGACGATCATCGGAGCTTCGCGGCGAGGGGTCGGCCCTCCTGCCCTGCCCTCCCCGCATCAGCAAGGGGCCCGGCGGATAGCCAAGCCGTCATTGCAGAACTCGCAGGCGAGCGTGGCCCGGGCGCTGGCGATCGAGCCGCCGTTCTGGAGCGGCTCGAAGCCCGGGATTCGATGCGCTCGCCGGGGACGGCCGGATATCCGCCTCGGCGGTGGGCGCTCAATCCGCGTCCCACAGCCAGGCCGCGCCGCGCACGCCCGAGGCGTCGCCGTGGAAGCTCGCCCGCACCGGCGTGTCGAAGGCGTCGGAGAAGACATGGGGGGCGATCGCCCCGGGCAGGCCGGCGATCAGCTCCGGGATCCGCGACAGGCCGCCGCCGATCACGATGACGTCCGGATCGAGCAGGTTCACCACCTGGGCGGCCGCGCGCCCCAGCCGGTCGAGATGGATCGCGAGCGTGTCGCGCGCCTTTAAGTCGCCGTCGCGGGCAGCCGCCACGATGGCCTCGGCGGTGAGGTTCCCACCGTGCCGTCGCGCATGGTCGGCGGCGAGGCCGGGGCCGGACAGCCAGGTCTCGATGCAGCCCCGGCGGCCGCAATAGCAATGCGGTCCGGGCTGCTCGTCGGCCCGGGCGCCGGCCAGGGGGCCGTGGCCCCACTCGCCGGCGATGCCGTTGCGGCCGGTAAGCACGCGGCCGTCGATGGCGATGCCCGATCCGACGCCGGTGCCCAGGATCACCGCCCAGACCACCCGGGCGCCGGCCCCGGCGCCGTCGACCGCCTCGGAGACCGCGAGGCAATTGGCGTCGTTCTCGATCCGCACCGACCGGTCGAGGCGCCGCGCGAGGTCGGCGCCGAACGGGTGGCCGTTGAGCCAGTGGGAGTTGGCATTGCGCACGCGCCCGGTCGCCGGCGACAGGCTGCCCGGCATGCCGATGCCGACGCTGCAGGGGGCGGCGGCCTCCGCCTCGAGCCGGGCCACCAGGGCGGCCAGGGCCTCGATCGTTCCCCGGTAATCGCCCCGCGGCGCCGGCATCCGGGCCTCGGCCAGGGTCGCGCCGGTGGTATCGAGCACGATCCCGGCGATCTTGGTGCCGCCGAGATCGATGCCGAGGCGGGCCCGTCCCGTGGACGCGGCCATCACTCCGCCGCGGCGACCTTGGTGACCTTGGGGTCGGTCCCCATCGGCTGCGGCGCGTGGTCGGAAATGTCGGTGCCGATCGAGACCGGATGGGCCATGACCTCGTTGAGCTTGACCATGTCGAGCTCGCCCTCCCAGCGGCTGACCACCACGCAGGCGACGCCGTTGCCCACGAGGTTGGTGAGCGCGCGGCACTCGGACATAAACTTGTCGATGCCGAGCACCAGGGTCATGGCGGCGACCGGGACCGGGCTGTTCGGGATCGCCGAGAGCGTGGCCGCCAGGGTGATGAAGCCGGCGCCTGTGACGCCCGAGGCGCCCTTCGAGGTCAGCATCGCCACCAGGATGATCGTCGCATATTGCGCGAAGGTCAGGTCCGCGCCCACCGCCTGCGCCAGGAACAGCGTGGCCAGCGTCATGTAGATGTTGGTGCCGTCGAGGTTGAACGAGTAGCCGGTCGGGACCACGAGGCCGACCACCGAATCCGAGGCGCCGAGCCGGCGCATCTTGGTCATCAACTGCGGCAGCACCGTCTCCGACGAGGACGTGCCGACCACGATCAGCAACTCGTCCTTGATGTAGGCGAGGAAGCGCAGGATCGAGAAGCCCGCGACCTTGGCGATGGTGCCGAGTACCACCAGCACGAACAGGATCGCGGTGATGTAGAAGGTGCCGACCAGCCAGGCCAGGTCGTAGACCTTCTGGATGCCGTACTCGCCGATCGTGAACGCCATCGCCCCGAAGGCGCCGACCGGGGCGAGCTTCACCACGATGCCGATGATCTTGAAGAAGATCTGCCCGGCGGTGTCGATCGCGCTGTTCACCGCGGCGGCGCGCTCGCCGAGGCTCGTCACCACGACGCCGGTGAGGATCGAGATCAGCAGCACCTGCAGCAGATCGCCGGTGGCGAAGGGATCGAAGAAGCTCTTGGGGATGATCGCCAGGATGTGGGCGACCGTGGAATCGGCCGCCGCCTTGTTGGCGTAGGTCGCGACCTTGCTGGCGTCGAGCTTCGTCGGGTCGGCGTTGAAGCCGGCGCCGGGCCGGATCACCTCGCCGACCAGCACGCCGACCAGCAGCGCCAGGGTGGAGACCAGCTCGAAATAGACCAGGGCCTTCACGCCGACGCGTCCGACCTTCCTGAGGTCGCCGACCGACGCGATGCCGTGCACGATGGTGCAAAAGATGATCGGCGCGATCATCATCTTGATCAGTCCGATGAAGGCGTCGCCGAGCCACTTCATCGCCTTGCCGGTGGCGGGGTCGTACCAGCCGAGCAGCACGCCGAGCGCGATGGCGATCAGGACCTGGATGTACAGGACCTTGTACCAGGGCTCGCGGGGAGCGCCGGGCGCAGTCGTCGCGTGGGTTGCGTGTGCCATATCCATCCCGTGCACGCTTGCCGTGCATCCTCCCGATCCGCCGGCACGCTAACGATAATCGTCCCTCGCCTCAACGGCGGCCCGGTCTTCCTTCGCGAAGCAAGTGTGACAAAAACCTGTCGATCCCCGGCCGAAAGATGGTTGCGCCGGATATTCGCCAGCCGCTTATTTGATGCCGATCGACCGCAGAGAACCAAGCTTTCGCGCGCCCTCTCCGGACACGCGTCAACGTCCCCACCCGCCTCGCGGCGCCGGGGGCATGGCCCAAGAGATCCAACCACGAGGGACGCGGGACGCCGCGGGGACCCTGGTGTCGGCCAACTACGCGCGGGGTCCGATCCCCGCGGCGACCCGCGGCATCGGACGGGCATGGTCCCCGGCCGGTGCCGTCTTTCTCGTCGCGATGTCTTGCCAGCGCCCCGATCCCGCGACTCCGTGCCAGCGGTCACTGCCCATGATGCCCAAGCCGCCGCGCAGCCGATACACCCCCGGAACCCTCATTCACCGCCGGGGCCTGCAGCCCGACTTCCGCCTCGTATTGGGCGGGTCCGCGGGTTGCTGAGGGTCACGCCCAGGGATGGGTCGCCGCGGGGGTATTTCGCCTGTACAAGGGCTCCTACGGGCGCCTCGTGGCGGGTGCGCAGGCCTCCTACACCGAGCGCGACGCCTTCCGGGGCGTCTACGGCATCCAGCCCTCCGCCCACCTCGTCACCGGGCTGGCCTCGCTGCGCTACTATCCGT
>NZ_JAKSYJ010000096.1 GCF_022829365.1 Methylobacterium sp. J-077 | reverse complement strand
TAGCATTACAGTTGCGTTTTTTGGCTTTTCCGTCGGCTGCGTGTTTTGCTGGGCTTACGGCGGTGACGCCCTTTGGCGTCTGACGCTCGGCGTTTGAGATGGGCGTTTTGGGCGGCCGCCTGATGCGTGCGTCGCCAGAGCGACCACGCGATGACGTGAGCGGGCTGGATGCGCCGCTGCGCCAGCCGCACGGCGATGCGGCGGATTTCCTGGACCGACCAGCGGATCAGCGGGCGCGCAGCCTCGGGGGGCGTGATCTCGTCCGGGCCCGGCTTTTTGGGGGCGGCGCGTTGGCGTGATGGCGGATCACCGCCAGCAGGGCGAAGGCCATCATCACCAGGCTGACGTGCCGGTGCCAGCCGTGCCAGGAGCGGGTTTCGTTGTGAGCAAGCCCGAGTTCGGTCTTGGCCGTCTCGAACGCGTCCTCGATCGTCCAACGCTGGCCCTCGACCGCCACCAGGGTCGCGATCGGTGTGCCGGCCGGGCACCAGGTCGTGAAGTACGCCCGCTCGCCATCGCTCAGGCTGCGGCGGATCAGGAGCCCCCCGCGTCCACAGGCCAGTCTGATCGTCGTCGGCGCCGTCGAGGTCGGCCAGTTCGCAATAGGCCCAATCGTACAGCCGCGCGCCCTTCGTGCCCTCGCCCGCCGACAGGCGCGCCCAGGCCGACGGCGCGAGGCCGTTCGCGATCGTCTCGGCGGTGCCGGCCACCGGCGGCTTGCCGACCCAGGCATTGAACCTGTGATCGGTCTTGACCCCGAGCACGTAGCCCTTGCCCGCCCGACGCAGCGCCATCGCGATGTCGCCGACCCCGTAGACGGTGTCGGCCGCCACCCACGAGAACGGCACGCCGGCAGCGATCGCCCGCTCGATCATCGCCAGCGCCAAGCCCGGTTTGGTCGAAAAGCGCGTTCCCTCCGGCACGTGGGCGGCGGCCAAGCGGGCCGGATCCGAGGTCCAGGTCTTGGGCAGGTACAAAGCCCGATCGATGAACGCATGACCGTGCTGCGAGGCGTAGGCGGCGAACACGCCGATCTGACAGTTCGTGATCTTGCCGGCCGAGCCGGTGTACTGGCGATGCACGCCGCACGAGGCTTTGCCCTGCTTGAGAAAGCCGGTCTCGTCGAGAACCAGAACCGCGTCCGGGTCGGCCAGGGTCTCCAGGGCATAGTCCCGCACCACGTCGCGCAGAGCATCCGCATCCCAGCGTCCGCGCCCGAGCACCGCTTGCTGACGCCAGGGCCCGGGATCGCCCGCGGCTTCCGCCCGCATCCAACCCGTCTTGCGCCGCTCCGCGCCGAGCAGCCCGTCCAGGAATGCCCCGGCCGAGGCCGCGACCCGCTCCTGCGTGAACAGCGGGCGCAAGCGCCCCTTCACCTCCCGCAGCGACGAGGCCCACAACTCCAGCGTCGCCTCGATCGAGGTCCCCGATGTCCATGATGCGCGAATCATGGTGACGCAGAGAGTCAGAACCTCGTCGAAAATGCAACTGTAATGCTAAACAGGCCAATATGATCCTTTCCTAAGCTTAAGACTTATTAATCCGCTTGTCCGTTTCCGGAAATGAAGCGCTTATTTCAGCAACGAGCGATCTCACTTCAATTCGCAACAGTAAACCTCGCACTCGCCCTTGCCTTTGAGGGCGACTTTGCCGACGGAGCGGATCGCGCCGCTGTCCTGCACCCGGGTCGAGGCTTCCTCCGACAGGTGGACGGCACATCCGTCTCCCAGCGCACAGAGCCGCGCCGCGACGTTCACCGTGTCGCCCCAGAGATCGAAGGTGAATTTGGACCGGCCGACGATGCCGCCGACGACCGAGCCGATATGGATGCCGGCCCGGATCCGCCAGCCGGTGGAGCCGTCCGCCGCGATGGCGACCATGTCGCCCGCGCAGCGGACGGCCGCGGTCACCGGGTCGGCATGGGGCGACAACAGATTGGCGGTCGCCATGAAGGCGTCGCCGATCGTCTTGATCTTCTCCATGCCGTGCCGGTGCGCGACCACCTCGAACGCCTCGGCGAGGCGCTGAACCTCGGCGACGACCGCTTCGGGACTTTGGGCGTGGCACCAGGCCGTGAAACCGACGAGATCGATGAACAGCACCGCGACATCGTCGAAGAGCCGAGGCTTGACCTGCCCGGTCGTCATCAGCTCGCTCACGGCCGCGACCGGCAGGATCGCGTGGAGCAGTTCGTCGGCGCGCTTCCGTTGATGCTCGATGGCTTCGAGATGGGCCATCTCCCGGTCGTGAAGGCGCTTCCTGTCGAGGCACGCACGGATCCGGGCTTCGAGGAGCACCGGCTCGAAGGGCTTCGGCAGGTAGTCCTCCGCGCCCATCTCGATGCAGCGCACGATGCTGCCGATCTCGGTCAGCGCCGAGATCATGACCACCGGGGTATGGCGCAGCCGGTCATGCGCCTTGATGCGGTCCAGCACGGCGTAGCCGTCGAGGATCGGCATCATCACGTCGAGCAGGACCAGGTCGAACGGCTCGGCGTTCAGGAGATCGAGGGCGGCGCGTCCGTTCGCGGCCCGGACGCTCGCATGCCCGAGAAGCTCCAGTTCCTGCTCCAGCAGGTCGAGGTTGAAGGCTTCGTCGTCGACGATGAGGATGCGCGCTGGATCCACCGGTCTCGCTCTCTCCGGGCCGAAGCCTCTTCGGGGCCGCCCGCGCTCAGTCGAGCCAGTGATGCAGCTTGGCGAACAACAGGTCTTCATCGACGGGCTTCGTCATGAAGTCGTCGCAGCCTGCCGCCTTGGCCCTGTCAGCGTCGCCGCTCATCGCGTTGGCCGTGATCGCGATGACGGGAATACCCGCCGTCGCCGGGTCGGCCTTGATGCGCCGCGTCGCCTCCCAGCCGTCGATCACCGGCAGCGAGAGGTCCATGAGGATGAGATCCGGAGCGTGGCTGGCGGCCATCGCGACGCCGGCCCCGCCATCGACCGCGAGCACCAGCGCGTAATCGTCCTCCAGAAGCTGCGTCAGCAGATCGCGATTCAACTCGACATCTTCGACGATGAGGATGGTCTTCATCCGGCCACATCCTCGAAGGCTGCGGCGCCGCTCATCGGGCCGCCTCGGCCGCCGGGCTGTCCGCCAGCGGCAATGCCCGCCTGACCTCCCGGACGAGAGCGTCGCGATCGAGGCCCTGCTTGTCGATCAGCCCGCGCACGCGCTCCCGGAGCATGCCCTGATCGGCCGCGTTCAACGATGCCGCCGTCAGGACGACGACGGGGATCGTGCGGCCTACGGGGTCGGCCTGAAGACGGTCGAGGAAGGTGAGGCCGTCCATGACCGGCATCAGGAGATCGAGGAGGATCACGCTCGGGCGCGCTTGCGCGATGCGCTCGAGCCCCGCGACCCCATCCGGGGCCCAGTCGATCGTGCAGCGCTCGGTATCCATCAATTGGCGGACGAGGTCGACAACGTTCGGATCGTCGTCGACCACGAGGATGCGCTCGCTGTTGGGGGCAGCGCGCCCGAGGGCGCCGATCAGCGACTCCCGCTCGAACGGCTTCACGATATAGTCGCTCGCGCCGAGTCGGAAACCGAGTTCCTTCTGGTCGACGATCGAGATCAGGATGACCGGGATCTCGCGGGTCAGCGGGTCGGTCTTGAGCGCGTGCAGCACCTGCCACCCGTCCGTGCCCGGCATCATGATGTCGAGGGTGATCGCGCGCGGCTGGAGCTCGCGCGCCTTGCGCAGGCCGTCCGCGCCGTTGGGGGCGCCGATCACGTCGTAGCCCGCGTCGGACAGGTTCTCCTTCAGCAGGTAGACGACGTTCGGGTCGTCGTCGATCGCCAGCACGAGCCGGGACCCGGTCCGGGGCGCCGTGTCCGCCGCGGGCGCCGGCGCCTGCAGGCCAGGCTGGAGCTCGATGGCCCCCTCGACCCGCTGCGGGATGGTGAGCGTGAAGGTCGAGCCCTCGCCCTCCCGGCTCTCCACGGCGACGTCGCCGCCGAGCATTCGGGCCAGGCGGTGGCTGATGGCGAGGCCGAGCCCGGTCCCGCTATGGGCGCGGCTCGCGGAATTGTCGACCTGCTGGAACTCCTCGAAGATCACGGTCAACGCCGCGTCCGGGATGCCGATACCCGTATCCGACACCGCGAGCGTGATCCGGTCTCTGACGGCGCGGGCCCGCAGCGTGACCGAACCGGTCTCGGTGAACTTGATGGCGTTGCTGAGGAGGTTGATCAGGATCTGCTTGAGCTTCTCCTGGTCGGTGAAGACCGTTTCCGGCAAGTCCCGCACGTCCTTGACCAGCCGCACGCGCTCGCTCCTGACCAGGGGCTCGACCGTGCGGAGGCAGAGGTCGAGGGTGGGCTCGAGCGCGAATGTCGACGCCTTCACTTCCATGCGGCCCGCCTCGACCTTGGCGAGGTCGAGGATGGTGTTGATCAGCGACAGCAGGTGCTCGGAACTCGTGAGGATTTTCTCCAGGTTCTCGAACTGCTTCTGCGGCAGCACGTCCCTGGCCCGGCGCATCACCAGCCGCGTGAATCCGATGATGGCGTTGAGCGGCGTCCGCAGCTCGTGACTCATGTTGGCGAGGAAGCTGCTCTTGGCCCGGCTCGCGTTCTCCGCGGCCTCCTTGGCCTGGCGCAGGTTCTCTTCCGCGCGCTTGCGCTCGATCACCCGCCCGAGTTGCGCGCCGATGTTGACCATGACCTTGAGCAGCGCCGGATCCGGTGCACCCGCCTCGCACGCGAAGAACTCCAGAACTGCGACGACCTCGCGCCCGATCGTGACCGGGAAGGCGAACGCGGCCCGGATGCCGTCCGCGGCGGCCGCCGCGGCGCGGGGCAGGCCGGGCTCCGGTGCGGCATCGAGGGCCCAGATCGGCGCACCGGAGGCCAGCACGCGCCCCGGCAGCCCGATGCCGGCGGAAAGGCGCGTGTCGGCGGTGACGGCTCGGAAGCGTGCGAAGCGCTCCGGCGTATCCGCGTGCCAGAGGCCGGTGGGCACCAGGGTTCCGCTCCCGTCCTCGGCCAGGGCGTAGGCGTGCCCGAGCGGCCACCCGGTATGGGCAGCGACCCGGTCCAGGCAGAACCGTACGGCGTCCTCCACGGTGAGGGCCTCGTTGGCCGCGGCCGCGGTCACCTGCAGCAATTCGACGAAGGCCGTCTGCTCGCGCAGCGCGAGCTCGGCCATCATGCGCTCGGTGATGTCGCTCCAGGACTCGACGACCTCGACGGGTTCGCCGTCCGGGCCGCGGATGAGGCGCTGCTCGTCCCTGACCCAGCGATAGGTGCCGTCCTTGCGCAGGAACCGGTACTCGATGACGTTGTGGCCCATGGCCAGAAGGCGCGGGTACTCGGCCAGGACCCGGTCGCGGTCGTCGGGGTGAAGCCGGTCCAGCCAGAATTCCGGGCCTGCGAGATAATCGCTCGGCTCGTAACCGAGGAGGTCGCGCACGTTCTCGCTGATGAACGTCGGGGCGTTCCGGCCCCCCACCTCGAAGCTGCAGATCATCGAGGGCGACGCGGTCAGGAGGTAGGTCAGCCGCCCCTGCGTCGCGAGCAGGACCTGCTCGGTTCGCATGATCCCCGTCACGTCCGTGTAGACCGCCACCGTCCCGCCATCCCGGGTCCTGCGCTCGTTGATCTGGATCCAGCGCCCATCGACCTGCTGCTGGAGGATCGGCTCGCGCGGGTTGCGGTAGAGGGCGAGCCGGGCTTCGAGCCAGGCTTCGATGGTGACGCCCTCATCCCGCACGACGCAACATTCCGCGGCGGCTCGGGCGATCGCAGCGAACGGCGCCCCCGGAAGGATCACGTCGGCGAGGCCAGGATGGAACTGGCGAAAACGCGTGTTGCAGAGCAACAGACGGTCTTCGGCATCAAACAGGGCGAAACCGTCGGAACTGCTCTCGATCGCCTCGATCAGGCGCTGACGCTCGCCGTCACCCACCGCCGTCTCCCTATCGAAGGCGACCATCGCGTGGCTAGCCGCCTCCAGCTTCTGACGCTCGGATCTCGGGGCTTTCTCGGACATGAACCAGCGTCATCTGTTGATTTAACTGAGGCGAGATCTGAAAATTACCCCTGAAACGAAAGTTCGGCGATCACAATACCGCACGCATCTGCCATGCCGGATGCCCGAGTGGAATGTGCTTCAGCGAATGACAATACTACAGATAGGGTTCGCCGAACAGATGCACTTTGACGAATGAGGGTATTTGGAGCACGGAAGAGTATCGCCCAGGATGAGACCCCGACGGTACCCGGATCGAGGGAACGCGACCGGCAACATGGTCAAAACCCTTTTTGGACGGAGGAGCTCCCCTTCCTCCGAGGTCCGCTCTCATGGACGCTTAGATAGCCCTCGAATGACAGGGATGGGCGCGAAGCCGAACGACCGCTTTTGCGCGGGTCGGCGATCCGGCATGGCGTAGTCTGGCCGAAAGCAGAATGACCGCTTCGGAGCAGGGCTTCCGCAAAAGCGGACGGCCTCCTACCGACCCAACCCAGTCGTTCGAGTTCGCCTTCGCGATGCTCAGGAGCGGACGTCAATCGACCCACCCCGGAAGCGGCGGACATCCGCAAGTCGCCCGAGATGGCCCCGAAGGCCTTACGCTCGCTATAGAGCATGGGCAACAAGGATGGTTTCCAGCATCGGCTAGCCTTAGGCGAGATATCGGGCGCGGCCTCCGCTGCCTTGGCGCGATGTCCTAAAACAAAGCAATAACACCGGGCGGCGAAATCGGCCTCTGCAGTCTGCCCAGCCAAACAGCTACCGACGAATGGGCGCTGAATGCTTCAGGGGTGACGCCAATGCTCCTCGATCATTTATTCCCATCGAATCGCCCAGCGACGTGGCTCAAGCCCGCTCCCTTCTCAACCCCGCGCTGGATTGCATTGCGTATCTCCAAAGCCTGTCCCGTCCATCCATCTTGAATTACTTAATTTAAATCCAATGTACATGTTGATTGCAGTAGATGACGCTATTGTTGCAACACGAGACAACCGGATCGAAGCAATCGACATCCCGAGTTTCGTGCTATGATGGAGACGGACAATGGCTTATCGCAGACCCATGGCTGCAGCGCTCGTGCTCACGACGATCCTCGGCGGCACCGCCTTCGCCGCCGAACAAGCTGCACAGCAGAGCACCCCACAGACGAGCATGATCGACAAGGATGTCGGCAAGCTGTCGAAGGATGGGGCGCAGGGCTACAGAGATCTTCAGCTGACGCGCCTCGCCATCTTCGAAGCGAACCCCGCCCAAGCCAAGGACATAATCGCGAAGGCGCAGGCCGCCTTCGCCAAGGCGAAGACCGACGATGCCCAGTTCACTAAGGCCGAGGCCGATCTGAAGACGCCGGCCGATCTCGCCGGCCACAAGGGGGCGATGAAGGCCGCGACGCCTGAGGCCAAGCCGGCGTCGAAGGAGCAGGTCGCCTGGGTGCCCGTCGACGCGCAACTGACGCTGGGGGACGACTTCGTGGCCACACCGGAGAAGGCCTCCGCGGTCACCGAAGCGAACAAGAACCTCGCGCACGGGGACCAGAAGGGCGCCCTGGAGAAGCTCAAGCTCGCCCATGTCGATGTCGATTTCACGATGGCGGTTTTGCCGCTGAACAAGACCATCTCGGATGTCGATCAGGCGGCGACGCTGATCAATCAGGGCAAATATTACGAGGCCAACGCCGTCCTGAAGACCGCCCAGGACGCGGTGCGTTTCGACATGATCGACGCCGTCGCGGTGCCGCAGCAGGCGGGGGCCGCGAACACGACCTCGTCGCAGACGACCGGCTCCACCGCCGCCGGGAAGGCCAACAAGTAACTAACCCTGGACTCGAATAAGGCCGCAGCGGATGACGCCATGACGAGCCGGGAACCCGGCGGCGCTCCACCGAGCCGGCCCACCTTCCCCCCGCTGCGGCCCGCCGTAGCGGGGTGGGCAGACGCTTGAGGCGACGGCGTAACCCGCAAGTCTTGCGGGCTAAAATCTTCTCGGAATTGTCATCCACAATGACAGGCTCGTGATCGCGGGCCCGGGAACGGAGTATTTTGCAAGAACTTCGTGCCCTGTCAAAAACGCTGGAGAAACGACCATGAACAACAAGACGACGGGCGCTGCCCTGTGTGCCGCCTTCCTCCTGGCGGCGGTGCCGGCCATGGCTGCCCCCAAGGAGATGTCTCAAGGCAAGCGTGACGAGATGTCGGCGAAGGACACCAAGAGCCAGATCACCGCCCAGCAGAAGGAAAACAAGGAAGCCAACAAGAATGTCGATAGCCTGATCAAGAACAGGAAGTAGGCGGGCGACCCACGCCTCGATCGCCTCACAATTCACCCGCCAGCCTCTTGGGCACCTCTGGTGCGGCGCCCGGGACGATGACGGGCATGGACTTGCGCAAAGCGCGCCTCAGGGGGGCGGGCGCCGACGACGGCATCCGCCTCTCGAAACCTTGCTCACCCTTTCCTTCGCCGAACTTCAGGAGAGCCCCATGCGAGCCATCTGGTTGTGCGCGCCTATCCTCGCCCTCGCGGTGGCTACCCCGGCCCTCGCGCAGCAGGCCGACCTTGGAGGCCCCGGCACGGTCGTTCCCGGGACCGGCCCCGGGACGAACGTCCACGGCGCGACCCCCGGCCCACTCATGGAAGCGGCCAATGCCGAGGATGCCGCCAAGCGACAGAACCTGAAGCCGGCGACATTCCTGGCCTCCAAGATGATTGGCGTCGAGGTCCGC
Source organism: Methylobacterium sp. J-077 (assembly GCF_022829365.1). Lineage (GTDB taxonomy): Bacteria > Pseudomonadota > Alphaproteobacteria > Rhizobiales > Beijerinckiaceae > Methylobacterium. Next base: position 38,860 of record NZ_JAKSYJ010000096.1, on the reverse strand, counting down.
AACACCGCAGGCGGGCGCGTCGGGACGATCGAGGATCTGCTGGTCACGGGCGGCACTGTGAAGGCGGTCGTGATCGACGTCACGCGCTTCCTCGGCCTGGACGACAAGCGCATCGCGGTGGAGCCAGGGGCACTGGTCCTCCGGCCGGGCGGGGATCGGTTCACGGCGGTTCTCGACATGGGCACGGACGCGATCTCGGACGCCGAGCCCTTCAACCCCGCTAAGGCTCTCGCCGCGCGCTGAGCGATGGGGCTTGCCCAGCGGCCAGCGCGAAGGGGGCGTATCAGCGACCCCGAGTGAGGATGCATGGATCATACGGCGTTGCTGCTCTCGCGGATCCAATTCGCCTTCACGGTCTCGTTCCACATCATCTTTCCAGCCTTCACGGTCGGGCTGGCAGCGTGGCTCGCCTTCCTGCAAGTCCGGGCGATGGCCTCGGGCCGGCCACTCTACGACCGCCTGTTCGACTTCTGGCTAAAAATCTTCGCCGTCGCCTTCGGCCTCGGCGTGGTCTCCGGCATCGTCATGGCGTTCCAGTTCGGCACCAACTGGAGCGAACTCGCCCGGCGGACCGGCCCGATCCAGGGCCCGCTCCTGGGCTACGAGAGCTTCACCGCCTTCGCCCTCGAAGCCTCGTTCTTCGGGGTGCTGATGTTCGGCCGCGCCCGCGTGTCGCGGTGGTTCTACTTGTTCGCCTGCCTGATGGTCTGCTTCGGCACGAGCCTCTCATCCTTCTGGATCCTGGTGAACAACTCGTGGATGCAACATCCGGTGGGCTTCACGATGCAGCCCAATGGCCTGTTCGTGCCCACCGACTGGTTCGGGATCCTGTTCAACTCCGTGGTCTGGGTACGCTTCCCGCACATGCTCCTGGCCGCCTACGTCACCACGAGCTTCTGCGTGGCGGCGACCGGGGCGTGGTACATGCTGCGCGGCACCGACCTGCCCGAGGCACGGGCGATGGTCCGCATGGGGCTCGGTCTCGCCGCGATCCTGGTGCCGCTACAACTGTTCTTCGGTCATCTGACTGGCGATTACGTCGTCCGGCACCAGCCTTCCAAGATCGCCGCCATCGAGGGCCATTGGGAGAGCCGCGCCCCGGCCGGGGAGATCCTGTTCGCGTGGCCCGACGAGGCCCGAGAGACGAACCGGTTCGTTATCGCCCTGCCTCCTCCTGCAGGCAGCCTGATCGACGACGGGACGCCCACCGGCAAGGTGATCGGCCTCAAGGCCATCCCGAAGGCCGACCGACCGCCGGTCCTGATCCCGTTCTTCGCCTTCCGGATTATGGTCGGCTGCGGCCTGCTGATGCTGGCGCTGGCCTGGGGCGGCATCGCCTTCTATGCAGCCGGGCGGCTCGAACGGGCCCGCTGGCTGCAATGGGGCATCTTCCTCTCCTTTCCCTTGGGTTTCGTGGCCACGCTCACCGGCTGGTTCACCGCCGAGATCGGGCGCCAGCCCTGGACCGTCTACGGGCAGTTGCGGACCATCGACGCCGCGACGCCGATCCTCACGACGCCTCAGGTGGCGACCTCGCTCATTGTGTTCGCCGCGGTGTACGCGCTGATCTTCGCCGCCGGCACGGTCTACATCTACCGCCTTCTCAAGGCCGGGCTCTTGCCGATGCCCGATCTTGGCGCACACAGGGCCAACCCCAAGCGGCCACTCGCCTTGCCGGGAGGGGCCCCGGGGACCCTCGACACGGCTTCGACGCCGGCCGAGTGAGAAGCGATGATCGCGTTCTGGGCCGCGGCCCTCGCCCTCACCATTCTTCTCTACGTGCTGCTCGACGGGTTCGATCTCGGAGTCGGCATGCTGTTCGGGATCGCCCCGAGCGAGACCGCGCGCCGCCACATGATGCAGGCGATCGCCCCGGTCTGGGATGGCAACGAGACGTGGCTTGTGCTCGCCGCCACGATCCTGTTCGGCGCCTTCCCCCTCGTCTACGCGCTGCTGCTCTCGGCTTTCTACCTGCCGCTGCTGCTGATGCTCGCCGCGCTGATCTTGCGGGGCGTCGCCTTCGAGTTCCGCGCCAAGTCCCGGCGCCTTCGAAGAGTCTGGGATGCCGGTTTCGTCGGCGGCTCCGCTTGCGCCGCCTTCGTGCAGGGCACGACCGTCGGGGCCCTCGTGCAGGAATTGCCGATCCGCGACGGGCAGTACGCCGGCGGGGCCTTCGCGTGGCTGTCGCCCTTCTCGTTGCTATGCGGCGTAGGTCTGTGCCTCGGCTACGCCCTGCTGGGCGCGGCGTGGCTGTGCAGCAAGACCGAGGACGATGTGCGCGACCTCGGCTTTCGGATGATGCCCCGGCTGCTCATCGGCGTGCTGTTTTTCCTGGCGGCGGCGTTCCTGTACGCGCTGGCGATGAACCTGCAGGTGCTGCATCGGTGGACCGAGCGGCCGGAACTGCTCATCCTGCCGCTGATCGGGGCGCTCGCGTCCGCCGGCCTCTTCCACGCAGGACGCCGCCGCATCGACGCGCTGCCCTTCCCGTTGACGGCCGTGATCTTCGCGTCGGCCTTCGCCACCCTCGCCGGCTCGTTCCTGCCCTACATGGTGCCCTTCACGATCACCCTGACCGAGGCGGCAGCCCCCGAGGCGAGTCTGTCGTTCATGTTCTGGGGCGCCGGCGTCGTGGTCCTGCCGATCACCCTGATCTACACCTTCGTCGTCTATCGGATCTTCAAGGGGAAAATCCGGCTGGACGGCGGTACCGAGTGAGGGGACTCGGGCGTCCCCTCTCGCTTAGCCCTCGGCGGGTTGCGCCCGGTCGGCATTTCGCGCTGCATACTCGATCAGAACGAGGGACTGTGCGCCCCAGATTTGAGCTTCCGCTTCCCTATCTCTTCGATTGAAAAGCGGACCGGCGGAAATCCACCCGACTGAGACGTTCGTGGCGGCGCCGTTGGCAACCGGATTTGGCCGAAAGTTGCCGGCCCGGTTTTCAGGGTGACGTTGGCAGAAGCGGACGTCGGCGGGCTGGGCAAGAGTTGGCTTCGGTCCGGCACGGATGCGATGATCGCGCGGTTCGGGCCGGTATCGTTCAAACGGGTGAGCCGCGCGACCGGCGTGTGGCATGGCGAGAGCGCGATCCCTGGCCTGGAATATCGAGATGGCACGGCACGACGAGACGAGGCTGCTCGTGTCCGTTAGCCGCCAAATTGATCATGTTTGACTGGATCAGCATAGCGACGCTGTCGGATTGAGGGAATTGAGTTTTCTATACAAAGCGAATGTCTGGGCATAGCGTCCTCTCGCTAGCTGCTTTATTCCGCAGTCGGGTCCGTGCATCATTGGCGGACGAGCATCGTGTTCTCGGACCGGGTGCTTTCGCGGGAACTCGTCTCAAGCCTGATGTCAACGGGCGCGTCGATCCCGCCGCAGGGAGGATTTTGGATGGATCGTCGCGTCCTGTTGGCCGGCGTCGGCGGTCTCGCCGCATGGACTGCGCTTCGCTCGCCCGCCTCTGCTTTGGATGGGGACAGGACGTCCATCGTGCTCTGGCACGCGATGTCGGGCGCGAACGGCGAGGAGGTCAACAGGCTGACGCGCGACTTCAACGCGAGCCAATCCGAGGTCACGCTGGAGGCGGTGTTCAAGGGCACCTACCCTGAGACGCTGACGGCGGCGATCGCCGCCTACCGTGCCGGCAAAGCGCCGCACATCGTCCAGATCTTCGAGGTCGGCACGGGCACGATGCTGCAGGCGGGCCCCGCCATCAAGCAGGCCTGGAAGCTCGCGGAGGAGACCGGGTTCGGTCTTGATCCCAAGGCCTACATCCCCGGCGTGCGCGGCTATTACAGCCTGCCGGACGGCAAGCTCGCCTCGATGCCTTTCAACTCCTCGACGGCAGTCATGTGGTACAATCGCGACGCCTTCGAGAAGGCGGGGCTCGATCCTGACACGCCGCCGGCCACCTACGATGACTACGTGAAGGCGGCCCGCACCCTCGCGTCGAAGGCGCCCACGCCGATCGCGAGCACGTCAGCCTGGATGACCTGGATTCAGTTCGAGGAATATGCCGCGATCCAGAACCTCGCTTACGCCACCGAGAACGATGGCTATGATGGCCTCGGCGCGGAACTGCTCATCAATACCAAGCCCTTCGTCGACCAGCTCCAGCGCTACCTAGACCTGTCGAAGGACGGTGCCTTCAAGTATACTGGCCGCGATGGCGCGCCGGACGCGATCTTCTACTCCGGTCAGGCGGCGATCGGGTTCGGTTCGTCGTCAGGCCGCGCCGACATCGTTAAGAACGCTAAGTTCCGCTACGCCGAGGCCTTCCTGCCGACCGAGCCGGCCCTGAACCCGCGGCCGAACAACTCCATCATCGGCGGCGCCAGCCTGTGGGCGATGACGGCGCCGAAGCGGACCGAGGCCGAGTACAAGGGCGTCGCGGCCTTCTATGCCTTTATCGCGAAGCCCGAGCAGGTCGCGCTCTATGCCCAGAACACCGGTTACGTCCCAGTGACGCTCGCGGGCTACGAGGCCACCAAACAGGCGGGCTATTTCGACAAGAACCCCGGCACTGACGTGCCGGCGCGGCAGCTCTCGCGCGGGGAATTGACCCCGAACTCACGCGGCCTGCGCCTCGGCCGCCTGCCGGAGATCCGCGCGATCCTCTACGAGGAGATCGAGAAGGCGCTCCAGGGCCAGCAGACCGCGCAAGCCGCCATGGACAGCGCCGCCGCGCGCGGCAACCGGGTGCTGCGCGACTTCCAGAAATCCACGCGCGGGTGAACGCGGCGGACCGGCGGAAGGCTCTCCACGCATGGAACGACGGACGCTGTTCCCGGGCCGGCTGCTGCCGGCCCTGCTGATCTTGCCGCAGCTGGTGCTGACGGTGGTCTTCTTCCTGTGGCCGGCCTTCCAGGCGATCCGGTCGAGCCTGGAGAGCGAGGACGCCTTCGGCACCAGCACCCAGTTTGTCGGGCTCGACAACTTCACTGACCTGTTCGCGGATCCGCTCTACATCGCGGCGATCGGGCGGACGGTCGTATTCTGCGCCTGCGTGACCGCCGTCTCGATGGGTGTGGCGCTGGTTCTCGCGGTCCTGGCGGATACCGAGATCCGGGGCCGCACCTTCTATCGCACGATGCTGATCTGGCCCTACGCGGTAGCGCCCGCCATGGCGGCGGTGCTGTGGGTGCTGATGTTCCACCCGCAGATCGGCCTCGTCGGCGCGTGGCTGAACCGGATCGGGATCGCCTGGGACTACAAGCTCGACGGCACGCAGGCCATGACGCTCGTGATCCTGGCCGCCGCCTGGAAGCAGATCAGCTACAACTTCATCTTCTTCCTGGCGGCCCTCCAGGCGATCCCAAAAACGATCATCGAGGCGGCCCGCATCGACGGTGCCCGGGGCTTGCGCCGGTTCCGCACCATCGTCCTGCCACTGATGATGCCGACGGTCTATTTCCTGCTCGTCGTCGATCTCGTCTACGCGGCCTTCGACACCTTCGCGACGGTCTACGCGGTGAACGGCGGCGGGCCGGGTCAGTCGACCCAAACGCTCGTCCTCAAGGTCTATCTCGACGGCGTCGTCAACGCGAATGTCGGCTCGTCCTCGGCGCAATCCGTGGTGCTGATGGCCGGCGTTATCGTCCTCTGCGCCCTGCAATTCCGGTTCCTCGGGCGGAAGGCCGTCACCTGATGCGCCGGAGAACGTCGAATCTCATCCCCCACGCCGTCCTGATCCTGGCGATCCTACTCTTCGCCCTGCCGATCTGGATCGCGATCGCAGGCTCGACACAGGATTCGGCTGCGATCGCCCGGGGCGAGGTCTCGCTGATCCCGAACCTCTCCGGTCTCGGGGTCTATCACGACGTGCTGGTGAACGGGTCGGCGGGGGCTGGGCCGGTCTGGCGCGCCCTGCTGGTCTCGGCCGGGATGGCGCTCGCCATCGCGTTCGGCAAGATCGCCCTGTCGCTGCCCTCGGCCTATGCGGTCACCTTCTTCCGCTTCCCATTCCGCATGGCGGCCTTCTGGCTGATCTTTCTGACCCTAATGCTGCCGGTCGAGGTGCGGCTGATCCCCACCTTCCAGGTCATGTCCTCCCTCGATCTGATCAACAGCTTCACGGGCCTGACGATTCCCCTCATCGCCTCCGCAACCGCGACGCTGCTGTTTCGGCAGACCTTCCTCGCCGTTCCGGACGAACTCGTGGAGGCGGCGCGGATCGACGGGGCCGGGCCCCTGCGCTTCCTGCGGGACATCCTGATCCCGGTCTCGGGTGCCAACATCGCGGCGTTGTTCGTGATCCTGTTCGTCTACGGCTGGAACCAGTACCTCTGGCCGCTGCTCGTCGCGACCGATCCCAAGCTCGACACTGTGGTCATCAGCATCGTCAAGATGATCGGCGTCGACACTGCGACCGAATGGAACAAAGTCATGGCGACGGCGGTGCTGGCGCTGATCCCCCCCGTGGCGGTGGTGCTCCTCATGCAGCGCTGGTTCGTGAAGGGCCTGACGGAGGGTGATAAGTGATGGCGGGCCTGAGACTCGACGGCCTGCGCAAGAGCTTCGGCAGCAACGAGATTCTGAAGGGGGTCGACCTCGCCCTGGCGGACGGCGAGATGCTGGTGATCGTCGGCGCGTCGGGCTGCGGAAAATCCACCCTGTTGCGCATCGTGGCGGGTCTGGAGATGCCCACCACCGGGCGCGTCCTGATCGACGGGCGCGACGTCACTGATCTCGATCCGTCGGCGCGCGACATCGCCATGGTGTTCCAGAACTACGCCCTGTACCCGCACATGAGCGTGTTCGAGAACATGGCCTACGGGCTGAAGATCCGCGGCCTGCCCCGCGCCGAGATCCGGGCGAAGGTCGATGCGGCCTCGGCTCTGCTGGGCTTGGAAGCGCTGCTCGAGCGCAAGCCGCGTCAGTTGTCCGGCGGCCAACGTCAGCGGGTCGCCATGGGGCGCGCCATCGTCCGCGATCCGAAGCTGTTCCTGTTCGACGAGCCACTGTCGAATCTCGACGCCAAGCTCCGGGTGCAGATGCGCGGCGAGATCCGCCGCCTCCAGCGCCGGCTGAAGGTGACGAGCCTTTACGTTACACACGATCAGGTCGAGGCGATGACGCTGGGCGACCGGTTGCTAGTGATGCACCAAGGCGTCCCGGTACAATTGGCGACGCCGACGGAGGTCTTCGAGCGCCCCGCCGACACCTACGTGGCGGGCTTCATCGGCTCGCCAGCGATGAACTTGCTACCCGGCAAGCTCGGGCGGAACGGCACGATGGTGAGGGTCGCTGGCGCCGACATCGACCTCGGATCCCGGCGGTTCGACCGTCCCGATGGTTTCCCCGTGGTTCTGGGCATTCGCCCGGAACACGTCCTGCTCGACCCGGCGGGCACGACATGGCCGGTCGAGGTCGTAGAACTCCTCGGGTCCGAGATGCTGGTGCATGCCGGACGTCCGGGCGAAGCGGCGCTGACAGTCAAGATCGCGAATGGCACTCCGGTGAGCGAGGCGATCCGAGCATCGTTTCCCGCTCCGCATCTCCACATCTTCGACCAAGCAACAGGGCTGCGGATGGAGGCCTGAGGGTCGGGCGATCCCCCATCATGCGTGACGATACACCCCGACGCGATCCATCGTCTGCTTACGAGCTTTCGCTGCGGCCAGCTGAACGGCTGTGATGGGCGCAAAGCCGAACGACCGCTTTTGCGCTTATCGGCGATCCGGCATGGCGTAGTCTGGCTGCAAGTAGTCCCGCAGGTGTAGCGCGTTCGACGCGGCAAAGCAGACGCCTGCGTCCAGTTGCCATGCCGGGACCGCTGGCAGCCAGCGAAAGCACCGTGTGGGCCGGTTGCAGGGCAGCCTGTCCCACTTGTCATATCCAGTAAGGTTGCACCGCGCGGAGGCCTGGAACATCGGCCATGAAGGCTATCGTCAGTTCGCTGAAGCGGTACGCGGCGCGGTCTCCTCCCCGGCGACGCGGACGACGTCTCCGCTGGCCAGGAACTCCTGAGGGTTGTCGATAAGCCGATCGGTAATGCCCACGCCGGCGCGCACCTCGACCTCGTTGCCGAGGTTCCGCCCGAGCGTCACAGGCCTGAGTGCGACCCGGTGGTCGTCGCCCACCTGCGCCACCTGCGTGCCGTTGCGGTCGAAAACCAGCGCGGTGGCGGCCACGCGCAGCGTCCCCGGGTCTGAAGGCACGTGGAACCGCACCTCTACGAACGCCCCCGGCCAGAGTTTGCCTTCCGGGTTGTCAGCCTGGAGCTCCACGAGACCCTTGCGGGAGTCTTCCGCAATGGCATTTGCGGTCGAGGTCACCTCTGCGTCGAACGATGCCTCCTGCCCCGGCACGTGCAAGGAAGCCTTCAGCCCCGGCCTCATCACGGCGAGGAAGGCCTGCGGCACGTTCACGTACGCACGCACCCGGTGGAGGTCCGAGACTCGATAGAGCGGCAGACCCGAGGTTCCCCCTGCGGTGAGCAGGTCGCCGATGTCGACGTTGCGCGCGGTCACGACCCCGTCGAAGGGTGCTCGGACCTCCTTGAATCGTGTCAGTTCCTCCAGACGCCCGACATTTGCCTGCTGGGCGACGATGTTTGCTTTGGCCACCGATAGGGCCGCCGTACGCGAGGCCGCGGTGAAGCGGTCGGTGTCGCCGCGCTCCTCGCTCGACCAGCCCTGCGTTACCAGGCGGGCGGTGCGCTTGTTGGTGGCCGCACTGAGATCGGCGTTCGCTTGGGCTTGGTCGACCGCAGCCTGGAGCTGAACGAGGGTCGCGCGCGCCTCGGCGAGTTGCTGATCGAGGTCGGGCGCCGAGATCTGGGCCAGGACCTCGTCCTTGCGCACGCGTGCGCCAATGTCCCGGTGCCAGGCCGTGACGTAGCCGCTAGCGCGGGCATACAACGTACCAGTGTAGAAGGCGCTCAGCGAGCCGGGCAGGGTCAGGTCTTCGTCCATGGGCCCGCGCCGCGCGTGCACTACACGGACGGTGGGCACTGCTTGCTGTTCGGTCCAGCTCTCGACCTCCTGCATCCCCTTCGCCCGGTCGTTGATGCCGACCCAGGCGAGCGCCGCGGCGCCGATTGCCACGCCTGCCAGCAGCAGGCCGACCCGGCGCCCCGATGGGGGGCGAGGCGACGCGACAGCTGGCTTGGCGCCCGCGTGCGCGGCGTCCTCGGATTTGACGTGTTGGGTGGGGTGCATGCGGGATCTGGGGTTAGGCTGATGGGGATGAGAGGGCTTGGGGGGAAGCGTCTTCGCGTCGGGCCCCGGCGCGGCGGGGCCGCCCATGTAAGATGCCGAAGACCACCGGCACGAAGAACAACGTCGCAAGCGTGGCGAACAGCAGTCCGCCGATCACGGCGCGGCCGAGCGGCGCGTTCTGACCCGGCTCGATCGCCATCGGCGCCATGCCGATCATCATCGCCAGCGCGGTCATCATCACAGGCCGCAGACGCGTCGCCCCGGCCGCCAGGGCAGCCTCGATCGCCGTGCGTCCCGCGTCGAGCTGTTCGCGGGCGAAGCTGATGACCAGAATCGAGTTGGCGGTCGCCACACCCATGCACATGATCGCCCCCGTCAGCGCCGGCACCGAGACGTAGGTGTGCGTGGCGAACAGCATCCACACGATGCCGGCGAGCGCCGCCGGCAGCGCCGTCACGATGACGAACGGGTCGACCCAGGACTGGAAGTTGACGACGATGAGCAGGTAGATGAGCACGATCGCGAAGGCGAGGCCCACGAGCAGTTGCTGGTAGGCTTGCGCCATGGTCACCGCCTGCCCGCGCACCGTGACGGTCGCCCCCTTCGGCAGGTCGGCCCGCGTCTCGTCGATCGCCCGCTGGATGTCCGCGGTGACGCCGCCGAGATCGCGGTCCTGCGTCGTGGCCAGGATGTTGACGGTGGGGGCGATGTTGTAGTCGGTCGCCACCGCGCTGAGCGGCTCCGGGCGGATCGTTGCCAAGCCCCCCAGGAGCTGTTCCGAGCGGGCGGCGGTGATCGGCAGGTTGTTGAGCGCGCCCAGCGTGTCGATCGAATATTGCGGCGTCTGGACTGAGACCGGGTAAGACACGCCGTTGCGCGGGTCGAGCCAATAGGTCGGGGCGGTCTGCGTACTGCCCGACAGCGTCGCTTGGAGGCTCGCGGCCGCGTCGCCCTCGGTCAGGCCGACGACCCCGGCGAGCGCGCGGTCGAAATCGACCCGCAGCGCGGGGTTGCGCGCCTGCTCCTGGATGCGCGCGTCCGCCACCCCGGCCACGCGGCGAACCCGGGCCAGGAGCGTGTTGGCGTAGGCGCGGCCCCCCGCCACGTCGCGGCTGGCGACCTGCACGTCCAGCGCGGCGGGGGAGCCGAAGTTCAGGATCTGGCTGACGATGTCGGCGGGCAGGAACGCGAAGGTCACGCCGGGAAAATCCTGCGGCAGACGCTCGCGCAGCTGTCGGGTCAGGGCCGCGGTTGATGGGCCGCCCTCGCCGCCGCCTCCGGCCTCGTCGAGGGTCACAAGCATGTCGGCGTCGAAGGTACCGATGGTGCCGCTGTTGCCGTAGGAAATGTTGATGCCGCTGATCGGAAGGCCGATGTTGTTGACAACGCTGGCCACACGTCCCGGCGGGATCAGCGCGCGTAGCCTTACCTCGACCCGCCCGGTCAGCGCCGTCATCTCCTCGATGCGCGTGCCCGTGGGAGCCCGCAGGTGGATGCGTAGCGCCCCCGCATCCACGTCCGGAAAGAAGTCCCGCCCGAGATAGGGGACGAGGCCGAACGACAGGCCGACCGCCGCGAGGAAGCCGACCGCGAAGGACTTCCGGCGCGACAGCGCCAAGCCGAGCAGCCCGAGATAGGCCTGCCGCAGGGCCTCGAAGCGGCGCTCGAAGCCGCGCTGAAACCGGGCGAAGACGCTGGGCTTGCCGGCCGGATCCTGTCCGTGGGCGTGCTCGGTCAGCAGGTAGCGCGCCAGCGTCGGCACCAGGGTGTAGGTAAGCGCGTAGGACGCGATCATCGCGAACACCACCGCCATCGCCAGCGGCCGGAACAGGAAGCCCGCCACGCCGCCAAGCGCCAGAAGCGGCACGAAGGCGATGCAGATGCAAAACAGGGCGACGGTGGCCGGCGGCATGATCTCCTGCGCGCCGCGGGTGATCGCGGTGACGATGTCCTCGCCGAACTCCTCCATGTGTCGATTGATGTTCTCGATGGTCACGGTGGCGTCATCCACAAGGATGCCGACCGCTAGGGCGAGCCCGCCAAGCGTCATCACGTTGATGGTCTGCCCGAGCGCCGAGAGAGCGATCAGCGAGCACAGCACGGCGAGCGGGATCGACACGGTGATGATCAGGGTCGAGCGCCAGCTGCCCAGGAAGACCAGGATCATCAGGCCGGTCAGCGCCGCGGCTATGACCCCCTCGCGAACCACCGCCACCACGGACTCGCGCACGAAGCCCGACTGGTCGGCCACGTACTTGAGGTCGACGCCCGTCGGCAGCCCCGCCTGGATGGCGGGCAGGCGCGCCTTGACGTCGGCGATGATGTCCAAGGTCGAGGCGTTGCCGATCTTGAGGATCGACATCAGCACGCCCTTCTTGCCGTCGAGCTGGACGACGTTGGTCTGGGGCGGCGAGCCGTTGCGCACGTGGGCGACGTCGCGCATGAAAACCACGGCGCCGTCCACGACCTTGACCGGCAGGTCGTTGAACGCCTCGATGGTTTTGGGTGAGTCGTTGAGGTCGACGATCCACTCGAAGGTCCCGATCTTCTGGGTGCCGACCGGGTTGATCAGGTTCTGCCGGGCCAAGGCTGCGCCGACGTCGGCCGCCGACAGGCCGTGGGCGTGCAGCGCCGACTGGTCGAGATCGATCTGCACCTGGCGCGCGGCGCCGCCGTAGGCGTAGGGCAACTGCGCCCCGGGGATCGTGGTGAGCTGAGGCCGGATGAAGTTCTGCGCGAGGTCGTTGAGCGCCGTCTGCGAGAGGCTGTCGCTGGACAGGGCGAGCTGGATGATCGGCACGCTCGACGCGTTGTAGGCGAGCATCAGAGGCGGCGTGACGCCCGGCGGCAGCTGCTTGAGTTGCGTCTGCGAGATGGATGTGACCTGCGCCTGGGCTGCGGTGATGTCGACGCCGGGCTGGAAGTAGATCTTCACGATCCCGTAGCCCGGGACCGACTGGGATTCGATGTGCTCGATGTCGTTGACCGTGGTGGTCAGCGAGCGCTCGAACACCGAGACGATGCGCCCGGCCATGTCGTCGGGCTGCAACCCGGTGTACTGCCAGACGACGCTGATCACCGGGATGCCGATCCGGGGGAAGATGTCGGTCGGGGTGCGCACGATCGCCATGACCCCGAAGATCAGGATCAGGATCGACATCACGACGAAGGTGTAGGGCCGCAGCAGGGCCAGTCGGACGATCGCTGCCATACCTTAAATTCGCCTCGATCAATCCGGTCGACGGGTCCTGACGGACGCGGACAGAAGCATATCGTATTATGCATTCATCAGGCCAGTGCGGCAATTTGATGATATTGTTCCCGCGAAATGGCCAGAAACATGGAGATACAATTCTCCATATGCGCTCATTTTATTTACTTTTGCTGTCATCGACGGCTCTGAACAGCCTTCAATGCGTACTTTTGCGGCACGCCGAGCGCTTACTGCGCCTTGACAATTTGGACCACCGTTGAGTCAAACTAAGCTTCCGATTAAATGAGGGCGTGGTGGAGCTGGCCCATCCGCGCTTCGGATTAGCAGCTGATCTCGGACGACACGGGGCAACTGGCCGGCGGCTCATCGTTCGTTGAGGTAGACGCCGATGCCCCGAGCGAGACCGTGCCGGCCTTCATTGGCCGAGGCGCGTTAACCACTGTTTTCGGATGGTGAGCGCATTTCCCACCATGAGGATCGGTGGATCGTACTGAGGTCCGCTTCAATTAAGACGAAGGCCTCGGACGTCCCCGGACGGGCGCAACTCTGAAGGCCCCCTTCTGAGCTCGGATATAACTTCCGCTCCCCACCCTTCTCCGAAATTTAGAGGTTCCGCTTGCGGGTAGCTTGATCAAACACTGTGATTGATACTGCCTGGCTCAGCGACTTCCCCACAGTCCTGTCGAGCCCCCACGTTATCGTCGCCCTAAACCCTCCGAACTATGCCAATCCGACGCCGATCTCTGGCTGGAGCGGCCTCCTCCCATTCACGATCCTGGTCCGCCAGCAATGCGGCACGACGAGCCTCGGTTGTCTCCATTTCCGCTGACAGCGCTTCCCTGGCCCCGTCGCCGGGGTAACGAGCGGTCGTCCTGCACGCTCCCAGAAAACGGGCGAGCGTCATGACGAAACGGTCTACGTCGATGGGCGTCACAATTCCTGAACCGAGGAGGTTGAGGCGCGAACGGCCGGCCATATCCGCACAGGAACCTCCAGCGAACCCGAGCGCTGCGATCTTGTCGGCGTTCAGTGACAGATGTTCGATTTGCTTTTTGCGCAGCAGCTCGAGCCTTCGTTCCCTGGTAGCCGCGACTGCGTGCGTGTGACGTGCGCTCGGCAGCCAACGTGCAATCTCTTCGAGGATGAAAGTTCGAATAAGCTCGACCCGGACCGGGCCGAACTTTCTGATCCTGGCGATCTCGTCCGGGGAAGACTGAGCCAAATGAGATAGGTCGCGAAATCCTGCTTTGCGCAGGCGGGCTCGGAGGGAGGCTGTCAGGAAGCCGCGACCGAATCCCAAGGCTGAGAGATGCTGAATGTTGTCGGCAGAGAGGCCCTCGAACAGCGGGAGCCGCCTGCTGACCTCTTCAAAGAGGCAATCGTACCGGATGGTGCGAGATGATCGCTTGGGCATCGCCGTGGCGCATACGGCGATTTCCGGATGTCCACAACGGGCGGTCGCCGCTGGGATGCGGAAGGTCAGCTTGCCTGCGATCTGATCGGGCTGGAAAGGACCAGTTTGGCCGAAAGCCGCCTGTCCGGTTCGGAGAAAGTCGGCCGGAAAAGCGGACAGGCTCCTACCGACCCAACCCAGCCGCCCGGGCCGCCGTCGGCGCTTCTCCAAAGCGGCCGTTCGTCAGCTCTCTTGCAACTTCGGCTCGGGGTGGCAACCGGACTTTGACCCTTCAGCGGGAAGCGGAAGTTCCGCCCCCAACCTGGGCGGGCTCACGATGCGTGGATGAGATCTTTGATCCTCGAAGCGAGCGCTTCCATCGCGAACGGCTTGGTCAGCACCTGCATGCCGGGCTGCAAGTGCCCGTTGCCGAGAAGCGCGTTCTCCGCGTAGCCGGTGATGAACAGGACCTTGAGGTCGGGGCGCCGCTCACGTCCGGCATCCGCCATCTGCCGCCCATTCATGCCGCCCGGCAGGCCGACGTCGCTCACCAGCAAGTCGATGCGCACGTCTGACTGAAGCACCTTCAATCCAGCGACGCTGTCTGCCGCCTCGATTGCCGTGTAGCCGAGATCCTCCAAGACCTCGGTCACCAGCATGCGAACGGATGGCTCGTCATCGACGATGAGCACGGTCTCGCCCTCTGCGGCACGCTCCACATCGGCGAGCATGCCCACGATGTCATCCTCGTCGGTCTCCCCGTTGTGCCGCGGCAGATACAGGCACACGGTCGTTCCCAGGCCGACCTCCGAGTAGATCCGCACCTGGCCACCCGATTGCCGAGCGAAGCCGTAGATCATCGACAGGCCGAGCCCGGTTCCCTCACCCAGCGGCTTCGTGGTGAAAAACGGCTCGAACACCTTGGCGATCACCTCCGGTGGTATACCGGTGCCGGTGTCGGTCACGCACAGCGAGAGGTACTGCCCTTCCGGGATCTCGTGCTTGATCGCGGCCGGTCGATCCAGCCGTTTGTTCGCGGTCTCGATAGTGATGCGTCCGCCATCCGGCATCGCATCGCGGGCATTGATACAGAGGTTCAACAGCGCGTTCTCGAGCTGGCCCGGGTCGATCAGAGTGGCCCACAGCCCCGCGGCGCCGACCACCTCGAGCGCGATCTGCGGCCCGATGGTGCGCCGGATCAGATCCTCCATCTCCATCACGAGGCGGTTCACGTTGGTGGGCTTGGGATCGAGCGTCTGGCGGCGCGAGAAGGCGAGCAGGCGGTGGGTGAGCGCAGCAGCGCGCTTGGCCGCGCCCTGAGCGACCGTCATGTAGCGGTCGAGGTCGTTCAGTCGTCCCTGGCTCATCCGGGCCTGCATCAACTCCAGCGAACCCGAGATGCCGGCGAGCAAGTTGTTGAAGTCGTGCGCTAGCCCGCCCGTGAGCTGGCCGACCGCCTCCATCTTCTGGGACTGGCGGAGCAGTTCCTCGGCCCGCATCAGCTCTGCCGTGCGCTCAGCGACGCGCTGTTCCAGCGTCTCGTTGAGGGCGCGAAGATCCGAGGCGGCACGGTCGCGCTCGGCCTCGACCGCACGGCGCGCCTCGACGTCGAGTAGGACGCCGGGGAAGCTCAGGGGCGTACCGTCAGGCCCGTGGTCGACCCGGCCATTCGCCTCCAGCCAGTAGTACTTCCCGTCCGCGCGCCGGGTGCGATACTGATGGGCGTACGCGCCGCCGCGCACGATGGCCTCGTTGATCGCCTCGGCTAATCCTGCCTGGTCATCGGGATGAACGGTCGCGACGATCTGCGCGAGCGGGATACCATCCCGACCGAGCGCTGGGTCAAGGCCGAAGGCGCAGGCGAACGCCTCGTCGATTGTAAAGCGGTCGGTCGGCAGATCCCAGTGCCAAGTGCCGATGATAGCCCCGGCCGCCAGCGCGAGCTGGACACGGTCCACGTTCTCGCGGGCGAGCGCCTCGCTGGAGCGCAGGCGCTCCTCCGCCACGCGCCGGGCGGTGACGTCGTTGAAGAAGATTGCGATCTGCCGGTCGACCGGATCGCCGACGGGGACGGCCCGGACATCGAACCAGCGCCCGAATGCCTCGGCATAGTTCTCGAAGTTGGTCGGTTCTCTGGTCTTTGCGACCCGCCCGTAGGTCTCGAACCAGAAGCGCTCCAGATCCGGGGCGAACTCCGTGACCCATTTCCCGCGCAAATTGACACCGGCCTCTCGCTCGAAAGCGGGATTGGCTTCGACGAAGCGGTAGTCCACTGGCTCATCGTAGGCATCGAACTTGACCTGGACGATGGCGAACGCCGCCTCGATCGTGTCCAAGATCGTCCTGAACCGCTCCTCGCTGTGCGCCAGGGCGTCGATCGCCCGCCGTTGCTCGGTGACGTCACGCGCTATGCCCGAGAACCGGACCGGACGCCCGGAGGGATCACGTTCGAGTTCCCCCTTGCGGGCGATCCAACGAAGCTCGCCGGTCCCTGGTCTGCGGATGCGGTACTCGACATCGCGGGGCGGCTCGCCCTCTCGCCGGGTCGCCGCCGTCGAGATGAGGTGCGCGTCCTCGGGAATGATCAGCCCCTCGAACGCCGTCGCGGGGTAGCTCGCCTGCTCGGGCAACCCGTAGAGGCGGCAGAACTCCGGGGTCGGGGTGAGAACGTTGTCGGCTAGGTCGATGGTGAACAGGCCAACGCCGCCGGCAGCCTGAGCCTGACGCAGGCGCGCCTCGGCTTCCACGAGCGCCCTTCCCGCCATGTGCTGGTCGGTGCGGTCCCGCAAGATCTTGACGAAGCCGATGGCGGTGCCAACTTCGTCACGCAGGGCCATCATCTCGCCGCTGCCCCAGAACCGTTCACCGCCCTTGCGCAGATGCCAGCGCTCGTCGACCCCACGTCCCTCGGTCAGGGCGCTGTGCATCTCCTGGGCAGGGATGTCGGCGGCGCGGTCCTCGGGCGTGAAGAACACGGCGGCGGGTTTGCCGTAGACCTCTCTAGGCGTCCAACCGAGGATGCGCGTGGCGCCCTCGTTCCAGTTGGTCACATGCCCGTCGAGGTCCATCACAACGATGGCGTAGTCGGTGGCGCTCTCGAAGACCGCCCGGTAGCGGCTCTCGCTGGCTTGCACGGCACGCTGAGCGGCAGCCTCCCGGACTTCGATCAGACCAGCTGAGGCCGCACCGGCGAACAGGCGAGCGACCTGTAGATGCCGATCCGTGAAGGCGTCCGGTCGGCTCGATTGCAGCTTCAACACGCCGATGCTCCTGCGCCCGCGGAATACCGGCACGGTCACGCACGAGCGCAGCTTCATCCGCTCGGCCCGGAGCTGGTTCACGCGCATGTCGACCCGCACGTCGGGTACCAGCAACGGCTTGCGGGAGTGGAAGCAGGCCCCGGACAGGCTGCCCTCCAACGGAACGCGCTGGCCCTGCAAGGCTTCGAGGGTGCCGACAACGGCTCGGTATACGAGCTCCTCGCCTTCGACGAACTCGACGGCCCCGCCATCAGCCTCGGACACAACTTCCATGGCGCCGTCTATGAGAAGCTTCAGAATAGCGTCGAGATCGCCCCCGGCTTCCGAGATGGCCGTCTGTGTGTGGTGGAGAGTGTCACGGGTACGCTGAACCACCGCCTGCTCGGCCAGTAGCGCATCGCGCTCGATCACCGCCCGCTTGAGGTCGAGCTGGCTCATCACCTGCCGGGCGAGTGCCCTCAGGTTGCTGGCCTGGGCATCGGTCAGGCGGTCCGGGCGGGGCTTGGTGTCGATGACGCACAGGCTGCCGATGACCTGCCCCTCCGCGGTACGCAGTGGCGCGCCGGCGTAGAACCGGATGAAGGGATCGCCGGTGACGAGAGGGTTCGCCTCGGTCCGCGGGTCGGTCGTGAGATCCGGGATGACGAGCAGGTCTGGCTCGGCCAAGACATGGGCGCAGACCGAGCTGTTGAGGTCGGTCTCACAGTGCGGGAACCCGACATTAGCCTTGAACCATTGGCAATCAGCCGCCACGAGGCTGACCAGCGCCACCGGGGTCTGGCACAGCTGGGCGGCCAGCTGCACGATGTCGTCGAAGCCTTCCTCAGGCGAGGTGTCGAGGATGTTGTGGGCGTCGAGCGCGGCGAGCCGGACTGGATCCTGAACGACGTCTTCAATGACGGACATCGCGCTCAGACCGAACCGCGCTCGATCTCTGGCCGCTCTCCCACAGGCGGAGCACCGAGTATCGCGCCTTCACGGTCGATCTTGAGGCGCAGTGCTGAGCGGACCACTTCGCTGGCACTGGTGTAACGGCCTGAGGCGACCTGGACCCGGATGTATGCCTCCAGCTCTTTCGTCAGGGCGATACAACGCGTGGGGGTAGCGGACATGAGCCGCCCTCGCACGGGCGGGCGGAGCTATCAATCCTTATGAGTGACGGCGGCGTTCAATTGTTCGCCCTCACCGATCTCGACATGTTTTCTGTTTTCGGTGCCGATTGCGGCTCGACCACTTTCCATCTGCCCCACCCGTATAACCTTGTTTCATCAAGCGCTGGGGAGCGGACCTTCCGACCTTCTGCAATGGGTGGGTAGCGGACCCTGACCCTTCGCCCTGAAGCGGATGTTCCACCTACGACCCGGTAACGTTGTAGAAGCCGACATCCCAGGTCCTCGAAACCGGACGTTACGAGGCGAGCTTTTTCTTTCGTCTGCCGGATGGCTTCGGCTATCAGCCCACGTCGGAACGCTTTGGCACCGCGACGCGCGACGCCTCGATCATCGAACGGATGCGAGCGGCCATCGTGTCGATCGCGAACGGCTTGGTCAGGACCGCCATCCCAGGCGCAAGGTGTCCGTTTCCCACGACGGAGTTCTCCGCGTAACCCGTGATGAATAGCACGCTCAAGTCGGGCCGCGACACGCGCGCGGCGTCGGCCATCTGGCGCCCGTTCATGCCGCCGGGTAGCCCAACGTCGGACACGAGGAGATCGATGCGCACATCCGATTGCAGCAGCTTGAGACCCGCGACGCTGTCGCCGGCCTCGATGGCGGTGTAGCCGAGGTCCTCCAGGATGTCAGTGACCAACATGCGCACGGTCGGCTCGTCGTCTACGATCAGCACCGTCTCGCCCTGCTCGGATCGGGGGAGCGTCGCCGTTTTAGCCAAACCGAATTCCTTGTCGACTTCTCCGTAGTGCCGCGGGAGGTAGATCGAGACGGTCGTACCCTTCCCCACTTCGGAGTAAATCCGCACCTGCCCGCCCGACTGTTGGGCGAAGCCATAGATCATCGACAAACCGAGGCCGGTCCCCTCGCCGAGCGGCTTGGTGGTGAAAAACGGCTCGAACACCCGCGCGACCACTTCCGGCGGCATGCCGGTGCCGGTGTCGGTGACACTCAACGCGAGGTATTGCCCCTCGGGCATGTCCTGCAGGCGGGCGGCCCGTTCGTCCAGCCACTTGTTCGCGGTCTCGACGGTGATGCGGCCCCCGTCCGGCATCGCGTCGCGGGCGTTGATGCACAGGTTCAGGAGGGCGTTCTCAAGCTGGGACGGATCGACCAGGGCCGGCCAGATCCCCGAGGCCCCGACAACCTCGATCGGGATCGCCGGGCCGACCGTACGCTGGATCAACTCCTGCATTCCGGAAACGAGGCGGTTCACGTCCGTCGGCCTCGGATCGAGGGTCTGACGACGCGAGAAGGCAAGCAGGCGGTGGGTCAGGGCGGCGGCGCGCTTCGAGGCTCCTTGGGCGGCCGCCATGTAGCGCTCGACGTCGTTGAACCGACCCTGCTGCATCCGGGTCTGCATCAGCTCCAGCGAGCCGGAGATACCAGCGAGCAGGTTGTTGAAGTCGTGGGCGAGGCCGCCGGTCAATTGGCCGACCGCCTCCATTTTCTGGGCCTGCCGGAGAGCGTCCTCGATACGTTCGCGTTCGGCGGCCTCGGTCCTGAGGCGGTCGTTGGCATCCGCGAGTTCGCGAAGGTGCAGGCGTTGTTCGCTGAGATCGGTCAGCACGCCGCACAGGAGGGGGATGGTCTCCTCGCGGTGAAGCTGGCTCAGGGATAGGTTGACCGGTAGGCCGATGGCACCGTCGCGCGCCAGGAGAAGCTCGCCGCGGGCGACGCCTTTGGATGCCTCTCCGAGCAATCGCATGAAGAGGGGGACGTCGCCCGCGAAGAGAAACGATTGCAAGGGGAACCCGATGACCCGTTCCTGCGGGGTTCCGAGCATCTCAGCCAGTCGCTGGTTGCAGTAGAGGACCGTACCATCGGCGCAGAGGGTGAACGCACCCTCCTGGATCTGCTCGATCAGGACCCGATAGGGGCGATCCGCATTCTCCAGGGTGTAGAGAAGCCGTTCCCCCGCCGGACCTTCGACGACCACCGCGTCGAAGTCGCCACGGCGGATCGCCGAGACGGTCTCCTCTGCCTCCTCTAGGCGCGCTTCGAGTTCGCGAAGGCGGAGACGGTACTGTTCAGGGGTCGGGTCGAGGTCGTCGAGCGGAGTATCAGCGGTCATCGTTGACGCGCCCGGATACGGGAGCGAGGCCGAGCCCCCGCAGCACCCTGGCCTCGTCGGACAGGTCGCCGATAAGGCGGCGGTGGGGAAGTGGCTCCAGACGAAGGAGCGTCGGCGCCGCCACGACCTGGTAAAGCTCTGCGAGATGAGGTTGCTGATGGATGTCGACCGTCTCCAGGTCGACGCATCCCGCCAAGGGTCCATCGCAAATCCGTCGAAGGTTCTCGATGGCGCGGCGTGACCGTGGGGTCATGCCGACGACGAACAGGCGCAGCACGTAGCGTGGGCCGTCGACGTTCGGATCCGGATGATCGTCGGCGTTCAAACCGCCTTCGCCTTCGGCCGGATGTCGAGCCCGACCAGCACCTTCTCGGTGTTCGAAAGATCGCCGATGATCCGCTTCAGCGGCTCCGGGATGCGGCGAACGAGGGTCGGGATGGCGAGGATCTGGTCGCCCGCGGCCAGTTGCGGGTTCTTCATCAGGTCGATTACCTCGATGTCGTAGCGACCGGCCAGATGCTCTTCGCAAATGCGCTTGAGGTTGGCCAAAGCTGCCATCGACTTCGCGGTCTGGCCGGCGACGTAGAGGCGCATGTGATACGGTCCGCCGTCGATCTCGTCGCCGGTGCTCGGATCCACCGAGGGGCTGCTCGGATCCTGGCTCATTCCGCGGCGCTCCGCCGTTGCGTGATCGCCCTGCGTTCCGTCGCCAGAAGCGTCTCTCGGATCTCGTCCTCGCTCAACAGGATGGCCTCTTCCTCCTCCGCCACCTCAAGGCTGGCACGCAACTCGGCGATCTGAAGCTCGATGGCCTGACGCCGCCGGATCACATCGCGCTTGCGGCGCTCGCTCTCCTGCCCGCGGCGCAGGAACTCGGCCTGCTCTTGGGCTTCCTGGACCACGCGGGCTGTCCCGGTGAGCACACCGGCCGGTCCGACATAGGCCTCGACGAGCTTGACCCCGGCCGCCGACATCTGGAACTCACGAACCTGGTTCGAGTGGCTCATGCCCCGGGCCTTGATCACGTAGAGCGTACGTGTGCGTTCACCGTTGGCTTCGACGCCAAGCAACTTGATCCAAGCATCCATCAACGATGACAGGCCGAGGTCGCCGCGCTCGTCGAAGCCGCCGTCGGTGCGCAGGCTGGTGAACACCGCCGTGATGCCCCGGCCCTTGAGCATGTCGACCATGCGCAAGATCGTCGACTGAAGTTCGGTCGCAGGACCGTGCAGGGCCGAGATCGGGTCGATGACCACGAGGCTCGGCCGGAATTGCTCGATGTCGCGGTGCATGCGCGCGAGGTGGGTCTCAAGCCCGTACAGCGTCGGGCGCGCGGCCTCGAACCGGAGCAGCCCGCTTTCGACGTGGTGCTTGAGGTCCAGGCCGACTGAGGACGCGTTGCGGCAGATCTGGGCGCCGCTTTCCTCGAATACGAACGACATCACCCGCTCTCCGCGTGCACAGGTGGCATCGACGATGTAGGAGCTGACGGTGGTCTTGCCCGTGCCGGCGACGCCCGAGATGAGGACGCTGGATCCGCGAAAGAACCCACCGGAGCCGAGCATCGCGTCGAGCCCCTCGATACCAGTCGCGACGACATCGTTCGAGACGTCGTAATCGAGGTCCGCCGACGTGACCGGCAGGACGCTGATGCCGTCCTCGTCGATCAGGAAGGGGTACTCGTTCGTCCCGTGGGCGGAGCCACGGTATTTGACGACGCGCAAGCGCCGGGTCGTCACCTGATCCTCGACCCGGTTGTCGAGCAGGATCACGCAATCGGAGACGTATTCCTCTAGCCCCTGGCGGGTCAGGGCGCCGTCGCCGCGCTCCCCGGTGATGACCGTGGTCAGGCCCCGGTCCTTGAGCCAGCCGAACAGGCGCCTAAGCTCGGCGCGCAGGATGGACGCGTCGGTCAGGCCTGAGAAAAGGGTCTCGATGGTATCGAGCACGACGCGCTTGGCGCCGATGGTGTCGACTGCGTAACCGAGCCTTATGAAGAGCCCTTCGAGGTCGTACTCACCGGTCTCCTCGATCTCACTGCGCTCGACCCGGACGTGATCGATGGCGAGCTTGCCATCGGCGACCAGCCCATCGAGGTCGTAGCCGAGGGAGGCGACGTTGGCTGCGAGATCCTCGGCACGCTCCTCGAAGCTCATGAACACGCCGGGCTCGCCGTACTGGATCGCACCGTTGACGAGGAAGGTCGCCGCGAACAGCGTCTTACCGCATCCGGCCGAGCCGCAGATCAGGCTGGGACGGCCGACCGGCAAGCCGCCGAACGTCACATCGTCGAAGCCGGAGATGCCGGTCGGAGCCTTTGCCAGGGACTTCGGAATGGATGGCTCAGACGTCACGCCTCGTGTCCCTTCTTCTTCGCCGCGTTCGGATCGGGTGCAGGTCCCATCATCTCCTCGATACGGCGCCGAAGAGCGGTCTCGATGAAATTGGTGAGGGTCCTGTTGTCGCGGCGCGCGAAGTCCCGGGTCGCCGCCAACAGCTCGGCGTCGATCCGGATGGCGAGTGGCTTTTTCACGTCGCGCGCCTATCGACCAGCATCGTCACCGCTTAGGATTGCGCACTGCAAGGTGCAATACAATTCGGCATCTTCCCGAGGGGCGTCCGAACGGACGTGAAGTCGATGCTCGGCACGTCCTCGCCTGTAAGCGATGGAGTTCACTGCCTCACCGAGCAGCCTAGAAGCGGACCTTCTGAGGGTCGGCAAGGGGTGGCAATCAGACCTTGACCTTTCGTCACAAAGCGGACGTTCCACCTCTGACCGACGCTGAGCGAACGTTAGATCACGAGCGCCGCGTGGCGCTCTCGTTCGGCGCCGGTCAGCCGCGATTTGAGCATGCACGACGATCGCCGCGCAACTGACCCACATGCCGCCCGTTATCGGACACATCCAGAAACGGAGGTGGCTAATGAAATCGATGGCTCTCTCTACTCTCATCCTCGCGACGGCATTCGGTTTTGCCAGCCCGGCGCTGGCGAAGACGGATAAGCCAGGACCGGACTGGATCCCAGCCGATCAGGTCAAGCAGAAGCTCATGGACGCGGGCTACACCAGCATCACCGAGTTCGAGGCTGACGACGGGCACTGGGAGGGCGAGGGCGTGAAGAACGGCGTGAAGATGGAGTTCCATGTCGATCCCAAGACGGGCGCCCTGACCAAGGAAAAGCCCGACAAGGATTGACGCGGCGGCTGACGCCGACCGGCTTGGGATCGAGGTAGGCCGGTGACGAAGCGGGTTAAGCATACGGCCTATCTGATCGCCGTGCATCAGAGGCGCGAAGGCGTCCGCGTCTACGCCATCCTGGCCCCTTCGGCTGCGGTGGCGATGGCGCAGGTGTACGCGTTGGCGGCGGATGACGTGCGCGTGGAGGTGGTGGGCTCCCTAGGGCGTGACCTCGCACGACGCCTCGATCTAAAATTGGGTGAGATATGTCTGATCTAGAGCGCCCCGCCTTTGCTCCCGACTGACGTGCTCAGCCTAGACGGCGCGAAGTGATGCTTCATGGAAGCACGAAGCCCGAGATGCCGTAGAGCAGCGCCGCCACCAGCGCCGCGGCCGGCATGGTGATCACCCAGGCGACCACGATCCCCTGGGCGATGTTCCAGCGCACGGCCGAGACCCGCCGCGCCGCGCCGACACCGATGATCGCCCCGGTGATCGTGTGGGTGGTCGAGACCGGGATCCCGAAGGCGGTGGCGGCGAACAAGGTCAAGGCCCCGCCAGTCTCGGCGCAGAAGCCTTGCATGGGCGATAGCCGGGTGATCTTCGAGCCCATCGTGTGGACGATGCGCCAGCCCCCGAGCAGCGTGCCCAGCGCCATGGCAGTCTGGCAGGACAAGACCACCCAGAGCGGGACGTGGAACGCGCCGTCGCCCTCCCCGTGGGCGTAGAGCAGCACCGCGATGATGCCCATGGTCTTCTGCGCGTCGTTGCCGCCGTGGCCGAGCGAGTAGAGCGAGGCCGAGACGAACTGCATCCCGCGGAACAACCGGTCCACGGCGTGGGGTGTCGAGCGCACGAAGATCCACGACACGGCCAGCATCAGCAGCAACCCGAGACCGAAGCCGAGGGCGGGCGAGAGCACAATGGCGGCGCTTGTAGCGATCACGCCCGGCCAGACGATCGCGCCCAATCCGGCCTTGGCGATGCCGGCCCCGAGCAGGCCGCCGATCAGCGCGTGCGAACTCGACGACGGAATGCCGGCGTACCAAGTGATCAGGTTCCAGCTGATCGCGCCGCCGAGCGCACCCAGGATCACCCGGTCGGTTACCGTGGTGACGTCGATGATGCCGGACCCGACCGTGCCGGCGACGTGCAAGCCGAAGATCAGGAACGCCACGAAGTTGAAGAACGCCGCCCAGATGACGGCGTAGCGGGGTGCGAGCACCCGGGTCGACACGATGGTGGCGATCGAATTGGCCGCGTCATGCAGGCCGTTCAGGAAGTCAAAGACCAGGGCGACGCCGATGAGGACGATCAGGAGGGTCACGTGATCGGCTCAGACATGCTCGACCACGATGCTGCTGATCTGGTTCGCGACATCCTCGAACCGGTCCATGACCTTCTCCAGGTGATCGTAAAGCTCGGACCCAACTACGAAGGCCATGGGGTCCTGCCGGGACGCCTTGAACAGCGCCTTCAATCCGGCATTGTGCAGATCGTCCGCTCGGCCTTCGAGCTGGATGACCCGCTCGGTCAGGGTATTGAGGATCGTGGCGTTCTCGCCCAGGGCCCGCAGCTTCGGCAGCGCCTCGGCGGTGGCGGCCGCCGCCTCTTGGATCACCGCGCCCATCTCGCGCATCGACGGCTCGAAGGCGGTGACCTCGAACAGTTGTACGGTCTTGGCGGTCTTGAGCATCTGGTCGATGGCGTCGTCCAACGACCCGACCAGGGCTTGGATGTCGCCCCGGTCGAACGGGGTTATGAACGTTCGGCGCACGGCGAGCAGCGCCTCGCGGGTGATCGTGTCGGCCTCGTCCTCGTGGTCGGCGATCGCCTGGCAGGCTATTGGCACCTCCTGAGTGCCGTCGAGCAGCGCCCGGAGCGCAGCCGCGCCGTCCACGAGCGTAGCAGCATGGCGCTCGAACAGGTCGAAGAACCGGTCCTCCTTCGGCATGAGCGCGCGAAACCAAGCCAGCATGTGAGGTCCCGATATTAGGGGATGACGGTCCTACGACCGCGATCGTTCCCGACTGCATATCACAACGGTTTAAGGCGCTCGTTCGTCGCTAAGCCGCAGCTGATGTGAACCTAGGGCCAGCCAACCCATCAGGTCAGATTTCCTCACGCGAGCGTCAGCATTAGTCGTTTGCCGGCTTCGGCAAAGGGCGGCATCGTACGACGAGAGCGGTGTAGGAAGCGGGATGACGATTGCACCACAGCTTACCTCGTCTCAGGCTGTTGCCCCGTCCCAGGACGCGTCACGGACCCTGGTAGCGACCGGCATCAACCACGCCCTGCACGACGGTTATACGGACCTGATCTACGTGCTCCTACCGGTCCTGCAGGAGGAGTTCGGACTTGGCTATGTCGCCCTTGGACTGCTGCGCACCCTCTACAGCGGGACGATGGCCGCGCTGCAGATCCCGGCGAGCCATCTCGGGCAGATCCTCGGTGCTCGCCTCGTGCTGGTGCTCGGCACCTTGCTCAGCGCGGTCGGCTACACAGTTGCGGGGGCGTCGGGCGGCTTGCTCGGTCTGTGTGTCGGTCTAGCGCTGGGCGGAGCGGGCAGCAGCACACAGCATCCACTAGCATCAGCGGTGATCTCCCGGGCCTACGGACGGAGCGCACGGGGCCCACTCGGCACCTATAACTTCACAGGCGATCTGGGGAAGGCGTCGCTGCCGCCCCTCGTCGGCCTGCTGCTGACGCTTTTGAGCTGGCGCATGACTCTGTGGGTCGTCGCCGGAATGGGCGTCGTGGTCGCTCTTGGTGTGAGCCTACTGCTTCCGCGAGATCCCACCTCACAAGGAGAGCCGCAGGGCAAAGCCACGTCGACAGCCCAGCCACATCACGCGGGGGGCGGGCGGGCCGGCTTCTGGTTGCTCGTCGCCATCGGCACCCTCGACAACGCCGCCCGCCCGGCCTTCCTGCTCTACCTGCCGTTCCTGCTGCAGGAGAAGGGCGCGTCGCTGACCACCGTGGGGCTGGCGCTCTCGCTGGTGTTCATCGGCGGCGCGCTCGGCAAGGCCGTCTGCGGCCGGCTCGGGGAGCGCCTCGGCGTGACCCGGACCGTGCTGCTGACCGAGGTCGGGACCGCGGCGGCGATCCTGGCCGTGATCGCCCTGCCGCTCGCCCCCGCGCTGATCCTGCTGCCGCTGCTCGGCGTGATGCTGAACGGCACCTCGTCGGTCCTGTACGGCACGGTGCCGGAACTGGCCCCGGGCGGGCGGGTCGAGCGGGCGTTTGCCGTATTCTACACCTGCACCCTGGGCGGCAGCGCGCTCTCGATCCCTCTGCTCTACGGCCAACTCGGGGACGCCGTCGGGCCGAACTGGGCGGCAGTCGCTGGGGCCGTGACCGCACTAGCCGTCGTCCCGATCATGTTCGCCCTATCACCGCACCTCGCTAAGAGAGCGGCCGCTCAGCAACCTCTGCCTCGCTGATCGAAGCTCTCCGGCGCCGCGCCACCAATCCCGAGCCACTTCCATGAGCCCGTTCGTCCTCGCCTGCGTGATGTGCGCCGCGATCCTGCATGCCGGATGGAACGCTGTGCTGCGCGGCGGTGGCGACCGGCTGTGGTCCATGACGCTGATGATGATCGCAGTCGCCTGCGTGACCGCAGTCGCGGCGGTGTTCGTGCCATGGCCCAACGCAGCGAGTTGGCCCTACGTGATCACCTCGGCCATCATCCACACCGGCTACAATCTGTCCCTCGTCCGAACCTACCGCGTCGGTGACCTCGGACAGACGTACCCGATCTCACGCGGATCTTCACCCATGCTGGTCGCTCTCGGCGCGCTGATCTTCGCACACGAGGCCATCGACATCGTCTCCGCCGTCGGCATCGCTCTG
This sequence comes from Methylobacterium sp. J-077, assembly GCF_022829365.1. Lineage (GTDB taxonomy): Bacteria > Pseudomonadota > Alphaproteobacteria > Rhizobiales > Beijerinckiaceae > Methylobacterium. The sequence continues at coordinate 11,555 of NZ_JAKSYJ010000096.1, read as the reverse complement.
GTGTCCGCGGGGATCGTCTCGCTCGCCTTCCAGGGCAAGGGGCTCCGAGCCGACTTCCTTCCCGCTGCCCTGACCACGGGGGTTCTGATCGGGGCGTACACCGTCGTGGATGGGATCGGCGTCCGGCTGGCCGGAAGCAGCGTGGCCTATACGAACAGCATGTTCCTGCTGTGGAGCATCACGATGCCGCCGATCTACTTCCTGATGCGGGGAAGACCACCGGCCTACACCAGGGCGCAGACCGGGATGGCGCTGACGGGCGGTCTCGTCTCGCTCCTCGCCTACGGCATCGTCATCTGGGCCATGCAGTACGACGCGATGGGCGTGGTGTCCGCGCTGCGTGAGACCAGCGTGGTCTACGCAGCCATCATCGGGCGCGTGTTCCTCAAGGAGACGCTGACCGCGCGACGGTTCGCATCCTGCGCCGCAATCGCCGCAGGGGCAGCGTGCCTGGCTGCCTAGTCGAATTGCTCACGGCAACTGCACGGTTTTGAGGGAGCGGCCGGGGGCCAACTAGAATAGGAGGAGCGGGCGACATGGTGGATGATGCAAATGTTCGGACTGGCCGGTGCCATTGCGGAGCAGTGCATTTCGAGGTGACGCTCAGCGACGGCTTCAAGTCGATCCGTCGGTGCAATTGCTCGTACTGCCGGATGCGCGGCGCCGTGGTCGCCATGGCGGAGGCGGGTGGGATCGAGATCCTGCAGGGTGCAAAGGCACTCACGAGCTACCGGTTTCATACCGGGGCGGCCCAGCACTTCTTCTGTTGCCGCTGCGGAATCTACACGCATCACCAACGACGATCCAACACCGCTCTATATGCCGTGAACGTGGCTTGCCTGGATGGGGTGAGCCCGTTCGACTTCTCGGAAGTGCCTGTCACGGATGGCGTCAATCACCCGAACGATACCGGGACCTCAGCGCGTCAGGCCGGCACGCTGTGCTTCATCCCGACGGACTGATCATCTCGGACGGCGGCTCAGTCCTACTATCATGTTCAAGCTGACCTGAAACCGGTGATCATCGGCCGGGCGGCCATATCATCACGGCTCGCCAGACCTTGCGCACAATCTGACCTCGGCTCATTCCAATCTTACGTCTATGAGCAGATGGCCAGATATTCCCACGACCCAATCGTAAGTTATTGTCCACGAAGTTGCCGCGAAGCGGACCTTCCGAGGGTCTGTAAAGGGTCGAAAGCAGATTATGGGCTTTACGCGGGAAAAATATGCAGCATCGCGCCAATCACGCCGAGCGTCCCCATGCCAATCAGTGCCGCTGTGATGTACAATCGCATCCAGCTTTCACTGTTGGTAGATGAGAGACCGTCGTCGTCAGGATCGTCAAGCCAATCTGTCACGTGGTCCTATCATATCGGGCATGTTGGGGAGCAGCCCTATGTACCCTGTGCAACGAGGAAATGGCCCTGGCAGCTTCCTCCGGCTTGCCTATGGCCTTCGAGCGATCTGCTTGATCGGCTATGGCGAATTCGCCAGCGGCATGACGACATGCATAAAGCTCGCCAGGCTGGCGCTCCGCACCGGGTGGAAGGGCTTGGCCTGAGCTTCGCAGTACCGTTTCAGATGAAGGCTCGCCTCGTGGCTGACACAGCTCACGGGGAATACCGCTAGATCTGCTTGGCCAACCAACCCCGCCAGGAGGCACAGGTTGTCCTCGATGCCGCCGTCGTGGTTGAGCAGCCTGCCGCCCCTGGCCTCCACAAAGCGGCGAAGATTGGCCACCTGACGCTGCCGACCGCCGACATAGAGGATGATCCGCCCGTCGAGCCGTCCTGATGCTTGGTCATCGTGGGTATCCGTGCTGGGTACATCCAGCGCCGCTTCGAGGGCAGCCAGTTCCCCTTCCACGGCTGACCGGCGAGCTATCTCCGCGGCGAGATCTGCGCTGAGGCGTTCGGCTGCGCCAGACAGTACCGCGAGCCGCTCCTCTAACGCGGCCGCATGCGCGGTCTCCCGAGCCAGCCGCACCTCTAGGCCGCGCGTGGACGGTGGCTCGATGGACGTTGTCGACGGGATGGGACGCTCGGTTTCGATAGCCCGGGTGCGCCTTCCGAGCTCGTCGCGCTCGCGCATAAGCGTCATGATGCGCTCGTCGCGGGCGGCGATGATCTCCTCGCGCCGGTCCAGGTCCTCTTCGAGCTGGCGCAGACGGCGGATGTCGGCTCGGTTCGATTGGCCAACGAGGTGCGAGAGCATGTGCACCTCGCCGAAGATGTCCTGGACCAGAGGCCAATCGGTCGCCGGGTGGGTGATCGCCGCCCAGTAGGCGCCAGGGATCTCACCGCGTTCGAGGTAAACCCTCCACAGGGCTCGTACCGCATCGGCCGTGCGAGCCTCATCGAAGCGCTCGATTTCCCGCTCATGCCGCCGATCTAAGGTCTTCTGCAGCAGACGGGCCCCACCATCCTTGCGGCCGGCGATCTGGACGATCTCGCCGTGCAGCCGGTGCTCGCTGATCGTCCGCGCGTCAGGCCGGCCGAGTTTGGCCAGGATCGCGCGAGCCTCGGCGTTGGTCAGACAGGTGCCGACGATCGAACAGTGCAGGTTCTCGGCAAGCTCCCAGATCCGATCGCGCGGCTTGTCAGCCGGGTCGACGGCGGGCGGCACGAATGGTGGGTGGCCGGCCGACGTGAGAGCGCGCAGGGCAGGACCGTCGAGGTAGGCGTGTGGCGGCATCGGCGTCTCGGCAGGCGCTATATCCGATCAGATATAGCACTCTGTCCAAAAACAACCGGCTTGCCTAGGGGGAGGCCGTGGGCGGCTCGTCGTCCGCGTTCCGTTCAGAGGCGACGATCCGGTCGAGGAATGGGGCTGCAGCGCGATCGGCGGCACGCTCAATCGCGCGGTAGTGCGCCACGAGATCGGTTCCGAGGGCCGACAAGCGCGCGCCGCCCCCCGCCTTGCCACCGATCTGAGCCTCGACCACCGGCTGCCCGAAACCGCTGTTCATGGCCTCGATCAGCATCCACGCCCGGCGATAGGACATGCCGAGCGCCCGTCCGGCTGCGGATATCGAGCCGTGTTCGGCGATCATCTCCAGGAGTTGCACCTTGCCGGGACCGATACGGTTGCCGGGCCCGACGTCGATACGGATGCTCAGGCTTGCCATCGGACCTTCTTGAACACTCCACCCATCATCACAACGCGCCTCGCCACCGGTCGTAGCTGCGCAGGATTGAACCCTTCCCCCCGCTGTATCCAAACGTATATAGCCAATTGCTGAGAGGAAGGCTCACCGAGCCCTCTTCCATGCGCTCCTGGCTGAGCGGTCCTCCTTCAACGAGGTCGAGACGATGTTCCAGTGCACCGGCTACGCTGCCCAGAGCGCCGAGGCGCCGCTCGCGCCGTTCAGCTTCGAGCGTCGTGATCCCGGCGTATCCGATATCGAGATCGAGATCGTCTACTGCGGCGTCTGCCACTCGGACCTTCACACGGTGCGCGACGAGTGGGGCGGCACGCTCTACCCGTGCGTGCCCGGTCACGAGATCGTCGGTCGTGTCACCCGGGTCGGTGCCGAGGTCACGAGCTTCAAGCCGGGCGATCTGGCCGGTGTCGGCTGCATGGTCGCGTCCTGCCGCGAATGCTCCAGCTGTCGCGATGGGCTGGAGCAGTACTGCGAGCCCGGCTTCACCGGCACCTACAACGGCCCCGAGCCGCAGACCGGGGGCCACACCTTCGGCGGCTATTCGAGTCACATCGTCGTCGACAGCCACTTCGTCCTGCGCATCCCGGAAAACCTCGACCTCGCCGGTGTCGCCCCCCTGCTGTGTGCCGGCATCACCACCTACTCGCCGCTGCGCCACTGGAAGGTCGGACTGGGTCAGAAGGTGGGGATCGTCGGGCTCGGTGGCCTCGGACACATGGGCCTGAAGCTTGCCCACGCCATGGGTGCGCAGGTGACGCTGTTCACGACCTCGCCGGGTAAGGAGGCGGACGCCAAGCGCCTCGGGGCCGACGCGGTGGTGATCTCGAAGGATGCCGACGCCATGGCCGCGCTGGGCGAGAGCTTCGACTTCATCCTCGATACGGTCGCGGCCGAGCACGACATCAACGCCTACCTCGCTCTGCTCAAGCGTGACGCCACGCTGGTCCAGGTCGGGGCGCCCGAGAAGCCGCTGCCGATGCAGGTGTTCAGCGTGATCTGGCGGCGGCGCAACTTCGCCGGCTCCCTGATCGGCGGGATCGCCGAGACCCAGGAGATGCTCGATTTCTGCGCCGAGCACGGGATCACCTCTGACATCGAGATGATCCCGATCGACCAGATTGAGACCGCCTATGCCCGCATGCTCAAGAGCGACGTGAAGTACCGCTTCGTCATCGACATGGCGTCGCTTTCGAAGGCGGCCTGAGCCCTCACCTCGACGTGCCTTCACCGCAGCCCCTCAAGGACCCACACCGTATGCGCAGTCTGATCCGCACCGGCCTCGCTGCCGCCCTGCTCCTCGCCGCCGGTGCGGCGCAGGCAGCAGACACCGCAACGGTCTTCGCCGCGGCCAGCCTGAAGAATGCCTTGGACAATGCAGGGAAGGCGTTCACCGCCCAGACTGGGGTCGAGCTCAAGGCGAGCTACGCCGCATCCTCGGCCCTCGCCCAGCAGATCGAGAGCGGGGCGCCCGCGGACCTGTTCGCTTCGGCCGACCTCGAATGGATGGACTACCTCGCCAAGAAGAACCTCGTCCGGCCGGAGACCCGGGTGAACCTGCTCGGCAACCGCCTCGTCCTGATCGCACCGAGTGACACCAAGGAGACCACGGTCGCCTTCACCCCGGAAGCGTTCGCGAAGGCGCTTGGCCCGGACGGTCGGCTGGCCACCGGCGAGGTCAACTCGGTGCCGATCGGCAAGTACGCCAAGGTCGCCTTCGAGAAGCTCGGCCTCTGGGGTGGTGTCCAGCCCCGTCTCGCCCAGAGCGACAACGTGCGAGCCGCTTTGGCGTTGGTCTCGCGCGGCGAGGCGCCCCTCGCCGTGGTCTACGAGAGCGATGCCCGATCGGATCCCGGCGTGAAGGTCGTGGGCGTGTTCCCTGCGGACAGCCACCCGCCGGTGGTGTACCCGTTCGCGGTCACCGTGGATGCAAAAGGCGAGGGCGCGCAGCGCTTTCTGGATTACCTCCGAAGTGCGGCGGCCAAGCCGTTCTTCGAGGCCCAGGGCTTCAGCATCATCGACGGCGGCAAAAGGTAGTCGGCCTCTAGACGGCCACGCAGGAAAGCGAACGTCGTGAAGATCAGCGCACGCAACATCATCAAGGGCACGGTGGTCTCGATCGACAAGGGCGCCACCACGGCGCACGTCAAGATCGAGATCACCCCCGGGCAGGTGGTCACCTCCTCCATCACCAACGAAGCCGTCGATAGCCTCAAGCTCGTGGTCGGTGGTCCGGCTTATGCCGTGATCAAGGCGTCCGACGTCATGATCGCCGTCGACTGACGATGTCGGTCTCCCGCGCCATCCTCGTCGCCGGACTGATCACCGTCTCGGTCAATGCGGCCACGGCTGAGGATGCCCCGGCCTGCGCGAGCTTCGCATGGTCGATGGCGCGGGAGCGGACCGCCTTCGCTTCGCCGAACCTGTCCACTCTGGCATCCGGTTCGGCTCTGCCGAGCGATGCTGGCGCGGCGCAGCTGACGCTGAAGCCTGCTGCGGAGATCGAGCTACCTGTCCCGTCCGAGAGGACGATCAAGCCCGACACGTTCGCGGGCTTCGTGACGGCCACGGTGCCGGCTGCGGGCACTTATCAGGTGACGCTCTCGGACGATGCTTGGGTCGACGTCAGCCAGGACGGTCGCTCGACCCTCAAGCCCACGGCCATCAGCGGTAAGGCAGGCTGCCCGGACGTGCGCAAGAGCGTGCGTTTCGCTCTCGATGCCGGCTCGGTGACGATCGAGATCAGTCGAGCCCCTGGCCCTCAGATCAAACTCGACCTCCTCAAAGCCGAGTAGCTCTGCGCTGGCGCAACAAACCCTTCACGGCTCGCTGATCGGTCCGAGTTCGTGGCGGGCGAGGATCGCCTGGCCTTTCTCGGAGACGAGGAACAGCGCGAGTTGCATCGCGTCCGGATTGTCGGTCAGCAGCGCCATGCCGTAGGTCGCCGGCACGGATAAGTTCGGCGGCAGCTGGATCAAGCTGAGGCCAGGGGCCTCCTTCATCGTGCCGCCCTGGCCGCTGCAATAGTACAGCAGGGCGTCGGCGTTGTTGCCGAGGAACACCGTCGCGCTGGGGCTGCGCCCGGCCATCGGCACCATCGTGTTCGGCGAACCGAGTAGCTTCAGCGCCTTCGTGTTCAGCGTCGCTTTTGCACCGGGGTGAACGGCTTCGGCCCGGCCGAACACGGCTTGAGCGTAGTCGCCACCTGGATCAGCGCCGGGCGTCGAGGTCGCGAGTCGCAGATCGGGCTTGAGTAGGCGATCGAGGAGATTGTCGGTGGACAAGCCGAGATCGGCACGGGCAAGCACGCACAGCTTGTTGCGGGCGATCGGAACGACAGCTTTAGCCTTGCCGACCTCCGCAAGACGACGCGGCCCAGCGAGGTCGGCTGAGAGGTAGAGATCCGCCGTCTCGCCGCCTTCGAGGCGCTGCCGCAGCAGCCCTGCAGGTCCGAAGGTCGGGGCGGCCACGGCTTCGGCAGGCAGGCCGGTGGCAGCGATCACGTCCTTGAGCGCAGCCACGAGACTGCCGGCAGCGTAGACCCGAACCGGTTCCGCTCGTGCACCGGACACGGGCGCTAGGGCGAGGACACCGAGGAATGCGGCACGGCGGAGGAGGCGGGTGGAAAGCGAAAAGCGCGTGAGGGACAACAGCGGCTCCGGATGACCCAGCATCGTTATATCCGCTTGGATATAGCCGAGAAGCGACTAACGTCATCCCCGCAGTGAAGCCGAGCGCGCGACCGCTTGGTCAGCCCTCAGTTTCGAAATCGCCCGGCTGTGGTGGGGCGATCGGCGTGAACAGGGTCCGGTCAGGCTTGAGATCGAGGAGCGGCGTCCCGTCGAGGCAGTCGAGGCCGCGCACCGTCAGAATGTTGCCCTCGATCGCGACGAGCGTGACGATCGATGTGCCGATCGGGTTCGGTCGCACTGGCGAGCGCAACGCGAAAGTGCCCCGCGTCGTGCCATCGTTAGCCGGGCTCTGACGCACGAGATCGCGCCGTGAGCCATCGAGCCAGTACAGCACCTCGATCCGAGCGAAGGTCGCCAATCCGTCGAGAGCTGCGACCCAAGGCTCGAACAGCTCGATGCGGCAGGACGGACCGTCGAGCCTACCTTGCCGCGGGCAAGCGAGACGATCGGTCCAGGGTGTGTGAATACGGCCAATGTAGACCAATCCAGCATCATCGGCCGCGGGCGCGGCGACTGCGATTTCGCCGGCTCTGATTTCATTGAGGCGCACCATGGAGGGCTTCCTCCCATGGACGCCTGACCCACGCTACCGGGTTCGCGCCAGCACCGAAACGCCGAACTACACGGGCGGGATGTTCGTCCGATTGCGAGATCATTGGCCATGGGCCGGTGCTCGCGGTGTCCAGCTCCCCCGCAACGCACCGACCCTCACACGACCGCCCGGCCAAGGCTCCACGGGTAGGCGTCACGGAACTGGCCTGCGCCTGCCTGTCGTCGCGTACTCACCTTTCCGCACGCCGTGCAGTGTCGCGAACGCTTCGGGCACGCCGACGAGTGAGACAGCCTCCATAGCCATTCCGACCTGGTTGTCATCCACAGGCAGCCATCAACAAGGCCGGAACTCGCCGATGCCGCGGTCGTTGACCCCTCAGATTGGATCTGTTCTAATTCGTAACAGAGCGGATCGACCGTCAGATAGGAGCACCGATATGACCAGCGCGCACTGCGACAGCTGCAAGTTCTTTGACGAGCACAAGGGCAATGGCGCTGCTGCGCAGGGCGATGCCGGTCTGTGCCGGTTCAACCCGCCTGTGAGCCAGCCGGCGCCGGAGTCGAAGGGCCTGTGGCCGGTCGTGTCGTCAGAGGACTGGTGTGGTCACTTCACCGCAGAGATGACTGCAGCCGAGTAAACCACTCTCGTCGCATCCCCTTAGGGGAACGCAGGGCCAGCCTTCGGGCTGGCCTTTTTTATTGCCGTGTCGTCAGGGCTGCGGATCGGCACAAGACGGGATCTCACACCGGCACAACGTTCATTCAGACCGCCAAGGTCCAGCACGGCCGTTCCAACGAGCAAGCTCTAGCGGAACGATAGCTCTTGGAACGGTCACGCTGGAACAGCGTGACCGTTCCATTCAGCTTGCCCTATTGGAACAGCCACGCTCCATCCTAACAATTCCAGCCCTCAAGCCCTATTGGACCGCAGCCATACGGCAGCCTCCCCTCCGATCAAGGTGGGCGCTGAGTCGTCACTCTGCTTCCGGCAAAGTGCGATTCCCGAACCAACAAAGATCCTGGAGATGCCGCGCCCTGATCGCCATTTACGTTTCCCTGCACGCGCTGTTTCGGTTCCCTGTGCGCTCACGTAGGGAAAATGCCGCCAAGTTGCGGCACCTGCTGCGAAGTCCTGAGCATATATGCGTCCGTAGCTCGTTTTTCCGAAGCCTTTCCCTGTACTTTCCATGTCGACAGGGAAATCGTCCAAGGAGAAAGGTTCGAGGCTGACTACCCGCACCACCAGGCTTTTTCCTTCTTGGAAGTGGCCTGTGTGGCAACGACTTAGCCTGGGTTCATCAGGCCGATAAGTCCAGACGCCCCCCTGTTCACGGGTCCATCCCCGATCCGACGCGTTCGCGATGCGGAGTCCGCTCCCTCGCCGCGCAGGACCGGCGCGACCGCTCGGCCCGGCCCCTTCTCGCATCGCCTTCGATAAAAGCCTGACGCGCCGCACTTCCTCTCCCTGTGCAGTTCCGGACGGCAGGGATTAGAGGCGCAGGCACTCCTGCAGGCTGCGACGCGCCCATCGCCCGTTCGGTGGAGGGCGCGTCGCGGATTGCGCGGATCGTCTGATTGCAACTCGGCCAGCGATGCGATCTTCGTGAACGTCCTTTCCGACGAAAGGCGAAGGAGTTCCGGTCGAGGTTTCATTTCCTGATGAAAATCGTGTGCCGGGCATGGATGCGATAATATTATCCTGTCGTTCTATCGAAATATATTAATCGTCCTTGACAATATAACACCAGAAGCTGATTTAGGTGCGGCGCAGCAATATTCGAAGTTGGTTTTTCGCCGGCTTCCGATCGGGGTCTTCACCCTTTCGGTCCTGGTGAAAATCTTGATATATATTGGAAGGACTCTCAACATGTCGAACGATCAGAACATGGATCACGGCAAGCAGAACGGCCAGGATGCCCGCAACGCCGAGGCTGCCAAAGCCAATGTCGATGCCACGGCCAAGCAGGGCAAGCAGTTCGCCGATGCCGCCCGCGACGGCATGACCAAGATGTCCGAGTTGCGCGAGAGCGCGACCGAAACCACCAAGCAGGTGATGCAGCAGAGCATCGAGAACGCCGCCCGGCAGGCCCGTGAGGCCTCCGACCGCTTCTCGAAGACGCTGGGCTTCTCCGACGAGCACAGCGAGCATCTGGCGCGCCAGTCGAAGCAGAACATCGAAGCCATCAGCCGCTGCGGGACCGTCCTCGGCCAGGCGTTCCAGGATGCATCGCGCAGGCTGTTCGACCTCGGGCAGAAGCAGTATCAGCGCAATCTCGAGGGCATGACCAAGCTGACGCAGGCCAAGTCCATGCACGAATTCGCCACGATCCAGGGCGACCTGATGCGGGAGGGCCTGGAGCACATGGTCCGCGACAGCAAGGCGATCACCGAGACCTCGGCGCGTGCGGTCGACGAGGCCGGCAAGTCGCTCGCCGCCGTCGCGCAGGCGCGCTGAGCCCGGAGACGCCGCTTGCGCCGTCCGCGGCGGCGGACTGAAGCGCTGTCTGGGGCGGTCCGCGAGGGCCGCCCTTTGGCGTGTCCTGGTCTCGTATCCTGGCCGCCGGCCGCGGGCGCGGGCGATCCCGTGAACGTCGCCTCCCCTACCCCGACCCGAGGCGCCCCGCCGAGCGCTTGGCCGCGGCGACCACCTGCTCGGGGGTCGGCGGGTTGGCCGGGTGGTGGCTCAGGCACAGGGGCGTGGTGAGCTTGGCCGGCCGGCCCGAGCCCTCCGTGGCGAAGTAGAACTCGCCCGCGCCCAGCCGGCCGATATCGGAGGCCGCGCCGCCATTGGCCGCCATGATCTCCTGGGCGGCCGCGATCGTCGCCGGGGCGCTCTGGCGGCCGAAGAACTGGGTCGTGCAGTTCGAGACGATCTGGTTGTGCAGGCCCTTGGGCACCTGCGTCGCCACCACCAGGCCGAGCCCGTACTTGCGCCCCTGCGCCGCCAGCTTGATGCCGCTGCCGAGGCTCGGGCTCGCCCGCTGGGCCGGGAGGAAGGTCTGGGCCTCGTCGACCACGTAGAGCATGCCGCGCGGGCTCGGATGCCGCTTGATCCAGCCGAACAGGGTCATCTGCAGCCGGTTCACGAAATCCTCGCGCGCCGCCTCCGAGCCGAGGCCGGACAGGTTGATCACCGAGACCCGGGTGCGGGCCGGATCGGCCCCGTAAAACAGCAGTTTGGGGTCGAGCACCGCGCCCTTCACCTTGAGCAGCGGGTTGGTCGCCACCGCGGCCCGGAGCTCGTCGGCCATCTTGGCCGCGTGCTTGGCGGCGTCGCCGATCTCGCTCAAGCCATCCGGCAGGTCGGCCAGCAGGGTGATGAAGTCCCCGAGGCTGCCGCCGCCGCGCTCGGCGAAGACCCGCAGGGCGTCGGCCAGCACGCCCCGCTGCAGCCCCTTCTTCGCGCCGGCCAGCGGGCCGAGGGTCTCGGCGGCCATCTCCACCGCCTGCTGGCGCTCGTCCGGGTCGGCGCCGATGCCGGAGAAATCCGGCAGGACCGACAGGAACAGCGGGTTGCCGGCATTCACCCCCGGGGTCCAGACCACGACCTCGACCCGCGCGGCATAGGCCGCCGCCTTCGCGGCATCCGCGTCGGTGAAGGCGGCGGGCCGCTCGGGCCACGAGTCGCCCAGCCGCGACAGGTCGTTGTTGGGGTCGATCACGATGGCCGGGATGCCGGCCAGCGCCGCCTCCTCCACGAGCCGGCGCAGCAGCACGGTCTTGCCCGAGCCGGAGCCCGCGATGATCGCCGTGTGCCGCGGCAGCAGCCGGATCGGCAGGCTCACCGGCTGCGCGTCGGCGTTGAGCCGGCGCCCGACCGGGATCGCGTCCGGGGCGGATGGCGGCAGGCTGGACGATAGGCCCTCAGATTTGACGGGCGCCCTCCCTCCCCCCTCCGCGGGGGAGGGTGGCCCCTGCGTCAGCAAGGGTCGGGAGAGGGGAACTCGGTCTCCAGAAGAGGCAGAGCGAGCGTGCGAGCCAGAGCTTTCTCCGGACACGGCGCTCCCCTCTCCCGACCCGCTTCGCGGGCCACCCTCCCCCGCAGAGGGGGGAGGGAGAGGCGTCCGTGTCCGGCCGTGATTCTCCCGCGCCGGCTCGGCGAGGCCGGCCTGGTGGAACAACGCGGTGGCGCGCACGGGTTTTTGCGCC
>NZ_JAKSYJ010000205.1 GCF_022829365.1 Methylobacterium sp. J-077 | reverse complement strand
GGGTCGAGAAGGCGAGATGGATGTCGGCCCGTCGCTCGTAGCGGATGGCGAGGCGGCGGAACTTGGCGAACCAGGCCAGCGTCCGCTCCACGACCCACCTGTGTCGGCCCAGACGTTGGCTGCTCTCGATCCCGCGCCGGGGTCCCCGCCCTGGTCGATCAGCAGCCCGTCGTCGAGCAGGCGTCGCAGGGTCTTCGGCGAGCAGCCCGGAGGCTCACCACAGCCGACGCGGTCGAGGGCGCGGCGCTCGGCCGAGGTGCGGCCGGGGTGGGTCATGCGGTCT
>NZ_JAKSYJ010000204.1 GCF_022829365.1 Methylobacterium sp. J-077 | reverse complement strand
AGGTGATCGTCGCGCACCGCCTCGTGACCAACTCGGCTGACTACCGCGCGCTCGTGCCGCTTGTGGACGGGGTCCGCGCTCATCTCGGGCGCAAGCCGCGGGAGGTCTCGGGCGATGCCGGCTTCGCCAACGAGGCGAACCTCGCCGCGCTGAAGGAGCGAGGCATCACGGGCTACCTCGCTCCCGGCCGGGCGCGTCATGGCGAGGCGGACGCAGCCGGCCGCCGGAGGCTGACCAAGATGCCGTTGATGAGCGCGATGGCCGCCCGCCTGAAGCGGGCTGGGCGCCGCAGTCGGTACCGTCTCAGGAAGCAGGTGGTCGAGCCGGTGTTCGGGCAGATCAAGCAGGCCCGAGGCTTCCGACAGTTCCTGATGAGAGGGCTCGATCAGGTCCGAGGCGAGTGGGCGATGATCTGCACGGCCCACAACCTGCTGAAGCTGGCACAGGCAGGCCGCTGAG
>NZ_JAKSYJ010000201.1 GCF_022829365.1 Methylobacterium sp. J-077 | reverse complement strand
CCGGGCCGACCATCGGCTTGCACTCGACACGCTCACATCAAACCGGGCCGCCGCTCGATGGAAAGACGCGCCCTCGGTCACGGCCGCTACAACGCGCTCGCGCAGATCGACTGATAAAGGTGATGGCATTGCCGGCTCCTTAACCGGTCAACGCGGCAACCCCGGCTCCGTCGCAACGCCTCCGGGAACAGCTGTAGCAGCGTAACAATCGAGAAAAGAGCATGATGGCATGGGGTGGTGCGGGCAATCGCTGTGTCGGACCACTGCCGCCGGGTCTCGACGCCAAGATGACCGTGCACCTTTTGGAAGGTGACTTTGACGCTCCAGCGGCGGACGAACCACACAATGACCGTTCAATGCAGGACGGTACGTCGTCACAATCCCGTGCAAACCAGGTTATTAATCCTCCTGTCGGCTCCGGGCTTAGGTTGCGGCATCGATTTTGCTCGCGAGCAAAGGCAGAGAATTTCGGTGCATCGGTTTGCTCGCCATGATAAGAATTCACAAATAAAATTTTATAACAAGGACGGCAATGAAGATCGCTCTAGTACACGAATGGCTGACTACATATGCTGGATCAGACAAAGTTTTGGCGGAGATGGCAAATATATATCCCGATGCCGACATATTCTGCCTGATAAATTTCCTTTCTGAAACAGACATGGATCATTTTCGTGGTAGATCTATAACGCCGTCTTTTTTACAGAAGATACCATTTTCGAAAAAATATTATACTTATATGCTTCCTCTTATGCCCTTGGCAATCGAACAACACGATTTGTCAAAATACGATATCGTTATCTCTAATTGTCACGCGGTAGCTAAAGGTGTCATTACAACTCGACGGCAACTTCATATTTGCTACTGTTACACGCCGATGCGGTATGCGTGGGATCTGCAAAATCAATATCTCGAAGGCTCCGGCTTTGGGCCCATCCGACGCGGCCTCGCTCGATACTTTCTCCATAAGATTAGAATTTGGGATCAAAGAACTTCGAACGGTGTGGATCATTTTGTCGCGTGTTCTAGGTATATCTCCGGTCGTATCGAGAAAACTTATCGTCAATTCTCTGATGTTATATATCCTAATGTCGACACTGATCGCTATAGCCTTGATGGTACAAATCGGGAGGACTTTTATCTGACGGCATCTCGAATGGTTCCATACAAGCAGATGCACCTCATTGTGGAAGCCTTTACGAAAACGCCGAAGAGAAAACTGGTTGTTATTGGTGATGGCCCGAAATATAAATATGCAAAATCGATAGCGACGCCGAATATCAAGATATTGGGGTATCAGTCGAACCAGATTTTACTTGATCATCTGCGACGTTGTCGTGCATTTATATTTGCTTCCGAGGAGGATTTCGGGATTGCTCCCCTAGAAGCTCAGGCCTGCGGCGCACCGGTTATTGCTTTTGGTCGAGGGGGCGCTCGGGAGACCGTGATCGACGGCGTTACAGGCCTGCATTTTCACGAGCAAACGACAGACTCGATCATCGATGCCATCAATCGGTTTGAGGCAGTCGGCGACATATATGATCATCATAAGATCCGTGCGCATGCGGAAACGTTCTCGACGGCCGTATTCCGAGAAAAATTTTCGCGGTTTGTCAGCGAGAAATGGGCGGAACACCAACGTCGTCTGACCAACTAGGATCTTTGAGCATGAAAACAGCACTCATCACCGGCGTGACCGGACAAGACGGTGCATATCTGGCACAAAACCTTTTGCTTCACGGTTACAAGGTTTATGCGACCTACCGTCGATCGAGTTCGGAGAATTTCTGGCGTATTGAGGCGCTAAATATTCTCAGAGATCCTAATCTGATCCTTGTCCAACATGATATGACAGATTTTAGTTCGACTCTGCGACTATTGGATCGCGCTGCCCCGGACGAGATTTATAATCTGGCAGCGCAAACGCATGTGCAAGTATCTTTCGATCAACCGTTTACGACGGCTCAAATAACCGGTATCGGGCCGCTGAATTTTCTCGAAGGAATCCGCGAACGCAAAGCCGCCGCACGTTACTATCAAGCATCTTCTGCCGAAATGTTCGGCCTAGTGCAATCGACTCCACAGACTGAGACGACGCCATTTTACCCGAGGAGCCCGTATGGTGTGTCGAAACTTTTTGCTCATTGGATGACGGTCAATTATCGCGAATCTTATGGTATCTTTGCAGCTTCTGGAATTCTGTTCAATCACGAATCGCCGCTGAGAGGTAAGGAATTCGTCACACGTAAGATTACGCACGGCGTGGCCCAGATTGCGCATGGTTCTGAGACGATCCTACGGTTAGGCAACCTCAATGCATTGCGCGACTGGGGTTATGCAAAAGATTATGTCGAGGGAATGCGCTTGATGTTGCAGGCGGATAGCGCGGATACGTTCGTGCTCGCTACAAACAAAACGACCTCCGTGCGAGACTTTGTAACGCTTTCATTCGCCGCGGCGGACATCGACGTTGAATGGTCGTCTTCTGGAGTCGATGAGTTTGCTATCTCACGCCAGAGTGGGAAGCGAGTGGTCGAAGTCGATCCCACTTTCTTTCGCCCAGCGGAGGTTGATGCCTTGATCGGGGATTACAGCAAGGCCGAGAACATGCTCGGCTGGCGCCCTACCACGAAACTGAATGAGCTCTGTCGCCTCATGGTCGAGGCCGACCTGCAGCGCCTCCATCGTGAACGAGGCCGTTGAAGGTTCGCACCAGAGAGCTCGATCGCGCCTGTTCGCGCTGGGAAAGTGCGAATCCGCTTCCTGTTTGCCGCCTGTTCAATCCGCTCGGATCATCCGCTCTCATTTCCTCCAACTGGTTGTCACACCACTAGAAATTCTTTGAATCCCGATGCATCCCGTGCATGAGGCACCTCTAATTTATTGGAAACAGGTGCGACATCGGCGGTCGCTGTTATGACTACAATCAGGGCATGTTTTGCGAAAGTCGCCGACGCATTCCTGATGGCGGCCTTGCAAGCTATGATCATCACTCTGACGCTGTCGCGCAGCACCAGAGCGGTCCGCTTACAGCTGTAAAGCGGAGTTCGAGGATCCGTCCTCCTCGAAAAATCGTGCTGTGCCCACTTGCAGAGATCGCCGAACCACCGTCGGTCGGTCGAACTACCCACAGCGCTCCAGACGCGCCACGAGGCAGTTCAGCGCACCAGTCGACGTCACAGAATCCGCGACAAGCTCTACCTCAGAACGTGAAGCCGGCTTCGGCCGCGAAGGCGTCGAGGAGCGGCAGGGCGGCGTCGAACAGCGGGCGTGAGCCGAAAGCATCGCCGGCGCGGACGAACAGGGTTGCCTTGGCATTGCGGTGTGGGCCGAACACGCAGGCAAGGCGGCCATCGTCCTTGAGCTGGTCCAGCAGCGCCTGCGGCCGGACCTCGACCCGGCCGTTGATCAGAATCACGTCGAAGGGCGCCTGCTTGGGGGCGCCCGCCTGCAGCGGTCCCTCGATCACCGTAGCCGAGGCGCCGAGCTTGGTGCGGGCCGTTTCGGCGAGGTCTGTCACCGATTCCAGCGCGGTCACGTCCGCCCCGAGATTCGACATTACGGCGGCGGCGTAGCCGGTGCCGGTGCCGACATCGAGGGCTTTGGCACCGGGCCGGATCTTCAGAGCCTGGATCAGCCGGGCCAGCACCATCGGGGCTGGCAGGCAGCGGGTCTCGCCGCCCGCGCCGTCGAGCCGCAGGGTCTGATCGATATAGGCGAACGGTTCGCGGCCCTTGGGCACGAAGGCCTCGCGCGCCACCGTGTCGAACGCGTCCAGCACCGTGTTGTCGTTCACGTCGAAGGTCCGCAACTGGCAGTCGACCATCATCCGCCGCGCCTGCGCGTAATCGATCATCGATACGTGTCCTCGAACCGGATCGGAACGCCGCGTCACCCGGGCCACGGCACGCGCCGCGGTCCCCGGCCAAGCTCAAGCGTTCCGGACGCGCGCGTTTTCGGAGATCACTCGTCAAAACGCAAGGTTTTCGCGGGTGGACCCGGCCATGGGTATCGACGGCTGGCACCGCACGCGGATCGGCCGGCGACGCTGGATCGCGAAAGATGCGTTACGGGGGCATCCCCGCTGTCGCGCCAGGGTTGTCGAAGGGGTCGCATTGCTCCGCCAGACGTTGAATAGAGAATGCAGATCGGACCGGGCGATCCAAGATGCCGGCCGTCTCGGGAGACATCATGACGCCAGTCACCAAGCCGATTCTGACCCGCGGCCTCGCCGCCGCACTCGCCTGCCTGGGCTTCGGGACCGCGTCCCTGGACGCGGTGCGTGCGCAAGAGACGAAGGCCAGCTCCGCGCCGCCGGCCAGCGTGCAGGTCGACCGCGGCTCGGCCCTCTACGGACGTCCCGAAGGCGGAGACGCGGCCAAGCTCGCGCCGGTCGCGGGGCCGCCCCTGGCGACGGCCGCCGCCAAGCTGCCGCTCGACAAGCTGAAGGTGCCGGAGGGCTTCAAGGTCGAGGTCTATGCCAGCGGCCTCGCCAATGCCCGCTCGATGACCCAGGCGCCGGACGGGACGCTGTTCGTCGGCACCCGCACCGTCGGCAAGGTCTACGCGGTGCTGCCGCAGGCCGGGCCGGACGGCAAGCGCGAGGTCAAGACGATCGCGTCGGGGCTGCACCGGCCGAACGGTGTCGCATTCCACGAGGGCGCGCTCTACGTCGCCGAGCTGTCGAAGATCTGGCGCTACGACGACATCGCCAACCATCTCGACGGCTCCGAGAAGCCGAGCCTCGTCTACGATGATCTGCCCAAGGACGAGGCCCATGGCTGGAAGTTCATCGCCATCGGGCCGGACAACAAGCTCTACGTCCCGGTCGGCGCGCCCGGCAACATCGTGATGCCCCCGGACACGCACGCTCAGATCCGCCGGATCGATCTCGACGGCAAGAACGCCGAGGTGATCGCCCGCGGGGTGCGCAACACGGTGGGATTCGACTGGAACCCGAAGACCAAGCAGCTCTGGTTTACGGACAATGGCCGCGACTGGGTCTCCGAGGATATCCCGAACGACGAGCTGAACGTGCTCACGGAGCCGGGCAAACAGCATTTCGGCTATCCGTTCTGCCACCAGGGCACGTTCACGGATCCCGAATACGGCTGGGGTCATTCCTGCGCGGAGTTCACCGCGCCGGCGGGCCTGCTCGGGCCGCACACGGCCTCGCTCGGGATGCGGTTCTACACCGGCGCGCAGTTCCCGGATTCCTATAAGGATGCCGTTTTCATCGCCCGGCACGGCTCCTGGAACCGCACGACCAAGCTCGGCGGCGACGTCGTGGTCGCGCGTCCGGGCCCGGACGGCAAGGTCGCAGCCGTGGAGCCGTTCCTGACCGGCTTCCTGCAGGACAACAAATATGCCGGCCGCCCGGTCGACGTTCTGGTCGCCAAGGACGGGTCTCTGCTCGTCTCGGACGATTACAACGGCGCTATCTACCGTGTCAGCTACGGCCAGTGATGGGCCGCGCAGCGAGGATTGGGCTGATCCGGGGACTCGCCTCGGCCCTCGGTGTCCTGCTGGCGAGTGCGGCGCTGGCCGCGCCCGAGGCGGCGATGCAGGAGCGTCTCGCCCCCTGCGTCGCTTGCCACGGGGGCGGAACCTCGGAGACTGAGGGCGTGCCCTCGCTGGGCGGCCAGCAGGCGGACTATGTCGTGACGCAGCTTTTCCAGTTCCGGGAGAAGCAGCGCGCGGCGGAGCCCATGAACGACGTTGCCGCTGGCTTCTCCGACGACGACCTTCGTGCCTACGCCGATGCGGTCGCGGCCCTTCCGGCGCCCGCTTGGTCGGGGCCGGCTGCGGAACCGGCCCTGGTGGCGCGCGCCCAGGCGCTGGTCTCAAAGCACCAGTGCAATTCCTGCCACGGCGCCGACCTGGCCGGCAGGGAGGCGATTCCCAGGATCCGGGCGCAGCGGGAGGAGTACCTCGCCCGTTCCCTCGCTTCCTACAAGTCGAACGCCCGGCCGGGCTACGACCCCGCCATGAACGAGGTCGCGCAGGGCCTGAGCGACGCCGACATCCGGGATCTGGCAGCCTACGTGGCGCGGCTCTGACCGGCCCCGCCTACCCCGCCACGCGCAGCCTATCGCCCACCGCGAGCGTCCCGCCGGCGATCACCTCGGCGTAGACCCCGAGGTCGCGGTGGCCGAGGCGCGCGTCGAGGGTCCAGGGGATGTCGTGGTCGCGCACGCCGCTCACCGGGTCGACGTTGGTGGCGGCGCAGCGCACCGTGCGCTTGGTGATCTTGAGCCGCAGCCCGCTCGGCGCCTCGATCACCTGGCCGACCATGTCCAACTCGGCGAAGGGCGCTAGCCCGTCGACCAGCAGGTTTCCGCGGAAGCGCAGCGGATCGACCGGCGCGCCGAGGTAATCCTCCACCGCGGCCACGCTCGCCCGGTTGATCAGCGAGACGTAGCCCGTGGGCGAATCGGTGAACCGGTATTGCGGCGGCGCCGCCAGCACCTTCGGCTCGCCCCGCAGGCTTTCCGGCAGGGTACGCCGCATCAGGTCGGCGAGCCCGTCGCGGCCGGCCTCCGTGTCGAGCCGGAAGGCGTGCGTTTCCCCGGCATGCTCCACCGTGAGCGTAGCGGTTGAGTCGTCGTAGCGGGTGCGCAGGCGGGCCAGGGCCTCGTCGCGCATCAGCATCAGGTACTTGGTCTTCGGCTGGTGCCGTGGCGCCACTGCGTTGAAGCCCGACGGCCCGTTCTCGATGGCGTAGAGGCGGTCCCCCGGGAAGAAGCCACTGGTCTCCAGCTCCGCCCGGTCGAGCGACTCGGGGCTCAGACCCTTCACGGGGTAGCGGTAGAGGCCGAGGAGGCCGATTTCGAGGGCGGCTTGCATGCGCGGAGGGTGGCTCGGAAAAGCCGTGTCGCGCAAGGCCTGAGCCCCTTGTGGTGCGCAAATACAACACCACATCGGACCTACCGGTGGCTTTCGGCGCCGGGGTCCCTTGCGGCAGAGTGCCGGGGGGCGACGTTTCGGCAGGGCCGCGCCATCTCGGGCGGCGAATGCCGGCACGGGAGGGTGAGACACGCATGAATTTCGAACTCTACACCGAGCGCGCCCGCGGCTTCGTTCAGGCTGCGCAGAACCTCGCCATGCGCGAGGGCCACCCGCAGCTTCAGCCGGGGCACCTGCTCAAGGTGCTGCTCGACGATCCCGAGGGCCTGTGCGCCGGCCTGATCGACCGCGCAGGCGGCCAGTCGCGGGTCGCTTTGGCCCAGACCGAGCAGTGGCTGGCCAAGCAGCCGAAGGTCTCCGGCAACGCATCCGCTCCGCAGGCGACCCGCGAACTGATGCGGTTGTTCGACACCGCCGAGCAAGCGGCCAAGAAAGCCGGCGATTCCTATGTCACGGTGGAGCGCCTGCTCCTGGCCCTGGCGGTGGAGAAGGAGTCCGAGGCCGGTCGCGCGCTACAGGCGGCGGGCGTGACGCCCGCGTCGCTGAACGGGGCAATCAATGCGCTCCGCAAGGGCCGCACCGCCGACAACGCCTCGGCTGAGAACGCCTACGACGCGCTGAAGAAATACGCCCGCGATCTCACCGAGGCCGCCCGGGACGGCAAGCTCGACCCGGTGATCGGCCGCGACGAGGAGATTCGTCGGACCATCCAGGTCCTGTCCCGGCGCACCAAGAACAACCCCGTCCTCATCGGCGAGCCCGGTGTCGGCAAGACCGCGATCGTCGAGGGGCTCGCCTTGCGCATCGTCAACGGCGACGTGCCGGAATCGTTGAAGGACAAGAGCCTGCTGGCCCTCGACATGGGTTCGCTGATCGCCGGCGCGAAATATCGCGGCGAGTTCGAGGAGCGGCTGAAGGGCGTGCTCTCCGAGGTCACGGCAGCCGAGGGCGGCATCATCCTGTTCATCGACGAGATGCACACGCTGGTCGGCGCCGGGAAGGCGGACGGGGCGATGGACGCCTCGAACCTGCTCAAGCCCGCGCTCGCCCGCGGCGAGCTGCACTGCGTCGGCGCGACCACGCTGGACGAGTACCGCAAGCACGTCGAGAAGGACGCCGCGCTCGCCCGCCGCTTCCAGCCGGTCTTCGTGTCCGAGCCGACCGTGGAGGACACGGTCTCGATCCTGCGCGGCCTGAAGGAGAAGTACGAGCAGCACCACGGCGTGCGCATCCAGGATTCGGCGCTGGTGGCGGCGGCGACGCTGTCGAACCGCTACATCACCGACCGGTTCCTGCCCGACAAGGCGATCGACCTGATCGACGAGGCCGGCTCGCGCCTGCGCATGCAGGTCGATTCGAAGCCGGAAGAACTCGATTCGATCGACCGCGAGATCGTGCGGCTGAAGATCGAAGCCGAAGCGCTCAAGAAGGAGACCGATTCCGCCTCCCGCGACCGGCTGCTCCGGTTGGAGAAGGAGCTTGCCGACCTGGAGGAGCGCTCCGCCGCGATCACCGCCCGGTGGAAGGCCGAGAAGGACAAGCTCGGCACCGCCGCCGGCCTCAAGAAGAAGCTCGACGAGGCGCGCAACGAGTTGGCCGCGGCCCAGCGCCAGGGTCAGTACCAGCGTGCGGGCGAGCTCGCGTACGGTGTCATCCCGGGCCTGGAAAAACAGCTCGCTGAGATCGAGGCCAAGGCGGACAACGGCCGCGATGGCATGATGGAGGAGGCGGTCACGCCCGCCCACGTCGCCGGCGTGGTCTCCCGCTGGACCGGCGTGCCGGTGGACAAGATGCTGGAGGGCGAGCGCGACAAGCTGCTGGCCATGGAGCAGGCGCTGGCCAAGCGCGTCGTCGGCCAGCGCGAGGCGGTCGAGGCGGTCTCGACTGCGGTCCGGCGCGCCCGGGCCGGGTTGCAGGACCCGAACCGGCCGATCGGCTCGTTCATGTTCCTCGGTCCCACGGGCGTCGGCAAGACCGAGCTGACCAAGGCGCTCGCCGGCTTCCTGTTCGACGACGACACCGCGCTCGTGCGCATCGACATGTCCGAGTACATGGAGAAGCACGCGGTCGCCCGCCTGATCGGCGCGCCTCCGGGCTATGTCGGCTACGAAGAGGGCGGTGCGCTCACCGAGGCGGTGCGGCGGCGGCCCTATCAGGTGGTGCTGTTCGACGAGGTCGAGAAGGCGCATCCGGACGTGTTCAACGTCCTGCTGCAGGTTCTCGATGACGGACGGCTCACGGACGGGCAGGGGCGGACGGTCGATTTCCGCAACACGCTGCTGATCATGACCTCGAATCTCGGGTCCGAGTATCTGGTGAATCAGCCTGCGGGCGAGGACACCGACGCGGTCCGCGAGGAAGTGATGAACGTGGTGCGGAGCCACTTCCGGCCGGAATTCCTGAACCGGGTCGACGAGATCATCCTGTTCCACCGCCTGGCGCGGTCGGAGATGGGGGCGATCGTCGAGATCCAGCTCGGGCGCCTGGCGAAGCTCTTGGAGGATCGCAAGATCACCCTCGACCTCGACGAGGAGGCCAAGGTCTGGCTCGCCGACAAGGGCTACGACCCGGCCTACGGGGCGCGGCCGCTCAAGCGGGTGATCCAGAAGAACGTCCAGGATCCGCTGGCGGAACTGGTCCTCTCCGGCAAGATCCACGACGGCGAGACGGTGCCGGTTCGGCTCGGCCCGATGGGCCTGATGATCGGCGACCTGACGGTCGGCGCCGAGCGCCGGCCGGCCAACGTGGCCCTGAACTGATCGGTTCGCTTGCGAGCGGGGCGGCGCGCTTGATGAGGGCGCGCCGCCTTTTTGTGTCTGCTCTGCGCCGCGGATCTTCAGCCCGCCGCCACACGCCGAACCCGGGCCAGGATCGCCATCTGCAGCGCGAGTCCGGCGGCCGCAACGGCGGCAGCAGCCATCGGCAGGGCGGCGATACCTGCCAGCGTGACCACCACGCCGCCGAGCGCCGCACCGGCCGCGCCGCCCAGATAGTTCGCCGAGCTGTTGAGCGCGACGGCGACGCTGCCGTGATCGGGCCGGAGATAGAGCAGGGCATGCTGCTGCGGCGCCTGAGAGGCCCAGCCCATCGCGCCCCAGGCCAGCAACGGCAGGTAGCCGAGGAGCGATGCGCCGAGCAGGCCGGGCAGGGACACGAGCGCCAGCGTCAGGGCGGCCAGGATCATGGTCATCACCCGGCGGGGATCGCGAGTCCGGTCGATCAGCGGGCCGACCGAAAAGCTGCCCACCATCCCGCCGATGCCCCAGGCCCAGAAATACGAAGCCGCCGCGTTGCCCAGCCCGGCCCGGTCGAGGAGCGGCGCCAGGTAGGTGTAGAGCCCGAGGCTGGCGATTGCGGTGAGGAAGGTGACTGTCACCGTGGCGACGATGGCCGGGTCGGTCAGCAGGGCGGCCCGCGCCCGCCAGGAGGGCGGCTCCGCGGCCTCGATGTCGGGCAGGCGCGCCAGGATGGCGACCGTGGCTACGGCGCCAAGGAGTGTCACCATCCAGAGGGCGCTCTGCCAGCCGAGCCGTTCGGCGATCCACAACCCGGCCGGCACGCCGATGACCGTCCCGGTGCTCATGCCCCCGAGGGTGAGCGCCAGGGCGCGCCCCTTCCGCCCCGGCTCCACCAGAGCGGCCGCCGACGCGATCGCGACCGGCGCGTAGAGGCCCGCCGCGAGGCCCGCGAGCGCCCGGGCCAGGAGCAGCCCCAATAGACCGGTGGCGAGGGTGCTCAGCATGTTCGCGATGGTGAAGACCGCGAGCGCCAGCCCGAGGATCCGCCGCACCGGCTTGCCGGCGAGCAGGGTGGCGCAGACCGGGGCCGCCAGCGCGTAGGCGAGGGTGAAGACCGTGACCGCCTGCCCGGCCTCGCCGGGTTCAACTTGGAACGCGGTGCCGATCCCCGGCAGCAGCCCCGCGACCACATACGCATCCAAGCCCAGGGCGAACATCCCGAGCGCCAGAACCGCGATTCGTCTCATGTCTCGCCGCCTCTTTACGATGTACGACGAACATCGTACATAAACGGCGCCATGAGCCCCCGCAAGTTCTTCCATCCCGATGTCGCCGACCTGACCCTGCACCGAGTGCTGTTCGCGCTGAGCGACCCGACCCGTCTTACGGTGGTGTCGGAACTGATCAAAAATGGTGAGCGCGCCTCGGGGGATCTTCTGGCCGAGAGCGTGCCGCGCTCGACCATGACGCACCATCTCAAGATCCTGCGGGAGGCCGGCGTGACGCGCACCCGCCCCGAGGGGATGCGCTGCCTGATTGCGCTGCGCCGGGAGGATGTCGACGCGCGCTTCCCCGGGCTCCTCGACGCGATCCTGGCCCATGGCGGGGCCGAGGCGTCAGCGCCGTAAGGATCGGGTTTCCGAAGGGCGTGCCCTTCGGCGGGTTATCAGGGCGGAGCCCTGATGTTGCAGGGCTCCGCCCTGCACCCGCAAAAGGTCGAAGACCTTTTGAAACCGGGGTTTTTCAAGCGTCGGACAGGCCGCTAGGCCCTGCGGATCGCTTTCGCCAGATCGGCCGCTTGGTCGCGGTCGCGGCAGACCAGCCAGAGGTCGTCGTGGGCCGATAACTCGGCGTCGAACAGGTCGATGAAGGCGGCCGGTGGGGCGGCAAGGTCCGGCCAGTGGTAGAGGCGAAAGCCCAGCGCCTCGAACAGCGGCAGGATCGGCGCCAAGTCCCACAGCATGCTGTTGACGACCGTCGCGTCGAGCCGCCCTGTCGCCAGGAGCGCGGCGTCCGAGATCGACCCGCCCTCGCTCCAGGGGAACCAGCCCCGCCCGTAATCCAGGGTGAAACGCTGCGCCGCGACGGCGAGCCAGCCGACATGGCCGGTGCGGCTCGGCGTGGGTTTCAGCGCGCGCAGGGCTTCCGTCCGGCGCCCGCCCCGGGTCGGTGCCCAGAACGCCCGGCCCTCGTAGGCCGCGAGCAGGATGCCGCGCACCGCCTCCGCGGAGTCGATGCGGGCCGGGCCGCAGCGGTCCTCGTTCCAGGCCGGCAGGGTCATCACGCCGGCCCGGGGCCAGCCCGACCGGCAGGCCGCCACCATGACGCCCCAGCCCGACAGGCCGCCCGCGAAGGGCCGCGTGCCGTCGATCGGGTCGCCCACGAAGGTCCAGGCATCCCGGGCCAGCAACGCCTTCGCGGCCGCGTGGCCCAGGTGGTCGGCGGTCTCCTCCTCGATCAGGTCGGGCCCGAAGCGGGCGTGCAGCAGGCGGCTGACGGTGAGGTCGGCCTCGGTGAGTGCCTGGCCGAGGTCCGGGCCCTTGTTGGTCATGGCGAGCCCGGCCGTCCGCATCGCGAGCGCCAGCGGCGCCGCGTCCTCGGCGAAGGCCAGCATCTCGGCCAGGACGGCGTCGATCGGGGCATCGGGCTGGATCATGCGGCGAACAACTCGGGGCGGCGCAGCATCAGCGCTTGGACCAGGACCAGGGTCTTGAGGTCGGCCAAGCGTCCGGAGCGGGCCTGATCGGCCAGAGCGGCCAAGGGCAGCTCCAGCACTTCGACCTGCTCGCCCTCGCCGGGCAGGCCGCCGCCGGGGCCGACCCGGTCGGTTTCCGCATAGGGCGCGAGATAGAGCCACAGCCGCTCGGAGGAAACGCTCGGCATGCTGTAGGCGTGGGTCACGGGTTCGAGCCGTTCGAGCCGCAGCCCCGCCTCCTCCATCGCTTCCCGGATCGCGGTCTCTTCCGGCTCGCCGCCGTCGAGGCCGCCCGCGGGGGCCTCGTCGAGGGAAGCGGGCTCGCCCCAGAAGGCGGGCCCGACCCGGTTCTGCCGGACCAGCAGGGCGACCCGGCGCTCGGGATCGTAGGGCAGCACGCAGGCCGCCTCGCCGTGGTCCTCCAGGGCCCGCGGCACCGTGCTGCCGTCGGGCTGGGTGAGCGTGGCGATGCCGAAGGTGTTCCAGCCCCTGTGGATCACCCGCAGGGGGAGGGCGGTCTGCGTGTCGGTCATGACCGGATCAGTGCTGGGTGGTCGCGGCGGTCTGGCCGAACATCACCTTCTTGGCGTCCTCGCTCATGGTCTTGCCGTGATCGGGATTGACCTCCGGCGCCCGGGCATAGGCCGCCTGCGTGGCCGGCCGCTCCGCGATGGCGGTGAACCAGCGCTTGAGATGGGGATGCGCGTCGAGGTTCTGGCCCTGCTTCTCCCACGGCACGATCCACGGATAGCAGGCCATGTCGGCGATCGAGTAGTCCGCGCCCGCCACGAAGATCCGGTCGGCCAGGCGCCGGTCCAGAACGCCGTAGAGTCGGTTGGTCTCGTTGACGTAGCGCTTGATCGCGTAATCGATCTTCTCGGGCGCATATTGCGAGAAGTGATGGTTCTGGCCGAGCATCGGCCCGAGTCCACCCATCTGCCAGAACAGCCATTGCAGGACCTCGGCCCGGCGGCGCAGATCACTCGCGATGAAGCGCTCGGTTTTCTCGGCGAGATACAACAGGATCGCGCCCGATTCGAACAGAGAAACCGGTGCGCCGCCATCGGCCGGCTCGTCATCGACAATCGCCGGCATGCGATTGTTCGGGGCGATCTTGAGGAAGTCCGGGTTGAATTGTTCGCCTTTGCCGATGTTGATCGGCTTGATCCGGTACGGAATAGCGGCTTCTTCGAGGAACATCGTGACTTTGTGGCCGTTCGGCGTCGGCCAATAGTACAGATCGATCATCGGATTGTGTCCCGCTGGCGCATCATCCCGGACGGTGTGCCGGCTTTCGGAAAGGATGATGCCAAAACAAAGCCCTGACGCCGCCTCGCGGATGCGCGATCCCGAGGAGGCCCCGAGCCCCGGCGATGGGGAGGTGGGCCTGCGACCCACGCCGGTCAAGCACGGCCCGGGCCGGCTCTGCCGCAATGCGGCATCACCCGCCTGAACAGCCCTGAATATCCACGTAGAGGGCGTAGAGCGACTGGCTCGCGGCCATGAACAGGCGGTTCCGGTGCCGGCCGCCGAAACAGAGATTGGCACAGCGCTCCGGCAGGCGGATGCGGCCGATCAGGCGGCCCTCCGGGTTGAACACCATCACGCCGTCCAGCGCGTCGTCACCCATGCCCCATCCGCACCAGAGGTTGCCGTCGGTATCGCAGCGGATCCCGTCCGGCGTGCCCGGCCCGGCATCGATCAGGACCCGGCGGTCGCGCAGGGTCCGGCCGCCGACCACGTCGAAGGCGACGATGCGCCGGGTCGGTTCCCCGCGGGATTCGACGAGGTAGAGCCGCGATTCGTCCGGCGAGAAGCACAGGCCGTTCGGCCCGGCTATGTCGTGCGCGACCACCTCGAGCGCGCCGGTCGCCGAGTCGAGCCGATAGACGTTCTGGGGCAACTCCGATTCGACCCGCTCGCCCTCGTAGAATCCGGCGATGCCGAAGGTCGGATCCGTGAACCAGACCGAGCCGTCTCGGGTGGTGACGACATCGTTCGGCGAATTGAGGCGCTTGCCCTCGAAGGAGTCCGCCAGCACCGTGACCGCGCCGTCATACGCGGTCCGCACGACGCGGCGGCCGCCATGCTCGCAGGTGACGAGCCGCCCCTGCCGGTCGCGGGTGTTGCCATTGGCGAAACCCGACGGCTTGCGGAACGCACCGACTGCGCCGGTCTCCTCGTCCCAGCGTAGGATCCGATTGTTGGGGATGTCGCTCCACAGCAGGTAGCGCCCGTCCCCGAACCAGACCGGCCCCTCGCACCAGCGGAAGCCCGTGGCGAGGCGCTCGACCGCCGCGCTGAACACCCGGTAGCGGGCGAAGGCGGCGTCGAGGATCTCGATGGCCGGGTCGGGATAGCGCGCGCTCGGCGTCCACACGGGGCTGATCTCCTCTCAACGGCTCGCGAATCCGCGCGCGTGCCTGCGATACCGCATGGTCGAGGAGACGCCAGAGGGGCCAGGAAGCCAGGCGGGGCCGCGAAGTGAAGGAGCCTGCACGCGGGCGCCGGCCCCGTGGCGCTGCCGGTTCCGATGATGCGATCTGGAGCGCGGCACCACGCATCGTCTACGGGAGCGACGAGGACCGAGATCCCCCACCGCAGGTTACCGAGCCGCCCCTCCACCGCCCCCCAATGGAAATGCAGTCGGTTTGTCGGTGCGGGAATCAGCCCTCGCCGTCCCGATAGAGACCTTAGTCGCCCTTGAATTGTCTGACAAGTGACCGTTGCGTGTTCCGAAGGGCTTTTGAACTCATGCGGTTAATCTCGGCCGTCCATGTACGGCCGCGGCTGGCTGCCCCGTTGCGTCGGCCTCCCCGAAACGCTAGGGCTTGCGTGCCGTAACGGGCAGTCGGGGTGTGGCGCAGTCTGGTAGCGCACCTGGTTTGGGACCAGGGGGTCGTAGGTTCGAATCCTATCGCCCCGACCATTCGATCAGGAGCTTGTCGAGTCCAGATGCCGAGTGCTCGCATCTTCCGTCCCGCCCGGGATGCCACGCAATCGGGCCTCGCCCGCACCAAGCAGTGGATCCTGGAATTCGACCAGACCGGCCCGCGCGAGATCGATCCGCTGATGGGCTGGAACGGGTCGGCCGATATGATGCAGCAGGTGCGGCTGGAATTCGACACGGAGGAGGAGGCGGTCGCCTACGCCAAGCGCGAGGGGATCGCCTACCGGGTCGAGCAGCCGGCCAAGCCTGTATTCCGTAAGGGACTGTCTTACTCGGACAACTTCAAGTTCAATCGGACGGCGCCCTGGACGCATTGAGGCGCCCAAGCATCGTCCCCAGAAGGTCGACGGAGAGGGTGCTTCAGGCCTGGCGGCGCGCCTGCCACGCGGCGTACGGCGCCTTGCCCGCGGGCCGGATCTGGCTGAGGCGCATCGGCTGCTCGTTCAGGGGGCGGCACAGTTCCGCGTAGAGCGTCGCGTTCGCAGCCCCGTATTCCTCGGCTTCTTCGGCCGAGAAGGCGAAGTAGCCCTCGCGAAAACCGGCGAGCCGCATCGCGGCGTGGCACATCGGGCAGGGGCGCCCGCTTGCATACATCACGCAATCGGACAGGTCGCGCCGCGCCAGCATCTGGCTGGCTTCGCGCAGCGCCACCATCTCGGCATGGGCGCTCGGGTCGTTGGTGGCGTGCACCGTGTTGGCCGCCCGGACCAGCACCGCGCCATCCCGCACGATCACCGCGCCGTACGGGGAGCCGCCGGCCAGCACGTTCGCCTCGGCCAGCGCGACCGCCTCGCGGATATAGGCTTCGTGGTCCGACATCGCTGCGCCTCTCCCGGAATGCCCGCGCCAACGCGCCGTCGGCCCGAGGGTTCAGAACGCGTAGCGCACGGTGCAATAGGGCATGGTCTCGGCCAGCAGAGCCTTGAACCGGGCAAGCCATTGGCCCTTCCAGCCGGTGCGGTAGCGCAGGTTGGTGCCGCCGCCCTCGGAGACCTTCGCCTCCTGGATGTCCGGTCGCCACAGCAGCTCCTCGGCCTTCGGGTGCCAGCCGAGATTCACGTCGTGCAGGCCCGCATTGTGGGTCAGCATGATGATCTCGCATTTGAGCTGGGCCTTGGCGGCGTCGGAGAGCGTGCCGTCGATCTCGGCGAACAGCGCGCGCCAATCGGTCTCCCAGCCCTCGTAGAGGATCACCGGCGAGAAATTGGCGTGGACCTCGTAGCCGGCGGCCACGAAGTCGTCGATGGCGGCGATCCGCTCCGGGATCGGGCTCGTGCGGACGTCGACGATCCTGGCGATCCGGGCGGGCATCAGCGAGAACCGGACCCGCGTCTTCCGTTGCGGGTCGTAGGCCAGGAGGTCGCGGTTGACCGCCTTGGTGGCGAAGGACGCCTTGGCGTTCGGCAGGGTGCGGAATCGCTCGATAAAGGTGCGGACGCCGCTGCTGACGGCGGCATCCACCGAAAGGTCGCCGTTCTCGCCGATATCGTAGATCCAGTACGCCGGGTCGATCGTGTCGGGCTCCGGCAGGGGCCCCTGTCGCGCTGCATGCCGGGCGATGGCCGCGCAGGCCTGCTCAATGTTCACGAACAGCGAGATCGGGTTCGCGAAGCCCTTGCGGCGCGGCACGTAACAGTAAGCGCAGGCCATCGCGCAGCCGTTCGAGGTCGAGGGCGCGATGAAATGGGCGCTGCGGCCGTTCGGGCGCAGGGTCAGGCCCTTCTTCACGCCGAGCACCAGGGTCGAACGCTTGATCCGCACCCAATCCTCCACCGAGCCGGCGTTGCCGTGGAGCGCGGGGATGTTCCAGTGCGACGGCACTGCGATGCGCTCGGCATCGGGGAAGCGCGCCAGGATGCCTTGCCCGATCGGGAAGTCGGCCACCGCGGGCTCGTGGTAGATGGTCCGGATGTCGAGAAGATCGCTGGTGAGGGCCATGAGGCATCCGGGGCCCGTCGGCGGCCCGGGCTTTGATATGGCGCGCAACGGCAGGACCGGAAATGGCTTGCGACGTGCGGCCTCAATGCCCCGGGGCGCTTCAGTAGATTCCTCAGATCCGTAAATTCAACACTCTCTTACGACTCTTGATTGATCATGGCGTACCTCTGATTGGACGCGCGATGACGATTCACGACCTGGAGGAAGTGCCCCCCGGGACGGCAGCCCTCGGCGATATGGGGCGGCTGCAGGCTCTGGTCCGTCGGGATCAGCTCGAGGCCGTGCGCCGCAGCGTTCTCACGGCAATTCCGGTCAACATGCTGCTCGGGCTCGCCAGCGTGCTGGTGGCGTTCCAGGGCGGCAACGGCCGCGCCGGGATGATCTGGTACGCGGCCTCGACCGGCGCCAACCTCCTGCGCAACGGCTTGTGCCGGGCGGCCTGCTCGGGCCTCGCCCTGACAGCCGCGATGCCGCCGAACATGGCTGCGGCGGCCTCGCGCTCGGTCGAGGTGCATCTGCGCGCCAGCACCCTGGCAGCTTTGCTGTCCGGGCTGGTCTGGGCATTCCAGCCCCTGCTCTGCGCCGGCTACACCTCCCCGCAGACCCTCTTCTACCTCACCATCACCTGCGGCATCACTGCCGGCGCGGTCACGCACGGCACTGCCTATGCCCGGATCCCGTGCAGCTTCATTTTGCTGCCGCTGCTGTCGGTGGCGCTCTGCCTGTTCGCCGCCGGCGGGTTCGACCGATGCTGCCTCGGCGCCTGCGTGCTGCTCTACCTGGCCGCCCTGTCGCGCAACGCCTTCCAGAGCGAGGCCGGCTTCCGCGAGGCGAGCCGTCTGAAGAACGACGCCAATGCGCTGGCCCGCTCCCGGGCCGAAGCCCAAGCCAGCGCCAATGCGCTGGTCGAGGAGATGCGCTGGCGCGCGACCCATGACGACCTCACCGGCCTGCTCAACCGCGCCGGCTTCATCCAGCAGGCCGAGGCTCGCCTCGACCTGCTCGCCGCCGAAGGGAAGGCCGGCACCGCCTGCCTGCTGCTCCTCGACCTCGACGGCTTCAAGTCGGTCAACGACGTCTACGGCCACCAGACCGGCGACCGCGTGCTGGTCGAGGTCGCCCGCCGGTTGCGGGCCGCCTTGCCGCCCGGGGGACTGGCCGCTCGGCTCGGCGGCGACGAGTTTGCCGTCCTGTACGATCCGGTGGCGACCGGCGTACCCTACGCCGTCCTGGCCGGCGGCCTGATCGCGGCGGTCACCCAGCCGTTCGACGGTTTCGATGAAGGGCGGCTTGGGGTCAGCGTCGGCGTCCATGGGGAGCCGGAGCCCAGCCTGATGGCGATGCTGAGCTACGCCGACGAGGCGCTCTACGCTTCGAAGGCCGCCGGGCGGAACCGGTTCCGGCTGTTCGACGTGGGGCTGCGCGACCGTCTGGAGATGCGGCGGGACCTGGAGCGCGACCTCTCGCAGGCCCTGGTCGAGAACGCCCTCGAAGTCTGGTTCCAGCCGATCTACGCGCTCGATGCCCGGACCCTGGTCGGGCTCGAGGCGCTGGTGCGCTGGCAGCATCCGCGCCTCGGCTGGATCGCGCCCCCCGACCTGATCGCCGCGGCCGCGATGGCGGGACTGACCGAGTCGCTCCTGCGCTTCATCCTCGATCAGGTCTGCCGGATGATGCAGATCCTGCGCGCGGAGGGGCTCGGCACCGTCCGGGTGGCGATGAACGTCTCGCCCCGCGAGATGGCGCAGATCCCGGTGGACGAGATCGTCACCGGGCGCCTCGGGGCGCTGGGCCTGCCGCCCGCCCAGCTGGAGATCGAGATCACCGAGGAGACCGCCCTCGATCTCGGTGCCGTGCAGGGCAAGCTCCAGGCACTCTCGCGTGCCGGCATCCGGGTGGCGCTCGACGATTTCGGCATCGGCTACTCGTCGCTGTCGTCGCTGCGGCAGCTCCGGGCCGACCGAATCAAGATCGACCGGAGTTTCGTCACCGGGCTCAGCATTTGCGACGACAAGCGCGGGCTGGTGCTCGCCGTGCTCGGCCTGGGCAACCTGCTCGGGCTTGAAGTGGTGGCCGAAGGGGTCGAGTCGGAGGAGGATCTGCAGATGCTGCAGGCGATGGGCTGCCCGTTCCTGCAGGGCTACCATCTCGGCCGGCCGATGCCGGTGCAGAAACTGAAAGCCACGCTGCTCGCTGGCCGGACGAAGGCGGCCTGACGCGCCGGAAGCGGCCTCACCCCAGCCGGTAATCCGTCATCCGCGCCCGCCGGGCGCTGCGGCGATAGGCCATCACCGAGTCGGGCCACAGGGTCGTGTTGCGACCTTGCGCATCGAGGTACCAGCTGCGGCAGCCGCCCGTCTGCCAGATGCTGTCGGCCAGCCGGGTCTGGATCCGTTCGAGGAACCGCGCCTGCGCCTCGGGACGGACCTCAATCGCCCGGGCGCCGCCGCGCAGGGCTTCCAGGCAGTCGAGCACATGCCGCACCTGCACCTCGATCATCGAGACGATCGAGTTGTGTCCCAGGCCGGTATTGGGGCCGAGCAGCATGAAGTAGTTCGGGAATCCCGCGACCGTGATGCCCTGGTAGGCGCCCATTCCGGCGCCGGCCCAGGCGTCGGCCAGGCGCAGGCCGTCGCGCCCGACGAGATCCATCCGGGCGAAGCTCCCGGTAACGTCGAAGCCGGTGGCGTAGACGATCGCGTCGAGGGCGTGGGCGGTACCGTTCGCAGTGGTCACCCCGGTCTCGGTGATCCGGGCGATGTCTCCGGTCTCGAGGGTCACGTTCGGGCGCTGCAGGGCCGGGTAGTAATCGTCAGAGATGAGCACGCGCTTGCAGCCGAGGCGGTAGTCCGGCGTCAGCTTCGCCCGCAGGTCCCGGTCCTTCACGGCCTTGGCCAGGTGGTGGCGGGCCAGGCCCTCGGCCTGCTTGGTCAGCTTCGAGACCTTGGTGAAGCCGAACAGCGCACGCAGCTCGTGCAGCCAGAACAGCCGCGCCCGCTCGATCCGCCGCAGCAGCGGCAGGCGCCGGTAGCGCGCCTTCGCGGCCTCCGGGATGGCATGGTCGTGCTTGGGCATGATCCAGGGCGGCGTCCGCTGGAACAGGGTGAGGTGGGCGGCGACCTTGGCGAGTTCCGGCACGACCTGGATCGCGCTCGCTCCGGTGCCGATCACCCCGACGCGCTTGCCCGCAAGATCGACCGAATGGTCCCAGGCCGCCGTGTGGAAGGCCGGACCCACGAAGGAATCCCGGCCGGGCAGGTTCGGATAGGCCGGATGGTGCAGGCCGCCCATGCCGGAGACGATCACCCGGGCGGTCAACGGCCCGCGATCGGTCTCCACGTGCCAGAGGGCGCGGGCCTCGTCCCAGGTCGCGCCGGTGAAGGCGGTCTTGAGCTGGAGCAGAGGCATCAGCCCGTTGCGCTCGGCGGTCTCGCGCAGATAGGCGCGGATCTCGGGCTGGGGCGCGTACATCCGCGTCCAGTCGGCCTTCGGGGCGAAGGACAGCGAGTAGAGGTGCGAGGGCACGTCGCAGGCAGCACCTGGATAGGTGTTCTCGTGCCAGGTGCCGCCGATCCCCTCGGCCTTCTCGATCACCCGCAGGGGGCCGATCCCGGCCTGCTTGCAGCGGATCGCCATGGCGAGGCCGGAGAATCCGGCGCCGACGATCAGCACCTCCAGGATCGTCGGTGCGGCGTCTTGCGCATTCATCGCGAAGCACTCCCCGATCCGCCCGCTTGCTGCGGGGCGTGCACCTTCAGAAAGTTGGCCGCCTCGTCGAGGGAGGTCCGCGCCTCTGGCAGCATGTGGGCGGCGAACTGCCAGGCATGGGCCACGACCGGGAAGACTTTCAGCTCGGTCACGACCCTGGCCGCCCGGGCCTTCTCGGCCATGCGGATGGAATCGTCGCGCAACACCTCGCGCTCGCCGACGTGGAACAGCAGGGGCGGATATCCGGTCAGGTCGGCGTTGATCGGCGAGATCCGCGGATCGGCCGGGTCGGCCTTGCCGAGATACATCGTCCGGATCACCGCGAGCGCTCCGGGTTCGAACATGGCGTCGCGCCAGGCATTGGTGCGCCGGGAGCCGTCCTCGGAGACGAAGTCGGTGGCCGGCGAGAACAGGGCGGTGGCCCAGGGCATCGGCAGGCCGCGCGCCCGCGCCTCGCCGATCAGCACCAGGGCCATGTTGGCGCCGGCCGACTCGCCCGCGACGCAGGCCGGTCCTTCGGCGCTGAAAGCCTGCCAGACCGCCGTCACGTCCTCGACCGCGGCCGGAAACGGGTGCTCGGGGGCGAGGCGATAGTCGGGGACGAACAGCGTGAAGCCGCGGTTGGCCAGCGCGCCGGTGACGGGCCGGTGGGTGCGCGGCGAGCAGGCGATGAAGCCGCCGCCATGGATGTACAGCATCCGCAGCCCCGGGCCGGATTTCGGCCGGACCCATTCCCCGCGCACGCCGCCGAGCGTGCCGGGCTCGTAGGTGACGCCCTTCGGGTCGGGGAAGGCCGGCGCCTCGAAGATCCGGCGGAACGTGGCGGCGTCCCGGGCCTTCGACAGGGGGCCGCGGACTTTGTTTCGGACCATCCAGGTGCCGAGATACGCACGCAGGCTCGCCATCTCAGACCTTTCCGCCGGACAGGCGCACGATCGTCTTCCAGTAGCCTGCCGGCATCAGGCGCTGGATCAGGGCCGCGCTCTTCGCGTCCTTGCCGATCAGGATACGGGGCTGCCGGCGCTCGATCCCCCGGATGATCGCCGCCGCCGCTTCGTCGGGCGCGAGCGTCAGCAGCTTCCCGAACGCCTCCCGGGCCTTCTCGTCCTCGACCCGGGCGCGCTCGGCCGCCTCCGGATCGCTGGGCGGGCGCGTGCCCCGGGCGCTGCGGGCGATGGCGGTGGCGACGCCGCCCGGATGGACCACCGTCACCCCGAGCCCGGTGCCGGCAAATTCGTGCCGCAGGGCCTCGGTGAAGCCGCGCACCGCGAACTTGCTGGTGGCGTAGGCGACCTGGCCGGGCGGGGCGATCAGCCCGAACAGGCTCGACAGATTGACGATCTGGGCCGCCGGCCTGGCGCGCAGCATCGGCAGGAAGGCGTGGCACATCCGCACGACGGCGCGCAGGTTGATGTCCATCAACCACTCGAAGTCTTCGAGATGCGTCTCGTCGAACCGCCCGCCCAGCGCCACGCCGGCATTGTTGATCAGCACGTCGAGGCGGCCGAAGCGGTCCGATGCCCATTCCGGGAGCTTCTGGATCGCCTCGGCGTCGGCGAGGTCGAGAACCCACGTCTCCACCGCGGCGCCGACCGTGCGGACTTTGCCGGCGACGGAGTTCAGGCCTGCCGCGTCGCGGTCCACCAACAGGAGGCTGCAGCCCCTGGCCGCCAATCCCAGCGCCAGGGCAGCGCCGATGCCGCTCGCCGCGCCGGTGATGAGCACCACGGCGCCCGCGAGTTGGAGTTTCTGGGCCAAGCCGCGCCTCCCGTTCCGCCGGGCATGCCCGACGACCGCACGGGGATAGCCCCGGCTGTGCGGATTGTCTAGGGTGAACACCCTAGACTGGAATTGGGTGTGATGCTGCGAGGCGACAGCCGCAGAAGGCGAGGGGGCGACGGCCCGGATCTGTCTATGGGGACGCGCGAAAAAATCCTCGCGCAGAGCCTCGCGCTGTTCAACGCCCGCGGCCTCGGCCGGGTGACCACGGCGGAGATCGCCGCAGCGTCCGGGATCCGGGAGGGCAACCTCCAGTACCATTTTCCGCGCAAGAGCGGGCTGGTCGAGGCGCTGTTCTCGGCCTTCGAGGCGGAGGCCGAAGCGGTTGCCGGGCGCATGCCGGCCGATCCCGCCGCTCCGGAGGCGCTGCTCGGCTATCAGCGCGGCTGGTTCGACCTGATCTGGCGCTATCGCTGCATCTACCGCGACGGCATCGCCATGGTGGAGATCGCCCCGGCGTTGCGCCCGCGGGTCCATGCCCTGCGGGCGCGGACGCAGGCGCTGGCCCGCGGCGTGTTCGAGGCGGCCCAGCGGGCCGGGCGGCTGCGGATCGCGCCGGACGCCCTGGGGCGGCTCATCGACAACGCCTGGATCGTGTCGAGCCACTGGATGAGCCACCGGCTCCAGGGTAGCACCGAGCTGACCCAGGCCGATCTCGACTGGGGTTTCGCGCAGGTGCGCGACCTGTTCGCCCCCTACCTCGTGGCCGATCGCCCGAGCTGACAAGCGGTTGGCCCGAACCTTCCATCTACCGGCCAAGCTCGGACTCAAAGGAAGCGATGCCCGACCGACTGACCCATGCCGGCCTCTCGATCCTGCTGCTGCTGGCGATCGCCGCCCTGTTCTCCGCCAACCGCCGGGCGATCCGCCCCCGGGTCGTGCTCACCGCCCTGGCCCTGCAGATCGGGCTCGGCGCCCTGGTCCTGTTCCTGGCCGCCGGGCAGGCCGCCCTGAAGGCCGCCGCCGACGTGGTGGCGACGGGGCTCTCCTACGGCGACCGCGGCACCGCGTTCCTGTTCGGTGGGCTGGTCGAGCCGAAGATGTTCGAGCTGTTCGGCGGCTCCGGCTTCATCCTGGCCCTGCGGGTGCTGCCGCAGATCCTGTACGTCTCGGCGCTGATTGGGGTGCTGTACCATTTCGGCGTGATGCAGGCGCTCGCCCGGGTCCTCGGCGCCGTGCTGCGGCGGATCCTCGGCACCTCGCCGATCGAATCGTTCTCCGCGGTGATCACCATCGCCATTGGCCAGAGTGAGATCGCGGTGGCGTTGCGCCCGTTCCTGCCGCTGCTCACCGGGGCCGAATTGTTCGCCGTGATGGCGAGCGGCGCCTCCTCCACCGCCGGGTCGATCCTGGCGGGCTACGCGGCGCTCGGCGTGCCGATGACCTACCTGCTCGCGGCCTCCGTGATGGCGATCCCCGGGGGGCTGCTCTACGCCAAGATCCTGATGCCCTCGACCGAGCCGACCCGGATCGCCACCACCCGGGTGGAGTTCGGCGAGACCCGGGCGGCCAACATCATCGAGGCGGCGGCCGACGGCACCCAGAAGGGCCTCGCCGTCGCGGTCTCGGTCGGCGCGATGCTGATCGCCTTCGTCGGATTGATCGCCCTGGCCAACGGGATCGTCGGCTATTTCGGGGGCCTCGCCGGGTATCCGGCGGCCTCGATCGAGGGCGTGCTCGGCCGGGCGCTCGCGCCGCTGGCCTGGCTGCTGGGGGTGCCCTGGGAGAGCGCCGCCCTGGTCGGCGGCGCGATCGGCCAGAAGATCGCCTTCAACGAGTTCCTGGCCTACGCCAACCTGGCGCCGAACCTGAAGGGTGGCGCCCTCGACCCGCGCTCCCAGGCGATCGTCTGCTTCGCCCTGTGCGGCTTCGCCAACTTCGCCTCGATCGCGATCCAACTCGCCAGCTTCTCCAGCTTGGTCCCCGAGCGCCGCGCCGAAGTCGCCCGCTACGGGCTGCGGGCGATCCTGGCCGGAACGCTGTCGAACCTCACCAGCGCGGCGATCGCCGGGATGTTCGTGACCTGACGGCGGGTGCGTCAGAGACGGAGAGCCGGGCTCCCCAACCCGGCCTCCTTCGGGGACAGGTAGGTCGGGTCGTGCGTGAAGGGCAGGGGGCGTCCGTCCCGCAGGGCGTTAAGGATTTCGGCGAAGCCGGTTCGGCAGCGGAAGCCGAGCGCGGTCTCGGCAAGATGCGAATCATAGACCCGGCCGATGCTGGCGGGCAGCGTCCAGCCTTGCCGCGCGTAGAGCTGGGCGGCATCGGGAAAGTGGCGCGCGATGACCGCAGCGGCGTCCCGCTTCAACGCCCTTGTCTCGGCGCGATCGAACGGCGTCGGCGCGGACAGGATGAACAGGCCGAAGCCGATCTCGGGCGCGCGCATCAGCGCCGCGACGTGCCCCTCCGCGGCGTCCTCGACGGTCAGGCGCCGGTTCAGGAACTCGTTGGCCTTGAGGTTCTGTCCGGAGAGCACCCGGTGCGTGTCGTCCTCCTCCGGGAAGAACCGGGCGGTGCGCAGGACCACGCAGGCCAGCCCGCGCTCGGTGGCGGCGAGCCGGCACAGGCCCTCGGCGGCGAGCTTGGTCACCCCGTAGATGTTGCGCGGCGCCAGCGGCCCGCTGGTCTCGTCCAGCCAGACCGCCGCGTTGCCGGCCTCGTCGCGGGTCGCCTGGCTGATCATCAGCGACGTCGTGGAGGTGAACACGAACCAGTCATTGCCGGCCGCCTACGCCGCCTCCAGGAGGTTCAGCGTGCCCGTGACGTTGCAGTCGATGAAGGCCTGCGCCGGGTAGCGCGCGATGTCTGGCTTGTGAAGGGCCCCGGCATGGATCA
Organism: Methylobacterium sp. J-077; assembly: GCF_022829365.1. Taxonomy (GTDB): domain Bacteria; phylum Pseudomonadota; class Alphaproteobacteria; order Rhizobiales; family Beijerinckiaceae; genus Methylobacterium. The sequence goes on along the minus strand of NZ_JAKSYJ010000201.1, from coordinate 13,489 downwards.
CGGCCTCGATCCCGCGATCGAACGCCCGGCTGACGATACCGCGATCTGCCACGGAGCCGACCAGATCGGTCTCGGGGCCGGGAGCCAAGTCGAGGCCGGTCACGCGATGGCCGAGGGCCCGCAGGCGCGGACCCAGGAACCGGCCGAGCCAGCCGGAGGAGCCGGTGAGCAGGACATGCATGGCCCGATCCTGAAGGACCGGCGTCCCCGATCCGGGGATCGCCAAGACTTCTTGGAAGATCCCGGGAAGCGTCGGCTATACGCCGACGCCGCGGGATGTGATCGGAGCGAAGAAACCCGAAGCGCGACCGGCAAACAAGATCGTCTGCATGAGCCGCGCACAAACAAAAAGCGCCGCCTCAGATGAAGCGGCGCTCAAAACCGTCCGGTGGACGAACGTCTCAGTTGAACGTGTCGATCTCAGCCGACTCGTAGCTGGTGACTTCCATGCCGACGCAGATTTCGGACACGACGGGAGCGGACCAAGCCATGATTGCCTCCAGGTAATGAATGATGGGACGATGAAAACCTTGGGTCCCGGATCACTGAGCGACCCGGGTCCGGGTCGACTCAGTTGAAGGTGTCGATCTCAGCCGACTCGTAGCTGGTGACTTCCATGCCGACGCAGATCTCGGATACGATCGGGGCAGACCAAGCCATGGCGTTTCTCCTCGTTGCTGATGAGAACCATATAGCCAATATCTTGGACGCAATACAAGTGAGCACAACACTTATATTTCTCATAGGGAGCGGGCGGGAGCGCGGCGTCCCAAGCCGCGGTTCCCGGCCACGCCCCGCCACGATCGTGAAATAGGGCGTGGAACACGCGCTGGTTTCGGCTTGACGGAATTTTCCCGTGGGAGCACGAGGCACCCGCGTTGTGCCGCCAACCGGGGGTGCGGCGCTCCCTTTCAGCATCGACCAGCGAAGCGACGTGCCAGACCGATCGTGCCTGCCGTGCCCGGCGCCGCGCCGTCATCCCGCCTGAGCCGCTGAGGGGCCCGGCCGCGGGGTGAGCGGCGTGGGGCACCGGTCGCGGCCCTCAGCCAGCAAGACCGGCGGCGCGCCGTCTCGTAACCCGCGAGGCGAGGCCATGAACGAGATCGCCCCCATCGACGCGCGCGTCGACCCGTCCGTGCTGGCCGCGCGCCTCTCGGACGAGCGGGCCCCCGATATCGTCGAGGCCCTGAACGGCGAGGCCCCCGAGGTCGCCGCCGCGATCATCCTTGGGCTGCCGATGGATCGGGCGATCGAGGTGCTTGACCAGCCCGAGCTGGATCTCGCCGCCGACATCATCGAGATGCTGCCGCGCGACCGGGTGGCGAGCTACCTCTCGGGCATGTCGGCCGACCGGGTCACGGACGTGTTCCGGGAGATCGAGGAGCCTGGCCGGTCCGACCTGCGCGCCCGCCTCGATGCCGAGACCCGCGGTGCCGTCGACCGGCTCTCGGCCTATGGCGAGGAGACGGTCGGCTCGCTGATGACCACCGAGTTCGTCACCGTGCCGGGCACCTGGACGGTGGGCCAGACCCTGGAGCACATCCGCTCGGTCGAGAAGACCCGCGAGACCGTCTACGCGATCTTCGTGCTCGATCCCCGCACCCGGGCGCTCACCAAGGCGGTGCCGCTGCGCCGGCTGATCTCGGGCGACCCGAACGACAACGTCCTCAGCGTCGCCCCGGGGCGGCGCCCGCTCGCGGTCTCGCCCACGGCGAGCCGCGAGGAGGCCGCCCGGCTGATCTCGAAATACGACCTGCTGGCGCTGCCGGTGGTCGACGCGGTCGGGCACGTGATCGGCATCGTCACGGTCGACGACATGATCGACGCCATGATCGAGAAGCAGACCCAGGACGTGCAGCGCTTCGGCGGCATGGAGGCGCTGCCCGAGCCCTACATGGATATCGGCTTCTTCACGATGATCCGGAAGCGCGCCGGCTGGCTGTGCGCATTGTTCCTGTCGGAGATGCTCACCGCCTCGGCGATGCAGGGGTTCGAGGGCGAACTGGAGAAGGCGATCGTCCTGACCCTGTTCATCCCGCTGATCATGAGCTCGGGCGGCAATTCCGGCAGCCAAGCGACCTCGCTGCTGATCCGGGCGCTCGCCCTGCACCAGATCCGGCTCGGCGACTGGTGGCGTGTGGCCCTGCGCGAATTGCCCACCGGCATCGTGCTGGGCAGCATTCTCGGGGTGATCGCGGTGATCCGGATCGTGGCCTGGCAGAAGCTCGGCCTGTACGATTATGGCGAGCACTGGCCGCTGGTGGCCGCGACGGTCGGCACGGCATTGGTCGGCATCGTGATGTTCGGCTCCCTCACAGGTTCGATGCTGCCTTTCATCCTGCAACGGATCGGCTTCGACCCGGCCACTGCCTCGGCCCCGTTCGTGGCGACCCTGGTCGATGTCACCGGGCTCGTGATCTATTTTTCGGTGGCGCTGCTGATCCTGCGGGGGACGCTGCTGTAGGGGAGGCGACGCGCCTCTCCCTCCTCCGCAGAGGGGGGAGGGCGTGGTGTTTCAGGGGCTACCTGCCAACGGCGTCGTATAAGTCCGACAATCCCACGGCCTCGGCCAGCCGCTTGCGCTGCACCTTGCCGTTGGCGGTCCGGGGCAGCGCTTCGAGGAACCGGATCTCCCGCGGGCGCTTGTAGGCGGCGAGGCGGCTCTCGCACCAAGCGAGCAGGTCCGCCGCGTCGGGCGCGGCGCCGGGCTGGAGCACGACGAAACCGCAGATGACCGAGACGTCCGCCCGCACCGGCAATTCGGCGACCCCGACCTCCGCCACGGATGGGTGGGCGGAGAGCACGATTTCGACCTCGTTCGGCGAGACCCGGTAGCCCATCGCCTTCATCAGGTCGTTGTTGCGGCCCTCGAACCAAAGGTAGCCGTCGGCATCGAGCCGGGCGAGGTCGCCGCCGACGAACCAGTCGCCGCGCATCACCTCGGCCTCCTCCTCGGGGCGGTTCCAGTAGCCCAGCATCAGCGCCGGCTCCGAGCGGTGGATGGCAAGCAGCCCGGTTTCGCCGGCGGGCAGCGGCTCGGGCGGGCCGTCGACCGGCAGAATCGCCACACGCCGCCCCGGCTGCGGGCGGCCCGGGGAGCCCGGGCGGACCGGGATGGTCGGGCCGCTGGAGATGTAGGTGGAGATCTCGCTCATCCCGAGCGCCTCGTAGAGCGGCTTCCCCGTGGCCTGGGTCCAGGCCTCGAGCAGTTCCACAGACAGGGGCTCGCCCGCGGTGCAGCCGTGGCGCAGGCTCGACAGGTCGTGGCGGGCGAGGTCGCCGTATTTGAGGATCTGGCGGTAGAGGGTCGGCACCGCGGCGAACAGGGTGGCGCCGTATTCCGCGATTAGGCGTGGCCAGACTGCCGGGTCGCGGGGGCCGTCATAGAGCACCGCGGTGGCCCCCACCGACCAGGGGTCACTTAAGCCCACGCCCAGCGTGTAGGTCCAGTTCATGGTGCCGGCATGCAGCATCACGTCGGATTCGGAGAGCCCGATCCAGTGTTCGACCATCGGCCAACGGCCGAAGGCGGCCCGGTGGGCGTGCAGCACGCCCTTGGGCCGGCTGGTGGTGCCGGAGGTGTAGATGAGCATCGCCGGATCGTCGGCAGCGGTGTCGGCGTAGTCGGGCAGCGGCGGCCCCGCCTTCAGGGCGGCGATGGCGGCGGCGTCGAGCAGGAGGCGCGTACCCAGGGCTTCAGGCGGGACCATGCAGCCGCCGCCGATCACGATGGCCGCCGCACCGGAATTTTCGATCAGGAAGGCGGCCTCGCCCTCGGTCAGCTGCGGCGAGGACGGCAGTGCCACGAGGCCGGCCGCCAGGGCGCCGAAATAGACCAGGACGTAATCGGCCTCGTTGCCCATCCGGATCATCACCCGGTCGCGGGGCTTCAGGCCGAGTCCCAGCAGGCCCGCCGCGATGCTCCGCACCGCCCGGTCGACCTCGGCGAAGCTGAGCCGGCTCGCGGTGCCGCCGCCGACCAGCACCAGGGCGGTCTTGTCGGGACGCAGCCGCGCGTTCGCGGCAAGGCAATACCGGGCTGCGTTGAAGCGGGCCGGGGGATGACGGTGTTCGGGTTTCGTAGCGTCGGGCAAAGGGCGTCCCCCGATTGAGGTTTTGCCCCGGTGTCCCGCATCGGCGCGCCGCCCGTCAACCGTAGGTCGGGACGGGCGGCGATGCTTTGGCGATCAGGTCCGCCGCTGGGCCTGGCCCTCTTGCTCCTCGAAGCCCTTGAGCACCTTGTCGAGGGTCATCGGGTATTCGCGGATCCGGATGCCGGTGGCGTTGTGGATGGCATTGGCGAGAGACGCCCCGGCGCCGCAGATGCCGAGCTCGCCCAACCCCTTGCTCTTCAACGGGTTCGACTTGTCGTCGAGCTCTGGAAGGAAAACCGCGTCGATCACCGGAATGTCGGCGTGGACCGGCACATGGTACTCGGCCATGTCGTGATTGACGAAGAAGCTGTAGCGCGGGTCGACCACCGCATCCTCCATCAGCGCGGCGCCGACGCCGAAGGTCATGCCGCCAATCGCCTGGCTTCGCGCGGTCTTCGCGTTGAGGATGCGGCCGCCGGTGAAGACCCCCAGCATTCTCCGAAGCCTGATCTCGCCGGTGTCGGCATCGACCCCGACCTCCGCGAAATGGGCGCCGTAGGAGTACTGCGAGAACTTTTCCTTCATCTCGCCCGGCTTGATCTCGCCGGAGGCCTCCAGGCCGGTGCCCGCGAGATCAGTGAGGGATTCCGTGCGGTTGCCCGACGTCACCGCGCCGTCCCGGAAGGTCGCGCCCTCGGGGTTGAGATCGCCGGCCTTCAGGAGCGCCTGCCGGAGGTTGTCGCAGGCGACGTACAGGGCCGAGCCCGACGATCCGGCGCCGAACGAGCCGCCGGAGCCGGACGCGAACGGGAAGTTGGTGTCTCCCATCTCGACCCGCACTCGCTCGAGCGGCAGGCCCAGCATCTCGCCGGCGATCTGGGTGAGGATCGTGTAGGTTCCGGTACCGGGATCGGTCATCGCCATGCGGACCACCAGCACGCCGTCCGGCCCGAGCCGAACCTTGGCGGAGGACGGCATCAGCGGGTTGAGCCGGGCGGCGGCCGACATGCCCATGCCGACGAGCCAATTGCCCTCGCGCCGGCTGCCCGCGGCCTGCCGCTTGTCCCAGCCGAACAGGCGGGCACCCTCGCGCATGCAGGGCACGAGCTGGCGGGTGGAGAACGGCACCTTCTTCTCGGGATCCTCGGCGGGCTCGTTGCGCACCCGCAGCTCGATCGGATCGATCTTCAGGTGCTCGGCCAGCTCGTCCATGGCGCACTCGAAAGCGAGCTGCCCCACGGCCTCGCCCGGCGCGCGCATCGATGACGCGATCGGCATGTTTAGGTTGACGAGCCGGTGGCGCGTCACCCGGTTCTGCGCCGCATAGAGCGAGCGGGTGACGTTGGCCGAGGTCTCGAAGAAGCCGTCGCCTTCGGCGGTGTCGGACCAGGATTCGTGGCTGATCGCCGAGAGCTTTCCGTCCTTGTCGGCCCCGAGCCGGATCCGCTGCACGGTGTCGGTGCGGTGGGTCGCGACGTGGAATTCCTGCTGGCGGGTCAGCGCGACCTTCACCGGGCGCTGGATCACCTTGGAGGCCAGGATCGCCAGGGTCGCCTCGGGCTGGACCTGCAGCTTGGCCCCGAACCCGCCGCCGATGTAGGGGCTGACGATCCGCACCTTCTCGGGCGCCAGCTTGAGCACGGAGCCCAGCGCCTTCTGGCCGCGGTTCGGCATCTGGTTGGCGGTGTACAGCACCACGCCGTCGCCCTCCCAGGAGGCGATGGTGGCGTGCGGTTCCATCTGGGCGTGGATCTGCGGCGGCGTCGTATACTCGACCTCGAGCTTCACCGGAGCCGCCGAAAAGGCCGCGTCGAAATCGCCGAGCTTGGAATCCGGCGGCGAGTTGATCGGCTTCGGCTCGTAGGCCGCGGCCATGTTGTCCTTGAGCAGGGCCTTGGGCTTGGCCGCGTCGTAGCGGACCTTGACCAGCATCGCGGCAGCCCGGGCCTGCTCGAAGGTCTCGGCGACCACGAAGGCCACAGGCTGCCCGTAGAACTTGATCTCGGTGCCCTGCAACTGCGGCCAGACCTGCTCCTTCTTCTCGCCCTGCTCCGGCACGTTCTCGTGGGTCAGCACCAGGATCGTCCCCGGGGCCCGGCGGGCGGCCTCGGCGTCGATCGCCTGGATCGTGCCGGCCGCGATCGCGGCCGGCACGATGAACCCGTAGGCCGGGTTCTTCAGGGCCTTGGTCTCGTAGGCGTAGGGCGCGTGGCCGGTGACCTTCAACGGTCCGTCGACCCGGTCCAGCGGCTTGCCGACGAGGCCGTCGGGCCGGTCGTCAAGGGGCGTCCGGCCGATCGGCTGGTTCATCTCCATGGGATTTGTCCTTGCTGGATCTTACGCGCGGGTCGCCTGCGCCATGACGGCGCGCAGGGTCCGCCGCGTCAGCGGGATCTTGAAGTCGTTGGCGCCGTAGCCGCGGGCGCCCTTCAGAACGGCGTCGGCGGCGGCATCGGCCGAGCCGGTCCGCATCAGCGCTTCTTCGGCCTCGGCCACCCGCCAGGGCTTGTGCGCCAGCCCGCCGAAGGCGAGCCGCGCCGCGGTGGGCTTGCCCCCCTCGGCGCCGGCGATCACCGCGGCCACCGAGACGGTCGCGAAGGCGTAGGACGCCCGGTCGCGGACCTTGCGGTAGATGTGCTGGCCGGCCACGGGCTTAGGCAGCGTCACCGCGGTGATGATCTCGCCCTTGCGTAGGTCGGTCTCGATCTGCGGCGTGTCGCCGGGCAGCCGGTGGAAGTCGGCCATCGGGATGCTGCGCGCCTGGCCGGCCGGATCCACGGTCTCGACGGTCGCGTCCAGCGCCCGCATAGCGACGTTCATGTCGGACGGGTTGGTGGCGATGCAGGAATCGCTGGTGCCGAGCACCGCCATGATCCGGTTGAACCCGCCGATCGCCGAGCAGCCCGAGCCGGGCTCACGCTTGTTGCAGGGCATCGCTGTGTCGTAGAAGTAGTAGCAGCGCGTCCGCTGGAGCAGGTTGCCGGCGGTGGTCGCCTTGTTGCGCAGCTGGCCCGACGCGCCGGCAAGCAGCGCCTTCGCCAGCACCGCGTAATCCTTGCGCACCCGCGGGTCGGCGGCGAGGTCGGAATTGCGCACCAGCGCGCCGATGCGCAGGCCGCCCTCCGGCGTCGCCTCGACCTTGTTGAGGGGCAGCCGGTTGACGTCGATCAGCGTCGCCGGGGTCTCGATCTGGAGCTTCATCAGGTCGAGCAGGTTGGTGCCGCCGGCGATGAACTTCGCGTTCGGCCGCTCGGCCGCGAGCTTGGCCGCATCCTGCACGGTGGCGGGACGCTCGTAGGTGAAAGCCTTCATGTCCGCCCCCTCAGAGGTTGCTGGCGGCGGTATCGCGGATCGCCGCGACGATGTTCGGGTAGGCGCTGCAGCGGCAGATGTTGCCGCTCATCCGCTCGCGGATCTCGGCGTCGCTGAGGCTCGGGTTCGAGGCGATGTCCTCGGTGACGTGGCTCGGCCATCCGGCCTTGGCCTCGCTCAGCATGCCCACCGACGAGCAGATCTGCCCGGGCGTGCAGTAGCCGCACTGGAAGCCGTCATGGGCGATGAAGGCCGCCTGCATCGGGTGGAGCTGGTCGCCGGAAGCCAGGCCCTCGATCGTCGTGATGGCGTCGCCCTCGTGCATCGCCGCCAGCGTCAGGCACGAATTGATGCGTCTGCCATCGACCAGCACCGTGCAGGCGCCGCATTGCCCGTGGTCGCAGCCCTTCTTGGTGCCGGTGAGCGCGAGGTTCTCGCGCAGGGCGTCGAGCAGGGTGGTGCGCGTATCGAGGACGAGGTCGCGCGGCTGGCCGTTGATCGTGAGCCGCACCGGCATGGTCTGCGGAGCGGGATCGCCGGGCGCCGCGGCCGCGGGGGCCGCACGGACGCCGATGGCGCCCAGCGCGCCCGCCACGGCGCAGCCTTCCACGACGGCGCGGCGCGTCAGGGCGAGCGGCTTGGCGAACGACTTGGTCGGAGTCTCGTCTGTCATGCTGCTGTCCCGCCCATGCGCGACGCTCACGGCGCGGCGCAGCCTGGAATTCAATGTCCCAACTCCAGCATCGGCGGATTAGATCCGATCCAGACTGCGCCCGTTCACCGCGGGCGCAAACCGGCACCGCGCGGTTCAACGCTGGTCTATCGGCCGGCACGATCCAGGTGAGGCGATCGAAGCCTGTCCTTCGGAGTCCTCAGAATGGCCGTCACCGTCCCGACCCTGCCCCTCAATGACGGGCGCCGCATCCCGCAGATCGGTTTCGGCTGCTGGCAGCTCTCGGATACGCAGGCGCCCGACCTCGTCGGCCACGCCCTCCAGGCCGGCTATCGGCTGATCGACACGGCCGCCGCCTACGGCAACGAGGCGGGCGTCGGCCGCGGCATCCGAGAGGCGGGGGTGCCGCGCGCGGACGTGTTTCTCACCACCAAGTTGTGGAACGACCGCCAGGGCCGCGACGCGACCCGACGGGCCTTCGACGAGAGCCTGAAGCGCCTCGGGCAGGATGATGTCGACCTCTACCTGATCCATTGGCCGTGCCCGCAGCGGCGCCTGTTCGTGGAGAGCTGGCGCACGATGATCCAATTACGCGACGAGGGCCGCGCGAAGTCGATCGGCGTTTCCAATTTCACGCCGGAGCACATCGCCACCCTGCTGGCCGAGACCGGCGTCGCGCCTGCCGTGAATCAGATCGAGTTGCACCCGCATTTCCAGCGGGCGGAGCCACGAGCCGACGATGCCCGTCACGGCATCGTGACGGAGTCTTGGAGCCCGCTCGGTCAGGGCAAGGAGCTGAACGACCCGGTGATCATCGCCATCGCCAAGGCCCACGGGAAGAGTCCGGCCCAGGTCGTGCTGCGCTGGCAGGTGCAGATCGGCTGCGTGGCGATCCCGAAGACCGCCCGGCCCGAGCGCGTCGTCGAGAACGTCTCTGTGTTCGACTTCACGCTCAGCGACGCCGAGATGGCGCAGATCGCCACCCTCGACCGGCCGGACGGTCGGATCGGGCCGGACCCGGCGACGTTTTGCTGAGCTCCGAGGCCTTCGGCGGCGCAGCATAACACCGCGTCGCAAAAGATTTATGCTCAAGGCTAGCATATCTAGACAGACGGGTCCGGCGCCCATAAGTTAGACGGCACAATGCTCAAACTGAGCATAATGGAGGACGCCATGACGGCGACCGTGTCACCCGTCTCCCGTATGTCGGTTCCGGGCCTGCCGCTGCCGGATCTCTACGCCCGTGTCAGCCGCCACGTTCCCGCGATCGAGTGGCCGGCCCTCGCCCCCGATATCGAGGCGATCCTGCGGCTGAAGCGCGAGCGCAACGCCGTGATCCTGGCGCACAATTACCAGGCGCCTGAGATCTTCCACACGGTGGCCGACATCGTCGGCGACAGCCTGGCGCTGGCCCGCGAGGCGGTGACCGTCGAGGCGCAAGTGATCGTGCTGGCGGGCGTCCATTTCATGGCCGAAACCGCCAAGCTCCTGAACCCGGGCAAGACCGTCCTGATCCCCGATATGGGCGCGGGCTGCTCGCTCGCCGATTCGATCACCGCCGCCGACGTCCGCGGCTTGCGGGCCAAGTACCCGGGCGTGCCGATCGTGACCTACGTGAACACCTCGGCCGCCGTGAAGGCCGAATCGGACCTGTGTTGCACCAGCGGCAACGCCGTCGCGGTGGTGAAGTCCCTAAACGCCCCCCGGGTCCTGATGATCCCGGACGAGTTCCTGGCCCAGAATGTCCAGGCCGAGATCCCGGAGATCGAGATCCTGACCTGGGCCGGCCATTGCGAGGTGCACGAGCGGTTCACGCCCGGCGACATCCGCGACGTGCGTGACAGCTACCCGGGCGTAACGGTGATCGCGCACCCCGAATGCCCGCCGGACGTCGTCGCCGAATCGGACTTCTCCGGCTCGACGGCGATGATGATGGACTTCGTGCTCCAGAAGCGCCCGAGCCAGGTCGTTCTGGTGACCGAATGCTCGATGGCCGACAACATCGCGGCGGCGAACCCGGACATCGAGTTCATCAAGCCCTGCAACATGTGCCCGCACATGAAGCGGATGAGCCTGAAGAACATCCGCCGCGCCCTGGAGACAATGACCCACGAGGTCACGGTCGATCCGGCGCTGGCCGACCGCGCCCGGGCGGCGGTCGAACGCATGCTGCTGGTGCGCTAGCCATGAACGCCGTCTCTCCCAACATGGCCGACCGCGTCGTCGTGGTCGGCGGCGGCGTCGCCGGCCTCAGCGTCGCCCTGCGGCTCGCACCGCGTCCGGTGACGCTGATCACCGCCTCGGCCCTGGGGCTGGGCACCGCCACCGGCTGGGCGCAGGGCGGCATCGCCGCCGCGGTCGGGGCCGACGATGCGGCCGCGCTCCACGCCGCCGACACCGAGGCTGCCGGCGCCGGGCTGACCGAGCCCGACGTGGCGCTCCGGGTCGCCCAGGCGGGGCCGGGGCTGATCGACTGGCTGGTGCGGATCGGCGTCCCGTTCGACCGCACCGAGGACGGCGCCCTGGCCCTCGGCCTGGAGGCGGCACACGGCCGCCGCCGCATCGTCCGCTCCGGCGGCGACGCCACCGGCGCTCGGGTCCTCGAAGGCCTGGTGCGGGCGGTCCTGTCCGCGCCCTCCATCGAGGTCGTCGAGGCCCGCGCCTGCGACCTGCTGCGGGACACGAACGGCGCGGTGGCCGGCATCGTCGCCGAGCGCGACGGCGCCCGGTTCCGCATCCCGGCCCGGGCCGTGGTGCTGGCCACCGGCGGCGTCGGCGCCCTCTACGCGGCAACCACGAACCCCCCCGGCGCCGTCGGCGGCGGCCTGGCGCTCGCCGCCCGGGCCGGGGCGGTGATGCGCGACATGGAGTTCGTGCAGTTCCACCCGACCGCCATCGCGGCCGGCGCCGACCCGATGCCGCTCGCCACCGAGGCGCTCCGCGGGGAGGGCGCCCGGCTGATCGACGAGACCGGCGCGGCCGTCATGGCCGGGATTGCGGGCGGCGATCTCGCGCCCCGTGACGTGGTCGCCCGGGGCATCTTCCAGGCGCTTCAGCGCGGTCGCATTGTCTACCTCGACGCCCGCGGCGCCCTCGGGGCGGCGATGCCGAGGCGGTTTCCGACGGTGGCGGGTCTGTGCGCCGCCGCCGGCATTGATCCGGCTGTGCAGCCGATCCCGGTCCGCCCGGCGGCCCACTACCACATGGGCGGCGTCAAGGTGGACGCCCACGGCGCCACCTCGGTGCCGGGCCTCTATGCCTGCGGGGAGGTCTCCTCCACCGGCCTGCACGGCGCGAACCGGCTCGCCAGCAATTCCCTGCTGGAGGGTCTGGCCTATGCCGGCTTCATCGCCGACGCCCTCGACGCCCCGCTCCCGGGGGCGATCGTGCCCGAGACGGCGGCGCCCCGGTCAGTCGCCGACCTGCCGGCGATCCGGCGGCTGATGGAGGCCAAGGTCGGCGTCGTGCGCGACGCCGCCGGCCTCGCCGAGGCGGTGTCGGTCCTCGAGCCCCGGGCGGAACACTGCGACGCCGCCCTGGTGGCGCTGATGATCGCCCGGGGGGCACTCGCTCGCCAGGAAAGCCGCGGTGCCCATTGGCGCAGCGACTTTTCGCATTCTGCTCCGGCGGCGCACACCGAGACGACACTCGCCGCGTTGAAGGCCGAGCGCCGGGAGACCATCACCGCAGGGACGGAGCTGACGCCATGACGCCATCGGTCCTGTCGGACGAGATCCTGCCCCTGCCGCGGCTCCTGGTGGAGCCGGTCGTGCGCGCTGCCCTGGTCGAGGATCTGGGCCGGGCCGGCGACATCACCACCGACGCCATCGTGCCCCCGGGCGAGCGGATGCGCGGCGTGATCGCCTCCCGCCAGGCCGGGGTGATCTCCGGCACCGATGCCGCTTCCATCGCTTTCGCACTCATCGACCCGGCCGTGACCGTGACGGTCGAGCGCGGCGACGGCGCCCGCGTCGTGCCCGGCGACGTGGTCCTGCGCCTCGAAGGGCCCGCCCGGGCGATCCTCACCGCCGAGCGCGTCGCCCTGAACCTGCTCTGCCGGATGTCGGGCGTCGCCACCGCGACGAACGGGCTGGTCGAGGCGGCGCGCCCGCACGGCAAGGCCTCGATCGTCTGCACCCGCAAGACCACCCCGGGCCTGCGCGCCCTGGAGAAGCACGCGGTCCGGGCCGGCGGCGGCTCGAACCACCGCTTCGGCCTCGACGACGCGGTGCTGATCAAGGACAACCACGTCGCGGTGGCCGGCGGCATCGTGCCCGCCATCGAGCGTGCCCGGGCGCGGGCCGGCCACTTGGTCAAGATCGAGTGCGAGGTCGACAGCCTCGACCAGCTGGAGGAGGCCCTCTCGGTCGGCGTCGACGCGGTCCTCCTCGACAATATGGGTCCGGACCTGCTGACCCGCGCGGTCGCGATGATCGACGGCCGCGCGCTGTCGGAAGCCTCCGGCCGGATCACCCGCGAGACCGTGGGCGCGGTCGCGGCCTCGGGCGTCGACCTGATCTCCTGCGGCTGGATCACCCATTCGGCGGCGATCATCGACCTGGGGCTGGACGCAGCCTGATCCACAAGACGCTCTCTCCGCGTTCGCGGAGGGGGCGACAGTCTTCATTTCGCTGTCATCACGTTCTGGTGACAAGTCTTCGTCGTGCTCGCGGCGGAAATGGTTTAAGTCTTTCGCCCCGCATCCGGCTTGCTAAGGTCGCTCACGACAGCGACGCCATCGACTGGATACGCCCGTGCGCCAAGCCTTCAGTCCCGCGGCTGCCCCGCCGGTCGCCCTGCCTGCCGCGCCGGTGGCGCGAAAGCCCGGTGCGGCCCGGCACGGACCCGGCCCGGCGCTGATGCTGGGGGCGCTCGGCGTCGTCTACGGCGATATCGGCACCAGTCCGCTCTACGCCTTCAAGGAGGCCGTGAAGGCGGCGGCCTCCGGAGGCGCCGCGGTGCCGGCTGCGGCCATCGGGGCGGTGTCGCTGATCCTGTGGTCGCTGATCCTGATCGTCTCGCTGAAATACGCGGTGCTGATCCTGCGCGCCGACAACCGGGGGGAGGGCGGCATCGTCGCCATGCTTGCGCTGCTCGGTGCCCGGCAGGCGCAGCCGGGCACCTGGAAGGCCGTGCTGCTGGTGGTCGGCTTGGTCGGCGCGGCCCTGCTCTACGGCGACGGCGCGATCACCCCGGCGATCTCGGTGCTCTCGGCCATCGAGGGATTGAAGGTCGACGCGCCGGTGCTGACGCCGTTCGTGGTGCCGCTCACCCTCGTGATCCTGGTCGCGCTGTTTGCGATCCAGCACAAGGGCGTGGCGGTGATCGGCCGGGTGTTCGGCCCGGTGATGCTCGTGTGGTTCGTGGTGTTGGTCCTGCTGGCGATCCCCAGCATCCTGCGCGCGCCCGA
>NZ_JAKSYJ010000189.1 GCF_022829365.1 Methylobacterium sp. J-077 | reverse complement strand
AGGCGGCTGCCATCGACAGCACCTACGTGCGGGCGCATCGCTCCGCCCACGGGGGTAAAGGGGGGCGCAGGCGCAAGGCATCGGCCCCTCCCGCGGCGGCCAGACGACCAAGATCCACGCGCTCACCGATGTCCTCGGCCGCCCCGGCGTCCTGCTGCTGACGCCCGGCAACGCCAGCGACGTGACGACCGCTCCCGCGGTGTTAGCCGAAGCGCCCGGCCGGATCCGGCGGCTGGCTGCCGACAAGGGCTACGACGCCGACTGGCTGCGTACCGACCTGCGGGCGCAGGGCATCACGCCGGTCATCCCAGGTAAGCGCGGTCGCAAGCGACGCATCCGCCACGACAAGCGGCGGTATCGTGAACGCTGGCGCATCGAGGCGACCTTCAATCGCCTCAAGGACTTCCGCCGCGTCGCGACCCGATACGACAAGCTCGCCCGCAATTATGCTTCAGCCGTCGCCCTCGCCGCCGTCATCGCTTTTTGGTGCTGATCGAGTCCAGACCCTAACGCGTGATGCTGTAGCCGTCATTGCTAGTACCGGCCCTGCTATCGACTATTGTTTCCTGTCGGATGGCATGAAGGAAGCCAAGGGTCTGAGCTGGCTCCGGAAGGGTTCGCCAGTCCCCTCGGGAACCGCCACCTTCACCTTCAATGCTGACGCTGACAACATTCGTCTAGGCAGGGAGGAGACTGGGGAGGGCCTGCTTAACGACTGGATGGGTGGCGAGCGTCGTTATCCGATCCAGGAACAGGTCATTGGTTTGGGCGAATACGGGCGAACATTGACAGTGTTATGCTGTGACCAGCTGGGCGAGGTCGACGATCCTGACAGCGATGTAAATGACGAGGACCTGATCGAGAGCTGGACTCCCAAGTTTCGCAAATAGCATGGCATAACAGCGGCGGCTGATCTGCCATGAGGCTCGCGAGAGCCGTCAGCCTCTGCCGGGGCGAAACGCAGAATGGGCTGCCGCCGCGGGGTTTCCGGTTATCCTGACACAAAAAAACCGGGCCGCTTTCCCCCCTCCCCGGTCAATTCGGGTTGGCCTTCGGCTCCGCCAGGAAGCGGTAGGCGGTCACATCCTCCTGTAGGTCGAGGAGCGCACCAATCCGGTCGCCCGCCTTGCACTCAGCTTCCATAACCAGGATGTCCACGAGGCGCTGCGCGCTCTCCACGATGCGGGGAACGGGGTCGGTCGTGACCGGGAATTCGTCCTGATCCAGCCGCATGAGGCGCACGAGCAGGGTCTCCTCCGCGGCCAGGTTGATCAGCTCGTGCTGGGCGGCCGTCCGCCGATCCGGCGTGGTCCGAATGGCCTTGCTCAGCCGGTCGGCCTCCTGCTTGGCCCTCTCCATGCGTTTCATCGTCGGGTCCGTATGCCGTCAATGGTGGTGTAGAAGACACGGCTTTTGCCGCAGGCAGACTTTACAGAGCACCATCCACATAGGGCGTCACAGCTAAAGCTGCTTCGACCGCCTTGGCCCCTTGATCGATCAACCGAAGGAAGGTCGCCTGGGCTGCATCGGTCTCACTGGGCCGGGCAGCGATCTTATGACCCTCGGCGAACGCCACGCACCAGGTTGCTACCATCAGGCCTGCCGCCAGATGCCCATCGGGATCGTCCGTATCTCGACCTGCTGAGACCGCCAGCATCGCCGCAAGGTCCTGCGTGAACTCGCTGCAGAGCTGACGCACGCGCGCCTTCAACGCCTCACTGGCCAGTGCGGTCGCGACGAAGCTCAGCGTCTCTTCCGACAGGGGAATGAGCGGGTTCCGCTCCCCGACCAAACGGTGCGCGAGCAGTCGAAGAGCCGCGATCGGGCTTGTCCCTGAGGCCCGTTCGCTAATCGCTGCAGCCATGGTTTCACGGATCTCGCCCTCGCGATCGAAGAACATGTCCTCCTTACGGGGGAAATGGTTGAACACGGTCATGCGCCCGACATCGGCCGCCTCGGCGATCTGGTCGACCGTCACCCGATCGAACCCCTGCTCCATGAACAGACGTGTGGCCGCGTCAGAAATGGCCTGGCGTGTCGCCTGACGCTTCCGGGTCCGCCTGTCCGGCACGGGTCTTGTCGACGTACTCATGCAAATGTATACTCGGTATAGTTTTAGATCGAGATTAGTTTGGAGGGAGCGCCATGGCGCCGTCAACCACGTCAGCAGGGGCGTCGTCAGGCGCTCCCCGGACCGCTCTCGTCAGCGGGGCGAGTTTCGCCGGGCTCGCCACGGCCTACTGGCTGCATCGGCTGGGATATGGCGTCACGATGATCGAGGCCGCACCAGGGTTGAGGTGTGGCGGCACGCCCGTCGACATCGAGGGCGAAACCATCGGCATCCTGACGCGGATGGGCCTGATGGACGCCGTCCTCGAGAAGGCGCTGCCTCCTCGGAACTTCGAGTTCAAGGATGCAGACAACGTGACGCTCGGCGCTGTCGGCCCTGGCCCGGAGGAAGAGGCCCAGATGGGTCCCAGGTATGAAATTCACCGCGACGACCTGCTCGACATCCTTTCCGGCGCGATCGAAGGCAAGGTGGAGCTTCTTTTCGGGCGCTCGATCGCACAGCTGGACCAAAACCCCGAGGCCGTCTCCGCGACGTTCAACGATGGTAGGCGGCGTGATTTTACGCTCGTGTTCGGCTGCGACGGCAATCGGTCCAACACGCGCAAGCTCGTGTTCGGAGACGGTGACCGGTACACCTTCTTCATGGGCGGCTATTTCTACCTCAAGGTCGTACCGGAGACCGGGCTGCTCCCTGCCAACAAATCAGAAGTCTTCAGCGTCCCAGGCCGTACGGCCATGCTCAACGGATATAACGACCGTACCGACATAGGCTTCGGTTTCCGCACGGCCGGCCAGATCGAGTACGACTATCGCGACAAGGCTCAGCAGCGCCGCCTGGTCCGCGATCATTTCGATCAACTAGGCTGGAAGGTGCCGGACATGCTGGCGTGCATGGGCGAGGACAACGACTTCTATTTCGATCGCGTGACGCAGATCCGGATGCCGACCTGGTCACAGGGACGCGTCGCTCTCGTCGGCGACGCTGGCTACTGCCCTTCCCCGCTCGCAGGCCTTGGCGGGTCAATGGCAATCATCGGCGCCGGCAGGCTGGCTGACGCTCTCGAACGCCATCCTGACGACTACGGCAGCGCCTTTCGCGACTACGAGCATGAGCTGCGCCCGTTCGTCGAGCAGGTGCAGGAGCGGGCCGCAACCGAAGGGCTGCAGATGATGTTTCCGGCCGACGAGGCGGAGTTCGCCGAGCGCGATCGGAAACTGGCCACGGGCGATCTCGGCTTCTGATCCGTTTCAAGCCTGGCGAGGCGTTATACCGGTCTGCTGCGAGATGGTCTGGTCGGGAACGGCCTCGGCCTTCTGCAGCAGGTGCCCGGTGTATTCCACGAAATGATCGAACTGCCGCTTCCGGTTGCGGATGCGCCTATGGGTGCGGTCATCAAACCATTCCCATACGCCTGTTGCGAGCGACACGGACGCGTCGAACAGGGTTGACCGATAGAGCGCCTGCACAATCACGTCCGGGGTCACGCCGGACAGCCGGGCCATGCGATGCACGGTCAGGGCCTAGCGGGCCGTCAATTCGACGGTGAAGGTGCGGCGCATGGATCGTAATCGGTGAGCAGGTCAGCATAGCGGAGCAGCTTGGCCTGCTGTTTCGCGGAGTCGGTGCGCCACTGTCCGGTTTCGCCGTCGAGCCAGTCCCATTCGCCGGTCGCCAGCTCAACTGCTGCGGCGAACAGGATTGCATGGCGCGGCGTCCGGGTGGCGGCGCGGTACACGTTGATGATCGAGCGCCCGGTGAGCCGGGCGAGCTGCCGGACGGTTTCGGCCTCGTCGGCCGTCATGCGCTCGCGCGTCATCGGGTGGGGCTTGGCCTCCGCTGCGGGCCGATCGACTATAGCCGGGTCGAGAGCGGGAGGAATCCCCTGTGCCGGACGAAACCACGCATCGTCACACGCTTACGGTCGACTTGGACGGCCGGGCGGAGGCCGCCCTAACGGTGCTGGCAGAGTATTCGGGGAGGTCGAAAGAGGCTGTCCTGCAGGAGGCTTTGCTGGACGGCCTGGAAACCATGAAGGTCATACACGATGGCGACCTTGCGCCGCCTGATCCTCGGCCGGGCAGTTATGAGCTAGATGACGACATTCCGTTTTAAGGCCCGTACAGGGCCGTGGTCGGTTTCAGGCTGCTGGGTAGCCTAAACCGGCCAGAGGCGATCAAGCTGCCCGGAAATCAGGGTCAGCACCCCGATTTTCAGTGCTTACTCTGGCCCTCGCCCACTGCGGCATAAACGGCGTCACACGCTTCGCGTAGGCCGTCCGGCTTGATCTCCTGCCCGGCCAAAACCTTCCGCGCCCTCGCATAGAGCTTGGTCTGGAACGCGTCCCATACCTCCCGGAGGGCGGGATCAGCCTCTAGCAGGGCCGCCCATTGGTCTTCGTCATAGGGGTGGTTCATGACAGGCCCCGGAGGCGAGCAGCCGACTATAGCGGGGCCGGGGGCCAAGGGAATCCCCTGCCTATTCGTCGTCGGGCGCGGCGTCGGCCCGGTCCGGGTCCAGCCCAGCCGCGACATAGACGGCGCGTGCAGCGTTCCGCAGGGCTTGCCCGGTCGGGTGGACGCCCTGCTGAATGGAAAGGCTGTCGCGGGCGAGCTGGGCCTTGAAGGCATCCCAGGCGGCCCGGAACGCGGGATCAGCGTCCAGCTCGGCCTGCCACGCCTCTTGTTCCTGGCGGCTCATAGCAGGCTCGCCTGCATGGCGGTGACCGATCCCGGACGGGGCTGCACGTCGACCGTGATGCTCACCTGTTGGTCGAGCCGGCCGAGGATGGTCATCAGCTTGTCGACGGTGAAGCGGTCCAGCTTGGCGTTCCTGATGCGGGAGAAATCCGCATAGGGGGTGCCAGTTTGGGCTTCCGCCTCGCGGACGCTCAGGCGGCGTGTGTCCAGGGTCTTGATGATCTGGGCGGCGAGGATGGAGCGCAGCTGCTCCAGGTCGGGATTGGGCAGGCCGAGGTCCCGGAAAACATTGCCGCTGCCCCGGACCAGTTCAAATTCGTCGTTCATCGTAGTGCCTCCTTCAAGCGTTTCAGGCTTTCGGTAATCAGATCGATTTCGGCTTTCGGCGTGGCGATGCCGGATTTCGATTTTTTCTGGAACGCGTGCAGGACCCAGACGTCCTCGCCGATCTGCACTGCGTAGACGACGCGAAAGGCGTCGCCCCGGTGCCGCAGGGCCAGTTCCAGGACGCCTGAGCCGAAGCCGTGGAGCGGCTTGGCGATGTCCGGGTGGCCACCATCCGCCACGATCGACAGGGCGCGGCCCAGCTCAGTCTGCGCGCCCTGGGGGAACTGCTGGAAGTCCTTTTGTGCGGCCCTGATCCAGGAAACCGGCCTCGAGGTCGTCAGTGGCATGCGAGTATGTTGTCATTTTTGACAACATCTGTCAACACTTCTCTTCGCCTAGCCCCTTGCTGCGGGTCCGGCCAGGCGCAGCCCTCCCAGAATCCGGAACTGATAAACCGTCAGCGGATCGGCATGGCCGAGCCGTTGACGGCCCTCTGTACGGCCTGCCCCTCTACCCTGTTCGATTCCCCCGGAAGGGGGAACGAACATCGCCCCGCAGAGGCGAAACGATCTACCCCGTCCCGATGGCCTCAGGAGAGCAGCGCCCGCAAGCGCGTGTCACCCGAAGGGCCGGAGCGAAGCGGAGGACGGCGAAGCCGTTGACCGGGCGAGGACGCTGCTAGGCTCAAGGGCCGGGACTGTGGATCGGCGTCGAAGAATGGTTCATCCGCACTTTCGGTGCTGGCGGGTGGCTCAGGCGTTGATCAGCGTTGTGGCCCGAGGGCAGCACGATGCCGATCTCCAACCCGTCGATGCCGTCGGTCCCGGACGGTGTTCACGTCGATGATC
>NZ_JAKSYJ010000184.1 GCF_022829365.1 Methylobacterium sp. J-077 | reverse complement strand
TTAGGTAGGCGAGGCCGTTCAGGACGAAGGCCCAAGCGAAGAACAAGTGCCAGGAGCGACCGCCGGTGAGGTCCTGATCGCTCGGAAGGGTCAGCCAAGCCGGAAAGCCTCGGTCGGCTGCCTCGCCATCGCTGCCGGCGGATGAGCCAAGATAACCCGTGGTGTCGAAGCTGCGACCCAGGACCGTGGTGACGCCCTTGGGCGGGTCGTCCTCGGTCGAGGCCATCGACATCAGCGGGGTGTCGAAGGTCGAGACCTTGCCCCAGTACAGCGCCGGGTGGGCGTTGAAGATCTGCAGGCCGCTCATCAGCAGCACCAGGAGGCAGATCGCGTTGATCCAGTGGGTGACACGGATCACGACCGGGTGTCGGAACATCCATCGTCGGCGCTCGACTTCGCCAATGTCGGGCGCGGAGCGCGTCAGGTAGGTGCGGGGCAAACGGTCTCCCTGGGCATGTCGGTCGTGCAGGGTGGAGGCCCCCGTGACGGGGCCTCCGGAAGCGTCAGCGATCACATGCCACGGTTCATCATCATCCGCTTCTTCATCATGCGGCGCTTCATCATTTGCTTCCGCATCATGCGCTTCTTCATCATCATCCGGTCACCGTGCATCATGCGGACCTGGGTGACGCCGCTCTCGGACTGAAGGCCGTTGACGGACATCGGTGCGGCGGTGGCGGAACCGGCCGCGAGGGCGATGCCGCCCAGGGCGGTCAGCGCGGTCAGGGCTAGCGTGAGCTTCTTCATGGGATATCTCCTGCGGAGGTGAATTTCTTGTTCTACCTTCAGGACAATAATATCATTCTCCTATTGTTCCGCATCAAAAAAGATCATTTTTTCGGTTTTATTATAATTTGACAATATTCATCGCATGCTGAAACCAAGGCTTCGAGCACGGGAACGACGGGAACGAACTCTCGTCGAGCACTGCTACGGGATCGGTCGGCGATAAGTTTCGGGCTCACCGCGCCGCCCGGATCGGACCTTTCGAGGTCATGCAAGCGGCGGTAGATTTCCGCGGATCCGACGGAGATCAGAAGCATGATCTCCGTCGGGCCGGCGCACGTCGAACCGGCATCGTCGCATCAGGATCACCCGTCGCGTGGCACCGTCCACCCTGGCCTTTTGCGCTTCGTACCAGGATCAGTGCGCCCTATTGCGCACTACGGCAGGGTGATCGCCTCACGCGGCTCCGTGATGGTGCTGCCGTTCCTCTCGGCGCGGAAGCGCTTGCCCATCTCGTAGGCTTGCTTGCGCGAGCGCATGATGCCGCCGAGGGGCCGGTGCGCGGCGAGCCCGTGCCAGGGGCTGAACGACAGGCCGTCGTCGACCGCGCTCGACCGGGCCTCGCTCCAGGCCGTCTGCGGCTTCACACGGATCCGCGCCACGGTCTGGTACAGACTCTCGCTCTCGGGCCAGACCGTGGCGGCGTTCTCGACCGGCATATCGTCCAGGCCGGTGCATAGCTGCGCCCTGACCTCCCAGAGCCCCCCACTCGCACGGAAGAACTCGACGACCGCCTCCCGTATGGCGTTCGGGCCTCCGTCCGCCCGCAAGGCTTTGTCGGTCAAGGCCGTCAGTTCGGGCGCGACCGGCGCCACGCACAACTTGGCGACGTAATCGCCGAAGCGCACGGGAACCTGACTGTAGAAGGTCTCGCCGAGGATGTGGGTCTCGGGCTGGCCGCCCATCGTCGCGACGGTGGCGTTGGGCGCACCGGTGGTGGAGACGATAAGATCCTGCACGCCACGCATCGCACCCGAGACGACCTTCTTGAAGCCCTGCACCTTGTCGGTCGTAGCCGCGAGCAGCTTCAGGGTGGCGAGGAAGGCTTTCGGTGTCGGCGCGCCGAAGGCGGGTCCGTTGACCAGCACGAGGTCCTGGGTGACGTCCCCTTCGGAGCCTTCCAGCCGCTCGCCCTCGACGCCAATGATCTTCACGGCAAGGCCGCGGGGTGTCGAGACGCTGTCGTCGAGGATGTCGCCAGGCAGGGTCGAGAGGCGCATGATCACGGGATAGGTCGCCGGTTTTGAAAACAGGCCCTGTGCCAGCATGGACGGAAGCCCCGAGGCCACTTCAAGCTCGCCCTCAAGGAAGCCGTGGCTCTTGGCGTGGACGCTGCGGATCGCGTGGCCGCCGTCCGCCAGGGTCTTTTCGCTGACCGAGCGCATCGTCTCCATCAGGCCCTGCGCCGTCTCAGCCTCATCGTCGGCGACGGTTTCGATGTCTGGACTGTAGCGAAGGTAGAAGGCACTCGCGTCGATCATGATAATTCCTCGGGGCGGGAGCAATTGCACGACCGAGGACCGGTCACCGTTTGTCGACGCCCACTGAACGTTGCCAAGACAATGCGACTTCGACAGTTCCAGGGGCTCGGTCTCGTCGAACGCTCGCGGACGTGATCCGAACGATGGAGCACCAAGACGGGGCCACTCGACGTCTTGACGGGATCAGGTCGGTTCTGTGGGAGGCTCGCTCTCGATGCGCTCCGGCTCGCCTTCGTCCATTCCGCCCACCAGACGAAATTGGCTCGGCGCGGCCCCGAACTCTACCTCGAACGCCTTGCTGAACGCGCTCCGGCTCGCATAGCCCACGGTTGCGGCGATGACCTTCACCGGGAGGTCGGTGCCGCTGAGGAGACGGGAGGCGATGCGGAGGCGAACCCTCTGGACGAACTCCATCGGGCCTTGCCCGAAGGCCGTGGCGAACCCTTCTGCGAAGCTGGTCCGGCCCATGCTCGCGAGGGCCGCCAAGCTGTCGACGGAGTAACGCGCACCCGGCTGTTCGAGGATCGCCAGGACGGCGCGGGCGAGCTTCGGGTTCTGCAATGCCGCCAGGATCGGGGATGTGAAGTCGCTCGCCACCAGTTGCCGGCGCAGGAGGAGAATGAGACACTGCTTCATCAGCACCTCCGTCATCGCCTGTGTCGCGAGATTGGGGCTCACGACCTCGGCGAGCATGAGCTCGAAGGCGTAACGTAGCACCGGATCCGAGGGAAAGGTCTCCACCATGGGGGCTTGGAACAACTCGAACAGACCCATCGCACCGGTGTGGGTGTCGGCGATCTGGCCGCACACGAAAAGCGCGTCGGGGCTCCCGTCACCCGCCGTGAAGGAGATCAACCCGTCACCGTGAAGGACGCAGTGATCCTCGGCGCGGACCTCACCGATGCAATCCTCGGCAGCGCCAAGGCTGTGCGAATGTCGTGCCGGCACGACGATGATAGTGTGCGGCGCGAAGGACCGCCACGGTCCGTGCCCGACCCGGAGGCTCCCGGTTCCACGCAGCACGTAATGGACGGTGATCGCCTCGAACGGACTGAACCCCAGGCGCCACCCGCGCTGTATCGTGCAGACGGAGAACGAGCGCAGCCGCACCGCGAGCGTGACGAGAAGGCGGTCGAGAAGATCGGCTTCCATGGTGGCAGACTATGCGGCATCGAGGTCGAAAGCCCCAGTGATTTCGAGCAGACGGGGGCGGTGAAGCTGATACGCTGCTTTCGACCGAGGCCGTGTGAGAACGCAGATCCGTCAGGTTCAAGGCGAAGGTCCTGAGAGTGTCGCAGAGCGAAGTGGTGGCCTTCAGGCCCGGATCGCCGCCGTCAGCGGACCGACCCCGAAGATCTGGATCATCCGCTTCATGTTGTAGGCCAGAACCTGCAGGCTCATCTCTGTTCTGACCTTGGCCAAGGTCCGGGTCAGGAAGTGGGTCGCTCCCATCCAGGCCTTCAGTGTGCCGAATGGGTGCTCGACGGTCTGGCGACGGATCTTCATCGCGTCCGGCATCCGGTCGAGCCGCGCCTGCATCGCGTCGAGGACGCCCTCGCGCACCCAGCGTTTGACACGCCGCGTCTCCGCCGGCGTGCAGCGGGGCTTGAGCGCGCAATCGAGACAGGCCGTCAGGTTGCGGTAGTGGTCCATCTCGTCGCCCTCGGCCCGGCGATCGGACCGGGCCGGCCCCTTGGTCAGGTGCTGGCCGGCGGGACAGATGTAGTGATCCTGTTCGGCGTCGTAGACGAAGTCCTGTCCCGTGAAGAGGCCACGCTTGGCATGGCCCGAGGTCAGGATCTTGGGCACGCACGGCAGCACCCCGGTGCCCTCGCAGGCCAGCACCTGTTCGCCGTTGAGGTAGCCCCGGTCGGCCAGCACCGTGAGCGTGGCGCATCCCGTCGCTGCCTGCGCCAGGAGCCCCATCGGCGCGAGCTGCGCCCGGTCGCTGCCGACGTTGATCACCGCATGCGCCACGATCAGGTGGTGGTCGGTATCGACCGCGGCCTGGACATTGTAGCCGACCATGCCGGTGCCCTTGCCGCTGGTCGCCATGGAGCGCGCGTCGGGATCGGTCAGCGAGACCTGGCCGTCAGGTGCGGCCTCGACCTGCCGGCCTCTCGCCTGGAGAACCTGCATCTGCTCGCGCAGGCCCGCGATCTTCTGCCTGAGCCGCGTCGTGCGCGCCTCGGTGATGTCGCTTGGCTCGCGGTCGGCCCGGTCCAGCGCCGCGAGGTAACGGCCGATGCTCGCCTCGACCTGCGCCAGGCGCGCCTCGACCTTGGCGGCGGTGAAGTTTCTGTCGCGGTTGTTGACCGCCTTGAACTTGCTGCCGTCGATGGCGACGACCGCCTTGCTGAACAGGTTCAGCCGACGGCAAAGCACCACGAACTGCGCGCAGGCGGCCTGGATGGCCGAACCGTTGTCCTTGCGGAAGTCGGCCAGCGTCTTGAAGTCGGGCCTCAGCCGACCGGTCAGCCAGATCAGCTCGATGTTGCGCTGGCTCTCGCGTTCGAGGCGCCGACTCGACGGGACGCGGTTGAGGTAGCCGTAGAGATAGATCTTGAGCAGGATCGCCGGATGGTAGGCGGGACGGCCCGTTGCTTCCGGCACGGCGCCCGCGAAGCCGAGCGTTGTCAGATCGAGCTCATCGACGAACACTTCGACGAGGCGAACCGGATTGTCGGCGGTGATATAGTCGTCCAGGCAATCGGGAAGCAGCGTGATCTGCTGACGGTCCTCACCTGCGATGAAGCGCTTCATCCCGACCTCCAAGATCGGAATTTACCCTATCAGATCAGCACGTTTTCACACAGCCTGGACCCTTAGCGGGCCCGACGACGATGTCCGCTTCCATGGATCGCCGCCCCAAAGCGGACTGACGGCAATCCTGAAGAGTTTCGGTCGCCGCGAGGCGTACGAAAGTCGTGGATGAACGAACCCGCGGGATGGCGGGCGGTCCTATGGGGATTTGGGCTGGGCGTCGCCCCCAGGGGCGGGGCAACGGTGGGCAAACCTCGCCAGTTGCGAGGCTGAGGGCTGCCGAAATGGCGGGCCCCCGGAGCTTGGCGAAGCCGACCGGGGTTCGACGATCGCGGTTGCGCGGCCCATCCTGGCATTCGGCACACGGTGAGGCATGCCCCGGGGCGCGGCTCCGCGGGTGGTTGGCGGCGTCAGGCCATGCCGGGTCATGGCGAACCGGCCCGGTGCGACGTGGAGCGGAACGGCGGCCCCCGGGGCTGATGCCAGCCCGCGAAGGCCCCGACGATCATCATGGGACCGCCGCAGCAGGGGCAAGGCGAGCGGGCCTTGCCGGGGCTGTCCTGCGGATCGGGCGCGTCGGCGGTGGGGCGAGGCGGGGCCGGGACGCCGAGGATCGCGCGGATGTGGGCTAGGGCCGCCTTCCGGTTTGCGCCCGTGAGGAGGCCGTAGTGCCGGATGCGGTGGAAGCCGCGCGGCAGGACATGGAGCAGGAAGCGCCGGATGAACTCCGTGGCCGACAGGGTCATGACCCGCGGCCGTCCGGCCTCGTCGCGCCGGTAGTCCTTGACGCGGAAGCTGACACTCGCCCCGTCGAAGGCGAGGATGCGTCGGCTGGAGATTGCGACGCGGTGGGTGTAGCGCGCCAGGTAGGCGAGCACGGCCTTCGGCCCGGCAAACGGCGGCTTGGCGTAGACCACCCAGCGCTTCCGGCGCACCGGGGCGAGCGCGCGGGCGAAGGCCCTGGGATCCGAGAGCGGAGCCAGGGTGCCGAAGAAGACGAGCGTCCCGGCCGCGTGGAGGGCAGCGAGCCCTTCGAGGAACAGGCGGCGGAACAGCTGGCCCAGGACCCGCACCGGCAGGAGGAAGCCGGGGCGCGCGTCGATCCAGCGGGTCCCGTCCGGGGAGAGGCCTCCGCCGGGGACGATCATGTGAACATGGGGATGGTGGGTCATGGCCGAGCCCCAGGTATGGAGCACGGCGGTGAGACCGATGCGGGCCCCGAGGTGCTTCGGGTCGGCGGCGATCCGCATCATGGTGGTGCTCGCCGTTCGGAACAGCAGGTCGTAGACGGCGGCCTTGTTGTGGAAGGCGATGGCGGCGATCTCGGCCGGCAGGGTGAAGACGACGTGGAAGTAGCCGACCGGCAGGAGGTCGGCCTCGCGCGCGGCGAGCCAGTCGCGGGCCGCCGCGCCCTGGCAGCGGGGGCAATGCCGGTTGCGGCAGGAGTTGTAGGCGATGCGCAGGTGGCCGCACGCATCGCAGCCCTCGACATGGCCGCCGAGGCTGGCCGTGCGGCAGTGCTCGATCGCCGCCATCACCTTGAGCGCGGCCAGGTTCAAGTGACCGGCCCCATCGGCGCGATAGGCGGGACCGGCGGCGCGGAAGACGTCGGCCAGTTCGATGGTGGCGGCCGTCGTTGTGCCCGTCGTAGCGGGCATCGCCTCAGCCCGGCGCGGGCCCCTGCCTGTGGAACAGGGCGAGCCTGTCGAGGGGGCTGGTCACGGCCCGCACCGTCCGGGTGGCGACCTTGACGTAGAGGGCGGTGGTGTCGAGCCGGCTGTGCCCGAGCAGGACCTGGATGACGCGGATGTCGACGCCGTCCTCCATGAGATGGGTGGCGAAGGAATGGCGCAGGGTATGGGGACCGACACGCTTGGGGATCTGGGCCAACCTGGCCGCCTCCACCACGATGCGGTGAAGCTGGCGCGTGCTGATCGGCCGGGCCCAGTCCTGTCCGGGAAACAGCCAGCCCTCGCGATGCAGGACGCCCTGCCGGTGTCCCTCGGTCCACCAGCGCCGCAGGAGACCCAGGAGATCGACGGACAGCATCGCGTTGCGGTCGCGACCGCCTTTACCCCGCTCGACCCGCAGGAGCATGCGCGTCGAGTCGACATCGCTGACCTTGAGCGCCGCGACCTTGGCCACCCGCAGTCCCGCGCCGTAGGCGACCGACAGGGCCGCCAGATGCTTGAGGCAGACCGTGGCACCGAGCAGCCGCCCAACCTCCTCGGCGCTCAGGACGTCGGGCAGCGGGCGCGGATGGTTGAGGCGGACCAGCCTGCGAGCGAGATCGGGCCGCTCGATCGTATGGACGAAGAAGAACCGCAGGGCCGAGACGATGGCGTTCATCGTCGGCACCCCGAGGCCGACCTCCTGCTGCGCGATCTGAAAGCGGCGCAGGTCGTCGACGGTCGCCGTGTCGGGCGAGCGCCGCAGGAACGTCGCCAGACGCCCGACGTCGCGGATGTAGTTGCGCTGCGTCTCACGGGAGAACCGGCGCAGGGTCATGTCGTCGATCAGGCGCTGGCGCAGCGAGCCGCCGGCAGCGGCGGGAACGGCGAGGATGGTCATGGGATGGCTCCACTCGAAGTAAGGGAGCCGGGATCGTCCGCCCGGGCTGGGCGGCGCTCAATTGGCGCAGGGCGCTCGGGTCAATCCGCCATCCTCGAAGCTCCCACCCATCCCGCGCGAGCGGGTTCGTTCATCCACCCATCTGAGACGCTTACGCAGGCGGTCTGCGGCGGCTGATGCTGGCCGAAAGCCGCCAGTCTGCTTCGAACAAGAACTGCCGCCAAAGCGGACATCGAAGTGGGCACGACGCTAATGCTGCTACCCCGACCTCGCCTTTCTCAAGCTGAAAGTACCTTCAGCCTCTCGGCCAAAGTCGCCGATGCGAAGTCGCCGCGATTGAGGATCTGGCTGGCGCCGCGAAGCTTCCTACGGTCGTCCGCCGAAAATTCGCGACCCGTAAGTACAATCACTGGGATGTCCGAACAGCCGGGTACGGCTCGAACGCCCTCCAGGAAACCGAAGCCGTCCATGATAGGCATATTAAGGTCGACGATCACGACGTCCGGCCTGGTATCTGCCGCGTGCTGCAAGCCTTCTTCACCGTTCGCGGCTTCCACGACCGACCAGCCGTCCTCCTCTAGGGTGGACCGCATCGCCATGCGGGTCACAGCATCGTCTTCGACTAGCAGCACGGTGCCGCGCCGGTCCGTCTCCGCCAGCCTGAACTGGTTCACGATCTTGCCGAACCGTGACCAGTCGACCGGCTTCAGCATGTAGTCCGAGGCGCCAAGCGACGCTGCAAGATTGCGCTGGTCGACGGACGTCACCATCACGACCGGGATCGACGCAAGCTTTTCGTCCGCCTTGATCTGGCTTAGCACGGACCATCCGTCCACACCCGGCATCATCACGTCCAGCAGGATGGCCCGCGGCCGCAGCCTCCGGGCGAGTTCGAGCCCGCTCCTGCCGTTCGCCGCTGTTTGTACCTGGAAGCCCTCGCGATGAAGGAATCTCGTGGTGAGGGCAAGTTGGTCCGTATCATCGTCGATGACCAAGATGACATCGCCTCCCACTTCGTCGTCTGCGATGACGTCTGGATCAGGCGATGCTTGCTCGTCGGTTAGGGGAACGAAAGTCGCTGGCACAGTGAACGTAAAGGTGCTGCCCTGGCCCAGGACGCTGGACACTGTGACCACCCCCGCGAGCATGTCGGCGAAGGAACGCGTGAGCGAAAGACCAAGCCCAGTCCCGCCGAAGTTGCGCGTCGTGGAAGCATCAGCCTGCTCGAAACGCCGGAACAGGCGTGACACCTGCTCAGCTGTCATGCCTATCCCGGCATCAGAGACGGCGAACGAAAGCCGGTCGACACCTGAGACGTCCCTCGTGCGCGAGGCGGCAAGTGTGATAATCCCGCTTTCCGTAAACTTGGCTGCATTGCTGAGGAAATTGAAGAGCACCTGCCGCGTCTTGGTCAGATCGGAATGCATCCGGCCCAGCTCGGGTGCCAGCTGCAATTCCAGCTTATTACCCTTCTTACCGATCAGCGTAGCGACCGAACTCGCGACGTCGCGCAGCATGTCATCCACCGCGAAATCCTCGGCGTAGACCTCCATCTTGCCGCTCTCGACCTTGGAAAGGTCCAGCACGTCGTTGATGAGCCCGAGCAGGTGACGGGCGTTGCGCTCGACCTTGCCAATGTCGGCCACAAGGTCCGACGCATCGCAGCCGTCCGCGATCTCCTCACCCATCATCTCGCTGTAGCCGATGATGGCAGAAAGCGGTGTGCGGAGTTCATGGCTCATATTAGCCAGAAAATCGCTCTTTGTCGTGTTAGCCTGCTCGGCCGCTTCCTTAGCAGCCTCCGCCGCAGCGTTGGCGCTGGTCAGCGCCGCCTCCCTATCGACGAGGACGTGGTTCGCTGCGTTGAGCCGCTCCAACGTAGCTTCATTCTGCACGACGGAGCGGCGCAACGCATGGCAGATCCACACCATGGTCGCACCGACCGTCACGTACTGACCCAGCAGCGCGACGTCGACGCCGCCGAGTATCCCGTCGCGCGTGTAGAACCACGCGGCGATCAAAGTGGACAACGACAGCGCCAGCGTCCCGGCCCCCCAGCCGAAAGCCAGAGTGACGACCATTAGGACAGGAATGTACAGCAGGAACGGAGCGACATGGGCTGGAGCCAGGAACCGAACGAAGGTCATGGCGCCGATCAACAGCAGCGTGACACCGTAGTCGGTTACCGGCGAATGACGCCGGCGGGCGACCGTCCCGATCAATTTGTGCAAGCTGCTCATGGGTAGTGAGTGTCACGACCCGCTAGCGATGGAAAGCGAGCGGTACCCGCTTCTGCCAGCCCTGAACGGAACGAACGTCTTCGCGGGTTGTCCGGTGCGGTAATCACGCTCAGCCGGGCGAGCCGACCGCGTTTAGCGTGCAGTGGCCGACTGGATCTGGCCGAAAGCAGCTGGTCCGTTTCAGCGAAGGTCGGTTTGAAAAGCGGCTATCCGGCTTACGACCCGACCCAGTCGTACGAGATGACATCGTTGTTGCCGGGAAGCGAACGTAAGCCCCTGTTGTCGCGGACGGTGGGAAGCCGCCGAAAACGGCACGTCTAAGTCCGATTAGGCTGTTCAGAAAAGCAAACAGACGCTTGTCAACCCTAGATCAACATTCATTGTAGCTTCGCAAAATCGACCCTCCGCACCCTCGCGAACCACTGAATGCGTCGTTCGCGCAGTTTCTGAAGGGGCATTCACCCGTCGAAAGAACGGATTTCTACAGGTCACGATCGTCCGGATGTACGATGCGTCCATCCGTGACACGCGTGGTGAGACCCCGTGAATCGAAATACTCCAGCACTGGCATGGTCAGGTTCCGGCTGATGCCCGTCGTCTCGCGAAAGCGGCCGACTGTAAGGATCGACTGGGGATGCGCGGCGGCCGCCAGACGTGCCCTTTCCGCCAACTCCGACAGGACCCCGGGCAGCACGTAGTAATGTCCCGACACCCGCCGCAGCCATCCGAGGCGGCCGAACTTGTCGAGATGCGGCCGCAGGGCCTCCGGTTCCCTGTGGACCCGCGCCGCGAGGTCCGCGAGGCGCGGTTGATCGAGACCCGCTTGTTCGAGGACGGCACGAACGGCCTCATAAAGGGTGGCTTCCGGCGCGGCGAGGCGCACGGCATGTCCGGCGAGATGGTAGAGCGGCCCCCGCCGTTCGACGCGGCCCTGGCCGAGGAGCGGATCGAGTGCGGCCTGCAAGGCGGGGCGTTCCGGGGCGGGCACCCGCCCGCCGATTTCCTCGATTGTCAGCCCCGGATTGTCGGGCTCGGACTGGTGCGAAGCGTCGAGGATCGCGACGACGGAAGCGCCGAGAGCGGCGACTCGCTCCCTGGAAAAGCCCAGGCGCCCGCGCGGAGCGTCCACTACGACGAGGCCGACCTCCAGCGACAGGACCTTCAACTCTTCCGCCGGAACGTTGCGCGACCGAGCGAAGTGATCGAGGTCGATGCCCGCCTCTGCAAGAGCGAGGACGCGGGTGAGCGCCGCAGCGTGGTCAGGCGTGTCCAGGGCCGCGACGGCCCCGCGCCGCCCCGGTGCCCAGGCCCCGCGGCGGGGGCCCTCGATGTCGATGACCCGCCCCCCGCCGAGGGTACGCGAGGCCGAGACGTCGCGCAGCACGAAGCGGTCGCCGTGCAGCGCGCCGAGGCTGCCGTCGAGGACGATCCGCGCCGTCACCGCCGCGCCGGGCTCGACGGCGGTGCCCGACGGCAGAAGCACCCGGCCGGTCGCCGATGCGGCCCCGAGATGAAGGTGGACGGGCGTTCGATGGCGCAGGGGACGGGATTCGCTCGGCAGCACCCGCAGCGACACGTCGAGTTGGCGTACGGGTCCATGAAGTTGGGACGCCAGGATCCAGTCTCCGCGGTGGATGCCGGCCCGTGAAAGCCTGGGTCCGGTGAGGTTGAGCGCACACCGCTGCCCGGCCCCGGCCACGTCGCACGCTTCGTTCCCCATGCGCAGACCGCGCACCCGCGCCTCGACCCCGCTCGGGGATACGACGAGCATGTCGCCCTCGTGGACGCTACCGGAATGGACGGCCCCGGTGACGACGAGGCCGGCGCCGACGACGCTGAAGCAGCGGTCGACCGCAAGTCGGAAGCCTCCCGCCGCTGCGGCGGGGGACGGGTCGGCCGCGGCCCCTTCGAGATGCCGGGCGAGATCTGGAATGCCGGCGCCGCTCAGCGCAGAGCAAGCGATGACGGGCGACTGTGCGAGCCCTGTACCAAAGAGCGCCGCCCGAATCTGCGCGTCGACCTCGGACAGGCGCCGGGCATCGACCCGGTCGCTCTTGGTGATGGCCACGAGGCCTCGACGGAGGCCGAGCAGGTCTAGGATCGCGATGTGCTCGCGGGTCTGGGGCATCACGCCGTCGTCGGCCGCGACGACGACCAGCGCGAAGCCGACCCCCGTCGCGCCGGCGACCATCGTCCGGACCAGACGCTCGTGGCCGGGCACGTCGACGAAGCCGACCGTGCGGCCGCCGAGGCCGATATACGCGAAGCCCAGGTCGACGGTGATGCCGCGGGCCTTCTCCTCCGGCAGGCGGTCGGCATCGATCCCGGTGAGCGCCTTCACCAGGGTGGTCTTGCCGTGGTCGATATGGCCGGCGGTCGCGACGATCATGGTGTCCCCGCTCCGGTCGGCCTTGCGCGAACGGCAGGCGGCGCGGGGAGCCCCGCGCCGCCTGCCGCCTCAACCCTTGATCCGGGTCTCGGCGAGTTCCGACATGCAGGTATCGTAGGCCGTGAACGCGATCCTGTCGGAAACCGCGAACAGGGTGCAGGGCGAGTACAGGAACAGGGCCTTAGCCTTATCCTGGACGTACCGCTCGACCTCCCGGGTGACATCCTCGACATCCTCTCCCGTCGCATGCAGGAGCTTGGCGTAGAGGGCATCGAACCCCGGGTCCTCGGGACCCTGGCGCAGGGTCGCGTCCTTCCCGAAGAACTCCCGGTGGACGCAGGCCACGGGATACTGTGGCGTCCAGTCGAAGTACCATTCGAGCTTCACGTCGAACGTGTCCGGCACCCCGTCCCGGTCGCTGACGTATCGAACCGAGAGCCCGATCTCCCGAAGGCACCGACCGATCTCCTCGACCACGCCCTTCCAGGTGGGCGAGGCCACGAACACGAGTTCGCGTCCTGCAAGCCCCGCCTTCTCCAGGACCGCTCTGGCGGCAGCCGGATCGTGCGGCAGGGGCGACATCCCCGGGTCCGCGCCGTAGCGGCCGGGCTGGATGAAGGCGGAGATCACCCGGCCGTAGCCGTGCGCGCCCTTGTCCAGCACCCGTTGCCGGTCGATGGCGAGGTTGAGCGCCCGTCGGGTCTCGGGATCACGCCAGGGAGAATCCTCGCGCCTCTCGTCGAACACGCCGGTCAGGATCGCCTTGGCGAACTTCGTCTGGATCTTCCCCTTGTCGGATGCGGGAAACCCCTTGGCCTCATCGGGGGTAAGGTCGAACACCACGTCGACCCGGCCGTCACCGGCCGCCACCGACTTGATGCCCTCGGCCTTGCCGATGACGTTGTCGTAGACGATTCGGACCGTCGGCCTGCGGGCCGGGTTCCAGTACGTCGGGTTGGGCTCCATGACCACGCGGTCGGAGCAGCTATCGATGAGCGAGACGCCCTCGGTGAGCACGAACGGGCCAGTCCCCCACGGACCAGGCGCATCGATCACTCACCAATGGCCTTCCGCCGACCCGGTCTTCGGATCGATGAAGCCCCACTCGTTCCAGAACCGCGTCGAGGGCAGGTGCATGCCGCGCAGCTTCATTAGCGCCGCGGAATCGCCGCCGGGGAAGCGCATGCGGATCGTGCGGTCGTCCACCGCCTCGCAGGTCACGTCACGGGCGAAGTTCAGGAAGGCGCCCGGCGGATGCGGGTTCGTCCACTCCTGGACCTTGTCGAAGCCGAGCTTGAACATCGCGGCGTCGAACGTCTCGCCATCCTGGTAGACGGCCTCGCGCATCGTCAGTTCGAGGGTCTCGCCGTCGAGCCAGCGCCAGCTCTCCGCCAGGCTCGGCTGTCCAATGCCGTCGTGATCGACGCGGTTGGCCTCCTCCATCGTATTCCAGGTGATGGACAGCCAGTTCACGGGCGACGGGTCGACCACCGTCACCGTGTTGTGCGGTCCCCATCGGCTTCCGCCGGGATCCGCCGTCGCATGCGCGTCCATGGCTCCTCCTTCTTGTTTGATGTCCGCACGGCGTGCGGTCGCAGTCCGAGCCGGTTCGACCCGAACGGTGGGAAGCTAGCGCGCGACCGCATCGCGCTCAATCGATCCGGACTCACCATTTGGTGGGTGGCGCCGTTTCGGCAGCGTGACTAGGCGGAGAGGGGGCCCTCACGGCCAGGAGAAGCGGATGTTACCTTCGCGCAGGCCTGCAAGAACGACCTCCACACCGCCAGACCTGACCATCCATTCAAGACGGTGGTCGCGGTATTCCCGGCGCCTTCCGCCGGTAGTGTAGAGGTCGGACGCCGCGATCAGATCCTGACCCGTCAGGCTGACCCACTCGGCGCTGATGTGCGACAGGGAGCCCGATGCATCAATGGTGAAGATCATCGTCGCCGCCTCCACCGCCCCAAATGGGCGGTTCGAGGTTGAACGTGGAAAGAGATGCGCCGTTCATGGGTGATCATCGTTTTCGGCTTCAAGCAACAACCCAATGCGACAGGTACCGAGCGCCCGATTTCGACATCTACGTCGGGACTTGGTCGATGCTCGCGGTATCCTCCTCCGCCACGCCGTTCTCGCGATGGCGGAAGGCGCTCAGGGCTTTGTAGACCTGGAGCCGCGCACGCATGACGGAGCCGAGCGGCCGGTGTGCTGCGAGGCTGTGGGCGGGCCGGAAGGTCATCACCTCGTCGAAGTACCGAACCCGGTCCGGCGCGTAGGCATCCTGCCGCGGCAAGCGCAGCGTTGCTACCGTGCGGTAGGGGCTGATCGACACCGGCCAGTCGACCGAGGCGTCCTCGATGGGCTGCCTCTCAGCATCGGCCCAGAGCTGCGCCTTCAACTCGAAGACCACCTCGTGGTCCCGGAAGAAGGCGACCGTCGCATGGCGAAAACCGTCTTCGTCCTGGTGCGGGTCGAGGCGCCATTCGGACAGTGCGCGCTGGCTTTCCGTCGACGGCACGGCCCCGAGCTTGGCGACGTAGTCGCCGTAGCGGACCGGCGCCTGGCTGAAGTAGCTGTCGGCCAGGGGATGGCTGTAGGGATGGCCGAAGAAGTCGGCGAGTGCGCTCTCCGTGCCGAAGGCGTGCAGCACCTTGTTCAGGTTGCGCGCGGTGGATGAGACGCCACTCTTCACGCCCTCCGGCAGCCCGGTCGATTTGCCGATGACGGTTCCGTCACGCAGGAAGCCGGCCGCTGTACCAGAGGGAAAGGTGGTCCCTGTCGCGAGGACGAAGTCCTGGGTCTCGACGGCGTGGCCGGGCAGCTTCTCGCCGGGGACGTCGAACACCTTGATGGACATGCCGCGGTGGGTCGAGACGCGGTCGCCGAGGGTCTCGCCCGGACCTTGCGCGAAGCGCACCGCGACTGGGTGGGTGCCGGGGGTGGCGAAGAGCCCTTGTGCCAGTTCGGGCGGCAGACCGGCGGCGATGGTCAGATCGCCGGTGACGCAGGCCGAACTCTTGGCGTGGCTGGCGCGCACGGCATGGTGCTCGCGAGCCTCGACCGTCTCGGATTGCTGCGTCATGCCTTGGATGATGCCGTCGATGGTCTCCTGCTCGCCCGCGGCGGCATTCTCGACGTCGGGGGCGTATTGAAGGTAGGTCATGGTCACCTCGGTGAATTGATGAGGGGCAACGCAGGCCGGCCGCAGACCGTGCGACCGACCCCTGGAAGGACTGCCCTCAGACGCCGCGGGCTTGGTCGGGATGGCGGCCCTCGGCGAACTCCTCGACGATCTTGGCGCAGAAGGCCGGCAGGTCCTTCGGGTTGCGGCTGGTAACGAGGCCCTTGTCCGTGACGACCTCCTGGTCGACCCAGGCGCCGCCGGCGTTCCGGATGTCAGTCTGCAGCGTGGGGAACGAGGTCAGCGTACGGCCCTTCACGACGTCCGCCTCAACCAGCGTCCACGGCCCGTGGCAAATCACGCCGACCGGCTTGCCTTGGGCGAAGAAGTCCCGGACGAAC
>NZ_JAKSYJ010000176.1 GCF_022829365.1 Methylobacterium sp. J-077 | reverse complement strand
TTGGAGGATGAGAACAGCAAGCTGAAACGGCTGGTCGCCGACCTGACGCTGGACCGCTCGATGCTGCAGGACGTGCTCAAGCGAAAGTGGTGAGGCTCGCCGCGAGGTCGCCGGTCACCTGCAGGTGGCCTACGACATCGGCGAGCGTCGGGCCTGCCAGGCCACCGGTTTCGGCCACTCGTCCCAGCGTTACAGGAAGCGCTCCAACCCGCAGGTGGCACTGCGGATGCGGCTGAAGGAGTTCGCTGCCGCACGGGTCCGCTACGGCTACCGACGGCTGCACATCCTGCTGCGGCGGGAGGGCTGG
>NZ_JAKSYJ010000170.1 GCF_022829365.1 Methylobacterium sp. J-077 | reverse complement strand
TCCAGCGTCAGATCATCGACGTGAACACCGTCCGGGACCGACGGCATCGACGGGTTGGAGATCGGCATCGTGCTGCCCTCGGGCCACAACGCTGATCAACGCCTGAGCCACCCGCCAGCACCGAAAGTGCGGATGAACCATGCTTCGACGCCGAACAACATAGTTAGCTAATTGGATTGCCTGGAAGCAGACCTTCCGGCCGACTGCAATGGGAGCAAAACAGAAGTTAGAACCCAATCCATAAGGGCTACGCCAGCCGAATCGGTTGTAAACGCTATGATTTTCAGTACGTGCAATCAGCCTTTCTAAATTCTGGCGAAGAATAGGGTACGGGCCAGGCGATAAGATCCGTTGCCATGGATTGTCGCTCGGAACCGAACAATCGCGTGTTCGAGGTGGATGCACTTCAAGCCGCCATCCAGCCTCCGTCGACCATCAAGGTCGTCCCCGTGACAAAGCTTGCCTCGCCGGCGAGGAAGAGCACCGCGCGGGCCACGTCGTCGGGCCGGCCGAGCCGCGGCCAGGGAGTGCGTCGCCGAGCGCGATCCAGCACCGCCGGATCTAGCAGGCGGCCGCCCTGGCCCGTGACGATCTTGCCGGGCGCCACCGCGTTGCAGACAATCGCGTCGGCAGCGTAGTCGGCGGCCATCTGTCGTGTCATGTAGTCGACCCCGGCCTTGCCAACGCCATACGCCAGGTCGCCCGGCGCAGCGATCATGCCGTGCTGCGACGACAGGTTTACGATGCGTCCGCGCACCTCGCCACGAAGATCCTGCGTCAGCATCTGCCGGACGGCCGCCCGGCAGCATAGGAACACGCCCTTCAGGTTAACCGCCATCATCCGGTCCCAGTCGGCTTCGTTCAGCTCGGTGAGACGCCGGGGGTGGCGGATGCAGGCGTTGTTGACGATGACATCGAGCCGGCCGCCCTCCCGCACGGCATCGGCCACCAGACCGTCGACTGCCTCCGCGTCGGATATGTCCACGCGCTGAAACACCGACCGACCGCCCTCCTTGGCGATGACGGAAGCGGTCGGATCGCCACCCTCCAGCGCCTCCTCCGACACGTCGGCGATCACGACGTGGGCTCCCTCTGCTGCCAAGAGCCGGGCGGTCGCCCGGCCGATGCCCGAGCTGGCTCCAGTGACGATGCAGGTTCGCCCGAAGAGCCGTCCATCGGCACCCGGTGCAGCGCGAAGATCGGTCGGGAAGCTCATGATACCTCCACAGGGCGAGCCCGCCCGGTCCAGGCGAGAAAATCGTCGAAGGCGACCGGAAGATCGTAGCGCGGTCGATAGCCCGTATCGGCCATGAGCCGGGCGATGCTCATCGGCGCCCGGTCCCTCGAATCGTAGAGATCGACATTGGCCTCCTGCGGCCCAGCGACGGACCATGCCAAGTCCGGGCGCTCCCGCGCGAGGCGAGCGCAGAATTCGGCGAGCGACCATTCGAAACCCGCCGCCACGTTGTAGACCCGGTGCGGACGGTGCGGCGTGTCCAGGAGCGCCAGGATGCCGGCCACGGCGTCGCGGACGTAGAGCCAATCCCGCCGCCCTGGACGTGGCAGCCGCACCGGAATGCCGTTCCGGGCGAGCTGAAGGATCTGGAACGGAGCGCTCAGCGTATCGCGGGCCCCGGTCTCCCGCTCGAACGGCCCAAAGCAGGTGCCGAGTCGGATGGCGGTCAGGTCGAGATCGAACGTCTCTGCCAGCCGTAGAGCGATGGCCTCCCCCGACAGCTTGGTGAGGGCATAGAGGGAGTGGGGAGCGGGTCGAGTGGCATCCTCTGAGAGAACCGTCGCGGCGAATGCCTCGTCGCCGTAGACCGCCCCGGATCCGAGGAGCAGGACGCGCCGGATGCCGTGGGTGGCGGCCGCCCGCACCGCATCGGCGACTCCGCCCACGTTGACCGCCACGACCCCTGCCGGATCGCGCCGCTCGCGCGCGACGTCGGCGGTGATCGCCGCGGCGAGGATCACGACGTCGACCCGCTCGCCGGCGAGGACTTCATCAAGGGTGCCGGGACGGCTAAGGTCGGCCCGCACGAAGCGGTAGGCCGAGTCGGTGGGTGCATCCGGGGCCGGCGCCCGGTCGACGCCCAACACGCGCTCGCCCCGGTCCAACAGCGCCGCGGTGAGAGCCGCCCCGAGGAAGCCTGAGGCGCCGGTGAGGAGGACCGTCACGGTCGCTCTCCCCGCGCCGACCGCATCACTCGCCCCCGAGCTCGGCCTTGCTCTTGCCGGTGGCGGTTTCGAGGAACGAGTAGTCCATGTTCTTGACGACTGCCTCTGATACGTCGCGACTGATGTATCGGAGGTCGCGCATCATCGCTGCGACGGCCAACGCTTGCTTCTGGTGCATCCGGTAGTCGGGCTCGAGGTTGCCGATGGCGCCTTCCGCGATCGCCTTGTCGAGACCCGTGACCTTGGTGATGACGCCGACCCAGGCCTCGTGGTTGGCCGCGATGAAGTCGTCGACCTTGACGATCGCACCGACCGTGGATTGCAGGGCCACCTTCTTCGACGCCACCACGTCGGAGCGCGTCACGATCAGGTTCGTAAGCTTGCCCGCTGCCTGGTCGTAGGGCAGCGCGAAGAACTTGCCGGCACCGACCTGGCGGATCAGCGTGGCGAAGGGTTCGACCGAGCAGATCAGGTCGACCTCGCCGCGGCGCAGGGCCGGGGCGTGGTCCGAGGGATTCGGAATGTTGACGAACTCGAGGTCCTTCTGCACGTCGATGCCATGCGTGGCGAAGGCGCCGCGCATGTGGATGTCCTGGGCGTTCCCCCGCGAGGCGGCAACCTTCAGCGGCTTGCCCTCTGCCTTACGCTTGGCGACGAGCGCCTTCATGGCCGCCCAGTCGCCTGCGGGTACGGGTAGGTCGTTGGCGACCAGCATCTGCGAGCCGCCATTCACTTGGCCCGAGATCGCTACGACGTCGAAGCCCTTGTCGAGGGCGGTGGCGTAGTGGAGGTAGGTCACCTGCGCGACATCGATGCTCTTCGAGACCAGGGCCGTGAGCACGTCGTTGCCGGTGTTGAAGCCAACGACGTCGAGGGCGATGTCTTTGGCGTAATCCGGCGTCAGGACAAGCGGCGTGCAATGAGCGCACTTGGCGTAGCCGAGCTTGATCGCCGGCTTGTCCTGCGCCCGAGCTGCCGGGACGACGGCGACCGTGCAGGCCGCCATGACGGCGAAGGCAGTTGCGAGCTTCGATAAAAGAGGCATGGAAATCTCCCGTCCGGTCGGATGAGGGTTCACGCGGCGCGCAGCGCGGCCTCCGCGGCCAGAGCCTGCGTCACGGCTTCGGCGGTATGAGCCACGTGGTCGGCGAGCAGGCGGCCGGCGCGCGGGGCGTCCCGCTCGGCGAGAGCGGCGAGGATCGCCCGGTGCTCGGCGATGGACTCCTCCCACCGGTGGGCGAACTTCAGCGCGAGGAAGCGCGCCTGCTCGGCCCGGGCGAGCAGCGCCGCGTGGGCCTGGGCGAGGGGGCGGTTCTGCGCGGCTTCGATGATCGCACGATGGATGGCGCGGTTGGCGGCGTAGTATGCCTCCCGCCGACCTGCCGCATGCTCCTGCTCGATCGTGGCCTGGAGATCCTCGAGCCGTCTCAGCCCGGCCGGGGTGAGACGCGTGGCGGCGAGTTCTGCTCCGAGACGCTCGAACCCCGCGAGTGCCTCGAACAGTTCGAAGACCTCCGCAGCGTCCAGAGCGCGGACGCAGGCGCTGCGGTTGGCACGCAGTTCAATCAGCCCCTCCTGGGCCAGGAGCTTGACGGCCTCGCGCAGCGGCGTGCGCGATAGGCCAAGCGCCTGCGCCAGATCCCCTTCGACGAGGGGCGTGCCCGGTGCGAGTTCGCCCTGCACGATCATCGCGCGCAAACGCTCCACCGCCCGGACGTGCAGGGCCGCCCGCCGGAGCACGGCGGCGCCGGCCTTGGCGGCGTCCTTGCGCGGCCGGCCACGCTTGCCGCGGATCGGGGTGACGGATTCCGACATGCCCGTGAGCATAGCCGCCGATCGTCCCCTGTCGTGCGGAAATTCCGTCCAGATTACGATGCAATGGCAGGCATATGGCAGATATTGTATGCAATCTGAAGAATTCGGATTGTGGTCTGCGAAGACCCGCTGCAGCATCCCTGTCCTGGCGATGGCCCGGAGGTGGGACGTCGCCCGGGAGCGACATCATGCAGACGGCCTCCGAGCGCCTTCGGGCGGCATTCTTCCCGAACCTGCGCTGGGTCCTGACGAAGATCGAGCGCATCGCCGTCCCACTTCTGCTGGTGGCGGTCTGGGAGGCGTTCTCGCGGTCGGGGGCACTGCCGCAGGCACTTCTGCCACCGCCATCGGCGGTGCTGCACGCCCTCGGCGACTGGATGTTCGGGATCGACGGCAGCGCGCAGGACTATTCAGGCACCTGGCTGCGCAACGCGCTGGCGAGCACGATGCGGGTGGCCGCGGGTTTTGCCATCGCAGCGGCGCTCGGCATCGTGCTCGGCACGGCGATCGGCTGGTCGCGGGCGATCGAGGCGACGGTGGAGCCGACGCTCCAGATGCTCCGCCCCATCCCGCCAGTTTCGTGGATCCCGCTCGCCATCATCTGGTTCGGCATTGCCGACCGTCCGGCGATCTTCCTCGTCTTCCTCGGCGCCTTCTTTCCCGTGCTGATGAACACGATCCACGGGGTGAAGGCGATCGACCGCAACCTGATCCGTGCGGGGGCGATGATGGGCGCGAGCGAGCGCCAGCTCCTCACAGACATCGTGGTTCCGGCCGCCCTCCCTTCGATTTTCGCAGGGCTGCGGATCGCGGTGGGCTCGGCCTGGATGCTGACTGTGACCGCCGAGATGGTCGCGGTGAAGAGCGGCGTCGGCTACGTCCTCTGGGATTCCTACTATTTCCTCCGCTA
This sequence comes from Methylobacterium sp. J-077, assembly GCF_022829365.1. Classification (GTDB taxonomy): domain Bacteria; phylum Pseudomonadota; class Alphaproteobacteria; order Rhizobiales; family Beijerinckiaceae; genus Methylobacterium. The sequence continues at coordinate 3,701 of NZ_JAKSYJ010000170.1, read as the reverse complement.
CGACATGGTCATCGCGGCCATGGTCTCGATCGGGCTGCTCGGCTTCCTGTCGGATTATGGGATCAAGTTGCTCATGGCCCGCGTCCTGCGCTGGCAGCGCACCACCGTCCGCCGGGGAGCATGACCGATGGCCGAGATCGCGATCCGCAACATCGTCAAGACCTTCACGGACCGGCAGCGCGACCAGGACGTTCTCGCCGTCGACAACGTCAGCCTGACGATCCGGGATAACGACTTCGTCTGCCTGCTCGGTCCCTCCGGGTGCGGGAAGTCGACCCTGCTCAACATGATCGCCGGGTTCGAAACCCCGACCTCGGGCCGGATCGAGGTCGCCGGACAGATCGTGGAGAAGCCGGGGGCCGACCGCGGCGTGGTGTTCCAGCAGCCGACGCTGATGCCGTGGCTGACGGTGGCCGAGAACGTCGCCTTCCATCTCAAGCTCAAGGGCTTGGGTCGGGCCGAGCGGCGGGCACAGGCTCAAGCTTTCATCGACCTCGTCGGTCTCACGGGGTTCGAAGGGCACTACCCGTCCGAATTGTCCGGCGGCATGAACCAGCGCGTGGGGATCGCCCGCGCCCTGCTGATGAACCCCCGCGTGATCCTGATGGACGAGCCCTTCGCGGCCCTCGACGCCCAGACCAAGATCGAGATGCAGGAGGAGCTGGTGCGCATCTGGGAGCGCATCCGCTGCACCATCGTCTTCGTCACCCACAGCGTCGACGAGGCGCTCGTCCTGGGCACACGCATCGCCGTGATGACCCGACGCCCGGGCCGCATCCGGGAGGCGTTCGACTTCGACCTTCCGCGCCCGCGCGACGTGACGAGCCCGGCCTTCAACGACGCCAAGCGCAACGTGCTCGGACTGATCCGCGAGGAGGCTACGCGGATCCGCCATGCTGCCTGAGAGCGGGCCTCGCCCCTGCGACCTGATCCTGTCCGGCGGTACGATTCTCACCCTCGATACGGCCGATACCGTGTTCGCGGATGGCGCGATCGCGGTCCTGGGTCGGTGCATCGCCGCGATCGGCCCCCGGGACGTGGTCGAGGCCGCCTGGACCGCCCCGAGACGCATGGAATGCGCCGGCCGCCTGTTGACGCCGGGCCTTGTCAACGTCCACAACCACACGCCGCTGATGATCACCCGGGGCATGATCGAGGACCTCGGCTTCGCACCGATGTTCACGCCCGGCATTCCGCAGGGGCATCGTCTGTCGGAGAACGAGGCTGGCATCCTGGCGCGTCTCGGCGTCTACGAAATGCTGCGCAACGGCTGCACCACCCTCGTCGATTTCTATCGCTACCCGCAGGCCCTGGCCCGGGCGCACGCGGAACTCGGCTCCCGCGCCGTGATCGCAGGGCGGATCCACGACGCCGACCCGGAGGAGCTAACCCGCCGCCGCTACGTCTACGATCCCGGCCTCGCCCGCGAGACGATCCGCGAAAATGCCGACCTCATCGCCCGCTTCGACGGTTACGATGCCGGGCGCATCCGCTGTGATTGGGCGCCCCACGCGCCAGACACCTGCTCCGACGCCTGCCTCCGTGAGGTCGCCGAGCTGGCACGCCGGCACGTGGGTAACGTCCACACCCATCTCTGCCAGAGTCCCGGTGAGGTCGAGCAGGTGCAAGCCCGTTCAGGGCTGACGCCGCCGCAGGCCCTCGAGGCAGCGGGCCTCCTCGATCACCGCCTCATCGCCGCCCATTGCATCTATGTCGATCCGCAGGACCACGCCCGGATGGGCGGGGCCGGTATCGCGATGGCCTACACCCCGATCGGCAATGCCAAGACCGGCCGCATCGCCCCCGTGCTCGACCTCGCCGAGGCCGGCATCAGCATCACGCTGTGCACCGATACGTTCTCCGGCGACCTGTTCGAGGCGATGCGCTGGGCTGTAGCCATGCAGCGGGTTCGGAGCGCCAACGGGTTCGTCCTCGACGCGCGCACCGCTTTGTGCTGGGCGACTCAGGCCGGCGCGGAGCGCCTGGGACTGGGAGACACGGTCGGCGCGCTCACCACCGGGCGCCGGGCCGACATCCTGATCATGGACATGGAAACGCCGGGCCTCGCCCCCGTCATCGACGGGTATGGCATCCTGGTGTGGAGCGCCAACGGAGGAAACGTGCGGAGCGTAATCGTGGACGGGCGCCTGGTGATCGAAGACGGGCGGCTCACGACCGCCGACGGACCGGCCCTGGTCCGCGAGGCGCAGGCGGTAGCCGAGCGCCTGTGGGCTGCTGCCGGGCGCCGGCCGGTCACCCGGAGGGCGGCCGCGTGACGTCGCTCCCTGGACGGCCTCTACGCCTGGGCATGCTCACGCCCTCCTCGAACACCGTGCTGGAACCGGCGATGGCCGCGATGACGGCCGGCGTCGCCGGCTTCACCCTGCATGTCAGCCGGTTCCGGGTGACGCAGATAGCCCTGTCGGAGGCGGCGCTCGCCCAGTTCGACCTCGCGCCGATGGTGGCGGCCGCAACACTGCTTGCGGACGCCCGTTGCGACGTGATCGCCTGGAACGGCACCTCTGCCGGTTGGCTCGGCTTCGACCGGGACGAGGCCCTCTGCGCCGCGATCACGGGGGCGACGGGTATCCCGGCGACCTCGGCGATCCTCGGCTTCCGCGCTGTCTTCCGGGCCACGGGGGCCCGGCGGATCGGCCTAGTGACGCCCTATACGGCGGATGTGCAGGCTCGCATCATGGCTAACTGGGCGGAGGCCGGCTTCCCTTGCACGGCGGAGCGCGCCGTCGGGCTCTCGGAGAACTTCGCCTTCGCGGATGTGCACGAGGATGATGTCGAGGCGATGATCCGCGCGGTGATACGGGAGGGCTGCGACGCCGTCGCGGTCGTATGCACGAACATGCGCGGAGCGGCGCTCGCCGACCGCCTCGAGGGCGAACTCAGCGTGCCGGTCTACGATTCGGTCTCCGTCACCCTCTGGGCGAGCTTAGTGCAGGCCGGCGCCGACCTCGGAGCGGAGGGGCTCGCACCCTTGCGGAACTGGGGTCGGCTCTTTGCGACCCCGGCAGGAGTGGCTGCGTGAGCTCGCGGAGCCGCATCCTTCTCCTCAACCCGAACACCTCCGTCAGCATGACCGAGCGTATGCTGGCGGTCGGTCGGACGGTGGCAGGACCGGCGACCGATCTCGTGCCGCTCACCGCCCCCCGAGGTGTTCCCTACATCGCGAGCCGGGCCGAGGCGCAGATCGGCGGCGCCATCGCCCTTGAGATGCTGGCGGAACACCAAGACGAGGTGGATGCCGCGATCATCGCCGCCTTCGGGGATCCCGGCCTGTTCGGCGCCCGCGAGCTGTTCGACTGGCCGGTCGTCGGCATGGCGGAAGCGGCGATGCTCACCGCCTGCATGCTCGGGCAACGCTTTTCCGTCGTCAGCTTCGCCACGGCGCTGGGACCCTGGTACGCGGAATGCGTCGCATCCCATGGCCTGACGGTGCGCTGCGCCGGGATCCGCATGCTCGACAGCCCGTTCCGGGATGTCTGCGCTGTGCAGGACGAGAAGGAAGGGCTGCTCGTCGACTTGGCCTGCAGGGCCGTTGCCGAGGGCCAGGCCGATGTCGTCATCCTCGCCGGGGCACCACTTGCCGGGCTCGCGCCGCGGGTCGCGGATCGGATTCCCGTACCGGTGGTCGATCCCATCGCTGCGGCAGTGAAGCAAGCGGAGGCCCTTATCGCGCTCCGCCCCCG
>NZ_JAKSYJ010000084.1 GCF_022829365.1 Methylobacterium sp. J-077 | reverse complement strand
CGGATGAAAGGCCACGGCGGTGAATGCGGGTTCCTGGGCTGTATCGGCTGCTAGTCGGCTTGGGCATCATGGCCAGTAACCGCTGTCACGAATTCGCAAGATCGGGGCGCTAGCAAGACATCGCGACAAGAAAGACGGCACCGCCCGGGGACCATGCCCGTCCGATGCCGCGGGTCGCCGCGGGGATCGGACCCCGCGCGTAGTTGGCCGACACCAGGGTCCCGGCGGCGTCCCGCGTCCCTCGTGGTTGGATCTCTTGGGCCATGCCCCCGGCGCCGCGAGGCGGGTGGGGACGTTGACGCATATCTGGTAGACACCCCGACAGACCTGAAAAGTTGACGTTGGCCCGGCGGGCTGCCATCCGCCCGTCCGACATGTCCGCCCGCGAGCGGCGCCGTTGAGTCCGGAACACGATGACAGACCTGATCGAGACGATCCGCCGGACGCTCGTGCCGATTCACAAGGAGGGGTATCCCTTCATCCTGATCGGCATCGTGCTCACGGTGCTGGCCGGCTATTTCTCTCAGTTCTTCGGCTGGATCTTCCTGATCCTCACCCTCTGGGTTTGCTACTTCTTCCGCAACCCGGAGCGCGTCACCCCGGTGGTGGACGGGCTCGTGGTCTCGCCCGCGGACGGGCGGGTCAACCTGATCGCCACCGTGCTGCCGCCCCCCGAGCTCGACCTGCCGCAGGTGCCGACCTTACGGGTCTCGGTGTTCATGAACGTGTTCGATTGCCACGTGAACCGGGTGCCGGTCTCCGGCCGGATCGGCCAGATCCACTACACGCCGGGCCTGTTCCTCAACGCCGAGCTCGACAAGGCCAGCGACGACAACGAGCGCAACGGCATGGTCATCGAGACCAGCCATGCCGGGCAGGCGAAGCGCGTCGGCGTGGTGCAGATCGCCGGGCTGGTGGCGCGGCGGATCGTCGGGTTCGTCTCGGCCGGGGACGTGCTGGCGGTGGGCGAGCGGTTCGGGCTGATCCGGTTCGGCTCCCGGGTCGACGTCTACCTGCCGGCCGGCGCCACCGTGCTGGTTGGGCTCGGCCAGAAGGCGGTGGCCGGCGAGACGGTGCTGGCCGATCTCGGCGGCGGCCCGGGGCGGCAGTTCAAGCGGATCTAGACGGCCATGGACGACCTGTTCCCGCCCTTCGCGCCCGATCCGAACGAGCCGCGGCCGCGCCGGTTCAAGCCGGTGCCGTTCCGGATGATCGCGCCCAACATGATCACCCTGATGGCGCTGTGCCTGGGGCTGACGGCGATTCGGCTCGCCTTCGAGGGCAAGTTCGAGCCCGCAGTCATCGCCGTGGTGGCGGCCGGCGTGCTCGACGGCATCGACGGCCGGGTGGCGCGGCTGCTCAAGGGCACCTCGCGCTTCGGGGCCGAACTCGATTCGCTCGCCGACTTCGTGAATTTCGGCTGCGCTCCGGCGCTGATCCTCTACGGCTTCGCGCTGTTCCACCTGAAATCCGCCGGCTGGATCGTGGCGCTGATCTTCGCCATCGCGATGGCCCTGCGGCTCGCCCGCTTCAACGCCATGCTGGACGATCCGAACCGGCCGGACTGGAAGAAGGATTTTTTCGTCGGCATGCCGGCGCCCGCGGGGGCGCTGACCGCGATGCTGCCGCTTTACCTGCACTTCCTCGGCTTGGGCGGCGAGGGCTGGGCCGCCCCGGCGATCCTGATATACGTGCTGGCCATCGCCCTGCTGGTCGTCTCCACGGTGCCGACCTTCTCGGGCAAGACCATGGGCAAGCGGGTGCCGCGCAGCCTCGTCCTGCCGATCTTCCTGTTCGGAGTCGCGGCCTTCGGCATCCTGATCAGCTATCCGTTCGAGGCCCTGGTGGCGGTGAGCGGCGGCTACCTGCTGACCATCCCGGTGGTCGCGGCCCAGTATCGCCGCCGCGCCAAGGCCGAAACGGGGACGACGACCGACGAACCGGCGGGGCCGGCGATCAGCGGGGGATAGGCCAACCTTGAGCGCTGGCTTTCGGGGAGCCGCCCCCTAGTTCCACCGATGCGTTCGGCGGGGGGGCGGTGCATGCTCGAGGAATTCAAAAAGTTCGCGTTGCGCGGGAACGTGGTCGACCTCGCGGTCGGCGTGATCATCGGCGCGGCCTTCGGGGCGATCGTCAATTCCGCCGTGCAGGATCTGTTCATGCCGGCGATCGGCGCGGTCACCGGCGGGCTCGATTTCTCGAACTACTACATCCCGCTCTCGTCCAAGGTACAGGCCGGGCTGCCCTACGCGGACGCCAAGAAGCAGGGCGCGGTCTTGGGTTACGGTCAGTTCCTGACGTTGACCCTCAACTTCCTGATCGTCGCCTTCGTGCTGTTCCTGGTGATCCGGGCCATGAACAAGCTGCAGCACGCCGAGGACAAGAAGCCCGAGGCGGTGGCCGAGGTGCCGGCGGACGTGAAGCTCCTGTCGGAGATCCGGGATCTTTTGGCGGACAAGCCGCGGGTTTAAGAACGCGGCTTGTCGGCGCCGTCCGGCGTGACGCCGAGGGCGTCGAGGATCTGGTCGAGGGCCTGGCCGACCGCGCCGGTGCCCTCCTCGTGGGTCTTCAGCCGGGTCTCGAGGCGGCGGATCTGCGGCTCGAACGCCTCCGGCACCGGGTCGTCCCCGAGGAAGCGGGGCTTGTCCGTCCCGACGGGCAGGACGCCGCGCAGCTGCTGGCCGAGGTGATCGCGCACCGGTTCCGGCAGCGTCGCGCCGGGCTCGCTCGGATCCTGGCTCATGGTCGCCTCGTCGTTCATCTCGAGCATCAACGGCTTCGCCGGAGAACCGTTGCGCGGTCGCGGGTTCACCCATGAAAACGGGCCCCGGAGCGGGTGCTCCGGGGCCCGATGGGCCGGTGCGGGACCGGCCCGCAAGATCAGTCGATGACCTCGACGATCCGGTGGCCGCGATCGACCAGCACCGGGCGGTCGTTCACCACGGTGTAGCGGTAGCCCGGCTGCACGCGGTACTCGGTCGGGACGTCGTAATAGGTGACGCCCGAATCCGGCAGGGTGGAGCCGACGGCGACGCGGCCGTCGTAATCGTACGAGCGGACGTTGCGCTCGCGGACGTAGCTGCGGAATCGCGGCGCCATGTCGACGCCGAGGATGCCGCCCACCGTGCCGGTGGCCGCACCGACGGCGCCGCCGACGATCCCGCCGATCGGGCCGGCCGCATCGTTGCCGGCGGCTGCGCCGCGCTCGGCACCCGGGATGGTGCCCTGGGCCTGGGCGGCCAGCGGCAGCGACAGGGCGAAGGCCGAGGCGGCGATCAGGGTTTTAAAGGTCATGCGGGACAACTCCGTTCCGTGGCGTTCCGCCGCAGCAAAGGCAGCGAAGCTCGGGCCGGTAACGCCCGATCCTCGGATTCGGATGCATGCTTTTTTCGGCCGGACGCGCCGAGAACCACGCAGCCCAGAGTCGCTACGCGTCCTTCGGCATCGCCGACTGGATGAACCGGTCGGAGCCGAGATCCTCCTCGTCGTAGCCCAGGAGCTCGGCCAGCCGGCCACGGGCACGGCTGACGCGGCTCTTCACGGTGCCGACCTTGCAGCCCATGATCGTGGCGGCCTCCTCGTAGGAGACACCCTCGGCGCCGACCAGCACCAGGGCCTCGCGCTGGTCCGGGGGCAGCTTGGCCAGGGCCGATTGCAGATCCTCGACGTCGAGCCGGTCGCCCTGGTGAGGGGCGGTGGCCAGCCGGGCCGCGTAGGAGCCGTCCTGGTCCTCGACCTCGCGGACCCGCTTGCGGTGATCCGAGTAGAAGATGTTGCGCAGGATCGTGAACAGCCACGCGTTGAGGTTCGTGCCCGGCTGGAATCTAGCACGGTGCTGCCAGCCCTTGAGCAGGGTGTCCTGGACGAGGTCGTCCGAGCGGGCAGGGTTCGAGGTCAGCGACAGCGCGAAGGCGCGCAGGGACGGCACCGCGGCGAGCAGGCCGTTGCGGAATTCCGGCTCGATCGCCTCGCCGCGGGCGCGGAGCGCTTCTTCCAGCTTCTCGATCAGGTCGGCGAAGCGGGACGGCAGCACGTCCTCGCCGATCCGCTCGTAGACGGTGCGCAGGTGCTCGCCGAGATGCGTGCGGATGTTCGGGGCGAGGTTCGGGCGGCCATCCCGAAGCGCGTCCTCCTGGGACAGGACGGTGTCGGTCTCGTCGCGGGTCATGCGTATCGTGCTCGTCAGCTCATCGTGGCTCGACCCGCGGTCCAGACCGGTCGAGGCGGATCGCTTGCCGGCCGAACTTCCCTCAAGTCCGGTCGATGCTCTCCTGTTACGGTCGTTCTAGCGCATCGGGGGCGCGCATGCACCCTCGCCCGAACTCGACTTAAGAAGCCCCGGCCGGTCTCAACAGCCGGATCGCCCCATCCCGCAGGGTCAGGACATCGCCGCGGGCGAGGTCGGTCCAGCACTCGTCCCGGGTCAGGGCCTGGGTGGCGATCACCGTGACCACGTCGCTCTCAGAGGTTTCCTGCGCGAAATTCACCTGCCAATCCTCGTCGATCAGGGTGGCGGTGCCGAACGGCGCCCGGCGGGTGAGATAGCAGAGGCGCTTGCCGCAATGGGCGTAGAGGGTGCGGCTGTCGGTCAGCAGCATGTTGAACACGCCGAGCCCGTGCAATTCGCCCGCGAGGTCGGCCACGGCCCGGTCGAGGGTCGCGGGCCGGGGCAGGGCCTGGAACCGGGCCTGTAGGCGGCCGAGCATCCAGCAGAAGGCGTGCTCGCTGTCCGTGGAGCCGATCGGCATGAAGCTGCCGAGCGGCAGCCGCTTCACGCCCTTGAGCTGGCCGTTATGAGCGAACGTCCAGCGGCGGCCCCACAATTCCCGGGCGAACGGGTGGGTGTTCTCCAGGCTGACCCGACCGCGATTGGCCTTGCGCACATGGGCGACCACGATGCGGCTCTTGATCGGCATGTCGCGCAGCAGCCCGGCCAGCTGCGAGCGCGAGCTCGGCTCCGGCTCGTGAAAGCTGCGGCAGGTCCGCCCGTCATAGAAGCTGATGCCCCAGCCATCGGCATGGGGCCCGGTCTCGCCCCCGCGCCGGGCCAGCCCTGCGAAGGAGAAGCGGATGTCGGTCGGCACGTTGGCGCTCATGCCGAGCAGTTCGCACATCAGGATAATGCCGGGGCCATGCGGGGGAGGGGCAACGTTTAGGTGTGTTCGGCTGCCCGAACAACGGCTTCGCGCCAATCACCGCGCCAGATAATCGGTCAGCGTCATCCCGACCATGATGGCGACCCAGAAGAAGCCGAGCCCCGAGAACAGCCGCACCAGCGGCGGCTCGTGGATCACCTCCATGGAAACCAGGAGGATTAGCGACACCATCACGGCGACGACCAGGAGCTCGACGATCCAGACCTGGGCGAAGGGCAGGGTCGCCCCCAGGGTGACGTTGACGGCGAGCAGGGCGAGCAGCGCCAGAAAGGTCAGCACCGGCGTGCGCAACCGGCGCCGGAGCAGGGCGCGGTCGTCGGCGCTCAGGGTCGCGAGGGGATTGCGCATCCTACCGGTTCACCACGTAGAGGATCGGGAAGGCCAGGATCCAGACGAGGTCGATGAAGTGCCAGTACAGGCCGTAGACCTCGATCCAGTTCTGGTGCCGGGACAGGAAACCGGCCTTGGCGGCGAGCCAGGTCATGCCGAGCAGGAGCGCGATGCCGGTGAACAGGTGGACCGCGTGCAGGAGCGTGGCGACGTAGTAGAGGTTCACGAACAGCCGCGCCGGCGGGGTCTCGGCGAGCGCGAAGGGCCGGCTGCTCAGGAACGGCATCATGTGCTCGGCCCAGTCGGCGTAGTACTCGTAGCCCTTGAGCACCAGGAACAGGCCGCCGAGCGCCGCGGTCGCGAGCATCGCCCGGACCATGGCGCGCTGCCAGCCGATCCGCGAGAACTCGATCGCCATCGACATGGTCAGGCTGGAGCAGATCAGCACCACGGTGTTGGTGGCGCCGATCCAGAACTTGAGGTGCTTGGCCGCCGCGACCGTCGCCTCGGGGTGCAGGATCCGGGTGATCAACGCCACCAAGAACAGCGCCGAGAACAGCAGCAGCTCGGTGATCAGCCAGGCCCAGATTCCCAGCGTCGCGGCGGCGCGCTGCTGGCCCACCGTCTCGAAATGCCCGGCGCGGGCGACCCCGACGCCATCGGCCAGACCCTCGCTCATCCGTGCTGGTCCTGGGATTCCTGCGCCTGGATCGGGTAATCGTAGGGGATGCGCGGCACCGCCGGGGGCGACAGGAAATTATGCTTGGGCGGCGGCGAGCCGGTCTCCCATTCGAGCCCCTTGGCGTTCCACGGGTTGGCCGGCGCCTTGCGGCCGAACCACAGGGAATAGACGAGATAGAGCATCGGGAAGATGTAGCCCGCGGCCAGGATCGTGGCGCCGGCCGAGGACAGCACGTTGAGCAGCTGGAACTCGACCGGATAGGTCGCGTAGCGCCGGGGCATCCCGAGATAGCCGAGGATGAACTGCGGGAAGAAGGTCACGTTGAAGCCGATGAAGATCAGCACCGCCGAGACCCGGCCCCACGGCTCGCTGTACATCCGGCCGGTGAATTTCGGCCACCAGAAATGCAGGCCGCCCAGGAAGGCCAGCACCGTGCCGCCGACCATGATGTAGTGGAAATGCGCGACCACGAAATAGGTCGCGTGGATGTGCTGGTTGATGGCGAGCGTCGCGAGATAGAGGCCGGTGAGCCCGCCGAGCACGAACAGCCCGATATAGCCCATCGCGTAGAGCATCGGCGTGTCGAGCCGCAGGCTTCCCTTATGGATCGTGGCGGTCCAGTTGTAGACCTTGACGGCCGAGGGGACCGCAACCGCGAAGGACAGGGCGGAGAACACCAGAGAGGCCAGGTCGCTCTGGCCGTTGATGAACATGTGGTGGCCCCAGACGAAGAAGGTCACCGAAGCGAGCCCGATCGACGCGTAGGCGACGAACCGGTAGCCGAACAGCTTCTTCTGCGCGAAGGCCGGGACGATCTCCGAGATCACCCCCATGCCGGGCAGGACCATGATGTACACGGCTGGGTGCGAGTAGAACCAAAACAGGTGCTGGAATAGCACCGGGTCGCCGCCATAGGCCGGGTCGAACACGCCGATATGGAAGCCGCGCTCCATGATCAGCAGGATCAGCGCCGTCGTGATCACCGGCGTGGCGAGCAAGAAAATCAGGCTTGTGGCGTAGTGCGTCCAGACGAAGATCGGCAGCTTGAACCACGTCATGCCGGGGGCCCGCATGGTGTGGATCGTGACCACGAAGTTGAGGCCGGTGAGGATCGACGAGAAGCCCACGACGGTCACGCCGATCAGAGCCGGCAGGACCCACGTGTTCGAGAACGCGGTGGAGAGCGGCGCGTAGAAGGTCCAGCCGGTATCGACGCCGCCCAGCACCAGCGAGACTAGGGTGAAGAACGCCCCGGTCATGAACACGTACCAGCTCGTCAGGTTGAGCTTGGGAAACGCCAGATCCTTCGCCCCGATCATCAGGGGGATCAGGAAATTCCCGAAGGTCGCCGGGATCGACGGGATCAGGAAGAACCACACCATCACCACGCCGTGGATGGTGAAGGCCTTGTTGTAGGTGTCGTTTGTCATGATCGCGCCGTTCGGCACGATCAGCGCCAGCCGGACCACGCCGGCCGCGAGCGCCCCGATCACGAAGAAGCCCGTGATCGAGGTCAGGTACAGGATCGCGATGCGCTTGTGGTCGGTGGTGAGGAACCACGAGCGCAGGGTCGAATCCGCGTGGAGATAGTCCGCCTTTCGCCCGAGGGTGGCCTCCGGCGCGTGCGGCTCGCGGCGGGCCGTGCCGCCGACGCTGCCCGTTGCGCTCATGATGTCGCCTTCATGGATTGGCCTGCGCGGCCTTGCCGGAGGCCGGCGCCGTGTAGGATTTGAGGAAATCGATGAGGCGGCCGAGTTCGTCCTCCGGGATCCGCCCGGCGAAGCTCGGCATGACCTGTTTGGTGCCCTCGGCGAGCCGGTCGCCGTTCGGGTTCAGGATTTTTTCGCGCAGCCAGGTCTCGTCGGCCGTGACGGTGCGGCCGTCGGCGAGCTTCACCGGGCTGCCGTAGAGGCCGGCGAGGCTCGGGGCCTTCACGGCCGAGCCGGGATCGTGGCAGCCGGCGCAGCCATAGGCCTCGTAGAGGCTGCGGCCGGCCGCGACCTTGCCCTGTTGCGCGCCGGCATGGGTCAGCCAGTCCTGGTAGTCGCCGGGGTTCATGAAGGTGACCTCGCCGCCCATCACGGAATGGTCGGTGCCGCAATATTCCGAGCAGTAGAGGTGGTAGGTGCCGATCTTGTCGGCCTTGAACCACAGGTCGGTGTAGCGGTCGGGCAGGGCGGCGATCTGCAGGCGCACGGCCGGCAGGTAGAGGGCGTGGATCACGTCCTGGCTGATGATGTGCAGGCGGATCGGCTGGCCGATCGGCAGGTGCAGGTTGTTGATTTCGGCCTGGCCGGTGGGATGCTGGAACTTCCACATCCATTGCCGGCCGATCGCCTCGATCACCATCGCGTCGGGCGGCGCGTTCCGCGAGGTGATGTACAGCCGCGCACCCCAGACGAAGAAGATCAGCGTCAGCAGGAACGGGATCAGCATCCAGCTGATCTCGATCAGGTTGGAGCGGATGCCCGATGGCTGCCGGTCCGCCTCCGAGCCCTCCCGGTAGCGCAGGGCGAAGTAGGTGATCGCCACGAAGACCGGCACGGTCAGCAGCAGGGTCAGGACCGTGAAGGCCAGGATCAGCAGGTCGGTCTCGGACGCGGTGGCCGAGACCGCGGCGGGCCAGAGTTCGAGGGCGGCGTGGTTCGGCGTCATCCTGCTACCGGTCCGGCGCGTCGAGGGGGCAGCCGACGATCAGGTCCATGGCCCGGTCGATCGGGATGCGGGCCCGGGTGCGGGCCGGATCGCTGTAGCCGTAGCCGGCAAGCCGGGCCGCGGCCGCGACCCGCTGGCGATCGAGGTCGGCATAGGGGTCCGCCTGGAGGTTCGGGGGCGGCGGCGTCAGCGGCGCGGTCTGCTGGCGGGTTAGGGGCGGCAGGGTCCGGCGCTGGCTGGCGCTGAAGGCGCCCATCATCCAGACCATGGTGCCGATGACGGTCAGCACCGCGAGCGCCAGGCCCGCCATCACCAGGGCGGTGTTGCGGACGCCGACGTCGCGCGTCTCGTAGCCGGGATCGTCGGGATCGCGCGGCGCATTGGCCGGCGCGCCGCGGGGCGGACGGCCGTTGAGCAAACCACTGCCGCGCAGGGTCAGCCCGGCCAGGATCGCCGGGATTAGGCCGGGACCGGGGCCCGTGCTCATGCGACCCTCCCGGCGCGCCGGGTTGTCGGCGCCGGGCGCCCGCCCAGCAGGAGATGGAGCGCGGCGGCGAGGCACGCCACCGCCAGGGCGGCGAGCCCGTCGGCCGGGCGGACCACGAACCGGTCGCGCAGGGCCGGCGTGACCAGCCAGAACATCTCGAGGGCGTGCACGGCGAGCGCCGCGCCGGCCAGGATCCGGGTGGTCGGGCGGCCCGGCCGCAGGGTCGCGAGCCCGGCCAGCACGACGACGATCCCGGCCGCGATCGACAGGCCGCGCCCGAGCCCGCCGCCGCGGGCGAAGTACCAGGCCACCTCCGGGGGCAGGTTGGCCGACCAGACGATCAGGAACTGCACGAAGTGCAGGAACGCCCAGAGCCCGAGCAGCACCACCAGGGGGACCAGCCGGCCGCGCCCGGGGGCCGTGCGCCCGCGGCCCACCGGCTCGGGCTCCTCCCAGGCGAGCAGGATCGCGGCCGCGAAGGCCAGCCCGCTCCAGGCGGTCATCACCAGCAGGCCGAGCAGGGCGGAATCGAGCCGCGGATCGAGGGAGGCGATCACGTCGGTGGTGAACAGGGTGCCGACCACGGCGTGGAGCCCCACCGCCGGCACGGTGCGGCCCTCGCCCGGCTCGTCGAAGGGCCGCGCGAACCGGAACGCCAGCCAGGTCCAGGCCGCGAGATAGACGACCACCCGGGCCGCGAAGAACGGCGTCGTGAACCAGAGCGCGGCGAGCGGCGTGCGCGGCGCCGCCCCGACCCAAGGGTAGAGCATTGGCACCGCCGCGAGCAGTGGCAGCCCCAGCAGCGCGGCCACCGGCATCAGCGCCATCAGCCGGCGCAGGCCCGCCAGCATCTCGACGCCGCCGCGCTCGCGCACCCGCTTGCCGAAGCGCTCGGCCACGATCGTGATCGGCAGGGCCCCCACCGGAAGCGCCAGGAGGACGAGCCAGACGGCGAGGTACGATGTCGCCGCCCCGCGCCAGCCGCCCAGCAGCCAGCAGGCGGCCATCAGGCCGAGCCCGAGGAGGCCGAGGAGGAGGGGACGGCTCACCGGGTCGCCTCCAGGCGGGTCCGGTCGTCCGGTGGCAGGCTCGCCACCGAAGAATCCTGGCTGAGCTGGAGCGCCCGGACATAGGCGACGATCGCCCAGCGGTCGGCCGACGGGATCATCTGCGCCATGCCGAACATGGCGCGCCGGCCGCTGCCAATGGCGTCGTAGATCTCGGCGGCCGGGGCCTTGCGCAGGGGCTCGGCGGTGAGGTCGCCGGCATGCGGGAAGCCGCGCTGCACGACGATCCCCCGGCCGCGCCCGTCCTGGCCGTGGCAGGGGGTGCAGAACACCGCATAGCGCTGCCGGCCGCGCTCCACTAGGTCCCGGCTGATCGTCTCTGGCTGCGGCGCCTCCCGGGCCGGGTCGGTCCGCGGCACGGTCCCGGAGACCGGCTGACGCATGGTGATCTGGCGGGGAAAGAACGGGTTCCGGTCCCAGGTCTTGGCCCGGGCCTGGTCGTCCATGTTGGCCTCGCCGCAAGCCGAGAGGGCTGGCAGCGCCGCGAGGAGGATGAGCCCGGCGACGCGCGTCATCGCGGGATCCTGCGGATCTCGAGGGGGCGCCCGGCCTCGGCCGGCAGGCTTGTGAGCCGCCGCTCGAACCGGGCCGCGTCGAAGCGATCGTCGCGCGCCTCGGCTGAGAGGAAGAACCGGTCGTCCGAGGCACGCAGGAAGCCCGGGATGTTGAAGGCCGGGTGGTTCAGCCGCGGCAGGCGGTTGAGCACCAGCAGCGCTAGGTGGATCGCGATGCAGCCGGTCATCATCGCGAAGGAGATGCTCGGCACCACGAAGGACGGCCAGGACAGGCGCGGGCGTCCGCCGATCAGGAACACGTAATCGTAGGCCGTGGCGTAGACGCAGAGCGCGTAGAAGCCCGCGCCGCCGAGCAGCGCGCCGGCCAGCGCGTAGGGCAGGATCGAGCGCCCCTCCAGGCCGAGCGCCCGCAGGGTCCGGGGCATCGGCACCGGACCGTGCCCGTCTAGATGGACTTGGTCCGGACTGATCCCCGACACCGCCTGGAGGGCGGCGGCGAGGTCGGCATGGCTGGCGAAGGCGGCGGACACGCCCCAGAGCGGGGCCGGCCCCGGATTCTCCTCCGGGCGGAGGGTGGCCCGGGACGCGGCCTCTCGGGCGGCGGCCTCGGTCCCCGGGGCACGGGCCAAAGCGAGGCGGCGGCTCTCGATGATCGAGACTGCGGGCAGGTAGCGCAGGAACAGCAGAAGAAGGGTCAGGAACAGGCCGATCGAGCCCGCGAAGGTGGCGATGCCCCAGGGATCCGGCCCGTAGGGCAGCCGGGAGGAGGGCAAAAAGTCCTGGGTTAGCGTGACGACCAGCACCATGACGTGGTCGGCATAGGCGCCGGCAGCGACCAGCAGGCCGACCGCCGCGATCGCGAGCGGCGCCGTCCGGGCGCGGGCCGACCACAGCACCTGCGCCGGCAGGACCAGGCCGAGGACCGCCGTCCAGGAGACCAGGGCGTGGTCGCCGGTCATGCGCCGCACCAGCACGGCGCGGCCTTCCGGGTCGCCGTTGAGGAACGTGTCAAAATATTCGGCGGCGTAGCAATAGGCGCTGGCGCAACCGAGGCCGAGCAGGAGGCGGCCGAGCACGTCGAGGTGGCGCGCGGTGACCAGGGTGTCGAGGCCGTAGACGACACGGATCAGCACAACGATCGCTGCGGTGATTCCGACACCGGAATAGACCGCGTTCACCAGGAAGCTCACCGGCAGCAGCGTGCTGTGCCAGCCCGGCATCAGCGAGCCGGCCAGCATCACCGAGGCACCGGTCTGGACCGAGACCACCAGCAGCACGCCGAGCAAGGCCACCGTCCGGTAGGCCTGGACCCAGATCTGCCAATGGGCAGCCGAGCCGCGCCAGCCCGACGCGACGATGCCGTAGACCTGCGCCCGCAGGAGCGCGAGCCGGCGGGTCGGCGCCTTGGCGTCCATCTGGCGCATCGCCTCCACGAAGGCGCGGTCGCGCAGGGTGGCGAGGTCCGGCAGCAGGCCGATGAACCAGAGGCTCACGCAGATCACCAGGAAGGCAACGATGTCGATCGCGTCCCATAGCAGCGGCGAGCGGAATTGCGGCCAGAGATCGTAGGTATTGGGGTAGGGCAGGTTCCAGAAGAAGAACCAAGGCCGCCCGAGATGGATGATCGGGTAGAGCCCGGCGGATGCGGTGGCGAGCAGCGCCAGGGTCTCGGCGATGCGGTTCACCGCCCCGCGCCACTCCGCCCCGAGCAGGAGCAGCACCGCCGAGACCAGCAGGCTGCCCGACGCGACGCCGATCCACCAATCGTAGCTGGCGATGTCGAGGGCCCAGACGACGGCGTTGTTGTTCGCCCAGACCCCCGGCCCCGCATAGAGCAGGTAGGCGAGGGTGAAGGCGAACACGCCGAGCAAAGCCACAGCCCCCGCGAAGGCGATCCACCAGCGGCGGTTTCGCGGATGCGTCAGCGGGATCGCGGTGACCGCGCCGCCGATGCCCTGAAGGGTTTCCTCCGGCCGGATCAAAGAATCGCCTGCGAGAGCGCCGGACATGCTCAGCCCTCCCGTCCGGTGGGATCGGCGGCGGGGGCGAGGCCGGCGAGGTAGGTGGTGCGCGGGCGCGTGTTCAGGTGGCCGAGCAGCGCGTATTCCCGCGGGTCCTTGCGGGCGGCGGAGACTTGGCTCGCCGGGTCGGCGACGTTGCCGAAGGTGATCGCCCGGGTCGGGCAGGCGCCCTGACAGGCGGTCTCGACGGCGCCGTCCTGAATTGGGGCGTGCGCGTCCTTGGCCGAGGTGATCCGGGCCGCCGTGATCCGCTGGATGCAGTAGGTGCACTTCTCCATCACGCCGCGGGCGCGGACGGTGACCTCGGGGTTGCGCTGCTGCTGCTCCACCGGGGTCATACCGCCTGTATAGTCCAGGTAGTTGAAGCGGCGGACCTTGTAGGGGCAGTAGCTCTGGCAGGTTCGGGTGCCGACGCAGCGGTTGTAGACCTGCAGGTTCAAGCCCTCGCTGTCGTGCAGGGTCGCCTCCACGGGGCAGCCGACCTCGCAGGGCGCCTGCTCGCAATGCATGCACGGCACCGGCTGGAAATGCGTGCTCGGCGCGTCGAGGTCGCCGGCGTAATAGCGATCGATCCGCAGCCAGCCCATCCAGCGGCCGAGCTCGACCTGCTCGCGCCCGACCACCGGGATGTTGTTCTCCGCCTGGCAGGCGGTGACGCAGGCATTGCAGCCGGTGCAGGCATCGAGATCGATCGCCATGCCCCATTGCGCCGCGACCCAGCGGTCCTGGCTCTCGGGAGGCGGATAGAACGAGGCAGGTGCGGGCGCATTCTTGGGATCGCCTACCGGCGCGGCGCCGACCGCCTGGACACGGACGATGTCCTGGCCCTCCATCGTGCCGAGGTTCTGGGTGGTCGCCGGTATGCGGCGCCGGCCGGTCTTGGTCAGGCGCGCCCCGGTCAGCCACCAGGGCGTATCGACGGACCGCAGGGTGGCGGCGTCGTAGCCGAGGCCGTT
Organism: Methylobacterium sp. J-077; assembly: GCF_022829365.1. GTDB lineage: Bacteria > Pseudomonadota > Alphaproteobacteria > Rhizobiales > Beijerinckiaceae > Methylobacterium. The sequence goes on along the minus strand of NZ_JAKSYJ010000084.1, from coordinate 22,541 downwards.
CGACAGGTGGTCCGGCATGGTGCGGCCGTAGCCGAGGCTCAGGGTCACGGTCTCGGCGGCCTGGCCGGGCAGGATCCAGGCGGCGCCCTCGACCGCGCGCCCCGCAGCCTCGACCCGCACGATGTCGCCCGTGGCGATCTTTTCGCGCTCGGCGAGATGGGGGCTGAGGGCGATGACGTTCTCCCAGACGACCTTGGTCAGGGGTTTGGGCAGCTCCTGAAGCCAGGCGAGGTCGGCATGGGTACCGTCCCAGATTGTCGAATCCGGGCGGAACACCACCTCGATCCCGTCCGGGGTCGGCACCGGAGGGGTGGGCGTGCCCTCCTGCGTCAGGGCGACAGTCTCCGTCGCGCTCGCGCTATCGGGCCAATACCCCCGGCGCAGGGCGTCGGCGAAGCGGGTCTCGAACGCGGTCGCGTCCTCGCCTTCGTTCCGCCAGCGCGCCTTGAGCAGCCCGAGCGCGTCCTCGCCGCCCTCGCCGCCGCGCCCGTCGGTGAGAAAGGCCAGCATGTCCGGGAGGGTGCGGCCGTTGTAGAGCGGTGCCACCGTCGGCTGGATCAGCCCGACCGTGCCGTCGAGGGAGCGGACATCGCCCCAGGATTCCAGCGGATGGGCGGTGGGCAGGTGCCAGTCGGCATGGGCTCCGGTCTCGTCATAATAGAGCCCGGCATGGATCTTGAGCGGCACGCGCTCCATCCGGGCGGCGAAGTCGAGGGCGGCCGGCGAATCGTAGACCGGGTTGGCGCCGAGCACGATCAAGGCCTTGACGCCGCCGCGCTCCATCGCCTCCGCCAGATCCGCCAGCGTGCCCGCACCCGATTCGACCGCGGGCGCCGTGTGCCGCAGGGTCGCCCCGGTATTGCCGAGCGCGCCGTTGAGGCGATGGACCAGGGCGTGCAGGTCCGGGCTCGCGGTCAGCCCGGCCGTGACGATGCCCGCGCCGCGCGCCTCGGTCAGGGCCGCGGCGGCACGTCTCGTCCAGCGCGATACCGGATCATCGCCGGACGGCGCCGCACCGCCGGCGGCCAACGCCAAGAGATCCCGGGCGACGGCTTCGAGTCGGGCCGAGGCAAGGGGGGTCGAGAAGTCCGCCTTGGCGCTGGTCAGGGTCGGGGTCGGCGCCGCGGCGTGCAGGGTGAGCAGGCGGCCCTCGGCGTAGGCCGCCCGGCGGGCCGCGCTCCAGCGCCCCGACAGGCCGACCTGGCCAGGCCCGAGGTCGAGGAAATCGCCGTCCAGGGACACGATGGTGCGCGCCCGGCCGAAATCCGGAATCGTCTCCAGCGGCCGTCCATAGGCCCGGCGGGCGCCCTCGTAGATCGCCTCGCGGCCGGCGCCGGCGCCGACGAACCAGCGCAAGGCCGGATAGGCAGCCCGCATCCGGGCGATCTGCGCCGCCATAGTGGGCGAGGTCACCGGCCCGGTCAGCAGGGCCACGCCCTCGCCCCCGGCCGCGTGCCAGGCCGGCATCTGCGCTTGCAGAGCCGCGCGGTACGCCGCCCAGGAACTCGGGCGGCCGAGATGCTGTACGGCTTGAGAACGGAACGGGTCGTAAAGGCCGAGCACGGAGGCCTGCGCCAGCACGTCGGTGCCGCCGCGGCTCCAGGGATGCTCGGGATTGCCCTCGATCTTCAGCGGCCGGCCGTTGCGGGTGGTGACCAGGATGCCGTTGCCGAACCCGTCGAACACGGCCGAGGAGGCGTAGGACAGGTCCGTGCCCGGCACGATCCGTTCGGGCTGGTTGACGTAGGGCACCTCGTAATCCCGGTTCCCGCCGCCGCAGGCGGTGAGGCCGCCGAGCGCGAAGGAGGCCGCCATCAGCTTGAGGAAGCCGCGCCGCTCCGGGGACGCGGCGAGCCGGGCCGCCGAGGGGAACTCGGCCGCGAGGTAGTCGCGGAATTCCGGGCTGTCGGCGACGGCGTCGAGGCTGCGCCAGAAGCGCGGGCCGTCGCCGCCGGCGAGTTTCTGGCGCAGGGCCGCGATGTCGGATCCGCTGGTCATCGGTGGCAGATCCCGCATTCGGTCAGCCGCGAACCGCCGCGGATATGGTTCTCGGCCACGAGCTTCGGCCCGAGGGTCGCCTGGTCGGCCGGCGGCTTCCAGGTCATGTTCCAGACCTGGTCGGGGGTCCGGACGTACTTCTCCGGCGCCCGGTGGCAATCGAGGCAGAACTGCATCTCGAAGGCGTTGGCCCGGTAGGTCATCTGCATCGACGTCACGTCGCCGTGGCAGGTCGAGCAGCCGATGCCCTTCGTCACATGCACCGAGTGATTGTAGTAGACATATTGCGGCAGCTTGTTCAGCCGCACCCATTCCAGCGGCTTGTCCTGGGCGTAGCTGTCGCGCACCGGCTTGAGCATGTCCGAGCCGGTCCAGATCTGCGAATGGCAGGTCATGCAGGTGTGCGTCGGCGGGATGCCGGCCGAGGCGACCTTGTCGACGGTGGTGTGGCAGTAGCGGCAATCGATGCCCAGCTCGCCGGAATGGTGCTTGTGGCTGAACGGCAGCGGCTGGGCCGGGGCGATGCCGACCCCGGTGACGTAGTTCGAGCGCACGATCCCGGCCGCCAGAACCGGCAGGCCGACCAGGCAGGCTACGCCGGTCATCAGGGCGAGCCGGTAGATCGCGTCGGCGCCGGGGGTGAACAGCTGCGCCATCAGGCGCTCCCGGCGAGCGGGCAAGCGCGCCCGCGGGGCAGGAAGATCCAGCCGTCAGGTTCGATCTTCTCAACCCCTCGCCGCACGCGTCGCCCCACCGTTGATCCCGGGTTCAAGTGTGCGGTGCACCGGATCGCCCGCGCAATGCGACCAAAGCGGCCGTGCGCTTCAGAGGCCGCGCCGCAACCGTCCGGCGGCCTCGCCGTGGAACCTAGAGCGTTTCCAGACGGGGGCTAGAACATGGCTGATCGTGCCGGCCGCTTCCCGCGCCGCCGCCTCGACACTTCCCGCCGGCGGCGCGAAGGCCTATGCGCTGCCTGACCCGTCGGGCACGGCGGCCCGCTCCCGCCGCCGACCCACCCCGGACCTGCCTCGGACCCCTATGGATTCCGATCCCATCGTCCTGACCTGGCGCGCGGCTCGGCGCCTGCATGCGACAGCGGCCGCCCTCGCGGTCGGTGTCGGCGCCCCGCTCTGCGCCCTGGCCCTGCTGTGCCTGCGCGATCTGGTCGCGGTGCTGCCGCGCGACGAGGCACCGACGCTGCCGTTCCTGCGGCTCGCCCTGTCGCTGCCCGGCCGCGAGATCGCGCTGGCGCACGGCTTCCCGATGCGCCCCGCCGAGCTGGAGTTCGCCGCCTTCCTGTGCATCGCCGCCTGCGCGCTGGCCCTGGCGGGTGTCGGCTGGGTCGTGGCGCGCCTGTGCTTCAAGGCCCAGAACCGGGCCGCGGACGCCGTCCGGGAGAGCGTCCTGCGGGCGATCCTCGACGCGCCGGCCGGCGCCCGGGACGAGGCGCGCAGCCTCGCCCGCCTGGTCGGCGAGGTGCTGGGACGGGGCGACCGGCTGCTCGCCGCCGGCATCGTCGTGCCGGCGATGACCCTGGCCGCGCTGCTCCTGGCGCTCGCCTTCGCCGGGCTCGCCGCGCCCCGGCTGATCCCGACCGCGGCGATCGGCCTGGCGGCGATCGGGCTCGCCTACGGGCTGGTCCTGGAGCGCGCCCGGGACCGGCAGGACCTGCGCCTGCGCTCCAGCACCCGGGCCGAGACCAACCTGAACGACCTGGTGCGGCGCCTGCCGGCGGTGCGGGTCCACGGCGCCGCCGCCCTCGAGCGCAAGCGCATCGCGGCTCGGGTCGCGGCGATGCGCACCAACGTCGCCCGGGCCGAGGCGCGGCTGGCCTATGCGCGGGCGCCGGCGCTCGCCCTGGCGGTGATCCTCCCGGCCATCGCGATCGGCACGGCCCTGTGGCGCTCGGCGACGCCGGGCGCACCGCCGGCCCCGCCGGTCGATCCGGCCGCGTTGCTCGCGGCCACTGGGGCCTTCGGTCTCGCCGGCTGGCTCGCCGCGATCTGCGCCCGGCTCTGGACGGTGCGCAGATCCGTCCGCCCGCGCTTCCGCGATCTGGCGCGCATCATCGCGCTCCTGCAGGGGCGCCAGGCCAGGGCGCCCCGGACGGGCCTTGCCCCGCCGCCTCTGCCCCGGTCCGGAATCCTGGCGACCCAGGGCGTCGGCGCCTTCGACCCGGCCAGCGGCGAGCGGCTGACCGGTGTCGACGTGGCCGTCACCATGCCGGGCCATGTCGCGATCACCGGCAGCCGGGGCAGCGGCGCCCGGGTGCTGGCGGCGGTGCTGGCCGGCCAGATCGAGCCGACCGCGGGCGCCGTCACCTATGCGGGCGCCGACCTGCGCGGTTTCGACGCCGCGGAGCGCGCCCGCCGCATCGCCTTCGCGGCCGGTGAGGCGATCCTGATGGAGGGCTCACTCCGGCAGAACCTCCTCTACGGCACCGAGCCGGCCAACGCCCCCGACGACATCGCGCTGATCGGGATCAGTCGGCTCACCGGGCTCGACGGCTTCGTCTACGCCCGCGGCCTGACCGGCCGCCTGGACCCGGCGACCCAGCCCCGGCTGGCGGCGGCGATCGTCGCGGCCCGCCGGACCATGCGGGCGGCTCTGGCCGCCAAGGGGGCCGAGCGCCTGGTCGAGCCGTTCGACCCGGAGCGCTACAACCATCAGGCGAGCATCGGCGAGAACATCCTGTTCGGGGAGCCGGTGGGCGGCGCCTTCGCGCCCCTGCGGTTCGCCCGCCACCCCTACCTGCGGGCGGTGCTGGAGGCCGAGGAGCTGGTGCGGCCGCTCACCGAGATCGGCCTGTCGGTCGCCCGCAGCACGGTGGAGATCTTCGCCGATCTGCCCAACGACCATCCGCTCTTCGACAACTATTCGCTGTTTCAGGCCTCGGAGCGCGGCTACTTCGAAGACTTGGTGGTCCGTCTGCCCGATGCGGGGCATGTGCGCCGCGGCCCTGCCGGCCAGCGCGACCGCACCCGGCTGATCGGCCTGGCCCTGCGCTACAGCGAGTCCCGCCACCGCTTCGGGCTGATCGACGACGCCTTCGAGCAGCGGCTGGTCCAGGCCCGCCGCTCCTTCGCCCGGATGCTGCCGCCCCACCTCGCCGGGGCGGTCGAGTTCCACGACCCCGGCCGGGTCAATCCGGCCGCGAGCCTGGAGGAGAACCTGCTGTTCGGCCGGATCAGCCTCGGCGAGGCCAATGCCGAGCCGCGGGTGCGGGCGCTGGTGCAGCGGGTGCTGGCCGACGAGGGCCTCGAAGCCTCGGTCTACGGCCTCGGCCTGGACAGCAAGGTCGAGATCCAGCCCAGCACCGGCGCGCTGGCGGACGGCGCCATCAACGCCCGGGAGCGCGTCGCGATCGAGCTGGCCCGCTGCCTCGTCCGCGAACCCGACATCCTCGTGGTCGCGGTGGCGCCCGACGAGCGCAAGGTCGAGGGGGTGCGCGAGCGTCTTGCCCGGCTCCGCCAAGCCCGGGCAGGACGCGGCTTGATCGTCTGCCTGCCCGAATCGGGCGTGCTTGACGGGATCGAGCCGTTCGACGCGGTGATCGCCGTGGAGAACAGCGCCTTGGCCGCGACCCCGGCCGCCGAGGAAGCCGAGGCCGAGCCGGCCCTCGCTTGAGCGCTACGGCCTCACGACGGCCGCAATGGCCGGTCAGGTCGGGACGCCGTGCCTGCCAGGCCCCGGTTCCTCTTCGCCCGGCCGATCCAATGCGGACGGTTCATGCCCTTCCCGATCCCGAGATCCTTCGCCGCCGGCCTCGTGCTGTTGACCGCCATCGGTCCGAGCGCGGCGCAGGCCGGAAAGGCCGACGCGCCGATCCCGGCCGCGACGCTCGCCCTGATGGCGCAGAAGGGCACGACGGCCGCCGCCCCGGTGCTGTTCCGGGCCTACAAGAAGGAATCCGAGATCGAGGTCTGGAAGAAGGGCCCGGCCGGGTATGTCCACATCAAGACCTTCCCGATCTGCCGCTGGTCCGGCCAACTCGGCCCCAAGCGCAAAAATGGCGACCGGCAGACCCCCGAAGGGTTCTATGCGGTGCCCCGGCGCCAGATGAACCCGAACTCGCACTATTACCTGTCCTTCGACGTCGGCTATCCCAACGCCTACGACCGCGCCCATGGCGGCACCGGCTCGGCCGTGATGGTCCACGGCATCTGCTCGTCGATGGGCTGCTTCGCCATGACCGACGGCACGGTGGGCGAAATCTACGCCATCGCCCGGGAGGCCCTGAACGGCGGCCAGGCGGCCTTCCAGTTCCAGTCCTACCCGTTCCGGATGAGCGCCGAGAACATGGCCCGCCACCGGACCGACCCGAACATCGGGTTCTGGCGCGAGCTCAAGGCCGGGTCCGACCGGTTCGAGGTGAGCCGGGAGGAGCTTCAGGTCTCGGTGGTCGCCGGCCGCTACGCCTTCGCGCCGTCCCGGGATCCCGCCCGGGAGGCGGCGGTGGCGACCTACCGCGCCATCGAGGAGGCGCGGATGGCGGCGTTCGCCGAATCCGGCGAGCCGGCCGTGCGCACCACCTATTCCGATGGCGGCCAGCACGCCTTCTGGGCGGCCTACACGGCCCGGGGCGGCGCTGTCGGCGACATCAGCCGGCCGGAGGCGCTGGCGTTTGCCGGCCAGGAGGTTGTGGTCGTGCCAGGCCATCGGGCGCCCCGCCCGGTGCCGGAATCGGTCTGGGCCGCATGGGGCGGGCCGGATTCCGGGCTCGCGCTGCGGCAGATGGCGGGCTTCGTGCCAGTTTATGAGCGGGCGCCCGACCCGTTCGGGGCGCTGGCGGGCCGCCTCCCGGCGCGCTACGGCGACGGCCTGCCGTCCCTGCTGGCGGCGGCCCTGAAAGACGCGGCCGACTCGGCCGGCGGACGCCCGCTTCCTACCGGCTCGGGTGCGGGCCTGATCGCCTCCGCCGAGCGGCTCTAGGCATGCAACGGACCCCGAAAGCGGCCCATCCGTGTGCGCGGCCGCACATCACGACGGCGTGCGGGCCCCCAATTCATTGTACGGCAGGGGATGAGCGGTACTCCTGTCCCGTCGGACTGCCGTATTCAGCGCTACCTTCCCGGAACGGCGACGGGGTTTCGATCGTAACGGATCGGGACCGACTGTCCGCAGATTCGTGATCGCCATGTCCAAGTGTTCCGAGCCGACTATCCGTGCGGCCGATGAGGGCCTCGTCCTCCGATTCTGGGGCGTGCGCGGCTCGACGCCGGTCAGCGGCCCGCAATACGCCGAGTTCGGCGGCAGCACGCCATGCATCGAGGTGCGCTGCGGCGAGCGCATGTTCGTGATCGACGCCGGCTCGGGCATCTACAACCTAGGGCAGGGCCACCGCACCGATCTCCCGCGGGACGTCGACCTGCTGTTCACCCACCTGCACCTCGACCACACGGCGGGGCTGCCGTTCTTCAAGCCGGCGGTCCTCGATTGCGACCGGGTGATCAACACCTATTGCGGCAATCTCGGCGGCGAATCGGCCGGCCCGACCCTCGATCGCCTGTTCGCGCCGCCGCTGTTCCCCGTTACCCTCGACAGGCTGTGCTGCACGTTCAACCACCACGGCTTCGAGGCCGGCCAGACCCTGACCTTCGCGGACGGAGCGCGGGTCGACACGATCCTGCTGAACCATCCGCAGGGATCGGTGGGCTACCGGTTCGAGCATGGCGGCCGGCGCCTGTGCCTGATCAGCGACATCGAGCACAGCGACCCCTGGCCGGACCCCGAGCTGGCCCGCTTCGTCGCGGGGGCCGACCTGATGGTCTATGACGGCATGTTCACCGACGGCGAATATCCGACCTGCCGCGGCTGGGGGCACTCGACCTGGCAGAAGGGCGTCGAGCTGGCGCGGACCGCCGGCGTCAAGGCGCTGGCGATCATCCACCTGCACCCGGCCCATTCCGACACGGCGCTCCGCGACATGGAGGCGGATCTCCAGGCGGAGATGCCCACGGCCTTCATCGCCCGGGAGAGCCAAAGCATCACGGTCGGCGCACCGCGCTCGGTGAGCCGCCGGGCCGGCGCCCGCCCAACTGTTGCACGCGAGGTCCGCCGCCGGATCAAAGTTGCCTGATCGTCCCGGTCAAACGGAGCGCCCGCTCCGGGGCCGGCTGAACCGGCGATAGGCGAACAGCACGAACAGCGCGACGCCGATGGTCAGGATGCTCCAGCCGTAATTGCTGATGAGCTGCGCGTCGATCGGATGCCCGATCAGGCCCAGTGCGACGAGCAGTCCGAAAACGGCGATCACTGCCGAGACGAGCATCCCTAGAATCATCATGGTCCCTGGTGCGCCCCGGCCGGCAGCGGCCCGGCGAATACGTCCGTGGAAATGCGTGGGGGCGGCACCCGTTCCCGGTCGCATCGAGCGCCGCGAGACGCTAATCGCGCCCTGGCGCGCATGAACTGGTCCCAAGGCGCCGAACTTAGGCTAAGTAGGCCCGCACGACGGCGCCCCGGGGCGCGCGAGGAGCCCGAGACCACGGCGATGACCGGCCCACAGACCACGCCTCAGGACAGCATGCCCGCATCCACAGCCGCCACGGGCCCGCTGCGCCCGCAATCTCAGCTCGTAACGATCTTCGGCGGCTCCGGCTTCCTGGGCCGCCACGTGGTGCGGGCGCTGGCCAAGCGCGGCTACCGGATCCGCGTCGCGGTGCGCCGGCCGGACCTGGCGCTGTTCCTGCAGCCGCTGGGCAAGGTCAACCAGATCGTGGCCGTTCAGGCCAACCTCCGCTACCCCGAATCGGTGGCCCGCGCGGCCGAGCGCTCGGACGTGGTGATTAACCTCGTCGGCATCCTGCAGGAGACCGGCTCTCAGAGCTTCGCGCGGCTGCAGGTCGACGGAGCCGCCGAGATCGCCCGCGCCGCGGCCCGGCAGGGCGCCCGGATGATCCACGTCTCGGCGATCGGGGCGGATCCGGCCTCGCCGTCGCTCTACGCCCGCACCAAGGCCGAGGGCGAGGCCCGGGTCTTCGCCGCCTGCCCGGACGCCGTGGTGTTCCGGCCGTCGCTGGTCTTCGGGCCGGGCGACAGCTTCTTCAACCGCTTCGCCGGGCTGGCCCGGGCGCTGCCGGTGCTGCCGCTCTCGGGCGGCCAGTCGCGCTTCCAGCCGGTCTTCGTCGGCGATGTCGCTGAGGCGATCGCCCGGGCGGTCGACGGCGCCGTGCCGGGCGGCAAGGTCTACGAACTCGGCGGCCCCGAGGTCGCCACCCTCGAGCACCTCGTGCGCTACATGCTGAAGACGATCCAGCGCAAACGCGCCGTGGTCGACCTGCCGCTGCCGCTGGCCAAGCTCCAGGCCCGGCTCCTGGAGGTCGCCGACACCCTGACCTTCGGCCTCCTGCCCGACAGCCTGAAGCTCACCCGCGACCAGGTGATCCTGCTCCAGAACGACAACGTCGTGTCCGAGGCGGCCAAGGCCGAGGGCCGGACCATCGAGGCGCTCGGGATCACCCCGACCGCCGCCGAGGCGGTGGTGCCGGGCTATCTCTGGCCGTTCCGCAAGGCCGGCCAGTTCGCCACCGACCGGGACGAGGAATACCTGGCCGAGGTGCCCGACTCGATCGCACCGACGCCCATGGGGCCCGGCTCCCAGCACAGGCCGCAGACCGCGTCCGGGCCGGCGATCGGCGCCGATGCCGGTAGCTCCCCCGGAAGCGCCCAGAGCCGCATGGGCACTCGCTGGGGCACCCGGACGATGAGCTGAAGAATCAAGGTTTCAAAAGGTCTGCGACCTTTTGCGGGTCCAGGGCGGAGCCCTGGGTCGAGCGAAGCGCGATGCCATCGGGGTCCCGCCCCGATACCTCGCCAAAGGGCCTCGGGCACTTCGGAAACCCGTGTCCTTGCCGGTGCACGGGTTTATATCCCCGCGTTCTCCTTGAATGAGACAACGCCTGACCTCGTCCGGGACTGCACGATGATGACGACCCCGTGGAACGGATCGGCAGGCTCGGCGTGAAGCGCATCCTCGTCACCGGCGCGGCGGGCTTCGTCGGCGGCCATGTCCTGCCGCTTCTGGCCGCGTCGGGCGCCCAAGTCGTCGGGATCGGCCGCGGGGCGCCTCCGGAGCTGCCCGCGGGCGTCGATTACGAGCGCATCGACCTGCTCAACGAGGCCGCCTTGGGCGGCTTCATGGCGCGCTTCCGGCCGACCGAGATCCTCCACCTCGCCGGCCTCGCCTCGGTCGGCGAGTCGACCACGGGTCCGGGGCAGACCTGGCGGGTGAACGTCAATGGCCTGATGAACCTGGTGGCGGCGGTCGAAGCGGTGCCGGGCTGCACGTTGTTCTTCGTCAGCTCGGGCGAGGTCTACGGCGGCGCGTTCCTGGCGGGCCATGCCCTGTCCGAGGAGGCCGAGCCCCTGCCGCGCAACACCTACGCCCGGTCGAAATGGGTCGGCGAGCAGCTGCTGCGCGACCTGCTGCCCCGGATCGGCGTGAAGCTCGTGGTGCTGCGGCCGTTCAACCATATCGGCCCGGGCCAGGACGAGCGCTTCGTCGTGGCCTCCTTCGCCGGGCAGATCGCCCGGATCGAGGCCGGCCGCGCGCCACCGCTCCTCGAGGTCGGCAACCTGTCCTCGTACCGCGACTTCCTCGACGTGGCCGACGTGGCGGGCGCCTATGGCGACCTAATCGGCCGGGCGGAGAGCCTGGCGGACGGGCGCGTGTTCAACATCAGCTCCGGCGTGCCCCGCACGATCGCCAGTGTGCTCGACGGCCTGCGCGCCCGCGCCCGGGTGCCGTTCGAGATACGCATCGCCCCGGAGCGGGTGCGCCCGAACGAGATCCCGTTGGCAGCGGGCGATTCCACCCGCCTGCACGACGCCACCGGCTGGCAGCCGCGGGTCGCCTGGGACGACGCCCTGGCCCAAGTGCTGGACGATGCCCGCGACCGGCTGGCACCGGCCGAGGGCTGAGCGGGGGCGCTACCGCACCACCCCCTTCGCCACCAGCGCGTCCCGCGCCTCAGCCGAGATATCGAGCCGCTCAGCCAGGATTTCCTGGCTCGACTCCCCAAGGCCCGGCGGCATGCGGCGTACGGGCAAGCGGCGCCCGTCGAGACGGTAGGGCGGGGCGATGACGTGGGCATCGCCGACTCCCTCGACCACCAGCCCGGCCTCCCGGGCGCGTGGACAGGTCAGCGCCTCGCGCAGGCCCATCACCTCGCCGCAGGGGATGCCCGCCCCGCGCAGGCGTGCGATCAGGGCCGCCCGCTCCCACTTCGTGAGTTCCGCCTCCAGGATCGGGATGAAGGCGGCGCGGTTCTTCGAGCGATCGAGGTTGGTGGAAAAGCGCGGATCGCTGCACAGGTCAGGCCGCTCCAGCACGTGCTCGCAGAAGCGGCGGTACTGGGCGTTGTTGCCCACCGTGATCACCACCGGCCCGTCGCCGGCCTCGAACACCCCGTAGGGCACGATCGACGGATGGGCATTGCCGTAGCGCGGCGGGTCGATGCCCCGGGCGAGCGCCTCCAGGCCGTAATAGGAGGTCAGCGCCACGCCGCAATCGAACAGGGCGAGGTCGATGGTCCGGCCGCGCCCGGTGCGCTCGCGCTGGAACAGGGCCGCCAGCACCGCCTGGGCGGCGTATTGCCCGGTGAACAGGTCAACCGCCGCGACCCCGAACTTCAGGGGCGGCCCGCCGGCCTCGCCGTTGAGCGCCATCACGCCGGATTCGCCCTGCACCACGAGGTCGTAGCCGGGCCGGGTCGCCTCCGAGCCGTCGGAGCTGTAGCCGGCAATCGAGCAGTAGATCAGCCCGGAATTCTCGGCCGCGAGCGCCGCGTAGCCCAGGCCGAGCTTCTCCGCCCCGCCGGTCTTGAAGTTCTGCACCAGCACGTCGCTCTCCCGGGCCAGCGCCTTGACGATCGCCAGCCCCTCCGGCGTGGCAAGATCGACCCCGATCGAGCGCTTGTTGCGGTTCACGCTGTCGAAATACGAGGTGTTGCCGGGGGTGGTGGAAACGCCCCAGTCCCGCGTGTCGTCGCCGCGCTCCGGGTGCTCGACCTTGATCACGTCGGCGCCGAGATCGCCCAGCACCTGCGCGCACCAGGGCCCGGCGAGGACCCGGGACAGGTCGAGGATGCGGATCCCGGCGAGGGGGAGGTCGGATGACGGATCGGCTACCATCGATTGATCCTCAGGCTCCCATCACGCCGTCGAGGCTGCGCACGGCCGCGATCAGTTTCGGGCGCACCACGTCCATCAGGAACCCGGCGTCGGTGATCACGGTCGGGGCGCCGCAATTGACGGACATAGCCGGCAAGCCACCGCCGGGGTAAAAACCCACCGCGATGGCGCAGACCGTCTCCTGCCAGTCGCCGAACGAGGTGCAGCAGCCGATCTCGCGATGCTCGGCCACCGCCCGGTCGAGGCCGGCGCGCAGGGCGGGCCAGGCAACCGGGTCCAAAGCCTTCAGGTCCTCGTAGATGCTGTCGCGCTCGCGCTCGGGACACACGGCGATGTAGGCGCGGCCCATGGCGCTGCGGGCGAGCGAGATCCGCGAGCCGGTATCGAGGTTCAGCGAGATCGCGGCCGGGCCGCGCTGGCAATCGACGTAGCGCATGCTCAGCCGGTCGCGCACCCCGAGCCCAACCGAGGCATTGGCCGCCTCGGCCACCGCCCGCAGGGCCGGCCGGGCGATGCCGCGCACGTCGAGCCCGCCGAGCGCCGCAGAGCTCAGGGCGATCGTCGCATGGCCGAGCCGGTAGCGCCCGGTCTCGGCGGTGTGGTGCAGATAGCCGAGCTTGGTCAAGGTGTAGGTGAGGCGCGAGACGGTCGAGCGCGGCAGGCCGCAGGCCGCCGCGATGTCGTGGTTGGCCAGGCTGGTCCGGCCCGGGCCGAAGCAGGCGAGCACCGCGAGACCGCGGGCGAGCGCCGTGACGAAGTGGCGATCCTCCTTGGCGCCGTCGCCCGTGACAGCCTCGGGATCGGCCAGCAGGGCCTCTTCGGCGGCCCTCATCGGCGCAGGAACGCCGCGAAGGCCGCCTGGGCCTCCGGGCCGCGGCGGAGCCCATGGAACACCTCCGCCTCCTCGGCGAGGGTGCGGGCGACACGGTCGTCGTGGCCCCGGCGCAGGGCCCGCTTGGTCGCGGCGATCGAGGCCGGGGGCAAGCCTGCCAAGGCGCGGGCCCGACCGAGTGCAACCTCCAGGGCCGTGCCCTCCGGGACGACGGCGTTGACGAGGCCGGCCGCCACCGCCTCCGCGGCGCCAAACGGCTCGCCGAGCATCAGCAGTTCGGCCGCCCGCTTGGTGCCGGCGACGAACGGCAGAAGGTAGCTCGAACCGCCCTCCGGGCTGAGCCCGAGCGCCGTGAACGGCAGGCGGAAGCGGGCTCCGTTTCCGGCATAGGCGAGGTCGCAATGCAGCAGCAGCGTCGTGCCGATGCCGACCGCGTGCCCCTCGACCGCCGCGACGACGGGCTTCGGGCACCCGCGCAGGGCCTTCAGGAAGGTCAGGCCCGGGCTGGCGCCCGCGGCCTCGACATCCTGAAAATCCTTGAGGTCATTGCCCGCGGTGAAACAGCCGCCCGCCCCGGTGAGCACCACGGCACGCAGGCCCTCGTCGGCGCCGGCGGCGTCGAGGGCAGCGGCGAGACCCGCATAGGTCGCCCGGTCGAGGGCGTTGCGCCGCTCCGGCCGGTCGATGGTGATCAGCCGGATCCCGAGCTCCGGTTCGGCGACGCGGACGCTCACGGGACGCCCTCGCCAGCGTAATCGGCCGCAACGCCCGCGAGCCCGGCCCGGGCGGCGGCGTATTCCCGGGCGAGCCGGGCCACAAGGTCGGCCGTGGCCGGGGCGTCCGCGATAGTGCCGACCCCCTGGCCGGCGCCCCAGACGTCCCGCCACGCCTTCACACTGGCGCTGCCGAAATCCATTGCGGTCTTGTCGCGCACCGGCAGCGCCTCCGGGTCGAGCCCGGCGGCGCGGATGCTCGGCGTCAGGTAGTTGCCCGGCACGCCGGTGAAGTAGGGGGTGTACAGGATGTCGGCGGCGGCGCTGCCGGCGATCATGTCCTTGTAGCCGGACGCCGCGTTGGCCTCCCGGGTGGCGATGAACCGGGTGCCCATATAGGCGAGGTCGGCGCCCATGGCCTGCGCGGCCAGGATCGCCGAGCCGGTGGTGATCGCCCCCGACAGGATCAGCGGCCCGTCGTAGAAGCGCCGGATCTCGCCGACGAGGGCGAAGGGGCTGAGGGTGCCGGCATGGCCCCCGGCGCCGGCGCAGACCAGGATCAGCCCGTCGACCCCGGCCTCCAGGGCCTTCTCGGCGTGGCGCACGTTGGTGACGTCGTGGAACACCACGCCGCCATAGGCGTGGACCGGGCGGATCACCGCGTCCGGCGCCCGGAGCGAGGTGATGATGATCGGCACCCGGTGCCGGACGCAGGCCTCGACATCCTGCGCCAGCCGGTCGTTCGACGCGTGGACGATCTGATTCACCGCGAAGGGCGCGATCTTTCGGGCCGGATCCTTCGCGCGCTCGTCAGCCAGCGTGCGCGTTACCCGCGAAAGCCATTCGTCGAGTAACGCGGCGGGCCGCGCGTTCAGCGCGGGGAACGCGCCGACCACCCCGGCGAGGCATTGCGCGATCACGAGCTCCGGTCCCGAGACGATGAACATCGGGGCGCAGATCACCGGCAGGGTGAGCCGGCCGCGCAAGACCTCGGGGAGGCGGCTTTCGGGGCGGCGCCCGACCGGGGGCTGTTCGGGGCCGTCGCTCATCGAGCGCCGCCGGGCTGCTGGCCGATATCGCGCACCGCGATCCTCCCTGATCGATCGGACGGCCCGGCTGTTCGAGCCCGCGTCTTCGAGCGGGCCTGAGCCGGAATCGCGCCCGGGGCGGTTCTGAATGACATGGCCTCCGGCACCGGTCAAACCATCGTGCCAGCTCCGATCTGCAATGCGGAACGGGTTACGGACATCTGAGCCTTCGACCATCGCATCCTTGACTGACCGGCCTGTGCGGACCAACATTCAATCCAATTGCGAACGCATATTCTGCATTGCAGAACAGGGGGAGCGCCACGGTGGTTCGTTACGAAGTCGAAGGCGGCGTGGCCGTGCTCACGCTCGCCAACCCGCCGGTCAACGCCCTGGGCGCCGCGCTGCGGAGTGCCCTCGACGACGCCCTGGCTCGGGCGGCGGCGGACGAATCGGTCCGGGGGATCGTGCTGGCCGCCGAGGGCAAGGTGTTCGTCGGCGGCGCCGACATCGCGGAATTCGGCAAGCCGCCCCGGTCGCCGGGCCTGCCGGACGTGCTGGAACGGCTCGATGCCGCCAAGAAGCCGGTGGTGGCGGCGATCGGCGGCGCGGCGCTGGGCGGCGGGCTGGAGCTGGCGATGGCCTGCCATGGCCGGATCGCGGCGCCCGCGGCCAAGCTCGGTCTGCCGGAGATCAAGCTCGGGATCATCCCGGGGGCTGGCGGCACGCAGCGCCTGCCGCGGCTGATCGGGCCGGACGCCGCCTTCACGATGATGCTGACCGGCGAGCCGGTCTCGGCGGAGACGGCCGCCAAGCTCGGGATCGTCGACGCCGTGGTGCTGGGCGATCTCGTGGCGGCGGCCCGTACCCGGGCTCTGAGACTCGCCGATTCCGGCGCCCTGCCGCGGGTGCGCGAGCGGGCGGACAAGCTGACCCCGGAGGCCCGCCAGGCCTTCGAGGCGAAGGCCGAAGTGGCGGTGAAGCGCGATTCCGAAGCGACCAACGTCCACGCTTTGGTCCGGGCCGTGCGCGCTGGCCTGGACCCGGACGCGTTCGACACCGCTGTCGCCGTCGAGCGGGCCGAGTTCCGGACGCTGGTGGAGGATCCGCGCTCCAAGGCCCTGCGCTACGCCTTCTTCGCCGAGCGCGAGGCCGCCCGAGTGCCGGGCCTGTCGAAGGACACGCCCCGCCGCCCCATCGAGACCGCCGCGGTGATCGGGGCCGGCACCATGGGCGGCGGCATCGCGATGTGCTTCGCCAATGCCGGCATCCCGGTCACCGTGATCGAGACCGAGGCCGGCGCCCTGGAGCGCGGCCTCGACCGGGTGAAGGGCCTCTATGCCGGCTCGGCCAAGCGCGGCTCGATCACCGAGGCGCAGCGCGACGAACGGATCGGCCGGATCACCGGGGCGATCGGGCTTGAGAACGCCGGACAGGCCGACATCGTGATCGAGGCGGCCTTCGAGGACATGGCGGTCAAACGCGAGATCTTTTCCAAGCTCGACGGCATCGCCAAGGAAGGCGCGATCCTGGCGAGCAACACCTCCTATCTCGACGTCGACGCCATCGCGGCGGTGACCGGGCGGCCGCAGGACGTGCTCGGCCTGCATTTCTTCAGCCCGGCCAACGTCATGCGCCTCGTCGAGGTGGTCCGCGCCGGCAAGACCGCGCCCGACGTGCTCGCCACCGCGCTCGATCTGGCTAAGCGCCTCAACAAGCTGCCGGTGACGGTGGGCGTCTGCTTCGGCTTCGTCGGCAACCGCATCCTCGAGCGCCGCAGCCGCGCCGCCGAGCGCCTGCTGCTCGAAGGCGCCCTGCCGCACGCGATCGATGCCGCGGTGACCGCCTTCGGCTTCCGGATGGGCCCCTTCGCCATGAGCGACCTCGCCGGCCTCGATATCGGCTGGCGCTCCCGCAAGGATTTCGGTGGCCGGGCCCCGGTCGCCGACGCGCTGGCCGAGATGGGCCGGTTCGGCCAGAAGACCGGCCGCGGTTTTTATGTGTATGCGGACGGCGCCAGGACCGGGGCCCGCGATCCCGAGGTGGAAGCGCTCATCGAGAAGACTTCAGCCAAGCACGGCATCGCCCGCCGGAGCTTCACGCCGGACGAGATCGTCGCGCGGCTGATGTACCCGATGGTCAACGAGGGCGCCCGGATCCTCGAGGAGGGGATCGCGGCGCGGCCCGGCGACATCGATACGATCTGGATCAACGGCTACAACTGGCCGGCCTGGCGCGGCGGCCCGATGCACTGGGCCGACACGGTCGGCCTCAAGAGCGTCGCCGAGGCGCTGACGCGCTTCGCCCGGGAGACCGGCGACGACAGCCAGGAGCCGGCGCCGCTGCTGCGCAAGTTGGCCGATTCAGGCGGCACCTTCGCCGCCTGGAAGGCGAAGGCCTGATGCCCTGCCGGCTTGAGCGGGTCAGATCCCGGTTTCGAAAGGTCCGGGACCTTTCGCGGGTGCAGGGCAGCGCCCTGCTGCCGAGCTTCATCCCGCACATCGTCGGGGCGTCGCCCCGACACCCCACCAAAGGGCGTGACGCCCTTTGGGAACCCCGGAGGACCCCGGCATGACCGACGCGGTGATCGTCTCGAACGCCCGCACGCCGATCGGCAAGGCCCATCGCGGCGCGCTGAACCTCACCCGCGGCGCCGATCTCGCCGCCCACGCCATCCGCGGCGCCCTGGACCGCGCGCGCCTGGAGCCGGAGGCGGTGGAGGAGGTGGTGCTCGGCTGCGGCTATCCGGAGAACGCCACCGGCGGCAACGTCGCCCGCCACGCCGCCCTGGTGGCGGGGATCCCGGTCGAGTCGGCCGGCGTCACGGTCTCGCGCTTCTGCGCCTCGGGCCTGGAGGCGATCGCCAGCGCGGCGCGCCGGATCATCCTCGACGGCGTGCCGGTGGCGGTGGCCGGCGGGGTCGAGTCGATCAGCCTGGTCCAGCCGAAGGTCCAGCGGGAGCTGACCCGCAACGCCTGGCTGGAGGCGCACCTGCCGGCGATCTACATGCCGATGATCGAGACCGCCGACATCGTCGCCGAGCGCTATGGCATCTCCCGGGAGGCGCAGGACGAATTCGCGCTGGAGAGTCAGCGCCGCACCGCCGCCGCGCAGGCGCAGGGGCTGTTCGACGACGAGATCGTCCCGATGAGCGCCGTGATGGCGGTGACCGACAAGGCCACCGGCGAGACCCGGGAGGTCGAGATCCGGCTCGCCAAGGACGAGGGCAACCGGCCCGACACGACGCTCGAAGGTCTCGCCAAGCTCAAGCCGGTGCGCGGGGAGGGCGCCTTCATCACGGCGGGCAATGCCAGCCAGCTCTCGGACGGCGCCGCCGCCAGCGTGCTGATGTCGGCCGACGCGGCCGCCCGGCGGGGCCTGACGCCGCTCGGCACCTTCCGGGGCTTCGCCTCGGCCGGCTGCGGGCCGGACGAGATGGGCATCGGCCCGGTCTTCGCGGTGCCGCGCCTGCTGGAACGGCAGGGGCTGACGGTCGCCGATATCGACCTGTGGGAGTTGAACGAGGCCTTCGCGTCCCAGTCGGTCTATTGCCGGGACAGGCTCGGGATCGATCCGGACACGATCAACGTCAACGGCGGCGCCATCGCGGTGGGCCATCCGTTCGGCATGTCGGGGGCGCGGCTCGTGGGCCACGCCCTGCTGGAAGGCCGCCGTCGCGGGGCGCGCTACGCCGTGGTGACCATGTGCGTGGCCGGCGGCCAGGGCTGCGCCGGGCTGTTCGAGATCGGAGGCTGACGATGGATCTGCGCTTCACGCCGGAAGAAATCGCGTTCCGCGACGAGGTCCGCAGCTTCTGTCGCGAAAAAATCCCGGCGGAGATCCGCCGCAAGGTGTCGGAGGGGCGCAGCCTCTCCAAGGAGGACATCGTCGCCAGCCAGCGGATCCTCAACGCCAAGGGCTGGGCGGTGCCGCACTGGCCGCAGGAATGGGGCGGCCGGGATTGGACCCCGATCCAGCGCTACATCTACACCGAGGAGCTGTTCCAGGCGGCGGTGCCGCTGCCGCAGCAGTTCAACTGCTACATGTTCGGGCCCGTGCTGGCGACCTTCGGCCGGCAGGACCAGAAGGCGCGTTTCCTGCCGCGCGCGGCCAATCTCGACGATTGGTGGTGCCAGGGCTTCTCCGAGCCCGGCGCCGGCTCGGATCTGGCCTCCCTGAAGACCAAGGCCGTGCGCGACGGGGACCACTACGTCGTGGACGGCCAGAAAACCTGGACGACGCTCGGCCAGCACGCCGACTGGATTTTCTGCCTCGTCCGCACCGACTTCGAGGCCAAGAAGCAGCGCGGCATTTCCTTTCTCCTCATCGACATGAAGAGCCCGGGCATCACCGTGCGGCCGATCCTCACCCTGGAGGGCCGGCACGAGGTCAACGAGGTGTTTTTCGACGCCGTGCGGGTGCCGGTCGAGAACCTGGTCGGCGAGGAGAACCGGGGCTGGGACTACGCGAAATTCCTGCTCGCCAACGAGCGGACCGGCATCGCCCGGATCGGCCTCACCAAGGAGCGGATCGCCCGAATCAAGCGCCTCGCCAAGGAGATGCCGGCCGGCTCCGGGACCATGTGGGACGACCGGGACTTCCGCGGCCGGGTCGCGGAGGTGGAGGTCGAGCTGAAGGCGCTGGAGATCACCCAGATGCGGGTGGCGGCCAAGCAGGGCCGGGCGGATTCGGTGGAGCCCGATCCCGCCTCCTCGCTCCTCAAGATCCGCGGCTCCCAGCTCCAGCAGGCGGCGACCGAATTGCTGGTCGAACTCGCCGGCCCGTTCGCCCTGGCGGCGCCGGCCCGCGGGGCCGGGGCCAACAACCTGCCCGGCGGCTTCGACTGGGTCGATGCGGCGGCGCCGAGCTACTTCAACAACCGCAAGGTCTCGATCTACGGCGGCTCGAATGAGATCCAGCACAACGTCATCGCCAAGGGGATTTTGGGATTGTGAGGCGGCTCCGAGGCGCTGCTTCGGCATGACATGACGCAACGGTTCGCGGCCGGCTCTCCCTCCCCCCAAACCGATCTTGGGCCTGCCCAAGATCGGCATCCCACCGGCCCAAATCGGGCAAGCCCGACTTGGGTGGGGGGAGGGTCGCCCCCGAAGGGGGTCGGGAGAGGGGCAGCGCGACGATGCAGGATGTACCGGGCGTCGCGACCTCTCCGGACACGGCGCTCCCCTCTCCCGACCCCTGCTGACGCAGGGGCCACCCTCCCCCGCAGAGGGGGAGGGGACGATCGAGGACACCGACATGGATTTCGACCTGAACGAGGACCAGTCGCTCCTGCGCGACAGCGTCGAGCGGCTGGCGGCGGATCTCTATCCGTCGCTGGAGAGCCGGCAGGCCCGGCTGAAGGCGCCGCTGGGCTTCCCCGAGGCGGGCTGGGCGGCCTTCGCCGAGCTCGGCGTGACCGGCCTGCCCTTCTCCGAGGAGGCGGGCGGGCTCGGTGGCGGGCCGGTGGAGACCATGCTGGTCATGGAGGCGGTGGGGCGCAACCTCGTGGTGGAGCCGCTGTTCGCGAGCCTGGTGCTCGGTGCGACGGCGCTCCGGCTCGGCGGCAGCGCGGCGCAGACGGAGACGATCCTGCCCGGCGTGATCGACGGCAGCCTGCGGCTCACCCTGGCCCATACCGAACGCCAGTCGCGCTACGACCTCAACGACGTGGCGACCACGGCCCGGCGCTCCGGGGACGGGTTCGTGCTGAGCGGGGCCAAGAGCGTCGTGCCCAATGCCGATGCGGCCGGGCTGATGGTGGTCTCGGCCCGGGTCTCCGGGGAGCGGCGCGACCCGCACGGGATCGGGCTGTTCCTCGTGCCGACCGACGCCGCGGGGGTGGCGATCGAGGCCTACCCGACCCAGGATGGCGGGCGCGCCGCGGAGGTGTCGTTCTCCGACGTCGCGCTGCGGGCCGACGCGGCGCTGGGCGACCCCGAGGGGGGCCTGCCGCTGCTGGAGCGGGTGGTCGAGCACGGCATCGCGGCTTTGGCCGCCGAGGCGGTCGGCTCGATGGACGCGCTCCACAAGCTCACGGTGGAGTACCTCAAGACCCGCACGCAGTTCGGGGTCAGCGTCGGCTCGTTCCAGGCGCTGCAGCACCGGGCGGTGGACATGCTGATCCAGCTGGAGCAGGCGCGCTCGATGGCGCTCTACGCCGCCATGATGGTGGAGGCGGAGGATCCCGCGGCGCGGGCGGCGGCGCTGGCGGCCGTGAAGGTGCAGATCAACAAGGCCTGCCGGTTCGTCGGCCAGGAGGCGGTGCAGCTCCACGGCGGCATCGGCATGACGCTCGAATATCTCGGCGCCCACCACTTCATGCGGCTGGCCATGATCGAGTACCAGCTCGGCGACACCGCCCACCACCTGCGCCGGATCACGCAAGGCGAGAACGGCCTGCTGGCGGCGTGAGGGGCTTTTTTGGCCCACCCATCCAACCCCCCTCATCCTGAGGTGACGGGCGATCTGCGATCGCCCGTCACCTCAGAGGCTGTGAGTTCTCCGATCCTTCGAGGAGGGAGCGCGACAGGCCCCCTCTCCCGCACGGGAGAGGGGGCCTGCGCCTCGTCCTGGCGTTGCAAGCCCGTCTGTCGCTCGAAAGACCAGAGCCTGTCAGAATGAGTGGGATGAAGGGGTCAAAAATCAGTTGAACAATGAACCCACGCCGCCCTGCACGCGGCCCAGGCCGGCGCGGGCGACGGCGTTGTTGGGGTCGATCACGGCGGCGCGCTGGTAGTTCTCGAGCGCTTCCTTGCGCTGGCCCGACTTCTCGTAGGCCAGGCCCCGATAGGCCCAGGAGGTGGCGTCCTTGTTGTTGACGTTGAGCGCCGCGTTGTAGTCCTCGATCGCCTTCGGGTACTGGTTGGTGGCGATCAGGCTCTGTCCGCGGGCCGCGTAGGGTGCGGCCACGAACGGGTTGCGGTCGATGGCGGCGTCGAAATCGGCGATCGCCTGGGTCTCCTGACCCTGCTTCTGCTTGACCAGGCCGCGGGCGTGGTAGGCCTCGGCCGATTCGGGCATCAGCCGGATCGCGACGTTGAGGTCGGACAAAGCCTGGTCGAGGTTGCCCTGGGCGCGCTCGACATTGGCGCGGCCGATATAGGCCGGACCGTAATTCGGATCGATGCCGATCGCCTTGGTGAAGTCCTGCAGGGCGGGGGCGTCGCGGCCGACCTGGCGCTCGGCCAGCGCGCGATTGTTGTAGGCCGAGCCCGAATTCGGATCGATCTGGATCGCCTTGGTGAAGTCGGCGATGGCGTCGTTGAACTGGCCGGCCCGGGCATAGGCGGCGCCGCGGGTGTTGTAGGCGGCGGCGTCGTTCGGGTTGCGCTGGATCACCTCGGTGAGCGAGGCGATGTTGACCGTGGTGGCGCCGGTGGTGTCCGTCTCCAGCACCGCGTATTGCCGCGGGCCGGCGGCGCTCCCGACGGTCTCGCAGCCCGCGAGCGCCGCGGCCGAGAGCGTGGCCGTGCCGATCAGCGCCATCCTGTGTGCCAGCCCGTTGCGTACGATCATCGCCCCACTCTCCCCGGGGCGCGCCCCGCATCCTGCGTGCCCACCCCGCCCCCGATTGTCCCGTCGCCCGGCCCGCGCCGCGCCCCTCGTCTCCGGGGCACCGTCGCGCAACGCGGTGAAGGCCGGCTTAAAGGCGCGCGGTTCCGTGACCGCTCACGGAGTGGTGGAAGCTTTGGGATGTGGCGAAGGTATGGCTCGACGGCGTGCAGGCGTCCGGAGGCGGCGTCCGGCAGGCGCGCGGCCGGGCCGGTGTGTTCCCGAAGCCGCAGAACCGGGCCCGATCAGGGGGTCGGACCGGATCCCAGCCGGGTGACGTGGCCC
>NZ_JAKSYJ010000165.1 GCF_022829365.1 Methylobacterium sp. J-077 | reverse complement strand
GTTCGTCCGGGACTTCTTCGCCCAAGGCAAGCCGGTCGGCGTGATTTGCCACGGGCCGTGGACGCTGGTTGAGGCGGACGTCGTGAAGGGCCGTACGCTGACCTCGTTCCCCACGCTGCAGACTGACATCCGGAACGCCGGTGGCACCTGGGTCGACCAGGAGGTTGTTACGGACAAGGGCCTCGTCACCAGCCGCAACCCGAAGGACCTACCGGCCTTCTGCGCCAAGATCGTCGAGGAGTTCGCCGAGGGCCGTCACCCGGCACAGGCCCGGAGCGTCTGAACGAGCCTCGCTCGATCCGACAGTCTTACACGGAAGGGGGCCGCCGAGCGTCGTGCAGGCGGCCCAGGGGGGGATGATATGGGACGATTCTCTGACAAGGTCGTGTTGGTTACGGGCGCGGCCTCGGGCATCGGCGAGGCCGCCGCACGGCGGTTCGGACGGGAGGGCGCGATCCTTGTCCTCGCCGACAAGGACGAGGACGGACTGAACAAGGTGACCGACGGCATCGAGGCGGCCGACACCCTCGCTGTGGTCGCCGACCTTTCGCACGCAGACCGGTGCCAGGACGTCGTGGCGCAGGCCGTCCGCCGGTTCGGACGCCTCGACGTCCTCGTCAACAACGCCGGTAAGGACCATCTCGGTCGCGTCGACGAGGGCGACATCGCCGACTTCTCGACGATCATCGAAACCGACCTGTACGGCGTCTTCTACATGACGCGCTTCGCGCTACCCCATCTCCGGGAGAGCCGCGGCTGCATTGTCAACGTGTCGTCCGTCTCGGGTTTGGGCGGGGACTGGAACCACAGCTTCTACTGCGCGGCCAAGGGCGCGGTGACGAACTTCACCCGTGCGGTCGCGCTCGACGAGGCGCGGAACGGGGTCCGGGTGAACGCGGTGAACCCGTCGCTGGTCTACACGCCGTTCACGGCCGGCATGCAGGACCAGCCCGAACTCGTCGCCAAGTTCGAGGAGCGCATCCCGATGGGGCGTGGGGCGAAGCCCGACGACATCTCCGGCGTGATCGCCTTCCTGGCGTGCGAGGACGCCCACTTCGTCACCGGTGTGAACCTGCCGGTCGACGGTGGGCTGTCGGCGTCGAACGGTCAGCCGAAGCTGAGTTGATAGCCTTCCGCGGCGCGTTTCCCATCCCACCGAAGCGGGATCGCGCCGAGCACCGGCCGACGATCCATCGACTCGGACCACTTCCATCCTCACACCCAACGAGGTGACCATGACCTATCTTCGATACGCCCCCGACGTCGAGAATCCCGCCGCGGGCGAGCAGGAGACCATCGACGGCATCATCAAGGGTATGACGCAGCAATCCGAGACGGTCGAGGCTCGCGAGCACCATGCCGTGCGCGCCAGCCACGCCAAGAGTTCGGCCTGCGTCACCGGCGAGTTGACGATTGCAGCCGGCCTACCCGCCGAACTGGCGCAAGGGCTCTTCGCCAACCCCGGCACCCACCCCGTCGCGGTGCGCTTCGCGCAGGGGCCGGGGGAGACCCTGGGCGACCGCGTCTCGACCCATCGAGGCATGTCCATCAAGGTGTTCGACGTCCCCGGCGAGAAGCTGCCCGGCCACGCCGTCGAGACCCAGGACTTCGTGCTCGCGACCGGAACCACCTTCCCCTCCGGCACGGCGGCCGGCTTCCTGCGCGACGGCACGGTCATCGGCAAGTCGACCGGGCTGCCGGAAGGGGTCAAGAGCGCGGTCTCCTCGACCATGCGCAACCTCAACCGTGCCCTGCATGCCTTCGGGACGGAGAGCGCGCTCGCCGACTTCTTCGGCCATCCCTACAGCCATCCCCTGGCCGACAGCTACTTCAGCCAGGCGCCGGTCCGCTACGGCGACTACGTCGCCAAGCTCGGGGCCGTGCCGTCGACGGAAAGCCAGCGCGCCCTATCCGAGTGGCGCCTCGACCCGCACCAGGACGAGGACGGCTTCCGTCATGCGACGGTCGCCTTCTTCCGGGACCACGAGGTGGTCTTCGAGTTGAAGGCCCAGCTCTGGGCCGATGCCGAGAGGCAGCCCATCGAGGACGCCTCGGTGGACTGGCCGGTGTCGATCAGCCCCTACCGTACGGTGGCGACGCTGCGCCTGCCGCGCCAGGACGCCTACGCGCCGGACCGGGTTCGCTACTTCGACGAGGTGATGACCTTCCGTCCCGCCCACAGCCTCGCAGCACATCGGCCGCTTGGTTCGGTGATGCGCGCGCGGCTCCAGGTCTACCAGGCCCTGAGCGCCTTCCGCCATCGCGAGAACGGCGTGGCGGAGGAGGATACCGCGAGCATCGACCGTATCCCGGCCTAGGACCGGCGTTTCGGACGCCGGTGAGCATAGCCCTGCCAAAGGAGGCTTCGCTTGAGCGAGCAACAGGTCAAAACCACGCTTCTAGATGTGAACGTCGACGTGGCGGGGCCGGCGGGCGGACCTGCCGTCCTTCTGCTTCATGGCTGGCCGGACGACGCCACGGCCTGGACGACAGTGGCCGGGCATCTGAACGAGGCGGGCTTCCGGACGGTGACGCCGGCGTTGAGGGGCTTTGGCGGCACCCGCTTTCGTTCGGCCGACATGCCACGCACCGGTAATTCGGGAATCCTGGCCCACGACGCCATCGACCTGATGGATGCGATGGGCATCGAGACCTTCATGGTCGCGGGCCACGACTGGGGCTCGAACGCCGCCGAGGCCATGGCGGTCGGCTGGCCCGGGCGCGTGAGCCGGATGGCGATGCTCTCGACCCCGTCGCGGCTCGGCGGCATGCCGACCCCGCCGTTCCCGCAATGTCAGCGCCAATGGTACCACTGGTTCCAGGCGACCAGGCGCGGCCAGGACGCCGTGCGGGCCGATCCCAAGGGGTTCGGCCGCATCATGTGGGAAAACTGGAGCCCGCCCGGCTGGTACGACGATGCGACGTTCGCGGCGGTCGCCGCGTCCTGGGAGAACCCGGACTTCGTCGACGTCACGTTGCACTCCTACCAGGCGCGCTGGGACGAGGCCGAACCGGACCCACGCTCGGCCGAGCTTGAGGCGAAGGTGAAGGCGACCAAGACCCTGTCGACCCCGACCCTCTACATCCAGGGCGCCGTCGACGGCGTGAACCCGCCGGAGGCGAGCAAGGCCGTACCGTCGAAGTTCGACGGACCCTTCGAGTTCATCACCCTGGACGGGGTGGGCCACTTCGCCCCGCGAGAGGCTCCGGACGCCGTCGCGGCGGCGCTCGTCCGGCACTTCCGGTCCACCGAGGGCAACGAGGGAGCACGGTGATGCGTGAGCTATGGGACGGTGCGGCAATCGAGTGGGATTCGGTCGAGATCGAACCCGGCATGCGCCTGCACTACGGCGTTGCGGGCGAAGGCGAGCGTGTGATCGTGCTGGTCCACGGCTACCCCGAGACGGCCTACGCGTGGCGTCGTGTCGTACCGCTGTTGGTCCGCGCCGGCCTGCGCGTCGTGGTCCCGGACTATCGCGGTGCGGGCGGCTCCTCGAAGCCGCCGGGAGGCTACGACAAGCACACGATGGCCGGCGACCTGCACGCGTTGCTCTACGGCCATCTCGGACTGACGCAGCCGGTGACGATGGTCGGGCACGACATCGGCATGATGGTCGCCTACGCCTTCGCCCGACGCTACCCGAAGCAGACCGAGCGGCTCGTCGCGATGGAGGCACCGCTCCCGGGCACCGATGTCTACCAGACGGCGCTGGGTGACACCGACCGGCTCTGGCACTTCCAGTTCCACCGCGCGCCGGACGTGCCCGAGTTGCTCACCGCCGGGCGCGAACAGCTTTACCTGGAGCGCTTCTACCAGGACCTCGCCTACGACACGGAGGCCATCGGTCCGGACGCGATCCAGCGGTACGTGCGGGCCTTCTCGCGACCGGGCGCCATGCGGGCCGGGTTCGAGCTCTACCGCGCCTTCCCGGCCGACGACGCGCACAACAGAGCCGAGGTGAAGCGCGACGGGAAACTCACGATGCCAATTCTTGCCCTCGCAGGCGTGCAGAGCGCGTTCGCACCGTTCACCGAGGCGATGATGCGGGAGGTCGCGAAGGACGTCACCTTCCGGACGGTCGAGCGGGCGAACCACTGGGTGCCGGAGGAGAACGCCGAAGGGCTCGTCACGGAGATCCTCTCCTCCATGGGATAGGGTCAGGCATCCCCAACTTCGTCAAACCCTACGCGGCGAGCCAGGACACCCGGCTCCAACTCTCGTCGGCGAGCCGACGAGACCTTCGGTTGCCGCCGTAGGCATCAACATCGTCGGCCCTCGAAGCGTTCAGCGCGGGAAAGCCGTGAGGGACGACAGAACGACATCCGCCGGAGACGATTGTCGGTTCGGGAAAGTCGGCAGCCCATACGTCCGAAAGATCCATACGCCGAGGAATGATGATCGCCGTACCTGCGTCGAACCTGCTGCGCCGGCCCGGTCCACCGGAGCCCGTATCCCACGTCGACCCGCCACGGGCGTCGGACCCGCGTTTCACCGAGGTGGTGCCCCACCATGCCCGCCTCGTCTCGCTGTACGACCAGGCGACCTTCAGCGAGGGGCCGTCGTGGTGGCCCGCCCGGGACATCCTGGTGTGGTCGGACATCGAGGGCCGCCGTGTCCTCGGCTGGCATACCTTGCGCAGGAGCGCAATCGGGTGACCCTGACGGACGAGACCGACCAGTACGGGCTGCCGATCCCGCGCATCACCTATTCGTGGTGCGACAACGACCGGGCCATGAACCGCCACGGGCTGAACTTCATGGGCCAGGCGCTCGCGGCGGCCGGCGGCCGCAACATCTGGGAACAGGGCGACGACACCAACCACCTGTATGGCACGGCCCGGATGGGCCATGACCGCCGGACCTCGGTGGTGGACGGAGATTGCCGGTCCTGGGACATCCCCAACCTCTGGGTCTGTGACGGCTCGGTCTTCCCGACCACGGGAGGCGTGAACCCCTCCCTCACGATCCAAGCGGTCGCGCTGCGCACCGCCGACCGCATCAAGGCGATGGCCCGGGGCAGACACTAGCGCGATGCCTGAGGCGGCCATCGTGGAGAGGCGCCCTGTTCTCAGACGTGGTGATGCCGGGAATGGACGGGATCGCGCTCGGGCAGGAAATCCGGCGTCTGCATAACGATCTCCCGGTGGTGCTGACCTCCGGCTACAGCCACGTGCTGGCCCAGAACGGCACCTACGGGTTCGAGCTCCTGCACAAGCCATACTCGGTCGACCAGCTGTCCAGGGTCCTGCGCAAGTCAGCGATTTAGCGTCGGCGCGAGCGAATCCTGGCGGGATGATCGCCAGCCCACTTCATACCGGACCTTTCGATTTAACGAGTCCCGAGCGGAAGCCGTACGTTCACCCGGAGTCCGTCGACATCGAACTCGATCTCGACCTCGGCTCGCGTCTGCGCGACCAGAATTTTGTTGAGAAGCCGCGTGCCGAACCCCTCGCGGGTCGGCAGCGTGGGGGGCGGCCCGTCGTGCTCGTTCCAGACCCAGGCCAGGTGTGAGCCGTTCGCGCCATCCTCGACCGTCCACGTAACCGCCACCCGCCCGCCCGGATGAGCCAGCGCGCCATGTCGCAGCGCGTTGGTGGTCAACTCGTGGAGGGCCATGCTGATCGGCACCGCCAGTTCCGAGGAAAGCCTCAGGGACGGCCCCCGCAACGCGATCCGACCGTTCTCGTTGTATGGGTCGAGTTCGGCCCGGAGCAGCCCCTCGAAGGAGGCGACCTGTGCTTGGTCCTCGGTGATCAGTGCGTGCGTCCGGGCGAGCGATACGATCCGGCCCGTGAAGGCCCTGGCGAACTCCGGCATGGTCACGGACGAGCGGATGGTCGCGTTCAGCACGGCCTGGACGGTCGCGAGCATGTTTTTCACCCGATGGTGCAGTTCGCGCACCATCAGCGTCTGCCGATCCTCGAAGGCGCGCCGGTCTGTCACGTCGCGCTGGGCCGAGACCCAGTGCGTGATGTGCCCGCCTGCGTCGTGCACCGGCGTGATCAGCCATTCGACCATGTAGGTCGATCCGTCCTTGCGGCAGTTCAGCGCCTCGCCCTGAAATGCCTCCCCTACGGAAAGGGCCGCCCGCATTTGGTCCAAGATATTGCGTTCGGTCGCCGTTCCCTGCAGGAACCGTGGATTGCGCCCAACGACCTCCTGCGTCTCGTAACCGGTGAGGCGCGTGAATGCCGGGTTCGCATAGACGATGCTCGGTCCGGGCTCGTCGAGATCGCTCGTGGTGATGAGGATTGCCTCACCGGCCGCCTCGACGGCCGCCTTGAGAAGTCTCAAGTCGACGCCGTCCGGCTCCTTTTCGTCTCGACGCGACACGGGACCTTCTCCCCTAGGTGTAACATGGCGGGGCGAGCTTGCGTCCAGGTGGCTGCGCCTTCGGAAAACCCGTCGGTAGCACAACGGTGGACGGTCCCCGAAAGTGCCTTCGCGGCGCTTGTGTCACGGGGATGACCGCCACCGACATTCTGAGGGCGTGCTTTCTGGAGCGGAACATCGGCGTCCGAAAGCAAATCGATGGGCCGGTCATCGGAGACATGGCTACAAAGCCAAGGGGCGGGACGCCGGATGCCCGAAGGTCGATGAATGCCGGCAATCTCGCGGGATCGGGGCGGACCTGGTGCAGGAGGCCGGCGAGCATGCGCTGGCTTGGAGCCTCGACACGGTCAGGGGGGCGATCGACGAGCGGATGTACCGCAAGCGGTATTTCGTCGGCGTGGGCGGCGGTCGCTATCGGAGGCGCAGGCCGGAGGACGGTGGCGTTGCAGCATGATGCGTGCAGCGCACGGAGTCGTCCGCCTGCTTCCGTTTCCCGAACGATCACGCCGGTATCCAAGGCATCGATGAACCGGCCGTCGCCCCGGATGCGGTACCCGCCCGTCGCCATCCACGGGCCCTGACGAGGTCACTCCGGACATCGTCGCACGGCAGGAAACGGACTACCTCCGGAGAGGACCATTCCATCAACGCCGTTCGCGCCGGCGCGCGGATCCCGAGGACGGCCCGCTAGGCCGTCTCGTAGGTCGCCCACGCCGCAGCCCTGCGGTACTTGGCCATGCCCACGGTCGAGGCGTACCGGTCGCGCCACGCCTCAATCTGCGATGCGATGTCGACGGTGAGCTCGATCCCGTCGAGGCCCCGCCCGTTCCAGAGTTCGCCTACTCTAGCCATACTCGGGAGCGTGGCACGGGCAGCGTGTCCCGGGCAGCGTCACGCCGGGCCCTGAAACACGGAGGGCCCCCGTCCGTCGCCGGAGGGAGCCCTACCACGTGTGATGCACGTACCTCGCGCCGAGGTGTCCAAATTCTAGGCCGACGCGATGCCTGCCACAAGGGGCGAGGTCACCACCCCTGCGAGATCCTCTTGTATTCCTCGGCGGTCAGGGAGGGCGCCCTGGAGGCTGTGGGACGGGCGATGGCGGTGCGGGCCGGGAACCGACGTGCACGGTCCACGAGGGGCTGGGACGCGGCCCTGAGACGCCGGCGTAGCTTCTCCGCCCTGCGTCCTTCGAGGAACCCGGGCGGGATGTCAGTGGCCTCTCCGTTGAGCGAGAGCGCGCTCCAGCCGTGAAGACCATCCGGGTTCTTGAAGACGACCGTGCCGGTTTCGGGTCCGAAGTTGTACGTCCACGAGATGGCGCTGTTCCGGATGATCCTGGGACGGTCGTACAGGGCCGGCGATGCGACGGGAACGACAGGCTGCGACGGGGCCGAGGGGGTCCGGGCAGGGGCAGAGGATGCCAGAGGCCCGATATTACGTGACGGAACGTGCACCCCCCCCGCGTTGGAATCCGTGACCGTTTCGGTGTCAGTCACGATCGTCTCGACCACTGCCTCGGCCGTCTTGACCTCAGCCTCGACCACCGCCTCAGCCTCGCGCATCGCCTTCCGCATGGACGTCTCGCGACGCTGCGGGATGGCGGCGCAAATCTGCGCCATGGTCAAGCCCTCGGCCTTCAACGCGATCGCCCTGTGCCCGTCTGCGAGCCTCGCGGCGGCCGTCGTCGGCCGAGGCGTGCAACCGTCGCGCTCTCGCTTGTCGGCCTGTCGCTCAGCGTCGGTCCGGTCGACCGATCCGCCCGGGACCAGCACCCGCATCGCCTCGCCTTCGGCATCGCTGATGGACAGATCGTCGACAATGCGGGCCGCGCTGTAGTGGTAGAGCGGCGAGCAGGGCTTGCCGCCGTACTCTTCCTTCTCGCCGGCCTGATGACGCTGCGCCTTCTTGTCGAGGGTCCCGAGGCACGACAGGGCGGACGCCTCGGTCAGGCCCACCATGGCGCCGAGCTCGCCAGCCCACTCGGTCTTGTCTCCCCCGTACGCGTGCGCGCGGGCGTTCGCGGTGAGGAAGAGCCAGAGGTGACGGGTCTTCGGGAACACGCCGCCCCGGATCTCGCACAGGCGCAGCAGGTCCGCCGCGATCCTCGCCCACCGGCTGACCGGGACGCGGCGCTGCTTCACCGCATATGCCGCCGCGGCCTCGGGGTTGGCCTCGCGCCATGCGGCCCGCTCGTCGAGGATCGCCTTGAGCTCGTGGCGGGTGAGCGGCATGACCGCATCGCTCAGCACGTTGAACTCGTGGCGGACGACGTCCCCGATCGAGGACGGCCACGCCATCCTACAGACCTTGCCGTTCTTCTGGTTGACCGACCCCCACAGCCTCAGGACGCGCGCGGCATCCCGGGCGCCACGGTCGAGGCCTAGGTCGCGCGCCAGCTGCCACAGGGGAAGCATGCGCGCCTCGTGGCGGTCGCGAACGGCATCGCGCCGGCGACGGACCGGGCACGTGCCGTCGGGGCGCAGGTTCGGTCCGTACAGGGCCGACATCGCCTTGGCGACCTTGCGCTGCGCCGAGGCCTGGAGTTTGTCGCAGACCCACACGGTATGGATGCCGTTTCCGCTCGCGGTGAAGTAAGACGGCGCCGGAATCCCGCAGGCCTCGAACGCCGCGAGCAGCAGGTAGATGACGGCTTCCTCGCTTAAGTGCGCGTAGGACAGGCTGATGCCAGCAGCGTCGGGCGTGCGGTAGTCGAAGTCCATCCACAGGTGGCCGACCCTGAACAGGCAGTCAGCGCCGCGGCGGAAGCGGAACGCGTTCATGCCGACGTACATGGCATCGACCAGCGCCTGGCTGTCGGCGGCGCGCATCTGCCAGACCAGCGTGTCCTCCCACCCGGCCTTGAGCTCGGGCGCTTCGCGCGCGAGGCAGACCTGGCCGCCGCCGGATGCGCCGTGGAGCAGGTGCAGGTGGGCGCGCTTCATGGCCATCCGCGACGAGGCGGACAGGGCATGGGCGGCGGCGGGAACTGGGCTGGTCGAAGGGGACATCGGGCTCGGCGCGGAGTGGGCGCGCGGGGCATCACGACCGCACGCCCGGGAAAGCTAGCCCCGGGTCCAGCATCTCCAAAGGCCGACCGCACACCGAGGCCGATGACCCCATTTCAGGCCAAATCCACCACCTCAGGTTGATCCCATGAAAAACGAATTCTAGCCATAACCGCCCATGAGGCATGTCGCGCGCTACCCACCCAGCCGAGCGACAGGGTCATGGGCGATCATGGCTGGAAACGATCTACAGCCCCTTTGGGGGTTCGGCCTGCTATCGGTTCCGACAGTGCGATGGCCGTTTCCTATGCGGCAGGGGTGCGACATCGGACGTGTCTGGGCGACGCAAACCTGCGGGTCGTCTCACTTGAGGTTGTGCAAGTCGATGCGCATGGGCGGGGCATGGGGCTTCATGGGAACGAACGCATAGGTCATGGGACCGACATGGGCCGAGGGGGCCTAGCCATGCGCTGACGGTCTGGTTGTGGATCGGCTGCGCTCCCGCCTTGACGCCCCGTTCGGCCATCGGCGGCGCGATCCAGGCCGACCTCGGCGCCGCCCGGCGCGAGCGCGACGAGGCCAAGGCCGACGCCGCCGGCAAAGCCAAAGCCATCGAGGCGTTGGAGAGCGTGTCCCGAAACGGGGACAAGCGAGGCCGCGCCAACCGCGAGGCTCACCGCCGGATCCAGGCCGCGCCGGCCTCCGACGACGCGTCCGTGGCCCCGGTCCTCCGCCAGGTCCTGGAGGGCGGACGATGATCCGGGTCGCCATCTTCGCCGCGCTGGCACTCTCCCTCGCCGGGTGCCAATCGACCTCCAAGCCGACCGTGCCGGCCTCCCTGCTGACCTGCTCGGGCGAGCCCGCCTGGCGGAAGGGCGGCACCCAGCGCGACGTCGCCGGGTACATCACCGACCTTCGCGACGCCCGTGCCGACTGCGCCGATCGGCTCGATGCCGTCGGCCGGACCGTGGGGCCGACACCATGATGCCGGTCGCCCTCCTCGCGCTCGCCTGCCACGCGCAGCCGGCCCTGCCGACCCCGGCGACCGACGGCATCGTCGCCGTCCTCCGCGGCGAGGCCGTTCCTCCGGCGCCGGCTCGGGCCGACGTCGCCGCCGCCATCGTGGCGGCCGCCCCGCTGCGCCACCGAATCCGGAGGAGTGCACGATGATTCGTCTTGCCGCCCTCGCCCTAGCCGCCGCCCTGCTGCCGATCCCGGCCTCGGCGGGTTGCCGGACCGCACCCGAGATCGTCACCAGCCTGAAGGCGGTCTACCCAACCACGGCCTTCGTCGCTGAAATCCCTGCTTCGCTGGTCCCGACGATCATCGCCTGGCTCGCAGCCGAGGGCCTGCCGCACAGGGCGGATCGGATCGTCCAAGTCGTCGGCGACCGCGGCCTCGGCCTCGTCCTGGTGGCGGGTGACGTGGACTGGGACTGCGACGGCACGGTCGGCGTGGAGCTTCTCGGGTCCAAGGCCACCGAACTCGTCGCCCTCGTTCGCCGGTTCCACGAGATGCGCGGCTGGGGCCCGGAGCGCAGCGCATGACAGGCCGGGATCCCGCCGCCGCCGCCGTGATCGAGGCCGCCCGTCGCCTCGTCGCCAACCGCCGCTGGGCCGTCGAGCTCCCTCCGGAGCGGCCGCTGCCCGACCGTCTCCAGGCCGCGCTGGAATCGGCGATCCGGGCCCTCGACGCCGCCGAGGCCACGTCGTGACCGTCCAGGAGCGAGACGAGCGCGACGCCCGCCTGTTCGCCGCCGACGCCCTGATGGAGGCGCGGTCCGTCATGGCGTCGCCCTCGACGGGGGCCGGCTACTTCATGGCGGTGTTCACGGTGCTCGCCGTCGGGGCGCTGTTCCCGCAGATGCTGGCCGAGCCCGACGACGCCGACGCCTGAGGCGCCGACCCGTCCCGACCGCAAGGCCCAGCGGGCCCGTAGGGCCGCTTCGCCCCATACAGGGTTGGACAACGTAGGCCGACGGCCCGTCCCCTAGGCGATCCGCCCACCCCCCGCAGGGCCGTTAACCGTCGACCGTTTTGAGGGGCGAGACACCCTGCATCGAAATGATACCCAAAGGGGCGTCGCTTCACGCAGCGAAAATCTGTGCGATTTTTTATCACAATAATAGCCGATTTTTGTTGACGGGATGATTTGGCTTGTGTCACGGTTAGACACCAGCCAGACAGGAGCCCACCATGCGCAACGCCCCGAACCCCACCGCCCAGGTCCACGAGGAGGAGCCCGACATCGACGCGATGTTCGCCGCCATGGCCGAGCAGGCCGCGCGGAGGGCGGCGCTGGCCGCGGAGGAGGAGCCGGACATCGACGCCCTGCTCGCTTGGATGGCCGAGCAGGCCGCCCGGAAGGCCTGACGCCCCCGCCGAACGGGCGGCCGCCCCCGCATGCGCCGCCTCGTCCATCCTCACCAACACCTGAACCTCGAAGGACCCCGACCGATGCCCAAGCGCCTGCCCGACCCGATCCTCGACGACTCACCCTCGAATGCGGTGCGCCGCTCCCGCCGCGACGACTATCTCGACCTCCTGACCTCCGCCGCGCAGTACAGCGTCGATGGACATCCGCAGCTCGGGGGCCTCGACCCGGACAAGCGGTTCCGGAACCCGACGGGCCGTCAACGCCCGGCCGTTTGGGCGCCGGCCGTGATGGCGAAGGCGCTGAAGAGGACCTCGGCCGGCAAGACCATGAATGCGAAGGCCCGACGCGAGGTGATCCGGGCCATCTTGGAGAGCCTGATCGACAACAAAATCGACCTCATCGGAGCCGATGAACGCGACCGCAACACGACCGAAGCCAACTCCTACCTGCTCATGGTCGCATCGGGCTGCTACGCACTTGAAGGAGAGCGGCTGCACTCTTTCAGGGCGGTCAACCGGCAGCCCCCGGTGTTGCCCTCGTCCGAGCGCGCCTACGTCTACGAACAGCCGATCCCGGAGGAGGCGGAGGAGGCGCCCGACATCGACGCCATGCTGGCCATGATGGGCAACCTCCCGCCCATGTCCCGCAACGGCCACTGAGAAGGATCGCCCCATGTCGAAGCGCCCCCGTATTGCCCACGCGCTCCCCCCGGAGCCCCTGGCCGTCTACCCCTTGGAGCTCCACACGATCGCCGAGGCGGTCTACGGCGCCGGCTACACCCGCGCCCAGCTCGCGGAGGGGCTGTCGGCCGCCCGCGGGCACAAGGTCAGCCTGTCGATCGTGTCGATGTGGCTGACCCGTTCGCGGCCGATCCCCGGGTGGCTGACGCCCGTCCTCGACGCCCTGCTTCTTGAGGGCGCGGCCGAGCATGACCGCGCCGCCGTCACCTGCCGCCGGTTCCGAGCGGATCTTCTCCGCCACCAGCTACAGGGCGTGCGGCCGCCCGAGCCCAAGGCACCGAATCCCGCGGCGGCCGTCGACCAGGTCCAGGAACTCGTATCCGAGACGGCCGAGTGAAGCAGCGGCGGTGCCGGAAATACTGGTAACGCGTTTACCAAAAACCGGGGTGTTCGGATCAGGCCGGTTTTCCTGAAGTAAATCCAGGACTTCCGGCGATCTGAATGAAAAAAACGCCGTAGCACATTTGAGCACACGGTCGGGTCCACACGGGCCGACGGTGTGCTCAAATGTGCTGACGTCGGGTCAGGACGGGCGGACACCGGGCCCCGGGGCGGCCTCTTCCTCCGGGGCCGGCTCGGGGGCGGGACGGCCCTTCCCGCGGCGGCCGGACAGGATCGCGTGGCGGTCCTCTGGATCCCGGGACGGCGACCCGAGGATGTACACTCGGCCGCTCTCACAGACCGCGTAGCCCTCGCCCTGTTGGATGACGACGCTCGTCGTGAGGATCGTGCTGCCGTGGAGGGGATGGTTCCAGCAGTATGCCTCGATGCAGGGGCGCGTCGTGCCCGGGTAATCCCGCACGCTCCAGTCGTCGAGGAAGGGCGCCGCGTCGACGGCGGCGTCGTCCGGGCGCCATGCGGGATCCACCCCGGCGAGGGCGGCGCGCACCGCGGCACGGCGCTCCTCGACGGCGCGGCGTTCGGCTGGTGTAAGATCTCGCAGGCGCATGGTCGTCTCCATCCTGGAGGCAGCATCGACCTCGGCGATGCCACCCACAAATCATCGCTGGATCGCCCCGGTCTGAGGGCACCCCGGCACGTTGCTCGACCACGCCGCGGGGCGGTCCCCGAGGCGCAGGACGAACCGGCGGCCGGGCAGCTGGAGCCGGTCCTCGCCGGCCTCGACGCGACCGGTCACGACGTCGCCCGAGACGGTGGCGATCCCCCATACGGCGGTCTTCGAATCCGGGCCCCAAGCGGTCCCCGAGATCCGGCACTCCAGGAGGAAGCGGCCGCCGCGGCGCACGGACAGCGTGCCATCGACGGTCATGCCGTCGTCGACGACGTGGCGGATCCGGACGCCCCAGCCCCCGTTGGGATGGCGCCGGGCAGGCAGGGAGCCGCGCCGGAGAGGGCGGCGACGAGAAGTAAGGTCCGCATCACCGATCCTCCGCATGGGCGCCGCAGCGCGTCGCCAGCCATGGGCCGCCCCGGGTCCTGCCGGGGGCACCGCACTTGTCGCAGACGTGGGCCGACAGGGTCTCGACGGCCTCGATCGCGTCGGCGATGTCGTCAGGCCAATCGTCCGCGTGATGGTGCCACCGGAGCGTGCCCATCTTCTCCTTCACGTCGGTGGTCTCGAACCCGCTTGGCACGCCGAGCTCCTCGATCCACTCCGCCCCGGTCGCGAGCAGCGCCGCCCATCCCGGGCCGGTGTAGGGCCCGCCGCTCGTGAACACGCTCGGGTGCCGCCCGGCGAGGACGCGGCTCCAGTCCGCCGGTGCGGTCGGGGTCCGCTCGCGCCAGCGCACCGCCAGGTACCGGGACAGGCCTTCGAGCAGCCACTGAGGGCCGACGCCGCCGCGCCAGCGCGTGCCGTCCTCCGTGGCGACGACGCGGTGCCCGCCTGGCCCTCCGATCCATCGCACGCGGGGGCCGGCCGGCGTCGGCTCCACGGCCGTGACGCGGATCGAGGGGACCCGTCGCTGGTCGCGTAGGACGGTGCCGGCGATCGAGTAGAATTCCTGGACGAGGCTCACCGGTCGCCCTCCGGCGGGAGGGGGAGGAAGCAGAAGGCCGCGCCCTCGGCCTCCATCGCGAGGCGCAGGGCACGGTCGGTGTCGATCCGCCCGGCGTCGAGCAGCCGAGCGATCCGGACGATGCGCGCCCGGCATCCCCGGCCGACGAGGGCGCAGATCCGCCCGTTCTCCCAGGCGTCCTGGATGCGATCCGCGAGGGCGGCGAGCTGAGCTTGCGACATCGGTGCCTCACTCAGTGGCGCGGCGCGAGGGCTTCGCGCCCGGAGAGCAGCGTCTCGACGATCCGGCGCAGGGGGCGGATGCTGCCGCCCTTGCCCCACGCCTCGGCGACGAGGGCGGCTTCCTCCGGGTCGAGGTCGGGGCACCAGGCCTCGTCCTGCCCGCGGTCGGCGCGGATTTCCGGGAGCAGCGTCGCGAGGATCGCCGGCAGGTCCTGAGGTCGGGGATCGGGAACGACGACGCATCTCAGTCTATCGAGCAGGGGAGCCGCGACGCCGGCCGTCGCGTTGGCCGTCGCGAGGTACTGGACCGCGCTCAGGTCGACCTCGGTCTCGATGTACGGGTCGAAGAAGGCACGGGACCCCTCCGGCTCCAGCATCGCGGTCAGCGTATCGACGAGGCTGCCGTTGTGGCGCCCGACCGCCGCCTTCTCCAGCTCGTCGACGATGAGCGCGGGGTTGGCCGTCCGGGTCCGCTGGAGCAGCTGGAGCGGGACGCAGCCACGGCCCGTGCTGTACTGCCGGGATGTACCTCCGAACGCCGCGTCCGCCACGCCGGCCGCGTTGTAGACGAGGGACGGGATCCCGCAGAGAGTGCATAGCCGCCTGAGGTAGCGGGTCTTGCCGCAGCCGGGACGCCCGACGACGAGCGTACGCTGGAACCGCGCGTACCTGCCGCCGACGAGGTCGCCGAGGAGCTTCCGCGTCAGGTCGCCGAGCCATGGGAACTCGCGGTCGAGGGCGATCCGCACCGCCGCGACGTCGATCCCGTGGATCAGCGGCAGCGCAACGCCAGCGAGAGGCTGGAATTCCGCCCGGGGTGTGTTGCCGCGCGAGGTGTTGGACGAGCCCGAGCTCGCACTGCCGGGCAAGTGGTCGAGGGCGTTTCGGCCGAGGACGACGAGCGTCGGCCCCGGCTTGGGCTTCCAGATCAGGTTGTCCAGGAATTCGGTGTCCGCCGGATCGACCGTCCCGTCAGCACCGACGCCGCCGTCGAGCACGGCCCTGTCGACCTCGACGAGCTCCTGCGCCTCGGTCCCGATCGAGAGCTCCGACGAGAGGTTCGAGACCCGTGCGTTGAGCATCGCCAGGCGCGGGTAGCGCGGCTCCGCGACGAAGTTCAGTAGGTCGAGCTCCTCCGTGCTGTCCTCGGCGAACAGGAGCGCGGAGCGGATCGCCAGCCACACTGGCGCGGCCCGGCCGTCGCGGAGCATGAGCCCCGCGAGGTTGAGGGCCCGGGCCGCCATGCGGGCGTTGGCCTCGGCCGAGCCGAAAGCCGCCTGGTGCGCGACCAGCTGGTCCGCGACACGCGACATCTCGATCGCCTGTTCCTGGTCGAGGTCGGACCGATCGAGTTCGCGGCGCAGCGCCCGTTCCAGCGCGGCCGCCGTCTTGGCCGACGGGGCCTCCGCTGCCCGCCGGGCGGCGAGGCGCACCTTGGCCGGGTACGTCGACCCAACCTCGGTCAGCGACATGATGGTGATGGCGAGGTCGAGGGCCGGCAGCCCCTTGGCCATCTCGCCGCCGAGCAGGCGCTCGTGCAGCGTCAGGGGCGTCTGCGGCTCGATCGGCCCGCAATACTGGGAGGGGTCCTGGAGGGACAGGCGCGTGGCGGCGACGCGGCGACCGCGGGTGTACGACGGCTTCGACATGGGAACGGCACTCACTGAAACGATAGACGCGAGGGCGCCGAGCCGGTGAGGCTCAGGCGGTGGCGGCTATCCGTTTCGAGAGTGCGCGGGTCATCGAGGTCTTTCCTGTCGAGACGGCGACCGTACCCCGGGGGATTCCGACGATGCAATCGTCGGCTCGGCCGGAGCCTGTGGAAACCTTCGGACGGTTAGCGGAACCTTGCAGCCCGCGCGGCCGGGTCCCGGAGTTGCTGCCTGAGCCTCTCGTTCTCCTCCGAAAGCTCGTCGAGGTCCGGCACGCCGCCGTGCCACTCCCGGACGCGGAGATCGAGGTCGAGCGCGTTCAGGACCCTGGCCACCTTCGCGATGCTGGGGTCGGCGATCTCGCCCCTCTCCAGCGCGGCGAGCCAGGCCGGGCTCACACCGGCCACCATGGCGAGCCGTCGCACGGGCATCCGGCGGGCCTTGGGGTTCGTGGCGATCTGCTCGCCGAGGTCTCTGAGCTCTTGCATGCCCGCATCGTAGCCGACCCGGATGAAAGACACCCCACCGACTCAGCGGCTGCGCGAAATCCCGGTCACCGTCCAGTGCGAATCGACGATCGGTGGCACACTGCGGATCTGTCGAAATCCGTAGGGGGAAATGGGATGTCATCCGAAGCGCAGGCCGTCGACCCGGCCGTAATCGCACGCCTGGCGGCCCGGTTCTCGGGTAACGCCCGGACCCGGGCCGCCCATGCCAAGTGGGCCGCTTGGGCCGCCCGGGCTGCCCTGCCGCCGACGCCGCCGTGGGAGCTGATCCGGGAGGTCCTCGATCAGGCGCAGCCGACGGGCTCAACACGCGCCAGCAGGCCGCGGGCGTCTACTCGATCATGGTCGCCAAGGGCCTCATCTCGGAGGGCCGGGCGTGAACGCTCCGACCCGAGCCCACGAGTCCGTCGCCCGGTACCTGCTGCAGAGGCAGGTCGTCCGCGAATGGCAGGCCGTCCAAGCTTTGAAGGGCGGCCGGATCATCGACACGGCAACACCCGAGCATCGCGCAGTCCGCGAGGCCGCCGTAGCCGAAGGATGGGCGCGGATACGAGAGGAAGAGGAAGCGCTCGCCCCCCTACCCGGGCAGCCGCTCCCCGACGATCGCCTCGACGGCGGCGGCCGCGGCCCCGGGCTCGCTTCCGTGCGGGACGACCTGGTTGGCCAGGGCGCGCCCCGTGACGAGGTCGACGACGAGGACGGTCGACCGCTCCGTGCCGAGGAGGACGCGGACGACGAGCTCGATGCGCGCGCCGGCGCCGGCGCCGTCCGCGATGTTGTGGAGGTCCTCGCGCATTCAGGCCTTCCCCTCGCCGGCGCGGGTCCGCACCGCCAGGGCCTCCGCGACGAGCTCGGCGACGCGCTGCCCGACGGCGGCCGCCCGCTTGGCAGGGATCGCCACGATGCGGGTCGGCGGGGACCCGGGCGCCTCCACGAACAGGCGACCCTCGCCGGTGAGGATGACCTGCGCGACGACGTGGGCCGGCTCGTGGACGTGGCCGGCCGGCCTGCGCGGGACGGGCCCCAGTTCAGCGAGCACGCGGATGGAGGCGGGGCCGTACTCGGCGTCAGACATGGGCGGGAGTCTGAGGCCGCCCCCGAGCAAGAGCAAGCCTGGACGGATGCGGAGAAGGCCCCGGCGGGCAGTCTGCCGGCGGTTTGGTCGGCCTGGTGATGGAGACGACGATGCAGATCAAGGACCTGGGTGACGAGGCGATCCGCGAGATCCTGGCGGAAGCGCTCGACGGCATGAACCGCCGGACGGGGAAGGCGTGGATGCTGGATCTCGACTACGAGCACGGCGACCTGCGCCTCCTGTGCGACCACAAGCTCGTGACGACGGCCAACGTCCGGCCGCACCTGGTGCCGCTGCGGGACGACGAGCCCCGCGTCCCCGACGCCATCCGCTTCCGCAGCGCCCTGCGCCGGCTGGTGCTGCAGGCGACCCAGTCCATCACGCCGGTCCCGGGGGCCGCCGACATCCCGGCCGCGCTGGCCCGGACCTTCCGCGCGATCGCGGCCCTCGACGCCCTCAAGGAGAAGGTCGGCCCCAACGAGGTCTTCCCCCTCGGCCACGACCTCCACCGGATCCTCGACCACCTCACGGGCAACGACCACTCGGGCTGTTCGAGCGCGCCGTCGGTCTCGGACTACGGCAGGGGGGCCTGAGCGATGTCGCCGTCGAAGGTCCGGAGCCTGGCGCG
Organism: Methylobacterium sp. J-077; assembly: GCF_022829365.1. GTDB lineage: Bacteria > Pseudomonadota > Alphaproteobacteria > Rhizobiales > Beijerinckiaceae > Methylobacterium. The sequence continues at coordinate 101,130 of NZ_JAKSYJ010000165.1, read as the reverse complement.
CCAGTACGCGGGGATGACCCCCAGCGAGATATCCAACCACGAGGACTGGGTCCGCCGGTTCAAGGCCGAGCGGGCCGAGGCGGAGGCGCGCAAGGCCGAGGCGGAACGCCAGTACGGGGTTGAGCTCCAGGCGATGACCGACCTCGATGCCGTCCGCGAGACTCTGCGGGTCACGTGCGACGAGTATGAGAACGATGCTGACCGGGCCCTGCAGATGCTCTCGATGGCCGGCTTCGTCCGATCCGACAAGCCTCACCGGGTCGACGCGCAGAGGGCTCTCGACGCGGTCGTCCGCACGATCGTCGGCATGATCCCCCGGCTGGTCGATCCACCTTCGTACTCCGAGATTGCCAGCCTCAACGAGCTCATCATGAGCGCGGCGACGTCCCTGTCCAAGACGGCTCCGGTGAAGGCCTGACCATGTCCAAGCACTGCGACGAGTACCTCGACGACCCGACCCAACCCGAGTGCCTGCGGCGGTTCCTCGACTACCAATGCCGCCCGGCCGCGCTGAAGTACCCGACGGGCGACGCGGCCTTCGATAAGGCGATCGAGGATCGGCACGGCCTGCCCATGTGGCGCGACCCGGTCCCGACCCTGTTCGCCGACTGCGACGGCGAGCGCGTCCGGGTGACGATGGCCTCACGGTTCGGGGACGTCGGCGTCACCACGACCCTGACGGACGAGCACGGGTACGACGTCCGCGTCCCCGTCGACTACCTCTCGGACTTCAGCGCGACGGCGCCGGAGCCGAAGGAGATCGTCACGGTCGGCGGCATCGGCATTTCCGTGAGACGCAAGGGCGTGCGCGAGATGGCCAAGCGCATCGAGCAGACCACCGAGCTCACGACCGAGGTCGAGGTGACCTACCGGAGCGTGAGCCCGTTCGTCTCGATGCTGGCCTCGCTCCGGGAGGCCGGCCCCAACCGCAAGGCGCGCCGGGCTGCCGAGGCCAAGGCACGGAGGCGAGCATGACGAAGGCGAGGCTCACACCCAACGGCGACGGCACCTTCTCCCTGTCCGCGGGCAACATGCACCTCAACCGCGTGGCGCTCCCCTCGCTACGCGGGGTGGTGACCTGCCGAACCCTGCAGGCGACGGTCATCGGTTGCGGGGATGCCAAGGACGGGTCCTGGTCCGTCGCGCTCGACGACGTGAAGCTCGCGGCCGACCCCGTCTTTCAGATCGAGCCGACCTCTTGGGTGGCGGAGTGCTTGAGGCAGCAGGTGCAGGCCGCCATAGACGCTGGCTCGTACACCCCGCCGGACAGCCTCACCGCCGAGGAAATCGTGGCCGGCATGACGTTCAGCCCGGTCGGATCGAAGACCTTCATCAGCGGGGATGACGTCGAGCAGGTGAACCTCGGCTACATGGTGGACCTTTCGTGAGGCGGGCCACGATCGACGAGCTCGCCCGCGGGGCGACGCGGACCGTCGAGCGCATCATCGCCGCGTATCCCGGGGACGGCCCGGCCGAGCGGGAGTCCCGAATTCGGGACGCGCTCGCCCTGTGGATCGAGCACGCCGTGAACAGGGAAGCACGCAACGACAGGCGCCGGGTTGGGAGGACGAGGGCATGACTCACGGCCCGCTGCAGGTCCTCGTCATCTGGGCGGTGTTCGGGATCCCGTTGGGGACCGCCGTCGGCCTGGCGATCGCGTGGGGCGACACCTAAGGAAGTGGACGATGCCAAGCCGTAACCGCCGCGAGAAGCCGGACTACCGTCACCTGCACGGCCTAACTGCCGAGGCAGCCCTGGAGATCGCGATCTGCAACCCGACGTACGGTGAGGCGCACGACTATCGCCTGCTGGCCAGGATCCAGGCCCGCCTGGTGGCGATGTGGGGTGACCGGGATGACGTGGCCATCCACGACCTCGTGCCAGTCCACGAGACGGTCCGGGCTTCTGATCCGACGTTCTTCGGCCATGGCCGCGACTGGCGGGGTGCGTTCCTCCACGACGCCGTCGGCAACTTGGTGGGCTGGGGGATCCGGCTCGGCATCCTGGTGGAACAAGCCGTCGACGGGACCCGATCGTTCCGCATGGTCCGGCGCGACACCCTGTTCGAGCGGATGGGCAACGGGCAATGGCGCAGGCTCGATGCCGCCGGGGTGCGCGAGAGGAGCGCTCGCGGAGCCGCCCAGCGAGAGGCCGCCCGGATCCGGCACGCCGATGAAGTCGCGTACACGGTGCGCTGGCATGTCGGCTGCCTTTGCGAGAAGGGTGCCGCCATCCCGAAGGCCTGGTTCGCGTTCAAGGAGTTCGCCCCGTTGAACGGGCTGGCCGAGCGCGTCGCGGATGCCCGGACGACGTTCGAGGAAGCCCACCGCGGCATGCACATGGCCGACCAGAAGGCGTGGGTGAAGCAAGTCGAGGATCTCAACTACCGGACGCCCATGAAGCCGCCTTCGGCACCGGTGCCCGTCGCCATCCCGGAGGACGACGCGGATGCCCTGAGCGGTCTCACGTGATCGCCATGCGGCCCTGAACCCAAGCCGAAACGACGCGTCGGGGATCGACTCCAGCGGCAATTTGTTCTCTATTTGTTCTCATGTTCGAATCGATGGAGCAGGCCGTGGACGAGATGGAGTGCGCGTACTTGGAGGCGGCGGACGGCGACGCGAGGGACGCCCTGCGCCGCGCGCTCGGCGATGCGCTGCAGGAGTTGGCGGCCGTGTCGAGCCAGGTCAGCCGCGGCTTCGTGCGGGCATCGAGGCCGGCCGACCTGGCGAGGAAGCTCGGCACGGAGCGGCGGGCGCGGGAGGCGGCGAGGGCTTGAAACGAGGGAAGGCCCCGGCATCGACCCGGGGCCTTCCGATGAAACCTCGTATCAGGCCTTCGTATGAAACCTCGCGCACGGGGGCGAGGGAACTCGATCGCTTGAAGGCCGTGAACGACACGGGGTCATCCTCGCGCACGGGGGCGAGGAAGATCGGGCTCGAAGCCGGGCCCGAGAGGTGGCTTGCTAGCGCCGGCCCCTCCGGGGCTGGGTGCCGTCGTCCCCGAGGGGAACGCTATCGTACAGGGGGCGGTACCGGTCGCGGTTCTGTCCGAATGCGCCGCGGAGGAAATAATCCCAGTCGGACTCGTCGGTCCAATAGTCGACCTTCACGTCCGCTATGAACGAGCACATTGTTCGGACATGCTCGTCCGTGATGGGCTCTTCGCGTTGCGCATCTTCCGGGTCATTGCCATCGTATTCCCGGATCGGCAGGCCGACGCCCGCGTTGCCGAGCGCGCAGCGCCAATCATCGTAAATGCTCCTGGATGCGTGCCACATGGCCTCGACCAGGTGCGCCCTGTCCTCTGGGGTGAGCGCGGCGTACACGGCGTCGCCGACGGCGCCGTAGCTTCCCTTCAATTCCATGAGCCTGGTCGCCTCCTCCAATTCCTCGGAGGAGAGCTCGGATTGGTAGCCTGCCGCCATTGAAATAGTCCCATCGCCGGAGAAGACCTACCCGGTCGGGTAGGCCAGACTGTCCGCGATCGAAACCGCCTCACCAGGCGGAGCCCCCGTTCTGGGAGCGATCGAAGGCGGATGGGCCGCGGACGTATCCGGGCCCCGTCATCCCCGCGCACATGGGCGGGGTTCTCGGTCGGGAGGCGGATGCCGCCGTTGCGAGGTGCGTAGGAACCTCGCGCTCTGGGGCGAGGGGTGCACCACCATTGCCTATCGAACCCGCCCCCACGGATCCAGACGCGATACGAAGCTTGGTAAACGCCGGCGCGAGTGGCCGGATTGAGCGGCCGTCCAGCGCGATACTCACCTGACCCCCAAACCGCGAGCGTGCCCTTAAACAGGTCACGCTCGCCATTGCAGCATGATCCGAATCGATGGTCCATGACCATCCGAAGTCCCAAATCGGGGACGCGGGCGGCGGGATGAATATCTGGGGTCGCAGCCCGAGAGAAGCCCGAGAACCAAGAAGCCCCGGACGGCATGTCCAGGGCTCAACGGCTAACCGCAAGGAATGATTGAGTAATTTTGGTAGCGGGAGAGGGACTCGAACCCCCGACACGAGGATTATGATTCCTCTGCTCTAACCAGCTGAGCTACCCCGCCCCGAGCCGCGCGTCCTCACCCGGACACCGCGACCAGCGGGCGGGGTATAGGGAGGGCGGGCGCGGGCTGTCAACGGTTTTACGCGCGGAATTTGGGAGCGCCGACGGCCCTTCGCCGCGAAGAGACCGCGAAGCGTCCGCCGATGAACCGGAACGCCGCGAAGAAACCGCAGGCGAACACGGCGGCGCCGAGATAGGTCGCCGCATCGGCAAAATTCGGCCCGACCAGGCTTAGGGTCGAGGATCGTCCGGAAGCCGCGTCGACGGCGGTCAGGCCGATTCCGACGAAGCTCTCGCCGACCAGAAAACCGGAGGCGATCAGCACGCCCCGCCGGCGGGAGGCCTCCAGGGTTTCGGGATCGGCGCCGCGGCGGCGCAGGGCGCGGGTACACAGGAACCCGAGCAGGCCTCCGAGCCCGATGGTCATCTCCACCGAGAGCGGCAGGTACATGCCGATTCCCACGGTGAGCGCCGGGAAGCTGAACGCCCGGCGCTTGAGCGCGACTTCGAGCCCGACCATCACGGCCCCAAGGCCGCAACCGATCAGCAGCATCGGCCAGGGCAGGGTGCGGGCCACGATGCCGTCGGCGATCTGGGTGACCAGCGAGGCCTGCGGCACCGTGAGCGCCAAGGCCGGGTCCATGCCGGGCCGGGGCAGGGACCCGACGAAGCCGTAGGCGCCGTAGAGCAGCGACAGCAGCGGTACGATCACCAGCGACCCGACGGCGACGCCGACGATCAGGACCAGCTGCTGGCGCCAGGGCGTGGCGTCGACGATCTGGCCGGTCTTGAGATCCTGCAGGTTGTCGTTGGCGATCGAGCAGGCGGTGATGATCACCGAGCCCGCGAGCAGCACCAAAGCGACGGTGACGTGCCGCGCCTCCGGGTTGTCGGCCGGCCCGAGCAGCAGCGGCAGCAAGGCGGCGCCGACCATGGCGGTGAGGATGCCGATCCCCGAGATCGGGCTGGTCGAGGAGCCGAGCAGGCCGGCGAGGTAGCCGCAGACCGCCGCCATGGCCGCGCCGAACACCAGGCAGAACAGCAGGCCGGCCGCCACGATTGCGGCGAGCATCGGCCCGGCAACGCCGAGATCGGCCGCGAAGCCGGCAAACAACACCCCCAGGGGCAGGCACAGGGCCAGAGCCGCGCCACCGACCAGGGGCAGCGGCAGGTCGCGGTCCTGCCGGTCGGCGGCGTGCGTCGGATTGCCCGATTTCAGCGCCAGCCGGATGCTCCGGGCGATCGGCCGGATCAGCGTCGCCACAGTCCAGAACCCGCCGACCGCGATGATGCCGGCGCCGACCAGCCGGACCTGCCCCGACCAGACCGCCTGTGCCGCTGCCAAGGACGACAGGTCGGGCTGTGGCGCCAGAACGGTCAGCACCGGGACCAGGATGCCCCAGGCGATCACCACCCCGGTGAGCAGGGCGAGGCACGCCCCGATGCCGACGAGGTAGCCGACCCCGATCAGCGCCAAGGAGAAGCCGCTGCCGACGCTGAACACCGCGCCGCCGAGGCTGAAGGCGGTGAGCACGCCGTCGGCCAGGATCCGCAGGCCGCTGGTGGCGAAGGCGACGAGGCCGGAGCCGGCCGCGGCGATCAGCAAAGTCGTGAGGCTCCGCTCGCCGGTCTCCTCATGGCCGGCGCGCAGCACTTCGGCGGCGGCGACGCCCTCGGGGTAGGGGAGGTCGCTGCCCGAGACCAGCGCCCGGCGCAGCGGAATCGAGAACGCCACCCCCAGCCAGCCGCCGATCAGGCAGACCAGGCTGGTCTCCCAGAACGGGAAGCCGTGCCAATGCCCGATCAGCACGAGGCCGGGCAGCACCAGGATGACGTTGCACAGGGTGCCGGCGGCCGAGGCCTGGGTCTGGACGATGTTGGTCTCGAGGATGCCGGCGCCGCCGACGAGCCGCAGGGCGCCCATCGCGATCAGCGCCGCCGGGATCGAGGACGAGAAGGTCATCCCGGTCTTGAGGCCGAGATAGATGTTGGCGGCCATGAACACGACCGTGATCAGGGCGCCGAGCACGATCCCGCGGGCCGTGATCTCTTGTCCGTGCCGCCCCGCCGGAGCGCCCGCGTCCAACACCGCCATCGCGCCCCCGCCGCCGAACCGCGGACATCTGTCTCAGATCGGACGATAACCCGATGGCCGGCGCGGCGCCGCCCTCCTATCTTGCGACACGTGGCCCCGCTCGGTGGGCCGTGACGGAAGCGGAGCGTTCGATGACACGCCTTGCCAGCACGAGTTTCGCCGCCCTCCTCGCACTGACCATGCCGCTGGGTCTATCCGGTGCGCAGGCCGCGGGGGAGAGCATCCCCTACAAAGCGGCGCTCACCGGCGGCAGCGAAGTTCCGGCGACCGAGTCGAAGGGCACCGGCGCCGTGACGGCGACCTACGATCCGGCGACCAAGCGCCTGAGCTGGAACGGGACCTATAGCGGCCTGACCGGCCCGGTCACGGCGGCGCATTTCCACGGGCCGGCCCAGCCCGGCGTCAATGCCGGCGTGCTCGTGCCGGTGACCGCGACCAGCAGCCCGTTCTCAGGGGAAGCCACCCTGGACGACGCCAAGGCCGCCGACCTCGAAGCCGGCAAGCTCTATTTCAACCTCCACACCGCCGCGAACCCGAAGGGCGAGATCCGCGGGCAGGTCGAGCGGGCGCATTAGAGCCGTTCCCGATCGCGTTGCGACAGGGAACGGCTCTAAGTCCTTGTCTAGCCGCGCTCTCTCACGCCGAACCGGTGTCCACTTCGGCGGAGAGCGCTCTAGCGTTCGGAGACCATCGGGGATGAGGCGCTTCGGGGCGGCGCGGGGCGGGTTTGCCGGGCCGTTCCCAGCCTGCGCCTCGTCCTGAAGCGGCCGCGTGCAGCGTCGCCCGCGAAGGATGGGCGAGATCGGGTTGTCGGCAGGCTCGGCAGCGTTCCTCCGTCATTGCGGGCGCAGCGAAGCCATCCAGCGCGGCGGCCATCCTCGAATGTGGCGGATCACTCGGTCGCTTCGGGACGGTCGCGAGGACGGCGCGGGCTGATAGGCCTGATCCAAGCCTGACAAATCGCATGCGACGGCGAGGGCCGCCCGACAATCGGCACGGGAATGGGCCGAGGTCCCCCGCATTTCCCGCATCCGGCAACATTTTCACCGCCCACCCGGTGACCCCTCCGGCAAATGATGCTTAGAGCCATTCCCGGACGCGCTGCGACGGGGAACGGCTCTAAGTCCTTGATGTAACGCGCTCGCCTGCGCCGAACCGGTATCCACTTCGGCGGCGAGCGCTCTAGGCGGATCATCCCGAGCCGCCGGAGGTGCCGATGAAGCAGATCGAGGCCATCATTGCGTGGACGCCCGCCCGCTGGGCGGCCCTGCGACCTGAGACGGCCGGGCAGATCGTGGTGCTGCCGGTGCCCGACGAAACCGGCGTATCGAAAAGCTACGTGATGCGCGCTGGAGCGAGTTCCTCCGCGTTGGCGACCTTGTCGGACGAGGCGCGGATCGCCCGCCTGTTCATCGACTTCCAGACGATCGTGGTTCGCGACGGCCTGGACCCGCAGACGGTCCATCGGGCCTTCCTGGCGATCGACGAGTACCGGTTCCGGATCGCGCCGGACACCGAGGGCGCCGAGTTCGAGGATCCGCCCGAGGAGGACTAAGGTTTCGTTCCGGGGCGGAGTCGGATCGCACGCGCTATCGCGGCGGCGGGATCACGGCCAGCCTCACCCCGCGCTTTCCGCGCCGCATGCTACGCTCGAAGACCGTGATCTGCGTTGAGGAAATCTGACGGATGGAATCCATGCTCCGGGTCCGCTCCGGACCCGTCGCTATCGTCACGACAGCCGTTGGCGCTTCTTCAGGCCGGTCATGAGTTGGCGGTCCTGCGGCTTCAGATCGAGGTGATGTCAGACGTCGTCACCACGGCTGACCGTCACCGAACGACCAGTCCTCCTTGTCGACAAAGACCATGTTGATCATGATATCGTCTGGGCGGACGCCCATTTTCGATTTCAGCTCGTCGGCAACGAAGCGATAGAAAGCGAACTTGGTGTCCTTTTTATTGCCGACGGTGCTGGTCACCTGGATCAAGATGAAATCTGGTGACCGGCTAAAGCCAAGAAACCGTGGATCGTATATAAGATTTTTGGGTGTGTGCTCGCCAACCACTACAAAGCGGTCGCCATCGGGCGCTTCGAGGACGTCGACGATGCCCCGATAGACGATGTCCGCCACGGCAGCGCGGTACTCGGGCGGCTTCCCCTGGATCAGATCGATACGTGCAAAAGGCATGATGATCTCCTCGGGCGGGATTGCGGTTGGACGGCCGGCGGGACAGTCCGCCGGACGCTCACGTGCGGTTGTCGATCTCCGGTACGCCGCTGCTCCGGTCGGCATAGGCAGCGATAAAGGTTGGCCGGGTCTGCCAGCGCTGCCAGAATGCATCGAGATGTTCGAAGCGCTCGTCGAGCGGAGTGGCGTTGACCGGGAACTTCGAGAACGCGATCGCCGTCGCCAACGTGATGTCCGAGAACGTCGGCATCTCGCCGCCCAGGAGCCACTCGCGGCCGTCGGCGAGATGCCGGTCGACGAGACCAGCATGGGTCAGTGCCACCTTGCGGGAATGCTCGCCCCAGGCCGGATTGCTGGTCAGTTCGAGCTTCGGGCCCAGACCCTGATGCAGCACATGGAATGCGGTCACGATGGGGTAGAGGATGTGCACCCACACTCGGTTGTCCCACATCTGATCGAGGCCGCGCTCGTGCGCCGTCCCGCCCATGATCTTGCGGCCTTCGAACGCGTCGTCGAGGTAGCGGGCGATGGCAGAGGTCTCACTGAGGTAAGAGCCATCGGCGAGCGCGAGGGTCGGTGTCTCGCCCCAAGCGTTCATCTTCAGGTGCTTCCATCCTCGCTGCTCGCCGACCGGTGACATGTCGTAGATCGTCTCGTCGAAATGCTCGGCGATGCCCTTCTCGTGCATGAAGATCCGCAGGCGCTGCGGGTTCGGGAAGGCCGAGGGAGAGGTGAAGAGCTTGAGCTTGTCGGACATCGTCATCTCGCCTTCTTGGAACACTGCCTGTCTGCCATATGACAGACATCAACCTACGAACGTCATCTTGTCCCGTCAACCCCTGTCTGCCATATGACAGGTCGAGGTTGAGAATGGCAGCGACGTTGAAGAGGGATGTGCGGGAGGCGATCCTCGCGGCTGCGCGGGAAGCCGCGATGGCCTATGGCTACGGTGGCATCAATTTCCGCGACCTTGCGGAGGCCGTCGGCATCAAGGCCGCAAGCATCAACTACTACTTTGCCAACAAGGCCCTCCTCGGTGAAGCAGTTGCGCGCCGCTATTGGGAGGATATCGCTCGCGATCTCGAGGCTCTTTCGACCAGGACTGAAAGCCCGACGGAAGCTTTGCGGCGTTATCCCGGCATCTTCCGCTTATCCTTAGAGCGCAACAACCGCATGTGCCTCAGCAGCTTCATGGCGGCAGAATATGACGCGTTGCCTGAGCAGGTCTTGAAGGAGGTTCAGGCCTTCGCCGACGTGAATACGGCTTGGCTTCGCGAGCAGTTGGTTGCCTCAAAGCTGGTCAAGCCAGAAGACAGCGAGGCGAGAGCTCGTGCCATCTATGCTGCTGTCGCGGGAGCTCAGATCATCGCTCGAAGCCGTTCGGACATAAGCCTGTTCGACTCGTTGATCAGGAGCTATCAAGAGGCGGGACTGCTGCCGAACTAATTAAAGGCGCGACCGTAGACGAGGTCCGCGTCCCTGCATTGCCGGCCATAAGCGGACGGGCTGGAAACCACCCATCTCGGACGGTTCGGATGGGGACCATCCGTTGGATTTTCACGACGAGACCCAGCACGAGACGACGTCCAGCATTCGCTCGCGACCCCCGATTCTCGCGCAAGCGTGAGAATAACGAATACACTTTGGCCTGGCATCGCCCTATCTTCCAGTTGTGTCCTGACACCGCCGGAGGCCGGCCATGCCCGTATCCCGTCGTGCCGTCGTCGCGGCCACCGCCCTCGCGCCGCTCGCCGGGCGCCTGTCGTGGGCGGCCGAGCCGCTGATCAGGCGGCCGATCCCGTCCAGTGGCGAGATGCTGCCGGCGATCGGGATCGGCACCTCCCGGCGCTACGAGGTCGAGCCCGATCCCGAGACGGTGGCACCGCTCAAGGCGGCGGTGCAGAGCTTCGTCTCGCTCGGCGGCGCGGTGATCGACACCGCACCGAGCTACGGCACCGCCGAGGAGGTGCTCGGCCTGATCCTGGCCGAGCCGGGGCTGCGCCAGAAGATTTTTCTCGCGAGCAAGGTCGATACCCAGGGCCGCGACGCGACGCTAGCCGAGTTCGAGCGGTCGCTGCAGCGGATGAAGGTCGAGAGCCTCGATCTCGTGGCGGTCCACAACCTGATCGACGTGGACGCCAATCTCGCCGTGCTGCGCGACCTGAAGGCGGCCAAGCGGATCCGCTACGTCGGCGTCACGGTCTGGCGGGACGGCCAGCTCGACGCCCTCGAAGCCGTGATGAAGCGCGAGACCCTCGACTTCATCCAGGTGAACTACGCCATCGACAACCGGGCCGCGGCCGAGCGCGTGCTGCCGCTCGCCGCAGAGAAGGGCGTGGCCTTGATGACCAACGTGCCCTTCGGCCGCGATCGCCTGTTCAAGGCCGTGCAGGGAAAAGCGCTTCCGCCGGTGGCGAAGGATCTCGGCTGCACCAGCTGGCCGCAGTTCTTTTTGAAATACGTGCTCGGCCATCCGGCCGTGACCTGCCCGATCCCCGGCATGGCCAAGGTGGCCTATGTCGAGGACAACCTCGCCGCCGCCCGGGGCCCGCTCCCGGACCCGGCCCAGCGCAAGCAGATGGAGACGTTCATCGATGCGGTCTGATCGCACCACGCGGCGCGCTGCGCTCGCCCTCGCCGCCGGCTTTTCCGTCGCGGCGGCCCTCCCGGCGCTGGCCCAGGACAGTCCCAAAAAGATCAGGATCGGGGTGATCGGGGCCGGCAATATCGGCGGCACGATCGGAACCCTCTGGGTCAAGGACGGCCATGAGGTGATGTTCGCCTCGCGCCATCCCGAGACCCTGGCGCCGATGATCGCGGAGCTGGGCGCCAACGCCAAGGCCGGGACACCCGAGGAGGCGATCAAGTTCGGCGACGCGGTGTTCGTGGCGGTGCCCTACAAGGCCTATCCCGATCTCTCGAAGGATCTCGCGGCCTCGCTCGCCGGCAAGGTCGTGCTCGATGCCGGCAATGCCACGCAGAAGCGTGACGGCGCGCTCTACGACGAGGTCCAGGCGAACGGCATCGGGACGACTTCGGCCAAGTATTTCCCGGGCGCGAAGCTGGTCCGGGCGTTCAACGCGGCCAACTACAAGGTCTTCGCCAAGGCCGGCGCCGATGGCGGCAATGACCGTCCGGGTGGCCGGATGGCGATCCCGATCGCCGGCGACGATCCCGCGGCGCTGAAGGTGGCCGAAGGCCTGGTCCGCGATGCCGGGTTCGACCCGGTCGTGGTCGGCCCGCTCAAGGACGCCGACAAGTTCGCCATGGGATCGCCCGGCTTCGGCCACGAGGTGACCGCGCCCGAGCTGCGCGAGAAGCTCGGGCTCGGGAAGTAAGGGGCGCGTGGCTGAGGCTTCGACTCCCCGCGGCCCGCTCGCGCGCCTGATCGACATCCGCCCCGGTGAGGGCCAGGCGCTCGCCTGGTCCTGGGCCTACATCTTCTCGATCCTGGCGGCCTATTACGTGCTGCGCCCGATCCGCGACCAGATGGGCGTGGCCGGGGGCATCGAGAACCTGCCCTGGCTGTTCACCGCGACGCTCATCGGCATGCTCGCCCTCAACCTGCCCTTCGCCTATCTGGTGAAGCGCATGCCGCGGGCGCGGTTCGTGCCGCTCACCTACCGGTTCTTCGCCGCCAACATCCTGGCCTTCGCGCTGACCCTGTACCTTGCGCCGCCGGAATGGGGTGTCTGGATCGGGCGGGTGTTCTTCGTCTGGCTGTCGATCTTCAATCTGTTCGTGGTCTCGATCTTCTGGGCCACCATCGTCGACGTGTTCTCGAACGAGCAGGGCAAGCGCCTGTTCGGGTTCATCGCGGCCGGCGCGACGCTGGGCGCCATCGCGGGTTCGGCCACGACGGCGCTCCTCGCCAAGAACGTGCCGACCTGGGGGCTGATGCTCTGCGCGGTGGCGCTCCTGGAAGCCGCCGTGCTCTGCATGCGCGGACTCGCCGCTCTGTCGGCCCGGCTCCATGCGGTACCCGGCAGCGGCGAGACGGCGAATGACGGCCAGGACCGCACCATCGGCGGCAGCGTGCTGGCCGGCGTGACCCGGACCCTGGCCTCGCCCTACCTGCTGAACATCTCGCTGTTCCTGCTGCTGTTCTCGGTGACTTCGACCTTCCTGTATTTCGAGCAGGCCGGCATCGCCAAGAACAGCTTTTCGGACCGGGGCGCCCAGACCGCGTTCTTCGCCAGTGTCGACCTGGCGGTGAACGTGCTGACGCTCGGCGTGCAGCTGCTGCTCACGGGGCGGATCGTCAACCGCCTCGGCGTCGGGTTCACGCTCGCGCTGCTGCCGGCCTTCAGCATCCTGGGGTTTGCCGCGCTGGCGGTCTCGCCGACCATCGGGGTGATCGTGGCGTTCCAGGTCCTGCGCCGGGCCGGCAATTTCGCCATCGCCCGCCCGATCCGGGAGGTCCTGTTCACCGTGGTCCCCCGGGAGGATCGCTACAAGGCCAAGAGCTTCATCGACACGGTGGTCTACCGCCTCGGCGATCAGGTCGGGGCGTGGTCGTTCACCGGGATCCAGGGGCTCGGCTTCGGCAGCACCGGCATCGCCGGGGCGGCGGTGCCGCTGTCGGTGGCGTGGCTGCTCAACAGCCTCTGGCTCGGCCGGGCTCAGGATCGGCGTCGGGCCTCGCTGGATGCGGACGCCGCCGCGCCGGCGGCGGAACCGCTCGCCGCGCGTTAAGCGACGGTTTACCATGACGCGCGAGATCTCCGGATCGGCTCAGCCGGAGGGACGAGGCGGCATGATACGCGCGGCACAGCCTGGTCCGGGCCCGAAAATCCGCGCCGTGGCCCTCCTCGTCCTGCTGGCCGCCGCCCCGGTCGCGGCCCGCGCCGAGGAGCCGCTGTTCATCCGCATCCGGCCGACGCAGGAGGGCGACCGCGTTGCCCGGGAGGCCCTGTGGGTGCGCAGGCAGGCCCATGCCCGCGCGGTGATCGAATCCGTCTGCACCGGCTGCCTCGGGGCCTGGAAACCGGAGGCTGCGCCGCCCCCGTCCGTGAACCCCGCCCCCGCGCAGGCCAGGATTGCGGACCTGACGGCACCGTTAGGGCTTGAAACCGACCCCGGCTCCGGGGCATCCGGGCCAGCTTCCGATCCATCGCTTCCCGAGAGGCAACCATGACGCAATCGCATCCGACCAGCGGCGCGGAGCCCGAAGTCGATTGCCCCGTGAGCCTCGAGGTTCTGGGCGAGGTCTACCGGGCCGACGAGTTCGACCTGCCGATGATCCTGGAACAGATCCCGCCGCTGAAGCGCGCCCAACTCGCCGCCTACCTCTATGGCAAGAGCCACATGCACAAACTCGGCCTCAAGGTCGCCCGCTCCTGCGACCGGGACGACCTGATCCGGGTCGCCGGTGAGATCGGATCGGTGATCCACGGCCAGGCGCATCTGAAGCCCGCCAAGCCTGTGCCGGTAGCCGCGCCGGAGCTGCGCGCCAAGACCCTTCCCGGCCAGAAGAAGGTCAGCCTCGCGGGCGCGCCGGCCAAGCCCGCGATCAGCCTCGGCGGCTCGGCCAAGGTCCGCAACTTCGATTGACTGGGGCACGGTTGGCGCGTGCCTTGCGCGGCGATCCCCAGCCTGAGACGGGCGCATGCGTTGCGTGCGCCCCGGCCTTCGGATAATCGCCCGCGATGAACACCGACCACGACAAGATCCTGATCGTCGATTTCGGCTCCCAGGTGACCCAGCTCATCGCCCGGCGGGTGCGCGAAGAAGGGGTCTATTGCGAGATCGTGCCCTTCACCAAGGCGGAGGCCGCATTCCAGGAGCAGAAGCCCAAGGGCGTGATCCTCTCCGGCGGCCCCGAATCGGTGACCGTCGAGGCGAGCCCCCGGGCGCCGCAGCTGGTGTTCGAATCGGGCGTACCGGTCTTCGGCATCTGCTACGGCCAGCAGACCATGGCGGCTCAGCTCGGCGGTGCGGTCGAGGGCGGCCACCATGCCGAGTTCGGCCGGGCCGAGGTCGAGATCCTGGCCGATTGCCCGCTGTTCAACGGCGTCTGGCACAAGGGCGAAAAGTACCCGGTATGGATGAGCCATGGCGACCGGGTCACCAAGCTCCCCGACGGCTTCACCACCGTGGCGATCTCGAAGAATGCGCCCTTCGCGGCCGTGGCGGACGAGGCCCGCGACTACTACGCGGTGCAGTTCCACCCCGAGGTGGCCCACACCCCCCACGGCGCCCTGCTGATCCGCAACTTCGTGCGCGACATCGCCGGCTGCTCCGGCGACTGGACCATGGGCGCCTATCGCGAGGAAGCGATCGCGAAGATCCGCGAGCAGGTCGGCTCCGAGCGGGTGATCTGCGGCCTGTCGGGGGGCGTCGATTCCGCGGTGGCGGCGGTGCTGATCCACGAGGCGATCGGCGATCAGCTCACCTGCGTGTTCGTCGATCACGGGCTGCTGCGCCTCGGCGAGGCCGAACAGGTCGTGGCCCTGTTCCGCGACCACTACAATATTCCGCTCGTCCACGTGGAGGCGAGCGGCATGTTCCTCTCGGCGCTCGAAGGCGTCAGCGACCCGGAGGTCAAGCGGAAGACGATCGGCCGCCTGTTCATCGACGTATTCGAGGCCGAATCCAAAAAAATCGGCGGGGCGGCGTTCCTGGCGCAGGGCACGCTCTATCCGGACGTGATCGAGAGCGTGTCGTTCACCGGCGGCCCATCGGTGACGATCAAGAGCCACCACAATGTCGGCGGCCTGCCCGAGCGCATGAACATGCAGCTCGTGGAGCCGCTGCGCGAGTTGTTCAAGGACGAGGTCCGGGTGCTGGGCAGGGAGCTCGGCCTCCCGGATGCCTTCGTCGGCCGCCACCCGTTCCCGGGCCCGGGCTTGGCGATCCGCTGCCCGGGCACGATCACCCCGGAGAAGCTGGAAGCTCTGCGCAAGGCCGACGCGATCTATCTCGACGAGATCCGCCAGGCGGGACTCTACGACACGATCTGGCAGGCTTTCGCCGTGATCCTGCCGGTGAAGACGGTGGGTGTGATGGGCGACGGCCGCACCTACGACCACGTCTGCGCGCTCCGCGCCGTCACCTCGGTGGACGGCATGACCGCCGATTTCTACCCGTTCGACATGGCCTTCCTGGGCCGGGTCGCGACCCGGATCATCAACGAGGTGAAGGGCATCAACCGGGTGACCTACGACATCACCTCGAAGCCGCCCGGTACGATCGAGTGGGAGTGACGGGCGAGCAGCGTTGGGGGCAGCACTCCGGCCACCACCAGCCGTGAATGCCTCATCCGCGGTCCCCCCGCATCGACCGCGCTGGTTCAGGCAAACAGCCGCGTCGGAACGCCCAGCGCCGGACCGGCCTCGGCCAACAGTTGGTCGAGCGTATGCAACGTGGCACCGTGCTCCGACGCGATGGCGAGGTGCAGCGCATCCCCGGCCCGAAGCCCGAGGGTATGCTGATCGGCGAATTTCGCAGCGGTTCGGAATTGGCTGCCCATCACGCTCAAGACGATGAAACTCTCGGCGACCATCGTGTTGAACAGGGCGAGGGCCGCCGCGCGCTGCTCCAGGCTGACCTGTTTCGTCCGCAGCTTGATGGCCATAGCCGAGGACATTTCCGTGATGGTCCAATCGCTGATCAGAAGCTGCGCCGGATCCTGCTCCGCGAGCCAAGCCTGGACCAGCGGCGTCGTCGCTTCCTTCGAGAGCGCCGCGACGATCAGCGACGTATCGAGATAGAGCATCAGTAGCGGTCGCCGTCCCGCATCGACCGCACGAGATCCGCGGCATTGTCGGATTGCGGCGGCAGTGTTGCCGTCAGCGCCTGAAGCCGCGCAAGGTCGATCGGCCTGCGCGGCTTCGTTACGGCGGTCAGCCGCGCCACCGGCTTGCCGCGACGGGTGATGTCGATCGAATCGCCTGCCTCGACCCGATCGACCAACGCGCTCAGATGGGTCTTTGCATCTGCCAGCGTGACAGCATCCATTTCGCGCTCCTGACCATCTGGATAGTCATGTAGCAGGGCGGGATCGACAATTCGAGCGGGCATGATCGGAGCATGACGAAAACGGCGGCCCGCCCCTACCGTCCGCTCAGCAGCAGCTCAGCCGCGATGCCCCACATGGTGAGCGCGATCACGCCCTCCAGCACGCGCCACGCGGCCGGCTTGGCGAACAGGGGCCGGAGGATCGCGGCGCCGTAGCCCAGTGAGAAGAAGAACGCCACCGAGGCCGTCATCGCACCGGCCGCGAAGGCGGATTCCCGGCCCGGGAAGCGCGTCGAGATCGACCCGATCAGCAGAAGCGTGTCGAGATAGACGTGCGGGTTGAGCCAGGTCAGCGCGAGGCACGTCGCCAGCGTCCGCCCGCGGCCGGCCGCGGATCCGGGCGCGGGTTGCAGCGCCCCCGTGGCGGCGAAGGCCGACCGGAGGCTGCGCGCGCCGTACCAGATCAGAAAGGCCGCCCCGGCATACAGCATCGCCGGCCGGAGCCAGGGGGCAAGGACCACGATGCTCCTGAAGCTGGTGATGCCCGCCAGGATCAGGAGCGCGTCGGAGGCCGCGCAGATGGCGCAGACGAGGGCGACGTGCTCGCCGCGCAGGCCTTGCCGCAGCACGAACGCGTTCTGGGCTCCGATCGCCAGGATCAGACCGCCGCTGACGGACAGACCGGTCAGATAGACTTCGAGCACGCGGGGTCACTCACCGGGAGTCGGAGATTTTCGATAGTATCACCAAGTCATGCGTTTCAGGCGGACGACGATGTCCAAGGTCTTCGCTTTGAAATCATCCCGTCATTGCGAGCGAAGCGAAGCAACCCAGTGTGGCGCCACCCTCAGCCCTGTCGCGCTGCCCTGGGTCATTTCGCTTCGCTCGTGATGACGGTGAGGATCGGCGATACGGACAAACAGGAGCCGCAGGGGAAGCGGCAATATCTTCGGCAGGCCTGCTCACGCGTCCGGAGGCCTCGCGCCAGATTGATCACGGGCCGCACAGAACCGGTTCCAGGGCCGCCATCGCCGGCCGGTAGGCTGCGAGATGCAGGCCGTCCCGCAGCGCGCCGGGCTTGGCGTAGCCGGTCTCGCCGTCGCGGAGTGACGCGAACGGGTCCGCAAAGGCGCAGCCCAGGCGGCCGCACAGGGTGCGCAGCCGCTGCGTATAATCCGCCACGGCCCCGGCATCGATGAGTCGGCCGACCGCGCGGCCGACCGGGGGCAGGGCGGTGACGACGACGCGCGGGCTCACGGCCTGCAGCCGCTTGACGATCGCTTCCGCATTCGCCTCGAATCGCGAGGCCGCCTCGGCCGAGCGCGGCGCGTTCTTCAGCAGGATGTCGTTGGTCCCGATCGTGAGCGCGGCCACCATGGGCCTGTGGTGGAATGTCAGGCCTGTCAGGTGATCGAGATAGGCGGCCGCGGTCGCGCCGCTGAAGCCGCCATTGACGAAGTCCAGCCCACAGGGCCGCTGGCCTCCGGGCTGCAGCTCCACCTGGGAATCGCCGCCCCAGAACACGTACTCCGGGGGCGCCTCGTCAAGGCTGACCTGAACGGCGATGCCGCGCATCACCGCGTAGGCGCGGGCATCGGCGGCGGGCTTGCGCAGGTGCCAGCCGGCAAAGCCTCCCAAAGCCAGCAATGCCAGACCGACGACACCCGCGAGAAGGCGCCGCGTCACGGCTCGGCGCCGGCGCGGTCGACCCGCGCCTCCGGCCGCGAATCCGTCGAGGCATAATAGGGCTTGATGTCGAGGAGCGGCGTGCCGTCGAGGCAATCGAGGCCCCGTACCCGCAGGGTGTCGCCCGCCCGTTCGATCAGCTCGACCACCGAGAGGGCGATCGGGTTCGGCCGGGCGGGGGAACGCAGCGCGAAGGTGCCGCGCGGCCCGTCGGCATGGCGCGGCTGCTGCACCACGAGACCGCGGGTCGCCTGGTCCATCCAGTAGAGCAGGATCAGGTGCGTGCAGCCCGTGATCGTGCTCAGGCCGGGCACGTAAGGCGGGTCGAGTTCGACGGTGCAGATGGCATCGGTCTGCAGACCGTTCTTCGGGCAGTCCCGGCGCGTCTGCCAGGGCGTGCGCAGCCGGCCGATAAAGTGGAGGCCGGCGTCGAAGTCGGCCGGCAGGGCCGCCATCTCCTCGCCGGGACGGATCCCGAACTCGTCCGCGCTCAAGGAACCTCCGCGCCGTCGCATCCCGCGCCGGTTCTCGGACAAGAGCCGTCCGGCCGCAAGCCCAGGTCAGGCGCCCAGGTCAGGCGCCCAGGTCAGATGCCCAGGTCAGGTGCCCGGGTCGCGCGCCCGGTCGGGGCGGTGTAGATCCGGGCCCGGGACGGGAGGATTCATGATCGAGCGGGAATTGCGGCCGATGCAGGCCGTCGCGGATGCGGACAGCGCGGTCGACCGGCTGGTCGAGCTCTACGACGGCGCGGCCGGCGCCCTGCGGCAGGCGCTGGAGCGCTACCTCGCGGGCGGCCCGCCGCCGGACGCCACCGAGCGCCTCGCCTTCCGCTATCCCGAATTGCGGATCAGCTACCGCGCCGCCGGACCGCTGCCGCGGGTGCGGCGCGCCACGGCCAAGCTCCAGGCCGCGGGGACCTACGCCACAACGGTGACGCATCCGGCCTTCTTCCGCGACTACCTCACCCGGCAATTGCAGCCGCTGATCGACGATTACGGCATCCAGATCGAGGTCGGCCTGAGCGCCCAGGAGATCCCCTATCCCTACGTGCTTGAGGCGGGGCTCGATGCCGGCGGGCGCGCCGTCGACGGCGCGGAACTCGCCACCTACTTCCCGGTCCCGCTCCTGTCGCTGGTGGGCGACGAGATCGCCGACGGCACCTTCGAGCTGATCGACGGCGAGCCGCTGCCGCTGGCCCTGTTCGACGCCGTGCGGGTGGATTACTCCCTGCGCCGCCTGGTCCACTACACCGGCTGCGACTGGCGCGAGGTCCAGCCCTGGATCCTGCTGACCAACTACCACCGCTACGTCGATCAGTTCGTCCGCCATGGGCTGGAGCGCCTGGCCTCGGGCGCGGAAGGGTTCGAGCGTCTGGTCCTGCCCGGCGGCCTGTCGGTGAGCCGGGCAGAGGCCGCCACGGCCGATCCGGCTGCGGTGATCGCCGCCTCGCCCTGGCACCGCCACCAGATGCCGGCCTACCACCTCGTCGCCCGGGGCGCCGACGGCACCCTGCAGGGCACGACGCTGGTCAATATCGGCGTCGGGCCTTCGAACGCGAAGACGATCACCGACCATCTCGCGGTGCTGCGCCCGGATTGCTGGCTGATGGTCGGCCATTGCGGCGGCCTGCGCCAGTCGCAGACCATCGGCGACTACGTCCTGGCCCACGCCTATCTGCGCCGGGACCGGATCCTGGACGAGCTGGTGCCGCCGGACGTGCCGGTGCCGGCGCTCGCCGAGGTGCAGGTCGCGCTGCAAAGCGCCGCCGCCCTGGTGACCGGCGAGCAGGCCGATGCGCTGAAGCGCCGCCTGCGCACCGGCACGGTGGTCACCTACGACGACCGCAACTGGGAATTGCGGTTCAGCCAGGAGCGGCGGCGGATCAACCAGTCGCGCGCCATCGCGGTGGACATGGAGAGCGGCACCGTGGCGGCCCAAGGGTTTCGCCTGCGCGTTCCCTACGGTGCTCTGCTCTGCGTCTCCGACAAGCCGCTCCACGGCGAGATCAAGCTGCCCGGCGCCGCCAACGCGTTCTACGACCGGGCGGTGTCCGAGCACCTGCGGGTCGGGCTGGCGGCCCTCGACGCGCTGCGCGCCGACCGGCACGGGCTGCATTCGCGCAAGCTGCGCAGCTTCGACGAGCCGCCGTTCCGATAAAGCCCGTTCCTCGGCGCATACGGCCGAGCTTTCGCCGCCTTTGGATCTGAATTGCCAAGCAGCGACGGACTGACACGCCATCATCCATCATCGAACGTGGATACCTTGGATCGATGGGACGTTGGAAAGTCATACTCCTCTCAAGGATTGGACTTTTCGATGAAGCGCTTTGCTCTCGCATCGACTGCACTCTTGGCGGCTTTCGCCTTCGTTCCCGGTAGCGCCGACGCCCGCGGCTTCGGCGGCGGCGGCGGCGGATTCCATGGCGGTGGCTTCGGTGGTGGTGGCTTCCACGGCGGCGGCTTAGGCGGCGGCGGTTTTCGCGGTGCCGGCCTCGGCGGCGGCGGTCTCGCCGGCGGCGGGTTCCGCGGCGCGGGTATCGGCGCATCGGGGATCGGTGGCGGCCGGGGCTTCGGCGGCGGCGGATTCCAGCGCGGCGGCGTCTATGGCGGGCGTGGCGTGATCGGCAATCGCGGCTTCGCCGGTCGCGGATACGCGAATCGCGGCTATTACGGGCGTGGCTACGGCGGCGGCTACGGACGCGGCCTAGGTTATGGCCTAGCCGGCGTCGGCCTCGGATTGGGTGTCGGCTACGGCCTGAGCGGCTTCGGATACGGCTACGACGATCGCTGCGCCGGCGGTTACGGTTACGGCTACGATCCGGCCTATTGCGGCACCTACGGCTACGGCTACTGAAAGCCGGACCGTCGAACGCCGTTGAGCGATGGAAGAGCCCGGCCTGCAACGGCCGGGCTTTTCCACGTCGGCTCCAGGCCTAAAATCCGTCAGCCTTCGTTTCTCGCGAAGGCTGAGTCGCAGACTCCCGAATTGCGAACGGTTCCAAACCGGCCCATGCCCGCCGCGTGACGAAGCGTGGGAGGGTCGGATGAGCGGGGAGGCGGTTGTTCCGGCCACAGCCGCCCTGCTGGTCCTGTGCATGGGCCTGTGGGCCACGGCCCCGCTGCCGGAGATCGTCACGGCGCTCGCCTTCTTCGGGCTGGCAATGCTGCTGCGTCTCGGCAGCGCCGCCACGGTGTTCTCCGGCTTCTCGGCCGCGGCCTTTTGGCTGGTCCTGTCCGGCATGGTGGTCGGCCAGGCGATGACCCGGACCGGCCTCGGCGCCCGGATGGCCCGGGCGCTGGCGGCACGCCTGTCCGGCTCCTACGCCCAGTTCATCGCCGGCCTCGTGGCCTTGAGCTTCCTCATCGCCTTCGTGATGCCGTCGAACCTTGGGCGGATCGCCCTGATGATCCCGGTGACGCTCGCGCTCTGCGACGGCTTCGGGCTGGCACCAGGCCGTCCGGGGCGGACCGGCGCGGTCCTGGCGGTGGGCGTGGCGACCCCGATCCTGTCGGCGGCGATCCTGCCCGCCAACGTCCCGAACCTCGTCATGGCCGGCTCGGCCGAGCAGGTGCTCGGCCTGCACCTGTCGTACCTGTCCTATTTCGTCCTGCACGCACCGGTCCTGGCCCTGGTCAAGGGCGTGATGCTGGTGGCGCTGATCGTGCGCCTGTTCCCCGACCGGCTGAGCCCCGACGCGCAGGCGCTGCCGAGCCTGGCGCCGGTCTCGGCGGCCGAGCGGCGCCTGGCGGTGATCCTCGCCTGCACCCTGGCCCTGTGGATGACCGACAGCCTGCACGGCCTCGCGCCGGCCTGGGTCGGGCTCGCCGCCGCGGTGATCTGCCTGTTGCCGCGCGTCGGCGTGCTGCCGCCCGAGGCGTTCCAGCAGGTGAACCTGCGGACCTGCTTCTATATCGCGGCCCTGCTCGGGCTGGTCGCCCTGGTCAACGAGACCGGGCTCGGGGCGAAACTGGGCCATTGGCTGCTCGCGGTCGCACCGCTCGCCCCCGACGCGCCGGGCCAGAATTTCGCGGTGCTCACCGGGATCAGCGCGCTCCTGACGCTGCTGGTCACCGCCAACGGCGCGCCGGCGCTCTACACGGCGCTCGCGGGCGAGATGGTGAATGCCAGCGGCCTCTCGGCCCTGGCCGTCGTCTCAATCCAGGTGATTGGCTATTCGACCCTGTTCTTCCCCTATCAGGCACCGCCGATCGTGTTCGCCACCGAACTCGGCGGTGTGCGGCTGCGCGATGCCACGCGACTCACCCTGGCCTTCGGCGTGGCCTCGCTCGCTGTCGCGGCACCGCTGGATTACGCTTGGTGGCGCCTGCTGGGCCAACTCAAGTGACAGATCCGCCGCGCTATCAACATGCCCCCCGCTGTGCGGCGCAGCATGACACATTGCGGCTTGCGCCCGCAGGCACTAGCGCTACCACCAGATTAGAGACGGTCCAGTTCGCAGCTGCGAGGCTTCAACCCAATGGCACCCACCGCCCGCCCGACAGTGGCACAGCCGCTTTCACCGCATCTGCAGATCTATCGCCTGACCTGGACGATGGCGATGTCGGTGTTTCACCGTCTTACCGGCATCGCGCTTTACGGAGGCACTGCCCTGGTCGCGATCTGGCTCGTGGCGCTTGCTTCGGGACCGGTCGCCTATTCCTACGTCGCGTGGTTCTTCGGCTCGCTGATCGGCCGGCTGATCTTGTTCGCCTACACCTGGGTGCTGATGCACCACATGCTCGGCGGCCTGCGCCACCTGGTATGGGATACCGGCGTCGGCTTCGACCGGGAGAAGCGCCTGAGCATGGCGCGCATGACCCTGATCGGGTCCGTCGCGCTCACCGTCGTCATCTGGTCGGTCGCCCTTCTGGTCCGATAGAGCCGTTCCCGACCGCAACGCGATCGGGAACGGCTCCAAGTCCTTGTTTCAACGCGCTCGCAGACGCCGAACCGACGTCCACTTCGGCAGCGAGCGCTTTAAGGAGGCCGGCATGGCTCAAGAACAGATCCGCCAGGACACCCGCGTCTCCATCCGCACGCCGCGCGCCCGGGTCCGCGGCCTGGGCGTCGCCCATCACGGCGCCGGCCATTGGTGGCAGCAGCGGGTGACCGCGGCGGCGAACACCGTCCTGATGCTGGCCTTCGTGGTGATCGTCGCCAGCATGGCCGGCAGGGGCTACGTCGAAGCGACGCACCTGATCGCCAAGCCCGTGGTCTCCATCATCCTGATCCTGGCGCTCCTGTCGGTGACGATCCACATGCGAATCGGCATGCAGGTGGTCATCGAGGATTACGTGCACGGCCAGGGCACGAAGATCGCCGCGGTGTTCGCCAACAACATTTACGCGGTCCTGGTGGCCGTGGCCTGCCTCTACGCGGTCCTGCGCATCGGCTTCGGACAGCCGGCCTGAATCCCGCCATCACGCATTTCGAGGAGCCGATCATGGCCGCCAACGGCACCAACGGCAGCGGGCCTGCCTACACCATTCACGACCACGCCTTCGACGTCGTGATCGTCGGGGCCGGCGGCGCGGGCCTGCGCGCCACCGTCGGCTGCTCCGAGGCCGGGCTGCGCACCGCCTGCATCACCAAGGTGTTCCCGACCCGCTCGCACACCGTGGCGGCGCAGGGCGGCATCTCGGCCTCGCTCGGCAACATGGGGCCGGACGATTGGCGCTGGCACATGTACGACACCGTGAAGGGGTCGGACTGGCTCGGCGACCAGGACGCGATCGAGTACCTCGTGCGCAACGCGCCGGCCGCCGTCTACGAGCTGGAGCACTGGGGCGTGCCCTTCTCCAGGACGGAAGAGGGCAAGATCTACCAGCGGCCGTTCGGCGGCATGACCACCGATTACGGCAAGGGCACCGCCCAGCGCACCTGCGCGGCGGCCGACCGCACCGGCCACGCCATGCTGCACACCCTCTACGGGCAGGCGGTGAAGAACCAGACCGACTTCTTCATCGAGTATTTCGCCCTCGACCTGATCATGGACGAGGACGGCCGCTGCCGGGGCGTGATCGCCCTCGACCAGGCCACCGGCGAGATCCACCGCTTCCGCGCCCAGCAGACCATCCTGGCCACCGGCGGCTACGGCCGCGCCTATTTCTCGGCGACCTCGGCCCATACCTGCACGGGCGACGGCAACGCCATGGTGCTGCGCGCCGGCCTGCCGCTCCAGGACATGGAGTTCGTGCAGTTCCACCCCACCGGCATCTACGGCGCCGGCTGCCTGATCACCGAAGGGTCGCGCGGCGAGGGCGGCTACCTGACCAATTCCGAGGGCGAGCGCTTCATGGAGCGCTACGCCCCCTCGGCCAAGGACCTCGCCTCGCGCGACGTGGTCTCGCGCTCCATGACCATGGAGATCCGCGACGGCCGCGGCGTCGGCAAGAACAAGGACCACATCTACCTGCACCTCGACCACCTCGACCCGAAGATCCTGCACGAGCGCCTGCCCGGCATCTCGGAATCGGCGAAGATCTTCGCCGGTGTGGATGTCACGAAAGAGCCGATCCCGGTCATCCCGACCGTGCACTACAACATGGGCGGCATCCCGACGAACTATCACGGCGAGGTGCTGACCCTGCGGGACGGCAATCCCGACACGGTGGTGCCGGGCCTCATGGCGATCGGCGAGGCGGCCTGCGTCTCGGTCCATGGCGCCAACCGTCTCGGCTCCAACTCGCTGATCGACCTCGTGGTGTTCGGCCGCGCCGCCGGCAAGCGCTGCGCCGAGATCGTCGAGCCGAACGGCCGGGCGCAGGAATTGCCTAAGGGCGCCACTGACAAGGCGCTCGAGCGCCTCGACCGATTCCGCAACGCCAACGGCTCGACGCCCACCGCCGAGCTGCGCGCCGAGATGCAGAAGACGATGCAGAACAACTGCGCCGTGTTCCGCACCGGCGAGGTGCTGGAGGAGGGCAAGGGCCTGATCCACAAGGTCTGGAACGCCGCCGCCGACGTGAAGATCACCGATCGGTCGCTGATCTGGAACACCGACCTGCTTGAGACCCTGGAGTTCGACAACCTGATCGGCCAGGCGGTTGTGACGATGGAATCGGCTGCCAACCGCAAGGAATCTCGCGGCGCCCATGCCCGTGAAGACTTCCCCGACCGCAACGACAAGGAGTGGATGAAGCACACCCTCTCCTGGCTCGACGAGGGCCGGCACCAGGTCAACATCGATTACAGGCCGGTGCACACCTACACCATGTCGAACGAGATCCAGTACATCGAGCCGAAGGCGCGGGTGTACTGATAGAGCTAAGCCGGCAGGTCCTGGCCTGCCGGTCATCTGGAGGATGACCCGATGACCCGGACCTTCAAGGGTCTCCCGCGTATCACGGTCAATCCCGCGGTGATGGGCGGCAAGCCCTGCATCCGGGGGATGCGTGTGACGGTGGGCATGATCCTCGGCAACCTCGGCGCTGGCGTCAGCATCGAGGAATTGCTGCAGGGCTATCCCTATCTCGAACGCGAGGATGTGCTGGAAGCCATGCGGTACGGCGCCTGGCTCGCGCAAGCGCGCGACGTCGAGCTCGAGCCGGCGGCATGAGGTTCGTGATCGACATGAATCTCTCGACCGATTGGGTGGACTACCTCGGAAAGCTCGGACACGACGCCGTTCATTGGGCGAGCGTCGGGCCGGAAGATTCCCCGGACGAGGACATCGTGGACTGGGCGCGATCGGAAGACCGCACAATCCTCACCAATGATCTCGACTTCGGAACCTTGCTGGTGAGCACGGGCGCCATGAAGCCGAGCGTCGTGCAGCTCCGGACGGACATCACCCTGTCCGCCCATGTCGGCCCCCTCGTCGAGCAGGCGATCAATCGCATGGGCGACGGTCTCGCGTCCGGCGCGCTCGTCACGGTCGAACCCGGCCGCCTCCGCTTTCGCTCGCTGATCACAGCCTCTCAAGATTAAGGCTCGCCGCAATGGCCCAGTTCAACCTTCCCAAAAACTCCCAGATCACCCCGGGTCGCACCTGGGCGCCGCCGCCCGGCGCGAAGAACCTGCAGACCTTCAAGATCTACCGCTGGAACCCGGATGACGGGGCCAATCCGCGGATCGACACCTACCAAGTCGATCGGGACGATTGCGGCCCGATGGTGCTCGACGCGCTGCTGTGGATCAAGAACAAGGTCGATTCGACCCTGGTGTTCCGCCGCTCCTGCCGCGAGGGCATCTGCGGCTCCTGCGCCATGAACATCGAGGGCCAGAACGCGCTCGCCTGCACGATGGGCATCGACGAGTGCAAAAGCCCGGACAACGCCCTGCCGGTGCTGACCCGCAAGGACAAGGACGGCGCGGTCCGGATCTACCCGCTGCCGCACATGCCGGTGCTGAAGGATCTGGTCCCGGACCTGACCAACTTCTACGCCCAGCACGCCGCGATCGAGCCCTGGCTCCAGACCGAGACGCCGGCCCCCGAGAAGGAGTGGCGCCAGACCCCCGAGGACCGGTCGAAGCTCGACGGGCTGTACGAGTGCATCCTGTGCGCGTGCTGCAGCACGTCGTGCCCGAGCTACTGGTGGAACGGCGACAAGTTCCTCGGCCCGGCGGCCCTGCTCCAGGCCTATCGCTGGCTGATCGATTCGCGGGACGAGAACACCGGCGACCGGCTCGATTCCCTGCACGACCCGTTCCGGCTCTACCGGTGCCACACCATCATGAACTGCGCCAACACCTGCCCGAAGAACCTGAACCCGGCGAAAGCCATCGCCGAGATCAAGAAGATGATGGTCGAGCGGGTTGTCTGACGTCCAGACCTGAGGCGCCCCAGCCACACCGGGGCGAAAAGGCCGGCCGTCCGCCGCGGACTCTTCCGCGGCCGGCGCGGTCGCCTTGCGGACAGCGCATTTGGCACCGAGTCAGGGGCGAGGCGCCATCGCGCGCCTTCCCATGCCTGATCCGAAGTGGTCCGATGCTGCGCCCGAGCCTGCCGACCTTCGCTGCCCTCTGCCTGAGCGCCACGCTCGGCGCCTGCGCTTCCACCCGCCTGGAAAGCCCGAGGACCCGGGCTCCTGCGCAGGCGTCCCTCGACGCGGTGCAGGCCGTGCCCTCGGGTACCGTGACGGCGGCGCCGCTCGCGCCCCCGCCCGGCGCCACGGCGAGCCCCGACGCGCCGCCGCTCCCCGGCGCCCAGGCCAACGCATCGCCCGCGGCCCCCACGATCATCGCCGAGCCGGTGACGCCGCCCGCGCCGCCGCCGCCGGTGGTCACGAGCGGCCGCGCCTCGGTCGTCGGAAGCTGGGACGCCAAGGACGCCACCGGCGCGAGCTGCAAGGTTACCCTGTCGAGCGCGCCGGCCCTCGACCTCTACAAGGCCTCGGCCTCCGGCTGCCCGAACAAGGACCTCGCCAGGGTGTCGGCCTGGGATTTCCGCGACGGCGAGGTTTATCTCTACCAGCCCGGCGGCACCGTGGCGGCGCGTCTGCGCCAGGGCGGCGGCGCGCTGGACGGCGCGCTCACCAAGTCGGGCGCCACCCTGGCCCTGGTGCGCTGACCGCGTCGAGCCAGCCTGCGCGAATCCGGCCGGGTCGCCGGGTTCGCGACGAGAGGAAGATCCTGAATAAGGAATCTTCTCTGAAAAGTCGGCGCCGCGACGACCGCGCGCGCTTGGCGGGTGACGCCCGGCACTTACATCAGGGCTTCCCGTAGCGGTGTGCCCCGAAGACATGGTCCTGAATTGGCTTGAGCGTCGGGTCGATCCGTTCGCACCCTTCGACGAGACGCGCACCCCGCCGCGGACGGTTCTGGGTTTCGCCTGGTTCTACCTCCGCCCGATCCGCAACGCGCTGGTGGCCCTGTTCGTCATCGCGGTGATCGCCGGGACGGTGGAGGCGTCGCTCTACCTGGTGATGCGCTGGTTCATCGACCTTCTGGCCACGGCGGACCGGGCTACCGTGCTGTCTGATCACGCGGTCGGGCTGGGGTTGGTGTTGCTGCTGGTCGGGGTGGTGCGGCCGATCACGATCTGGCTGCACGAGCTGCTGTCCAACCAGCTGATCGTGCCGCAATCGACCAGCCAGATCCGCTGGCGGGCGCATCTCTATACCCTCGGGCACGCGCTCTCGTATTTCCAGGGCGACTTTTCCGGCCGCCTGGCCAACCGCGTGGTGCAGGTCGGCCCGGCGGTGCGTGAACTCGCCGTCGTGTTCATCGACACGCTGCTCTACGTGGCGATCTACGCGGTGACGGCTGTCGGCCTGTTCGGCTCGATCTCGCCCTGGCTTGCCCTGCCGGTGCTGGCCTGGATCGGCGCCTACGCCGCCCTGACCACCTGGTTCGTGCCCCGGGCTCGCGCCCGCTCGCACAAGACCGCCGACACCCGCTCGGTGCTGATCGGCCGGATCGTCGACAGCTACACCAACATCCTGACCGTCAAGCTGTTCGCCCGCGACCGCGAGGAGCGGGCGACGGTGCGTGACGCGGTCGAGGTGCACACCGACGCCTACCTGTACCAGTTCCGGCTGGTGACCCTGACGACCAGCCTGCTCGGGCTGCTCAACAGCGCGCTGCTGATCGCCACCGGCGCGGCCTGCCTGATCCTATGGCGGAGCGGGGGCATGACCACGGGCGAGGCGTCGGCCGGCCTCGCCCTGATCCTGCGCTTGCTGGCGATGTCCGGCTGGGTGATGCAGACGGTGCGCGGCGTGTTCGAGAATGTCGGCGTCATCCAGGAGAGCATGCAGACCATGGCGCGCCCGCACGCGCTGGTCGACGCGCCGGACGCGCGCGAACTAATCGTGGCCGGCGGCGAGATCCGCTTCGAGAGTGTTGGCTTCCATTACGGCCGCGGCGACGCCACCGTCATCGAGGATTTCACCCTGACGATCCGCCCCGGCGAGAAGGTCGGACTGGTGGGCGTCAGCGGGGCGGGCAAGTCCACCCTGGCGAGCCTGCTGCTGCGCCTCTATGAGGTCGAGAGCGGCCGAATCCTGGTGGACGGCCAGGACATCGCCACGGTGACGCAGCAGTCGCTGCGCGAGGCCATCGCCATGGTCAGCCAGGATACCTCGCTGCTTCACCGCTCGATCCGCGAGAATATCGGCTACGGCCGGCCGGGCGCCACGCAGGAGCAGATCGAGCACGCTGCCCGGCTCGCCCATGCGGACGGGTTCATCGCCGATCTCGTCGACCACAAGGGCCGCCGGGGCTACGACGCCCAGGTCGGCGAGCGTGGCGTGAAGCTCTCGGGCGGGCAGCGCCAGCGCATCGCCATCGCCCGGGTGATGCTTAAGGACGCCCCGATCCTGATCCTCGACGAGGCGACCTCGGCCCTCGACAGCCAGGTCGAGGCAGCGATCCAAGATTCGCTCGACACGCTGATGGCCGGCAAGACCGTGGTGGCGATCGCCCACCGGTTGTCGACCATCGCGGCACTCGACCGCTTGGTGGTGATCGACCGCGGCCGAATCGTCGAGGAGGGCACCCATGCCGAACTCGTCGCCCGGGGCGGCGTCTATGCCGGCCTCTGGGCCCGGCAGTCGGGCGGCTTCCTGGACGATGGCGCGGCTCATCTCGACAGCGCCGTGGCGTAGCGGCGCAGCCCGGGCGGTGCCCTGCAACATATGACAACGATCGTGACCTAAGCGTGCCGCCTAGCCAGCCGGCGCAGCTTGACTTGGGGGTGGCAGACGGTCTCATTGCTCAGATTAGAACGATAATGCTTTGATCACGGCCCGGCCAGGAGATCAGGGCAGGGCACCTGCGGCCCTCACGCCGACGCATGGAGTTCCGAATCTTGGCGACCACCTCCGCCACCGCCCCCGGCCCCCGGGATGGCAGCTCTCAAGACGGGAGCCGCCGCGACTTCCTGTTCCTCGCGACCGGCGCCGCCCTCGCGGTCGGCGCGGCCTCCGTGGCCTGGCCGTTCATCTCGTCCATGGCGCCCGATGCCGAAACGATCGCGGCTGGCGCGCCGATCGACGTCGACCTGACGCCGATCCAGGACGGCCAGATCGTCAACGTGTTCTGGCGCGGCAAGCTGATCTTCGTGCGCAAGCTCACGGCCAAGGAGGTGACCGACATGCAGGCGGTCCCGCTCTCGGCGATGATCGATCCGGCGGCCTTCCCGACCCGGGTCAAGAACGGCCACGACCAGTGGCTGATCGTCTACGGCAACTGCACGCATCTCGGCTGCGTGCCGATCGGCCACCAGGGCAACTTCGAGGGCTGGGCCTGCCCGTGCCACGGCTCCCAGTTCGACGCGGTCGGGCGCGTCCGCCACGGGCCGGCGCCGATCAACCTGCCGATCCCGCCCTACGCCTTCGAGACGGACACCAAGATCCGGATCGGCGAGGGCGGCAAGGAAGCGGCGTGAGAGGGACGCGGACATGAGCGGAACTGCCAGCACCTACGTCCCGAAGAGCCGCGTCGCGAAGTGGTTCGAGGCCCGGCTGCCGATTGCCGGGCTCGTGCACTCGTCGTTCATCGCCTACCCGGTCCCCCGGAACCTCAACTATTTCTGGACTTTCGGGGCGATCCTCGCCGCCTTCCTGGGGATCCAGATCGTCACCGGCGTCTGGCTGGCGATGCATTACGAGCCGTCAGCGACGGGCGCGTTCAATTCCGTCGAAAAGATCATGCGCGACGTGAATTACGGCTGGCTACTGCGCTACGCGCACGCCAACGGCGCGTCGATGTTCTTCGTCGCGGTCTACGTCCACATGTTCCGCGCGCTGTATTACGGGTCCTACAAGGCCCCGCGCGAGGTGCTCTACATCCTGGGCGTCATCATCTACCTGCTGATGATGGCCACCGCGTTTCTCGGCTACACGCTGCCCTGGGGCCAGATGAGCTTCTGGGGCGCCACGGTCATCACCAACATCCTGGCGGCGATCCCGGTGGTCGGCGACACCATCCAGACGCTGCTCTGGGGCGGATACTCGGTGGGCAACCCGACCGTGAACCGCTTCTTCTCGCTGCATTACCTGCTGCCCTGGATGATCGCCGGCGTCGTCGTGCTCCACGTCTGGGCGCTGCACGTCACCGGCCAGAACAACCCGGCCGGAATCCCGATCAAGTCGGGCAAGGATGCGGTGCCGTTCACGCCCTACGCCACCGTCAAGGACGTGTTCGCCACCTGCGTGTTCATGATCCTGTTCTCGTGGTTCCTGTTCTACCAGCCGAACTATCTGGGCCACGCTGACAACTACATCGCGGCCAACCCGGCGGTGACCCCCGCGCATATCGTGCCGGAATGGTACTTCCTGCCGTTCTACGCGATCCTGCGGGCGGTCCCGAGCAAGCTCGGCGGCGTGATCCTGATGTTCTCGGCGGTGCTCATCCTTGCCTTCGCCCCGTGGCTGGATTGGTCCCGGGTGCGCTCCTGCAACTACCGGCCGATCTACCGGCAGTTCTTCTGGGTGTTCATCGGCGCGACCTTCCTTCTGGGCTGGCTCGGATCCCAGCCGCCGGAGGGGGGCTACGTGATCGCGTCGCAGATCTGCACCGCCTATTACTTCGCCCACTTCCTGCTCGTCATGCCGCTTTGCGGCCTGTTCGAGACGCCGAAGGCGCTGCCGGCCTCGATCCTGGAGAGCGTCACCGGACCTGGCAAGCAGGTGAGCGGATCCGGCATGCCGGCGGGTGCCGCCGCCGCTCCGACCACCAAGGGCTGACGGCAGGACCATGATGATGCGTCGCGTCCTCTCGACCACCGCCGCCTTCGCGGTCGCGGCCCTGCTGACCGGGGCTGCACCGGCCTCCGCCCAGGAAGGGCATGGCGGCCCGATCCCGGGCCGCGTCGGCTGGAGTTTTGCCGGCACGTTCGGCCGGTTCGACACCGCGCAGCTCCAGCGCGGCTTCCAGGTCTACAAGGAAGTCTGCTCAGCCTGCCACTCGATGAAGCTGGTCGCCTTCCGCAATCTCGCGCAGGAAGGCGGCCCGGATTTCTCCGCCGCGCAGGTGAAAGCCCTGGCCGCGACCTATCAGGTGAAGGACGGCCCGAACGATTCCGGCGACATGTTCGACCGGCCCGGACGGCCGGCCGACACGTTCCCGCCGCCCTTCCCGAACGACCAGGCCGCGGCGGCGGCCAATGGCGGCAAGGCGCCCCCGGACTTCTCGGTGATCGCCAAGGCGCGGACCTTCTCCCGCGGTTCGCTGTACTTCCTGACCGACTGGCTGCCGCTGATCGGCTACTCCGAGCAGGGACCGGATTACATCCACGCCCTGATCAACGGTTACGAGGACCCGCCGAAGGACTTTTCGGTGCCCGACGGCGGCCACTACAACAAGTACTACCCGGGCCACATCATCGCGATGCCGCCGCCGATCACGGACGGGCAGGTCACCTACGCCAAGGGTGCGGACGGCCAGCCGGTTGTCCCCGAGACGGTTGACCAGTACGGCAAGGACGTCGCGGCCTTCCTGATGTGGGCGGCTGAGCCGCACATGATGGACCGCAAGGCCCTGGGCTTCCGGGTGATCCTGTTCCTGATCATCCTGTCCGGCCTGCTCTACTACGTGAAGAAGAAGGTCTGGGCCGATGTCGGCGGCGAGGTCCATGGCCTCCAGCCGGAGCTGCACAAGACGTTCTGAGCCGGCATTGCATCGATCTCGACCATGGGCCTCCTTCGGGGGGCCCATCTTTTTTGCGCTGTGGCCGCGTGCTACCGCTCGGCGAACTCAGACGTCGACCTCTCGGCGACACCGGTCCCACCTGCCCCCCTCATCCTGAGGTGCCCGCACCTGCGGGCTTCGAAGGAGGGCTCCAGGGATCGTCATGGGTCCTGGAGGCTCCTTCGAGGCCTCCGCTTTGCTCCGGCACCTCAGGATGAGGTGCTGGGATGGGATATGCGGCGCTCCGACAGCGTCGCAGAGACATTGGGACAGCAGAATGACGGCAGCGGTGCTCGGGGTGATGGGCGGGTCCGGCGTCTACGACCTGCCGGGGCTCGAGGACGTCCGTGAGAAGCGCGTCGCCTCGCCCTGGGGCGAGCCCTCGGACGCCCTGCGCATCGGCCGGATCGGCGAGACCAAGGTGGTGTTCCTGGCCCGGCACGGGCGCGGGCATCGGCTGTCACCCTCCGGCATCAACTACCGCGCCAATATCGACGCGCTGAAGCGGGCCGGCGTCACCGACCTCGTGGCGCTCTCCGCCTGCGGATCGTTCCGCGAGGAGCTGCCGCCGGGCCTGTTCGTCCTGGTCGACCAGTTCGTCGACCGCACCCATGGGCGGGCTTCCTCGTTCTTCGGCGATGGCTGCGTCGCCCACGTCTCCCTCGCGCATCCGGTCGGCCCGGGATTGCAGGCGCGGATCGCCCAGGCCGCCCAGGCCGAGGGCGTCGCGGTCCATCGCGGCGGCACCTATGTCTGCATGGACGGGCCGCAATTCTCCTCGCTGGCCGAATCCCGGGCCTACAAGGCGCAAGGCTTCGACGTGATCGGCATGACCAACATGCCCGAGGCCAAGCTCGCCCGCGAGGCGGAGATCACCTACGCGACCATCGCGATGGTGACCGACTACGATTGCTGGCACCCCGGCCACGACGCCGTGGACGTTGCCGCGGTGATCGCGGTGGCCCGGACCAATGCCGACACGGCCGCACGGCTGGTGGCGCGGCTCGCCCGCGATTTCCCGGCCGAGCGCGAGCCCTGCCCGGCGGGCTCGCACCGGGCGCTCGACGGCGCGATCATGACCGCGCCGTCCGCCCGCGATCCGGCGCTGCTCGCCAAGCTCGACGCGGTGGCCGGGCGGGTGCTGCACCCGTAAAGCACCACCCTGCGCATCGCGGGGCACCGCCCCGCACCCCGCCAAAGGGCTGACGCCCTTTGGGAACCCATGTTTTGCGCCTGTCCAGACGACGATCCTTGCGATCGCGGAAGAACAGGCTCTAGAAGGCGCTCGCGGCCCCAGCCGCCCCGACACAAAGTCCGAAAAGAATGCGCAGCGCCTCCATCAGCCGGAAGACCGCCGAGACCGACATCGCGGTCAGTGTCGGCCTCGACGGGACCGGGCAGTCGAAGATCGCCACCGGCATCGGCTTCCTCGACCACATGCTGGACCTGTTCGCCCGGCACGGCCTGTTCGACCTGGAGGTCAAGGTCGATGGCGACCTGCATATCGACCAGCACCATTCCGCCGAGGATTGCGGCATCGCCCTGGGTCAGGCCTTCGCCAAGGCGCTCGGCGACAAGCGCGGGGTGACGCGCTACGCCGACATCCACCTCCCGATGGACGAAGCGTTGACCCGGGTCTGCGTCGACATCTCGGGCCGGCCGTTCCTGGTGTTCCGCACCACCTTCCGGGTGGAGAAGATCGGGCAGTTCGACACCGAGCTGGTGCGCGAGTGGTTCCAGGCCTTCGCGATGAATGCCGGGCTGACCCTGCATGTCGAGACGCTCTACGGCGACAACGCCCACCACATCGCCGAGAGCTGCTTCAAGGGGCTGGCCCGCGCCTTGCGGAAGGCGGTGGCGATCGATCCGCGCGAGGAGGGCCGCGTTCCCTCCACGAAGGGCTCCCTGTAAGACCATCGTTTCGTTGTCGAGTTTGCATCGTCCCGGAACGGATGTTCAGGACGATGCCGGAGCCGAGGGTCCCGCGATGCGGATGCGCAGCTACACGCTCCACCTGCCCAAGGATGCGCGGCCGGGCGAGTCGATCGGCCTCGACCGGGCCGTGCTCGTGCCGGACGGCTTCACTTGGTCAGCCTTCGCGTTCAGCGTGCTGTGGTTCCTGTACCACCGCCTCTGGATCGCCGCGCTGATCGTGCTGGCAGGCCTTCTCGCCCTAGCAGGCGTCGGCCATCTGCTCGGTCTGCCGCCGGGGATCGCCGCGATCGTCACCCTGCTGGCCTCCTGGCTGATCGGCCTCGAAGCCTCCAGCCTGCGTCGCTGGACCTTGGCGCGCCGGGGATGGCCAACCCGGGACGCCGTCATCGCCGCGACCCCAGAAGAGGCCGAGGCCCGCGCCATCGGCCGGTGGCTCGACGCCACCGCGGCGGCGCCGCGCGCGCCGTTCCCGGCCGGGCCGGCCCGTCGCGCGGAGCCGGTGATCGGCCTGTTTCCCGCCCAGGAAATCGCCCGGTGACGCTTTTTCCATCGAGACGCGCATGAGCACCGAGACGGTCGCGATCATCGATTACGGATCGGGCAACCTCCATTCGGCCGCCAAGGCGTTCGAGCGCGCCGCCCGCGAGAGCGGCCGCGACGCGCGCATCTGCCTGACCTCCGATCCTGAGGTGGTGGCCGCCGCCGACCGGGTCGTGCTGCCGGGCGTCGGCGCCTATGCGGATTGCCGGCGCGGGCTCGATGCCGTCTCCGGCATGGTCGAGGCGATGACC
Organism: Methylobacterium sp. J-077; assembly: GCF_022829365.1. Lineage (GTDB taxonomy): Bacteria > Pseudomonadota > Alphaproteobacteria > Rhizobiales > Beijerinckiaceae > Methylobacterium. The sequence continues at coordinate 65,842 of NZ_JAKSYJ010000165.1, read as the reverse complement.
GAGGTGGCGCAGGCTGCCGGCCGCCCGTTCCTGGGCATCTGCGTCGGCATGCAGCTGCTCGCGAGCCGCGGGCTCGAATACGAGACCACGCCGGGCCTCGGCTGGATCCCCGGGGATGTCGCGCCGATCCGGCCGTCCGATCCGACCCTGAAGATCCCGCATATGGGCTGGAATACCCTGCGGATGGCCCGCGACCACGCCTTGCTCGCCGGCATTCCCACCGGCGCGGACGGCCTGCACGCCTATTTCGTCCACAGCTTCGCGCTCGCTGCCGAGCATCCAGACGACGTGTTGGCGCAGGCGGACTACGGTGGTCCCGTCACCGCGATGGTCGCCCGCGGCAACATCGCCGGCACGCAATTCCACCCCGAGAAGAGCCAGCGCCTCGGCTTGGCGCTCATCGCGAACTTTTTGGCCTGGCGCCCCTGACCGCGCTTCGGTTCAGGCGAGAAGGAAGACAGCACCCGTGATCCTGTACCCGGCGATCGACCTGAAGGAGGGACGCTGCGTCCGCCTCGTGCAGGGGGACATGGCGCAGGCCAAGATCTTCGGCGACGATCCGGCCGCGCAGGCCGCGACCTTCGAGGACCAGGGCTTTACCTGGCTCCATGTGGTCGATCTCGACGGCGCCTTCGCGGGCGCGCCGCGCAACGCCGATGCGGTGGACGCGATTCTGGCCCGCGTGACGATCCCGGTGCAGCTCGGCGGCGGCATCCGCGAGATGAAGACGCTGGAGGGCTGGCTCGCGAAGGGCGTCGCTCGGGTGATCATCGGCACCGCGGCGGTGCGCGACCCCGGCTTCGTTCGGGAGGCGGCGCGCCTGCATCCCGGCAAGATCGCGGTCGGCATCGACGCCAAGGACGGGCGCGTCGCCGTCGAGGGTTGGGCGCAGACCTCCAGCATGACCGCGGAGGAACTCGGCCGCCGGTTCGAGGATGCCGGCGTCGCCGCGATCATCTACACCGACATCGCCCGCGACGGGATCCTGAAGGGCCTCAACGTCGAGATGACCCTGGCGCTGGCCGAGGCCGTGCGGATCCCGGTGATCGCCTCCGGCGGCCTCGCCTCCATCGACGACGTGCACCGCCTGCTCCAGCGGGATTGCGCGTTGATCGCCGGCGCCATCACCGGCCGGGCGCTCTACGACGGCCGCATCGACCCGCAGGCGGCGCTGGCCGCGATCGCGCAGGCGCGCGGCCCGGCGGCGTGATAGGCTTTTACGGATCGAAGCGCATCGACTCGGGGAGGCTGTCATGGCCTACCGCGCACCCGCCGGAACGGCCTACCAAGACGACTTCTACGCCTGGACACAGGAGCAGGGCGCCCGCCTGCGCGCGGGCGCTGTCACTGGCATCGACCGCGAGAATCTCGCCGAGGAGATGGAGAGCTTAGGCCGGACCCAATTCGCCGGCTTGGTGAGCGCCCTGCGGGAGGTCCTCGCGACCATGCTCACGGTCGACCACCGCTCCAGTCCACATAGCCGACGCGATGCGATCGATATCGCGATGCACCGGAACCACGTCTCTGACGAACTTCATGACAGCCCAAGTCTCAAGAACCGGCTGTGCGATGCTGTCGGGCGGGCCTATCGCTGCGCCCGCCTTGAAGCCGCGGACACGACAGGTCTGGCCTTGAGGCACTTCCCAGAAGCCTGCCCCTACACGTATCAGGACATCATGGATCGGCCGTTCGCGATCGATCTCGAATTCTGATCGGACCGCCGAGGGCTCGTGCTCAAAACCCGCATCATCCCCTGCCTCGACGTCAAGGACGGCCGCGTCGTGAAGGGCGTCCGCTTCGAGGGGCTGCGCGACGCCGGCGATCCGGTAGAGGCCGCCAAGGTCTACGACGCGGCCGGGGCCGACGAGCTCTGCTTCCTCGACATCACCGCGAGCCGCGAGGCCCGGGGCACGCTGCTCGACATCGTCAGCCGGACCGCAGAAGCCTGCTTCATGCCGCTCACCGTCGGCGGCGGCGTCCGCGCCGTCGAGGACGTGCGTGCCCTGCTGCTGGCCGGCGCCGACAAGGTCGCGATCAACACCGCGGCCGTGAAGGATCCGGATCTCGTGGCCCGGGCGGCGGAGAAATTCGGCGCGCAATGCATCGTGGTCGCGATCGACGCCAAGCGGGTCTCCTGTCCCGGCGAGCCCGCCCGGTGGGAGATCTTCACCCATGGCGGCCGCGACCCGACCGGGATCGATGCGGTCGCCTTCGCCCGGCTGGTGGCCGAGAAGGGCGCGGGTGAGCTGCTGGTCACCTCCATGGACAAGGACGGCACCCGCTCCGGCTACGACCTGGCGCTCACCCGGGCGATCAGCGACGCCGTGACCGTGCCGGTGATCGCCTCGGGCGGCGTCGGCGGCCTCGACGACCTTGTGGCTGGCGTGGCCCAGGGCGGCGCGAGCGCGGTGCTCGCTGCCTCGATCTTCCATTTCGGTCAGGCGACCATCGCGGAGGCGAAGGCCCATATGGCCGCTTCCGGCCTCGCCATGCGCCTCGACGGCCCAGCATCCTCAGCGAGAGCGCCCCTGTGAGCAGCTACCATTTCGCGAACGCGATGCTCCTCGACCCGGCGACGATGCGCGAGGCGCCCGGTGCGCTCATGGTGCGCGACGGTCGCATCGCGGCGGTCGAGTGGGCTGCGCAACCCAGCACCCCGGACGGTGCAGAAAGAATCGATTGCCGCGGCCGGGTCCTCACCCCGGGGCTGATCGACATGCGCGCCTTCGTGGGCGAGCCGGGGGCCGAGCACCGCGAGACCCTGGCTTCGGCCAGCGCCGCGGCGGCGGCGGGCGGCGTCACCACCCTGGTCTGCATGCCCGACACCAACCCGGTGATCGACGGCCCGGCGATCGTGGACTTCGTGCTCCGCCGCGCCCGCGACACCGCCAGCGTCCATGTGCTGCCCGCCGCCGCGATCACCAAGGGTCTGGCCGGCAGGGAGATGACCGAGTTCGGCCTGCTCCAGGAGGCCGGCGCGGTGGCGTTCACCGACGGGCTGCACGCCGTGGCGAATGCCCAGGTGATGCGCCGCGCCCTGACCTATGCGCGGGATTTCGACGCGCTGCTGATGCAGCATGTCGAGGAGGCCGACCTCGTCGCCGAGGGCGTGATGAACGAGGGCGAGCTCGCCTCGCGCCTCGGGCTGATGGGCATCCCCCGCGAGGCCGAGACCGTGATGCTGGAGCGCGACATCCGCCTCGTGCGGCTGACCGGCGCCCGCTACCACGCGGCGATGATTTCCTGTGCCGATTCGGCGGAGATCGTGCGCCGGGCCAAGCACGACGGCTTGCCGGTGACCTGCGGCGTCTCGGTCAACAACCTCGTGCTGAACGAGAACGACATCGGCCATTACCGCACCTTCTGCCGGCTCTCGCCGCCGCTGCGCGACGAGGCCGACCGGCACGCTATGGTCCGGGCGCTCGACGAGGGCGTGATCGACGTGGTCGTCTCCGACCACAACCCGCAGGATGTCGAGACCAAGCGACTGCCCTTCGCCGAGGCGGCCGACGGCGCCCTCGGGATCGAGACCCTGCTCGGCGCGTCCCTGCGCCTGGTCCATACCGGCGACCTCGCCCTCAACAAGCTGATCGCGGCGCTGACCGTGAACCCGGCCCGGATCCTCGGGCGCGAGGCCGGGCGCCTGGCGGTCGGTGCGCCGGCCGACCTCGTGCTGATCGATCCCGATCTGCCCTACGTGCTCGACAAGCGCCGGCTGAAATCCCGCTCCAAGAACTCGCCCTTCGACGAGGCGCGTCTCCAGGGTGCAGCGGTGCTGACGCTGGTCGGCGGCCGGATCGTGCACGCGCTCGACGATCTGGCGGCGGCAGCCTGATGCTCCCGGATCTCGCGACGCCGGCCGCCCTCGGCGGTCTCGCCCTCGGCTACGTCCTGGGCTCGATCCCGTTCGGGCTCATCCTGACGCGCTTCGCCGGGCTCGGCGACGTCCGGGCGATCGGCTCGGGCAATATCGGCGCGACCAACGTGCTGCGCACCGGCCGGAAGGGCCTCGCCGCCGCGACCTTGCTGGGCGACGCCCTGAAGGGGACGGCGGCGGTGCTGATCGCCCGGCAGCTCGGCGAGGGCCCGGCGCTCGCCGCCGGGCTCGGCGCCTTCCTCGGGCATCTCTTTCCGGTCTGGCTCGGCTTCAAGGGCGGCAAGGGGGTGGCGACGTTCATCGGCGTGCTGCTGGCGTTCAGCCCACCGGCACTGGCGGCCTTCGCGGCGATCTGGCTCGGCCTCGCCTTCGCGCTGAAATATTCCTCGCTCTCCGCTTTGGCGGCCTCGGCCGCGACGCCGCTGGTGCTGTGGGCGCTCGGCGCGCCGGCGCAAGCTTTGCTGTTCCTGCTGCTCGGCCTGCTGCTATGGTGGAAGCACGCCCCCAACATCCGGCGACTCGCGGCCGGCACCGAGGGGCGCATCGGCCAGAAGGGTTAGCTGCGCGCCCGATGGCGCGACGCTGGGGGGCGTCATGCAGCTCACCGATGCCCAGCGCCTCGACTGGCTGCGGCTGATCCGGACCGAGGGCGTCGGCCCGCGCAGCTTCCGCACCCTGATCAACCGATTCGGCGGAGCGGCCGCCGCTCTCGAAGCTCTCCCGGACCTGACGAGGCGCCAGGGCCGGCGCATCGAGCCGCCGAGTTGTGCACAGGCCGAGGACGAGGTCGCCGCCCTGGCGCGCCTCGGGGGGCGCCTGCTCGCCACCGGCGAGGCGGATTACCCGCACCTGCTCCAGCGCACCGACGCGGCCCCGCCGCTCATCGCCCTGCGGGGCGATCCAAATATCCTGAACCGCCCGGCCATCGCCCTGGTCGGCTCACGCAACGCCTCGACCGCGGGCCTCGCCTTCACGGAGCGACTGGCCCGGGGCCTCGGCGAGGCGGGGCTGGCCGTGGTCTCGGGCCTCGCCCGGGGGATCGACGCGCGAGCCCATAAGGCCAGCCTCCACACCGGCACCGTCGCGGTGATGGCCGGAGGCCAGGACCGGATCTACCCGGCGGCCCACGCCGCCCTGGTCGACGCGATCCTGGGGGAGGGCGGGGCGGTGCTGGCCGAGATGCCCATGGGCTGGGAGGCGCGGGGGCGCGACTTCCCGCGGCGGAACCGCATCATCTCCGGCCTGTCCTACGGCACGGTGGTGGTCGAGGCGGCGCGCCGCTCCGGCTCGCTGATCACGGCGCGCTACGCCCTGGAACAGAACCGCGAGGTCTTCGCCGTCCCGGGCTCGCCCCTGGACCCGCGGGCAGAAGGCACCAACGACCTGATCCGCCAGGGGGCGATTCTGGTGGCCGAGGTGAGCCATGTCCTCGACGCGATCGGCCCGATCATCGAGCGCGGCCCCGATCCTGACGCCGCCCCCGCCCGGCAGCGGTCGGATCTCGCCGAGCAGCCGGATTTCTGGGACGAGATCGACCTGGAGGGACGTGCGAGCCTGCTCGACGGCGGCGCAGACCCGGATTTCGGCTTCGAAGCGCCGCCGGTCGAACCGGACGAGCCAACGGACGATCGCCAAAGAATCATCGCCCTGCTCGGGCCGAGCCCGGTCGGCACCGACGAGCTCGCGCGGAGCGCCGGGGTCGGCGCCCGGGTGGTGCAGACCGTGCTGCTGGAACTGGAACTCGACGGCCGGATCGAGCGGCACGGCAGCGGCGCGGTCTCGCTCCTCAGTCGCTGACGGAATCCGCGTCGGAATCGGCCAGGTTGCGCATCACGTCGAGGCAGCCCTGCAGGATGTAGGCGGCAGCCAGCTTGTCGACGAGCTGGCCGCGCCGCGCCCGGGAGGCATCCGCCTCGATCAGCGCCCGGGTCACCACCGCGGTGGACAGGCGCTCGTCGAAGAAAACGTGCGGGATGTCGATGATCGGCTTGAGGTTGCGCACGAACGCGCGGGTCGACTGCACCCGGGGGCCCTCGCTGCCGTCCATGTTGAGCGGAAGGCCGATCACCAGCCCGCCGACCGCGTGCTGCCGGCAGAGCGCGGCGAGGCGCTGCGCGTCCGGGGTGAACTTCACCCGCCGGATCGTCTCGAGGGGGCTGGCGATCTGCCGGCCCAGATCCGACAGGGCGAGCCCGATCGTCTTGGTGCCGAGATCGACCCCGATCAGGCGCGCGCCGCCGCGCGATCCGGCCGCGAAGGTACGGATCTCGTCGAAGTTCATACCTTCGCCTACGCCGGCCCGGCGCCTCGCGCCAGGGTGGCTTCCGAGATCCCCTCGAACCAGGCGGGGAGGGGCGTCGCACCGGGTCCCAGGACCAGGGCGGCGGAGGGTCCCGTCACCCGGGTGAAGAAGTCGACCAAGCTCTCGCCGCCGAAGCGCACCGTCTCCAGGTCGGGGGCGAGCAGCCAGATCTCGTACTCCTCGCCGCTTCCGGCGACGTCCCAGAACAGGAAGCTGCCATCCTCGCCCGCGCCAAAGAAGCAGGCGCGCTCGATCACGGCCGGGTCGCCGTCCTCGACATCGAAGCGGTGCGGCTCGCCGTTCGCTTCCAGCATCGCCACGGCATTGCCGACGCTGACGGCGATCACACCGGCCTGCGTGGCGAGATCGCTGGCCTCGAACGGCGCTGGCACGGCGATCCGGAACTGCTCGCCGGCCAGGCCGATGCCGCAGGTCTCGCAGAAGCTGCGGTAGGAGGCGGGCAGGGGGAAGCCCAGCTCCGCCGCGGCGCGGTCGAGATCAGCCGGTTGCCCCGGAAAGCCCGCCGACAGGCTCGTGAATACCTGCTCCCACATCGAATCCACTCCACCGTCCACAGCCTTAACCCTATCCGCAGATCGACCCAGATGCGCCCGGAGCGGTTCGCGATTAAGTCGGTTAATACTTCGTTAATCCACGTCCCGGGTATCGCCATGTCGACGATCGGCCAGCCCACCGCGTCCGCCCAATCCCGCCGCGGACAGATCATGACCCGCAAGCAGTGCTGGATGCTGGTCCTGGCCTTCGAGGTCCTGGTCCTCGGCGTTTCGCTGTCGGTCTTCCAGCCGGTGCGGCGCACCGGGATCCTGATCGAGATGTCGGTGACGCCGAACCACGTGGTGACCTGAACCCCTCCGGCCCGACCGGATCTCTGCCCACAACGCCGCCGAGCCGACCCCGGCCCGCGTTGCGGCGCGTCGAAGCGCAGTGCTATAGCCCGGCCCGGCGCCGGGGATGCCTCCCGGGCAGGGACGAACGGGACGGCATGTCGGTCGACGAGAAGACGGTTCGGCGCATCGCGCACCTGGCGCGGATCGCGGTCACCGACGACGAGGTCGGTCCGCTGCAGGGCGAGCTGAACGCCATCCTGGCCTTCGTCGAGCAGCTGGGCGCTGTGGACGTGTCCGGCGTCGAGCCGATGACCTCGGTCACCCCGATGGCGATGAAGAAGCGAGAGGACGTGGTCACCGAGGGCGGCCGCGCCGCCGAGATGGTCGCCAACGCGCCCGAGACCGAAGACAATTACTTCCTGGTTCCGAAGGTCGTCGAGTAGGCTGCTTCTGGCCTTCGGCGAAGCATGAATTCTGGCGGCATGCGCGCGGCGGCGCGCGCGAGGACGTGAACAGCGTGGATCCGAACGAACTCACCCTGGCCGAGGCGCGCGACGCCCTCAAGGCGAAGCGGATCTCGGCCCGCGAGCTGACCCAGGCGCATCTCGACGCGATGGCCAAGGCCCGTGCGCTGAACGCTTTCGTCCGCGAGACGCCCGATCTCGCGCTCAAGATGGCAGATGAGGCGGACCGGAAGCTCGCCAGCGGCGAAGCCCGCCCGCTGGAGGGAATCCCCCTCGGGATCAAGGATCTGTTCTGCACCGAGGGCGTCACCACCACCGCCGGCTCCAAGATCCTCGAAACCTTCGTGCCCCCTTACGAATCTGCCGTCTCGGCCAACCTCTGGCGGGACGGCGCGGTGATGCTCGGCAAGCTGAACCTCGATGAGTTCGCCATGGGCTCGTCCAACGAGACCAGCGCCTACGGCAACGTGGTCTCGCCCTGGCGGCGTAGGGGCTCCGACGCGCAGCTGGTGCCGGGCGGCTCGTCCGGCGGCTCGGCGGCGGCGGTCGCGGCGCGGCTGTGCCTGGGCGCCACCGCCACCGACACCGGCGGCTCGATCCGCCAGCCCGCCGCCTTCACCGGCACGGTGGGGATCAAGCCGACCTACGGTCGCTGCTCGCGCTGGGGCACGGTGGCCTTCGCCTCCTCCCTCGACCAGGCCGGCCCGATCGCCCGCACGGTGCGCGACTGCGCGATCCTGCTCGGCTCGATGGCCGGTCCGGATGCGCGCGACACCACCTGCGTCGACCTCCCGGTGCCGGATTTCGAGGCCGCGGTTAGCCGCGGCGTGAAAGGCCTGACCATCGGCATCCCCAAGGAATACCGAGTCGACGGCATGCCGGCCGAGATCCAGAAGCTCTGGGATGACGGCGCCGCCTGGCTGAAGGAGGCCGGCGCGACGATCAGGGAAATCTCGCTGCCGCACACCTCCTCGGCGCTGCCGGCCTATTACATCGTGGCTCCGGCCGAGGCTTCCTCCAACCTCGCCCGCTACGACGGCGTCCGCTACGGCCTGCGCGTGCCCGGCAAGGACATCGCCGGGATGTACGAGAACACCCGCGCCGCCGGCTTCGGCCGCGAGGTCAAGCGCCGGATCATGATCGGCACCTACGTGCTCTCGGCCGGCTATTACGACGCCTATTATGTGCGCGCCCAGAAGATCCGCACCCTGATCAAGCGCGACTTCGAGCAGGCCTACGCGGCGGGCGTCGACGCGATCCTGACCCCGGCGACGCCGTCTGCCGCCTTCGGCATCGGCGAGAAGGCCTCGGCCGACCCGGTCGAGATGTACCTCAACGACGTGTTCACCGTGACGGTGAACATGGCCGGGCTTCCCGGCATCGCGGTGCCGGCCGGCATCGACGGCCAGGGCTTGCCGCTCGGCCTCCAGCTGATCGGCCGGCCCTTCGACGAGGAGACCCTGTTCGCCGTCGCCCAGGTGATCGAGGATTCGGCCGGGCGGACCAAGCTGCCGGAGCCCTGGTGGGCATGACCGTCCCGTTCTATCCCTGGACGGTCTGGATCTGGGCCGCGTTCGATCCGGCGCTGATCGTGGTGGCGGTCTATCTCGGCTGGACCGCCAGCCAGTTCGGCAAGGTGTTCATCGCGGCGATCGCGGCGCTCGGCTTCTCGGTGCTGTTCTCCTGGGCGGTGAGCGCGGCCGGGATCCCCTGGCCGGCCCCGATCACCCATGACGGGCCGACCTTCTTCCCGGTGCGGGCGGTCGCCGCCCTGCTCTGGGCGATCCTCGGCTATGGCGCGCGCCGGGCGGCCGGACGCCGCGCTTGATTCTTGTCGCGCGCGGCCCGTAAGTGTTTTTCAAGAGTAGGAGAGCGGCATCCGACGCGATCCCACCTGCGACCTCATCCTGAGGTAACCGCGTAAGCGGGCCTCGAAGGAGCCCTCCCGGCTCCGCGCGATCCCTGGATCCCTCCTTCGAGGCTGCTGCGCAGCACCTCAGGATGAGGTTGTGGATCGGATCGTGCGGAGACCGCATCATATCCCGGCCCGGACGACCATGAACGCACCTGTCGACCCCAAGAAGCTCATCAAGGGCGGCCTGCACGACTGGGAGGTCGTCGTCGGCATGGAGGTCCATGCCCAGGTTTCCAGCCGGGCCAAGCTGTTCTCCGGCGCCTCGACCGAGTTCGGGGCCGAGCCGAACGACCACGTCTCGCTGGTCGACGCCGCGATGCCCGGCATGCTGCCGGTGATCAACCAGGAATGCATCGCCCAGGCGGTGCGGACCGGGCTCGGCCTCAAGGCCCGGATCAACCGGCGCTCGGTGTTCGACCGGAAGAATTATTTCTACCCGGACCTGCCGCAGGGCTACCAGATCTCGCAGTACAAGGACCCGATCGTCGGCGAGGGCGAGGTGCTGGTCGACATGCTCGACGGCACGTCGATCACGGTCGGCATCGAGCGCCTGCACCTGGAGCAGGATGCCGGCAAGTCGCTGCATGACCAGGATCCGACCAAGAGCTTCGTCGACCTCAACCGCTCGGGCGTGGCGCTGATGGAGATCGTCTCCCGGCCGGACCTGCGCTCGTCGGAGGAAGCCAAGGCCTACGTCACCAAGCTGCGCACGATCCTGCGCTATCTCGGCACCTGCGACGGCGACATGGAGAAGGGCTCGCTGCGGGCCGACGTGAACGTCTCCGTGCGCCGCCCCGGCGAGCCGCTGGGCACCCGCTGCGAGATCAAGAACGTCAACTCGATCCGCTTCATCGGCCAGGCGATCGAGACCGAGGCGCGCCGCCAGATCGCGATCCTGGAAGATGGCGGCTCGATCGACCAGGAGACGCGCCTGTTCGACCCGGGCAAGGGCGAGACCCGCTCGATGCGCTCGAAGGAAGAGGCGCACGATTACCGCTACTTCCCCGATCCCGACCTGCTGCCGCTCGAATTCGACCAGGCCTATGTCGACGCCCTGGCGGCCGGCCTGCCGGAGCTGCCGGACGCCAAGAAGGCCCGGTTCGTCAAGGATTATGGTCTCTCGCCCTACGATGCCGGCGTCCTCGTGGCGGAGCGGGCCTCGGCCGATTACTACGAGGCGGTGGCCAAGGGCCGGGACGGCAAGGCCGCGGCCAACTGGGTGATCAACGAGCTGTTCGGCCGCCTGAACAAGGAGGGCCTCTCGATCGAATCGACGCCAGTCTCGGCCGACCAGCTCGGGGCGATCGTCGACCTGATCGGCGAGGGCGTGATCTCCGGCAAGATCGCCAAGGACCTGTTCGAGATCGTCTGGACCGAGGGCGGCGACCCGCGCGCCCTGGTCGAGAGCCGCGGCATGAAGCAGGTCACCGATACCGGTGCCATCGAGGCTGCCATCGACCAGATCATCGCGGCCAACCCCGACAAGGTCGCCCAGGCCAAGGAGAAGCCGACCCTGCTCGGCTGGTTCGTCGGCCAGACCATGAAGGCGACCGGCGGCAAGGCGAACCCGGCAGCGGTCAACGCGCTGCTCAAGGACAAGCTCGGGATCGCCTGAGCCGCGCTCGGATCGCAACACGACGAGAGCCCGCCGCGGCCTTGCCGGGCGGGTGATGGTCGATCAGGTCCTGAAAGAAGAAACCGCGGCGGAAGCGGTGCAAAGCGGGGCCTTTCGCGCATTCGAAGACGGGCCATCGCGTGGCCGCTTCTGCGCCCCTGGGGCCGCTTCCGTCCGGTTGTTCGTTTGCTGCCGCTGGATCCCGGGCCGAACCTGTCCCAAAACCGTCTAAGCGGCGTCACGCTGCGGTGGAGTCATCCCTGTCTCCTCCAGCTTCGAAAGACCGATCAGGACCAGCACATCTTCGACATGCCCGGTATTGATCCGGTCCGTGTCCGCTGTCGCTGAACACATCCGAAGACTGCGCCGGCTTCGGAGTCGCGTCAACACGGAAATTCCGGCCACGCTCGCTTTTCTCTGATCTCGCCCGGCAGCACCGCACCGCGGTATCGCCGGCGCAAAGACTTGTGACGATCCGCACGGCGTCGCAACAATTCGTATCGTGTGCGTCCGGATCGGCCACGCTTTACTTGCTGGCACCGATGTTGTTCTCGACCAGAAACCGGATGCCGATTGCGAAGGATTCGTCCGTGTCGCCGCGCAGGTCGACGCTGTAGACCTTCTCGGGGGCCGCCAGGGACGGGCCCGTCCGCGAAGGACGGGGCGGCTGCGCAAGATACGGTCCGGAACACGGCCGTCTCCTCGGCGGCGCGTTTCTCGGCGCCGGGCAGCGCCAACGCGGCAAGTCCCGGCAACGTCCCGGACCGGCTCGGTCTCAGTGCCGCTCCGCTTCCTGCGTGCCGGCGGTGCTGTTCGTCAGCCCCGAGACTCGGTTGCGCAAATCCATGAACCACGTCGGCATCGGCGCCCGCCCGTCGCCCACCACCACGGTCGCGGTCATGCCGGCCACCAGCGGCACGTCGTCGGGCTTGTGGTCGATACGGACGCGCACCGGGACGCGCTGGGCCAGCCGCACCCAGGTGTAGACTGGGTTCACGTCCGGCAGGCCCTGTGTGCTCGCCGCGGCATTGGCTGTCGAGATGCCGAGGGTGATGCTCTCGACCGACCCGGTGAGATGCGGAGCGTAGCCCATCAGCTTGATGTCGGCGGCGTCGCCGACATGAATGTTGGCCATCTTGGTCTCCTCGAAATAGCCGTCGATCCAGAACGAATCGGTATCGACGACGCTGATGTTCGAGGTGCCGGTGCGGGCATAGTCGCCGACCCGCATCAGCAGGTTGGTCACCCGGCCGTTGACCGTGGACTTCACCTGGGTCCGTTCGAGGTTGACCTGGGCCTGCCGCAGCTGCGCCTGCGCGCTCTCCAAGGCCGCCGCCGCGATCTTGGCGGTTCCGGCGTATTGCTGCTTTTCCTCCACCGAGGTCGATACGGTTGTGAGCGCTTGCCGCCGGGCGGATTGCGCGTTCTTCACCTGAAGGTCGGCCTCGCGGTTCTTCACCTCGGCATCCGCCGAGGTGACCGCAACCTCGAAATCGACCGGGTCGATCACGTAGAGCAGATCGCCCTTGTGGACGGACTGGTTATCCTGGACGCGCACCGAGACGATCTGTCCGGAGACCTGCGGGGCGATGTTGGCGACCTGGACGCGGACGCTGCCGTCCCGGGTCCAGGGCGCCGCGACGTAGAATTCCCAGACGAACGCCGCCGCCACGAAGGCGACGAGCAGGATCACCCCGGTGGCGGCCAAGCGGAAGATCTTCGCCGCGCGGCTTCGGCGTGCGGTCAGCGGTGGCGGATCGGTTCGATTGGCGGCCTCCTCGCGGGAAGCGGCCTTGGGATCGTCCTCGTCTGCGGTGGTGGCGGGCATCTAGATGAACGCGATCAGGAGGGCGAGGACGCAAACGTAAATTCCGGCCTCGGCGAGCGGCGCGTTGGCGACGTAGCGGCTGAAGCGGATGTAGGCGAAAACCCGGCGCAGTCCGAGGAGGATCACGAAAGCGGCGAGCGCATAGGCGACGAAGGAGGAGATCAACACCCCGCCGATATGGATGTCCTGGTACATGCCGGCCCGAACCAAATCCTGCGTTAGAATAGCGCGACGTCGAGTCGGCGAAGGAACCGCCGATGACGCGCGATGGTTCGCGCCGCCGTCACCAGATCGCTCGCGGCCCGCGCCGTGGTGAGCCGCACGATCCGGTCCTGCCGCGAGGCCACCCGGATCAAGTCCCGGGCCCCGGTCTCGAGGGCGCGGTCATCGCCCGCGGCCAACGCGGACCGGCCCTGCCGGATCGCTTCCCGCAGCGGCTCGACCGGCCAGAGCCGGCGCAACTCGGCATGGGCGCGCGCGGCTGCGGCTTCGAGCCGGGCCAGCGCGAAGGCATGCGAGAGGCTGGCCCGGCGCACAGCCCCGCTGCCGGAACTGTAGCCCGCAAACTGAAACAGGCGGTCGGCGTTCAGGCTGGTGCGGGTCGTCGCGTCGCCGCCTTCACCGACCAGCGCATCGGCCAGGGCGCGCTGAGCGGAATCGAGCGCATAGACACGTTGCCGCGCGGGGGTGACCGGTAGGACGAGGCGCACCACGATCGACAGGATGATGGCGGCGACAACCACCAGGAAGGCGTTCAGCAGGAAGGTCTGCGCGTCGTAGCTCTGCGGGTTGGAGGGGCCGAGCAGCACCGGGAAGAACACGATCAGGATGAAGCCGATTCCGAAGGTCTTCGGATTGAGCGACAGGAAGCAGCCGAGGAAGATCACCGGCGCCATCACGATGGCCAGCATAGGGAAGCCTTGGACCCCGTCGAGGAACACGAAGCGGGCAATACCCGCGAAGGTCGCCGCCAGGGTCATCCCGATCACCACGCCGTTGGCGAACTTTTTCGGATCCGGCGTCACCGAGGACAGAGCCGCGGTGGCGGCGACCTGAACCAGCGCGAAGGACGCCTGCGGCAGGCCGAGCGCCACGAAGGCGCCTGCCGTGATGGCGAAGCCGATCGCCACCCGCAGGGCCCCGCGCAGGGCGACCGGGAAATCCCGTTGGGTCGGCAGGGATGTGTCGCGCAGGGGTTGATGGCCATCGGCCACGGCCCGGATCCCATCCTGCGCGAAGGTCGCCGCGCAGACCACGTCGAGGGCGCGCTGAAGCACCACGACCTCGTCGAGGGGCCGCTTGCCGTCCCGGATCGCGGCGTCGACGAGGTCGCGCAGGCGTTCATCGTCCCGCTCGAGGGTATCCGAGTCGGGATCGTCCGCGACACGGCCGCAGATCCGGAGCGCTTCCTCGACCGCGGCGCTGCGTGTTCGCAGGCAGGCAGCGGCCACTGCGACCGCGCGAATCGCCGCCGCCAGGACGTAGAGCGCCGCGATGCAGCTGCGCGCGCCCGCCGCCCGCCAGGGCCCGTCGTCGAGTTCGCCGGCGATCGCGCTGGCATCGGCCCGCATCGGCGCGATGGTGCGGATCAGCGCGGCGGTGCGGGAGGCGCCGAGATCGCCCTTGTCGAGGGTCTCGCGCGCATACGCCCGGGTGTCGTCCCAGGCCTTGCCGAGCTGGGGTAGCAGCGACCGCCACGTGCTCGGAGAGGCGAGGGCGTCGTTGATGAAGGTGATGACGAGGATGCCGAGCACGATCACGGCCACGCGGGAGACCGCGGCGTCGAAGGTGCCCTGCGGCTGGTCGATCTGGCCCAGCGCGATGATCGCCACCGTGTAGCCCGACAGCATCGCTCCGTAGGCGCGGGTGTCCTGAAGGTACTGCGCGGTGAACACGCACAGGCCCATCCAGACCGTGAACGAGACCAGCAGCAGGACCCGGTCCTGGCCGAACAGGGACATGAACACGATCGACACCACGGCGCCGATCAGCGTTCCGAGCAAGCGGTAGACGGCCTTCGAGATCGCCTGCCCGCGCTTCGGCTGGGCCAGGATCGCCACGCAGGTCGCCGCCGACGAGGCGCTGTCGAGCTGCAGCCAGAACGCGGCGGCGAGCGCCAGCATCATGGCGATCCAGATCCGCAGGGCGAACGCCCAGGCCGCGGGCTTCGGCACCCAAGCGTCGAGGAAGCCGATCAGGCGGTCGGTGATCGAGGCGACAGGCCGAGCTGAGCCCGCGGCGGCCGAAGCCTCAGCCATGTCGCACGCGAGCCGCCAACGACCAGGACACCCGCCGATCCATCATCTCCGCGCCGGTTCCCGCCCAAGCCTCTTCCAAAATCGGAAACGAACGAGAAGCGCGGCGGTTCGCCTGGAAATCAGGCTTTATCGCCGCCCTTCAAGCGCTTATTGCAGCTGCTCCAGAATTGCGGCCATTTAGGTCCCTGCGCGGTCTTCTGTGCGTCGGTCAGCCCGCGCCACTCCGCACCGCACGTCTTCTGCCGCTCCCGCGCGGCGCTCTGCCCGGGGCTCGGAATCTTCGCGGCGGGCGCAGCCGGCGCGGCGGCTGGCGCCTCGCTCGCGGCCGGCGCTTTCGCAGGCGTGTCCTTGGCCAGGAGCGGCTGGGCCACGAGAAGCGGAGCGGCGAGCACCGCGATCCGCACAAGACGGTCGAACATCGAGAATCCCCCCGGAATCGCAACGGTTCCGGGCCGCGATCTCACCGCGCACCCACGCGGCAGGCAAGAGCGTGCCGGCTTTCGCCAACAGGTGATGGCCGCCCTCTCCGAAACGTGAGCCGTGCACGCACGGCGCCCTTGAGCGCGGCCGGGAAATCGTCTTCACTGCCGGGATTGTCCGAGATCGGCGGGGATCGCCGCGCCGTCGTGCGATCGGTCGAGGAGCAGATCACGATGGCAGCGGTGTCCGGGCGGCCGATCGACGTCCATACCTGGAGCACGCCGAACGGCTGGAAGATTCCAGTGATGCTCGAAGAGTGCGGTTTGCCGTACCGGGTGGTCCCGGTGAACATCGGCAAGAACGAGCAATTCGCGCCCGACTTCCTGGTTGTCTCACCGAATAACAAGATCCCGGCGATCGTCGACCCGGACGGGCCGGGCGGGCAGCCGATCACGGTGTTCGAGTCCGGCGCCATCCTGCAATATCTCGGGCGCAAGACCGGCCAGTTCTACCCGACGGACGAGCGCGCCCGGGTCGCCGTGGACGAGTGGCTGTTCTGGCAGGTGGCCGGATTCGGCCCGATGCTCGGCCAGACCCACCATTTCAAGATCTACGCACCCGAGAAGGTGCCCTACGCCATCGAGCGCTTCACCACCGAGGCCAATCGCCTCTACGGCGTCCTGGAACGGCGCCTCGAGGGCCGCGACTATCTCGCGGGCGACTATTCCATCGCCGACATCTCGACGCTGACCTGGGCCAAGCTCAACTTCAAGCAGGGCGTCGATATTGCCGCCCTGCCGAACGTGTCGCGCTGGCTCGAGACCGTCCTGGCGAGGCCGGCCGTGCAGCGCGGCCTCGCGGCGATCTGAGCCTCAGTTCTTGTTGGCCGCCTGCTGGTTCACGTCCGGCACGCGAGTCCAGGTCTGGGAGCCGCACAGAACCTTGAGCATGCAGCCCGAGACGCTGAGTTCGGCCTCGCTCTCGCGCTCGAGGCTCACGGTGTAAACCTTGCCCTCCTCGATGTTGTAGAGTTCACCCGTGAACTTCTCGTCGTCCGGCTTCAGGCCGTCGATGAGCTGCAGGCCGATCACGGGGCGGCTGCGCTTCTTCGGATCGGGGTTCTTCAGGTCGGTCTTGGCTGCGCCGTTCTCGGCGGTCGGCGCCTTCAGCCAGACGACCTTGCCGCAGACGAGCTTCTGACCGGGGCCGCAGCGGTCGATCCGGATCTTGGCGCGGCCGTCGCCGGTGAGCCAGGTACCGGACGGATCCTTCCCGGTATCGGCGGCGGCGGCCGAGAGGCCGGCGAGGAGGAGGGCGGCGCTGAGGGCGAGGCGCATGGTTCGTCTCCGAATTTAGGGCACCGAGGGCGCCTGAGAGGTGGACGAAGTCGGCTTGAGGCGAGAGAGCCGTCGCAATCAGGCGATTTTTCGGCGGTGTTGCGGCAGCGCCACGGCCACGCTTGTTCCATCCCAGCGTCGAGGCCGCTTGAGGCCCGGTAGGGCGCCCGCTATAAGCCTGCCGCGGAAGCGAAATTTTCGCGTCTGAGATGCGCCCGTCAGCCCGGGGCGCACCCGCCGCCTTTTCCACAGACAGACCGGACAGACCATGGCCACCGAGCGCACCTTCTCGATCCTCAAGCCCGATGCCACCCGGCGCAACCTGACCGGCGCCGTGAACGCGGTGATCGAGGAGGCGGGCCTGCGCATCGTCGGCCAGCGCCGCATCCGCCTGACCCAGGAGCAGGCCGAGACGTTCTACGAGGTCCACAAGGAGCGGCCGTTCTTCGGCGAGCTCGTCAGCTTCATGACCTCCGGCCCGGTGGTGGTGCAGGTGCTCGAGGGCGAGAACGCGGTGGCCAAGTACCGTGAAGTCATGGGCGCCACCAACCCGGCTCAGGCTGCAGAGGGCACGATCCGCAAGCGGTTCGCGGAGTCGGTCGGCGAGAACACCGTGCACGGCTCGGACAGCGCCGAGAACGCCAAGATCGAGATCGCGCAGTTCTTCAAGGATTCCGATATCGCCGCCTGAGGCGGGAACCGGGGTGGCGGGTCGGGCACACCGGCTCGCCATCCTGACGCGGCGCACCCGGCGGCACGGCAAATGCCGCCCGGTGTGGCCGGCCCGTCATTGACGGATCGCAGCCCGAAGGCGACCAACGGTCAAGGTTACTCAACCTCAGCCCTGGACCGCCAAGACCATGACGATGCGCCGCCTGCCCCTGCTGATCGCGACCGGCCTGATCGCGATCGGCGCGACCGCCGCCCTCGCGGGCGGATCCCCGGCCCCGTTCCAGCAGTACGAGCCGGATCCGGCGCTCAAGACCGCCACCAAGGCCAATCTCGAAGGCCGGGTGCGCCACGCCTGCACGATCGTCCAGGCCCGCCTGACCAGTGCCCCCGAGGCCTCCCTGGAGCGCCCCTGCGGTTGCTACGCCAAGCAGACCCTGCGCAGCCTGGACGAATCCGAGATCGAGGCCTACCGGGCCACGGGCTATTTCAACGATTCCGCCCGCGCCAAGGCGCTGTCGGCGCTGGACAGCTGCAAGCTGCAGCGGCCGGTCTAACATCCGGGGCGCCGCCCCGGACCCTGCCGAAGGGACTTGTCCCTTCGGGATCCCCTTACAGACTGAGGAGCGCGCCGTCCGGCGCGGACTCGGCGATAACGACGCGGCCGTCCTCAAGCCGGGCGCGACCGCTGGCGACCAGCGCCAGCACCGCCGGGTAGAGCCGGCGCTCCTGGACGATCACCCGATCGGCCAAGCTGTCGGGATCGTCGCCCTGACGCACCGGGATCGCGGCCTGGGCCACGATCGGCCCGGCGTCGAGTTCCGGCACCACGAAATGGACCGTGCAGCCGTGGAGCCGCACGCCGGCGTCGAGCGCCTGCTTGTGCGTGCGGGTGCCCTTGAACAGGGGCAGCAGCGAGGGATGGATGTTGAGCATCCGCCCCGCCCAGCCGGCCACGAAACTCGGCGTGAAAATCCGCATGAAGCCCGCGAGGCACACGAGGTCGATGTCGGCGGCCCGCAACTCGGCGTCGAGAACGGAGTCGAAGCTGGCGCGGTCCGTGAATGTCGTGTGATCGATGGCCCGGGCCGGTATCCCGGCCTCGGCCGCCCGTGCCAGGCCGGCAGCGTCGGGCCGGTTCGACAAGACCAGGACGATCTCGGCCGGGTAAGTCGGATCCTTCGCGGCCTCGATCAGCGCGACCATGTTCGAGCCGCGCCCCGAGATCAGGACCGCGACGCGGGTCTTTCGCGGGGTCGCCATCAGAGCGCGAGGCGTCCGCGGAAGGTCACCGGTTCGGGCCCGCGCGGGGTGATCCGGCCGAGACGCACCGGTGCCTCGCCCGCCCGGGTCAGGGCCTCGTCGACGTCGTCGACCACGTCCGCCGCAGCGATCACGATCATGCCGATGCCGCAATTGAAGGTGCGCAGCATCTCCGCCTCGGCGACGCCGCCCTCGCGGGCGAGCCAGCCGAACACCGCAGGCGGGGTGATCGCATCGAGATCGATGGCGATGCCGATATCATCCGGCAGGACCCGGGGCAGGTTGTCGGGGAAGCCGCCGCCGGTGATGTGGGCCAGCGCGCGGATGCCATCGGTGGCCTCCAGCGCGGCCAGCAGCGGCTTCACGTAGATCCGGGTCGGCTCCAATAGGGCGTCGCCGAGGCTGCGCGACGGATCGAACGGGGCCGGGGCGCCCCAGCCGAGGCCGGTCTTGGCGACGATCCGGCGGACCAGCGAGAAGCCGTTGGAATGGACCCCGGAGGAGGGCAGTCCGAGCACCACGTCCCCAGGGCTGATGCCGGGCTTGGGCAGCAGCGTGCCGCGCTCGGCCGCGCCCACCGAGAACCCGGCGAGGTCGTAATCGGAGCCGTCGTAGAGGCCCGGCATCTCGGCGGTTTCGCCCCCGATCAGCGCGCAGCCGGCCTGCCGGCAGCCCTCGGCGATGCCGCGCACGATGTCGGCGCCGACGCCGGGCACCAGCTTGCCGGTGGCGTAATAATCCAGAAAGAACAGCGGCTCGGCGCCCTGGACCACGAGGTCGTTGACGCACATCGCCACCAGGTCGATGCCGATCGTGTCGTGCCGGCCGGTCTCGATCGCGATCTTGACCTTGGTGCCGACGCCGTCGTTGGCCGCGACCAGGATCGGATCGCGGAATCCCGCGGCCTTCAGATCGAAGAGGCCGCCGAAGCCGCCGATCTCGGCATCCGCCCCCGGCCGCCGCGTCGAGCGCACCAACGGCCTGATCGTCTCGACCATGGCGTTGCCGGCGTCGATATCGACGCCCGCCTGCGCGTAGGTCAGTCCCTGTCCATCCTTGGCCGTCATGCCAGCGTCGTCCCGGTCATCATCGGGTTCGCTCTAGCGGCTTCCAGCGCGCCGCGCGAGTCGGCAGCCGCGCGCCTTGATCGGCGCAGAGCCGATGCCCTCCGGGACGGGGCGTGCTATGCCGCATCAGGAGGCGCCATCATGCGCGCGCGGGCCGTCGTCGGGCCGGGCCTTGACCGCCACGGTGCGCATTCGTCCTGAGCGCCCCAACCGAGCAACCCATGCGCGAGAACGCACCACCGAGGCAGCTGGCCTTCGATCTGCCGCTCGATCCCCGCTACGGCCGCGAGGATTTTCTGGTCGGCCCGGCGAACGAGGCGGCCTACGCGCTCGTCGAGGCCTGGCCCGACTGGCCCGACAGCGTGCTCGTGCTCACCGGCCCTTCCGGCAGCGGTAAGAGCCACCTCGCGGCGATCTGGGCCGAGCGCGCCCATGCCTGGACGGTGACGGCGGCCGAGGTCGGGGCGGACACGGTCCAGCACCTCGTGTCGAACGGGGCTCTGGTCGTCGAGGATATCGACCGGGAGGCGGGCCGGGACGAGGCAGCGCTGTTCCACCTGCTCAATCGCGCCCGCGAACTGGCCTGTCCGGTCCTGCTGACCAGCGCCGCCGGGATCGACGCGCTGGGTTTGGCGACGCCGGACCTGCGCTCGCGGCTGCGACTCGCGCCCAGCATCGCCATCGAGGCGCCGGACGACGCGCTGATGCGCGCCGTGCTGGTCAAGCTGTTCGTCGACCGGCAATTGGTGGTGGATCTCAGCGTGATCGAGGCGCTGGCGCTGCGGATCGACCGCTCCCTCGGACGCGCCCGGGACCTTGTGGCCGAGCTGGACCGGGACGCGCTCGGGCGCGGACGGCGGATCAGCCGCCCTCTGGCGCTGGCCGTGCTACGACGCCTGGGCTTCGACGACGAGAGCGAGACGGACGCGTAAAAGACGAAACCGGCGGCCGTCACGAAAGCGTCGTGAAAGCTACGGGTGTAGAATGCTAGACGCGCCGGCACCGGCAAGGACAGGAATCGGAATGGAATCGACGCAGAAGCCCATGGACCGCGACGCTGCCGACGAGGCCGCGGAGCCCCGTCGGCCCGCCGCGACCGATCCGGCCCCGCGCCGCCCCGCCGTCCGGCGTGCCCCCGTCAAGCGCGCGGCTGCTGCCAGCCCCCCGGCCCAGGACTCGACCGCGGCCGTCGAGAGCCCGACGCCGCCGAAAGCGACTGGCCGGAGGCCCGGCGCCAAGGATACGGCCTTCAAGAATTCGGCTGCCAAGAGCACGGCTGCCGCGAGCGCGACGGCCGACGTCACCGGCGCGGTCGCGGAGACGACGCCGACCCCGGTCGACACCGCCGACGAGTGGCCCGCCGTGCCGACCGCGCCGGCAGAGCAGCCGTCAGGTGCCGCCCGCGAGCCCGTGGTCGAGGCCGGCCGCTCGCTGCGCCATTCCCCCGAGCGGTTCGTGAACCGCGAGCTGTCCTGGCTGCAGTTCAACCGCCGGGTTTTGGAAGAGGCGTCCAACCCGAACCATCCGCTGCTGGAGCGCCTGCGCTTCCTGTCGATCTCGGCGAACAATCTCGACGAGTTCTTCATGGTCCGCGTGGCCGGCCTGATCGATCAGGTCCGGGCCGGGCTGACGCTCCCGTCCCAGGACGGGCTGACGCCGTCCGAGCAGCTGAACCGGATCGGCATCGAGGTGGCTCGGCTGGCCGCCGACCAGCAGGCCCGTTGGCGCCAGCTGCGCGAGGAGCTGCAAGCCTCCGAGATCGAGATCGTCGAGCCCGCCGCCCTCACCAGTGAGCAGGCCGCCTGGCTGGAGGAGTATTTCCTCAACCACGTCTCGCCGGTGTTGACGCCGCTGGCGATCGATCCGGCACACCCGTTCCCGTTCATCCCCAATCTCGGCACCACCATCGCGCTGGCGCTGGTGCGGCCGCGCGACGGCCGGCTGCTGCGCGCCCTGATCCGCGTCCCAGGCGTCATCGACCGATTCGTGCGCCTGCCCGCGAGCGAGAGCGCCAACGCCGCGCGCCTGATCTCGATCGAGCAGGTGATCGGCATGTTCACCGGGCGGCTGTTCCCGGGCTACCTGGTCAAGGGCAGCGGCGCGTTCCGCGTCGTGCGCGATTCGGATCTGGAGATCGAGGAGGAAGCCGAGGACCTCGTCCTGCATTTCGAGACCGCCCTCAAGCAGCGCCGCCGGGGCGTCGTGATCCGCCTCGAAGTCGAATCGGGGATGTCGGAGGATCTCCGCAGCTTCGTGGCCGACGAGCTGGAGATTTCCGCGGACGCGATCTTCCTGATCGAGGGCATGCTCGCCCTCAACGAGCTGTCCCAGATCGTCGGAATCGACCGGCCGGACCTGAAGTTCAAGCCGTACAATCCGCGCTTCCCCGAGCGCATCCGCGAGAGCGGCGGCGACGTGTTCGCCGCGATCCGGCAGAAGGACTTCATCGTCCACCATCCCTACGAGTCGTTCGACTCGGTGGTGCAGTTCCTGGCGCAAGCCGCCCGGGACCCGAACGTCGTGGCGATCAAGCAGACGCTCTATCGCACCTCGTCGAACTCGCCGATCGTCGCGGCGCTGGCCGAGGCGGCCGAGCTCGGCAAGTCGGTCACCGCCCTGGTCGAGCTGAAGGCGCGGTTCGACGAGGAGGCCAATATCCGCTGGGCGCGCAACCTGGAGAAGGCCGGCGCGCAGGTGGTGTTCGGCTTCGTCGAGCTGAAGACTCACGCCAAGCTGTCGCTGGTGGTCCGGCGCGAGGGCGACAAGCTCGTCACCTACTGCCATGTCGGCACCGGCAACTACCACCCGATCACGGCGCGCGTTTACACCGACCTGTCCTTCTTCACGGCGGACCCTGCGATCGCCCGGGACGTGTCGCGGATCTTCAACTTCATCACCGGCTATGCCGAGCCCGCTGAGCTGGAGCGGATGTCGGTCTCGCCGCTGACCCTGAAGAACCGCCTGCTGGAGAATATCGAGGCCGAAATCGCCCACGCCAAGGCGGGGCGGCCGGCGGCGATCTGGATCAAGTGCAACTCGCTGGTCGACGCGCAGATCATCGACGCGCTGTACGATGCGTCCTCCGCGGGAGTGCAGATCGATTGCGTGGTGCGCGGCATCTGCTGCCTGCGCCCGGGCATCCCGGGCCTGTCGGAAACGATCCGGGTCAAGTCGATCGTCGGGCGCTTCCTGGAGCATGGGCGGATCTACGCCTTCGGCAACGGCGTCGGGCTGCCGCATCCGAAGGCCACCATCTACATCTCATCGGCCGACCTGATGAGCCGCAACCTCGACCGCCGGGTCGAAGCGCTGCTGCCGATCACAAACCCGACGGTGCACCAGCAGGTGCTCGACCAGATCATGCTGGCCAACCTCTTGGACAACCGCCAGAGCTGGCGGCTGCTCGCCTCCGGTGGTTGCGAGCGAATTCAACCCTCGGAGGGTGAGGAGCCGTTCAACGCGCACAAGTACTTTATGACGAACCCGAGTCTTTCCGGCCGCGGCAAGGCCTCGAAGAAGTCGAGCCCGCGTGCTCTGAGCCGCCGGGCGCAGCGTGGTTAAGTGCCCCGACGCATGCGCAGAAGACTCGACAGGTTTCGCAAGCAGGTTGTGCAATTCTGCACGCGGACTCTACGCTCGGCCGGACGGCCGAAGAGACGAAACGTTGCGCTGCCGGTGCGATTGGGCTTAGAGCAATCACCGCCGCCAAGGATATCGGTTCGGCCGCAAGCCCTTCGCATCATTGACGTGGAGCCCGTCTCGATCGCGACATCGGCGAACACGGCTCTGGATTGCACCCGCGGCCAGCCGGTCCGGCTCGCTGCGCTCCATCAAGGACTCGGACGTTTGGGCAGCCCTCGCGCCAACCTCACCCTCGCGCATTCCGCGGATAGACCTTCGCGCGATCTGCGGCCGCCGGTGGCGATCATCGATATCGGCTCGAACTCGGTCCGGCTCGTCGCCTATGACGGCCTGAGCCGCGCGCCGACGCCGCTCTACAACGAGAAGGTGCTGTGCGGTCTGGGCCGCAACGTCCTGACCACCGGCCGGCTCAACGAGGATGCGGTCAACCGCGCGCTCACCGCCCTGGGGCGGTTTCGCGTGCTGTGCGAGACGATGCGGGTCGGCCGCGTGTTCGTGCTGGCAACCGCGGCGGCCCGGGACGCCGAGAACGGCCCGGATTTCCTGCGCGCCGCGGAAGCCGCCTGCGGCCAGGAGATCCAGCTCCTCTCGGGTCGCCGGGAAGCGGAGCTGTCCGCCTTGGGCGTGATCTCGGGTTTCCACGCGCCGAACGGCGTGGTCGGCGACATGGGCGGCGGCTCCCTCGAACTGGTGGATGTGCGCGGCACCGTGGTCGGCCAGGGCGTGACCATGCCGCTCGGCGGGCTGGCCCTGCAGGACCTGTCCGGCGGATCGATCAAGAAGGCCGCCAAGATCGTGCGCGAGCACATGCGCAAGGCGGAGCCGCAGCTCGAGACCCTGCGCGGCCGGACCTTCTATGCGGTCGGCGGCACCTGGCGCGCGCTCGCACGGCTGCACCAGGCCGCGCGCGGCTATCCCGTCCACGTGATGCACGGCTACGCGGTCGAGCCCACCGACGAGATGAGCTTCCTCCAGATCGTCGAGCAGACGGAGGTCGGCCAGCTCCCGGATGTGGATGCGATCTCCGAGGCACGGCGCCCGCTGCTGGCTTACGGCGCCGTGGTCCTCGAAGAGATCATCCGGGTCGGGCGCCCGCGGGAGGTCGCCATCTCGGCCTCGGGAGTGCGGGAGGGGCTGCTGTTCGAGCAGCTCGACCGCGACACACGCCTTGTCGATCCGCTTCTCGCATCGGCCGCCGAATTCAACGCCCTGCGCGCGCGCGCGCCGCTCCATGGCGAGGAGTTGATCGCCTGGACGGACCGGTTCGTGGCGACGCTGGACGGCCCGGAGACCGCGGACGAACGCCGCCTACGCCATGCGGGATGCCTCCTCTCGGATGTCGGCTGGCGCGCGCACCCCGATTACCGCGACGAGCAGAGCATCGCGGCGATCCAGAACGCCGCCTTCGTGGGGGTGGATCACCCCGGGCGCGCCTATCTCGCCCTGTCGGTGTCGCTGCGCCATAGCGGCGTGGCCCCCGAAAAGGCCAACCCGATCCTGAGGACCATCGCCGGACCACGCTTGTTCGAGCGGGCGCGCCTCCTCGGCGCATTGCTGCGGGTGGCGTTCCCGATCTCGGCCGGCATGGACGGCGCGCTCACCCGCGCGCCCCTCGTCGTCGAGGACGGCCGCGTCACCCTGCGCATGCCGCAGGATTGGGCCGCCCTCGCCAGCGATCGGCTGCTGAACCGGGTCCGCGGTCTCGGCCGCGTGGTCGGGCTCGACGGACGGGTCGAGATCGCCGGCGCCGCCGACTGATCTTTTTCGGCGGCCGGGGTCGACCGGCGCGTCAGTCGGATCTGTGCGCGGCCTCAATCGGGGCGTGGATCGCGCCACCGGAGCGTTCGGCATCTCCAGACTGGACCCGGAGCTATCCGGCTGCGTCGACCCGCGAAGTCAGCGTGCATCCGAGATTGCGTCGTCCGCGGAGCTCCGCGCATGTCCGGGAGGCGGGTACGCGCATTCTCCCGGAACGCTGGCGCCGACGACGCAACGCCCCCATCCCGGTGCGGCATGAGGCCAGGCGCCGGGCCGCAGAACTGCGTCGCCAGTCCGGCGCTTGGCGCGGTCTCGCACTCAGGGCACCCGCCACATGCATCAGGCCGGAAACGAAGATCGGTTGCTCCATGCGACATTGCGATTTCGACCCGACCACGCTCGCCGTAAACATGTTTAAAATTAAAAGCCTGTTTTTTAGATCAGATAATCGTCGATCAACCTCTAAAACCAGTTAGCCGCTTAATAAACAACTATCAGTTAAATCAATAATACAGTTTTTATTTACAGAAACTCGGCAATATCACTGGCCCGATTGCGATAAAAACGGATGCGTTAAAGTCCAGCTTCAGGTATCAAAACTCGCAGCGGCCGCAAGTGGCCACGGGAGTTTGGCCATGCGCTGGCTTGGACGCGTCTCGATCAAAACTCTTCTGTGCTTGCTGATCGGCGCATTGGCGTTGATGTTGCTAACCTATACGACGACCGCGCTGATCAACGCGCGCGAGCAGGCAGGACAAGCCGATCGAGCCGTCACCCTGGCGCATGCGAGCCGGCGCTTGCTCAAGACGATCCTGCCGGTGCGGATCGAGCGCGGTTCGACCCTGGCCCTGGGCAGTCAGGAACCGGCCGGACCGGACACGCTGTCGGCGATCGCGAAGAACCGGCAGGCGATGGCCGAAAGCTTCTACCGGGTGCAAGTCCTGCTGCGTGAACAGGATGTCCCGGAGGTCACGGCAACGGCCGCACGGCTCAACGCGGCACACGACGCGCTCACCGCGCTGCGCCCCCGCATCGACGCGGCCCTGCGCCTCCCGAAAGCGCAGCGCGACGCGACGCTCCTGCCCGCGACGCTCGCAGCCTTCCAGGAATTCCTGGACGCGCTGACCGCCACGGCGGACGCCGTCGACGGCGCCATCACCCGTTCGGACGCGGTTTTGCAACGCTATCTGGCCCTGAAGCGTGCGGCCTGGGCGACACGGGTCGCGATCGGGAACGTCGCCCTCCGGGTGCAGGCATCCCTGGCGGCAGGAGCCTCCTGGACCCTTCCCGAGACGGTGGCCGCCGCCGAGAGGAGCGTGCGAAGTCGCAGACCGCCTGGGCCGGCACCACCGAAGCAGCGACCCATGTCTCCGACAAGGTCCGGGCCGCCTTCCGCAAGGCGAGCACCGAGAATTTCGAGGGTTCGGCGGCGGAGATTTCCGAAGCCGTGTTCGATGCACTGAGCCGGCGGACGACGCCGAGCGTCACGTTCCAGGAGTATCGGCAACGCAACACCGGCGCACAGGCGGCCATCGTCGATCTCGCCTACGGGTCTCTCGACGAGATGATCGCGCGCGCCGAACTCCTGGCCGAGGAGGCGCGCGGCACCCTGATCCGCAACGTCGCCGCGTTGGTGGCGGTCATCCTGCTCGTCAGCCTCGGCCTGATCGTCGTCTTCGGCGGGGTGCTGCTGCCGATCCGGACGATTTCGGCGACGATGCGGATCTTGGCTGACGGCGACGCGTCCGTCGAAGCCCCGGTCGGGGTGTATCGGAACGAGTTCGGACCCGTGGCGGCGGCCGTGCAGGTGTTCAAGGACAACCTGATCCGCAACCGGCAGCTCGAAGCCGAAGCGACGCAGGCGCGTCTGGCGGCCGAGGCGCAGCGCAAGGCCGGTATGCGGCAGTTGGCGGAGGCCTTCGAGCAGGCGGTCGGCGGCATCATCGGCCAGGTCTCATCCTCGGCCGCCGAGCTGCAGGCCACTGCCCAGACCCTGACCGCCACGGCGACCCAGACCGCCAGCCAATCGACCACGGTGGCCACTGCCGCAGAGGAAGCCGCCAGCAACGTCAACACCGTGGCCGCCGCCTCCGAACAGCTCGGCTCCTCCGTCCAGGAGATCGGCCGGCAGGTCGATGGATCCGCCAATCTCGCGCAGGGAGCGGTCGCCGAGGCCGGGCAGACCGGCGCGCTGGTGCAGGAACTGAGCAGCGCCGTGGCCCGGATCGGCGACGTGGTCGGGCTGATTTCGTCGATCGCCGGCCAGACCAACCTGCTGGCGCTCAACGCGACCATCGAAGCGGCGCGTGCCGGCGAAGCGGGTCGCGGCTTCGCGGTGGTGGCCTCGGAGGTGAAGGCGCTCGCCGAGCAGACCGCCAAGGCGACGGAAGAGATCTCAGGCCAGATCGCCCGGGTGCAAGCCTCCACCGGTCAGGCGGTGACGGCGATCGGCTCGATCACCGCCCGCATCCAGGAGATCAACGGCGTGGCCACGAGCATCGCCGCGGCGGTGGAGCAGCAGGGCGCCGCCACCCAGGAGATCGTCCGCAATGTCGGGCAGGCGGCCGCCGGCACCAGCGAGGTGACCAGCAACATCACCGGTGTGGCCAGCGCCGCGGAAGAGACCGGCAAGGCCGCGGGCCAGGTGCTCGGCGCAGCCACGGACCTGTCGCGCCAGTCCGAACACCTCACCACGGAGGTAGCTCGCTTCCTCGACACCGTCCGGGCGGCCTGAGGAACGATCGCTCGAAGCGATCCCGGCAGCGAAAGCCGCCGGGATCGGCGCGATGACCTCACTCCGAGATCATGCCCGCGCCCGCCTCGCGACCGGGCAGGGGCGCCGGCTCGGATTGGGCCTCGACCACGGCGGCGGCAGTGACGTTGACGATGCCGCGGGCGGTGACCGAGGGCGTCAGGATGTGCGCGGGCTTGGCCGGGCCGATCAGCAGCGGCCCCACGGGAAGCGCATCCGCCAGCACCTTGGCGAACTGGAACGCGATGTTGGCCGCGTCGAGATTCGGGAAGATCAGCACGTTGGCCGCGCCCTTGAGGCGCGAGCCCGGCAGCACCCGGTCGCGGACCAGCTCGGAGAGGGCCGAATCCGCCTGCATCTCGCCATCGACCATCAGCTCCGGATCGCGGGCCTGCAGCAGCGCCAAAGCCTCCCGCATCTTCATCGCCGAGGGTGAATCCGACTGGCCGAAATCCGAGTGGCTGAGCAGCGCGATCTTGGGCGTCATGCCGAAGCGGCTGACATGGCCGGCGCAGGCCTGGGCGACCTCGGCAATCTCTTCCGCCGTGGGGTTCTGGCGGACGTGGGTGTCGGCCAGGAAGTAGGCGCCCTCGGTGGTCACGACCAAACTCATGGCGGCGCATTGCGTGATGCCGGGGGCGAGCCCGATCACGTCGCGGATGATCCGCAGCCGGGTCTCGAACCGGCCCTCCAGGCCGCAGATCAGGGCGTCGGCCTCGCCGCGGCGGACCGCGATGGCGCCGATCACGGTGTTGTTGGTGCGCACCAGGGTGCGGGCCGCATCCGGGGTAATGCCGCGCCGGCCGGCGACGTCCAGGTAGGTCTGGACGTAGGCGCGGTAGCGGGGATCGTCCTCGGGGTCGATCAGCTCGAAGTCGCGGCCCTGCTGGATCGAGAGGCCGAAGCGCTTGAGCCGGGACTCGACCACCCGCGGCCGGCCGACCAGGATCGGCAGCGCGACCTTGTCCTCCACGATCGCCTGGACGGCGCGCAGCACCCGCTCGTCCTCGCCCTCGGCGTAGATCACGCGCTTCGGGGCGGCCTTCGCCTTGGAGAACAGCGGCTTCATGATCAGGCCGGACCGGTGCACGAACCGGTCGAGGCTCTCGACATAGGCGGTGAAATCCGCGAGCGGCCGGCCGGCCACGCCGGACTCCATCGCGGCCTTGGCGACCGCCGGGGCGATGCGCACGATCAGGCGCGGGTCGAACGGGCTCGGGATCAGCGATTCCGGGCCGAACGGCCGGGCCTCGCCGTCATAGGCGCGGGCGACCACGTCGGAGGGGGTCTCGCGCGCCAGCGCCGCGATCGCCTTCACGGCGGCGAGCTTCATCGCCTCGTTGATGCTGGTGGCGCCGACATCGAGCGCGCCGCGGAAGATGTAGGGGAAGCACAGGACGTTGTTGACCTGGTTCGGGAAGTCCGAGCGCCCGGTGCAGATCATCGCGTCGGGGCGCTTCGCCTGGGCGAGATCCGGCATGATCTCCGGGTAGGGATTGGCCAGCGCCATGATCAGCGGTTTGTCCGCCATCTTCTCCAGGAGCTCGGGCTTCAGCACCCCGCCGGCCGAGAGGCCGATGAACACGTCCGCCCCCGGGATCACCTCGGCGAGCGTGCGCGCCTCGGTCTCCTGGGCGTAGATGTCCTTCCAGCGGTCCATCAGCTCGGGGCGGCCCTTGTAGACCACGCCTTTGATGTCGGTCAGCGTGATGTTCTCTCGGGTCGCGCCCAGCGACACGAGCAGGTTGAGGCAGGCGAGCGCCGCCGCGCCGGCCCCGGAGGTGACGATGCGGACGTCCGAGAGGGTCTTGCCGGCGAGTTCGAGGGCGTTGAGCACGGCGGCGGCCACGATGATCGCGGTGCCGTGCTGGTCGTCGTGGAAGACCGGGATGTTCATCCGCGCCCGGCACTGCTCCTCGACCTCGAAGCATTCGGGCGCCTTGATGTCCTCGAGGTTGATGCCGCCGAAGGTCGGCTCGAGGGCGCAGACCACGTCGACGAGCTTGGACACGTCATTCTGGTCGACCTCGATGTCGAACACGTCGATCCCGGCGAATTTCTTGAACAGGACCGCCTTGCCCTCCATCACGGGCTTCGAGGCGAGCGGGCCGATATTGCCCAGTCCCAGCACCGCAGTGCCGTTGGTGAGCACCGCCACCAGGTTCTGGCGGATCGTCAGCTCGGCGGCCTGCTGCGGATCGTCGTAAATCGCCATGCAGGCGACGCCGACGCCCGGCGTGTAGGCGAGCGCCAGGTCGCGCTGGTTGCCCAGCGGCTTGGTCGCCTGGATCTCCAGCTTCCCGGGTTGCGGCAGGCGGTGGTAGACGAGCGCCCCGGCCTTGAGGTCCTCGGACATGTTATCGGCCATCGCTCACCTTCCAGCTCGCCCGCTTTCCCGGAGTCGACGCGGTCGCACACCGCGCCGGATCCCATCGTGAGGGGTCTGTTGCACCGGCTGCGCGGGAGGCGCAACCCGCACAACGAGACCCGGATCCACCTCGCCGCGCTGACGAGAGCCTACGGATTCTCCATAGGCTCTTATTCGTACGGGCGTCCAAAAGTCCGCTTCCCGGAGAGCGGCCGTCGCCTGACGATCGGCCGCTATTGTTCCATCGCCGACAAGGTCGAGATCCTGCTCGGCGGCGACCACCGGCTCGACTGGGCCTCGACCTATCCATTCGCGGCGATGCGCGGGCTGTTCCCGGACGCGCGTGCGCCGAAGGATTACCACGCGTCGCGGGGCGACGTGGTGATCGGGCACGATGTCTGGCTGGGATCGGGCTGCATGATCCTGTCGGGCGTCACGATCGGGCACGGGGCCGTGGTGGCGGCCCGGGCGGTGGTGACCCGCGACGTGCCGCCCTACGCGGTGGTGGCGGGCAACCCGGCGCGGGTGGTGCGGCACCGCTTCGACCCGTCGACCGTGGAGGCTCTTGTGGCAGCGGCGTGGTGGGACCTGCCGCACGCGACGGTGACGCGGCTCGTGCCGCTGCTGCAGAGCGGCGACGTGGCCGGCTTGATCGCGGCCGCGGGCAGCGTTGCAGGCGCGCAGGGGATTGCGTAATCCGCGGCCCATCCTCGCCCCGAACCCGGAGCCCGACCATGTCCGACCCTGCGCTGCCCGACCGCCTCTCGGTCAACCCGAACAGCCCGTATTACGACGCGGCCCTGCTGGAGCGCGGCATCGGCATCCGCTTCAAGGGCGTCGAGAAGACCAATGTCGAGGAGTATTGCGTGAGCGAGGGCTGGGTGCGCCTCTCGGCGGGCAAGACCCTGGACCGGGCCGGCAACCCGATGACGGTGAAGCTGAAGGGCTCGGTGGAGCCCTATCTGCGCGACGCGGCGGACGCGGAATGAGATTCTGGCGGGCTCATCGCTCCAGCGGGAAGGACGTGGGCTCCCAATAGGGCTCGAGTTCCGTTCCCCGGACGTTGGCCGCCTCCCATGCGTGCAGGATCTTGGCGAGCGCCGGACGATCGCCGGCCATGAGCGGTTCCGCCACGGCGGCGAGTTGCGCCTGCCAGCGATGCGCGCGCGATCCGGGCGGGAACAATTTTCCGGCGCGCAGCGACTGCTGCTGGTGCCAAATCGTTCGGGCGGCATCGAGATTGCCGGCCGCAATGTGGACGATCATGCGGTCCTCCAGGGGCTCGCTGTAGAAGCGCTGACTACCATCGAGTAAGCTGCTGTACCCCTCGATTGTGCCGTACAAATTCAGTTTCGGCAGCGCATAAGTTCTGATTACTTCTATCGCATCGCGAATCGCGGTCGGATCAGACCACAGCCAACATGCTGTCGAAGACGGGCTTGTTCTCGAAAGAGGCTCGGAATAAGTTCCGATTCTTATTTCGTTGCGAAAATTCGAGTAAAATAACGCATTGGCAACCAAGCTGGGCCAAAAACTGTCAGGATTCGAAATTCTTTCTATAAAGATACCGCACGATATGTGGCGCACGGGCATTCTCAGCAGAAAACGTAGACGCATCTCCTTCCAGTTTTCATCATGCTTGGCGAAAGGCTTGAAGATTTCGCGAACTTGGCGGGCGTTTGTCATTGGCCCGCCCTGATTTCAATGGCAATGAATCTTGTAGCATCAGGATAACGCTTTTGAGCGGCGCTGACCAAATCGACTGCTCGCCTCGACCTCAGGTAGCCTCTACCGGTCTTATGATCATACACACAAACCGTGGATGGCTTTGGATGCTCCAACGTATCCAGACGAAGTGATCCTTTAGTACCGTATATCACTTTGTCGCCGGTAATGGGGTCGTATGATATTTCAGCATCGAAATTTGGATCTTTCATGGCCCGGATTATATCTGCAATCCTGACGTGGACTTTATTCCCGAAATCCTGCTCATCCATGTAATTGCCAGAGGCGCGTACGTCGGCCGCTACCGAATCCGCAATGGCCTGTACCTCCCGATTACGCGGACATAGCTGATCAAGCTCGGTCTGCCCCACGGCACCGACCCACATGGCTCGATTGTCGTAAGCATCCCCCGGGATGTACTCGCTCGCGGGGGCGACGAATATCGCCTTGCGATTCTTAGTGTTCTGCCCGGACAAAACCGAGAAGAGCGATCCCGCGGCCTCGAGCGTTCTCGCGAATCGCCGGGCCAAATCGTCGAAGGGGCGCGGCCGGCTTCGGGCCAGTTGGACGAAGGCCTCCGGTTCGGCCCCATCCTGGGTGAGTCGGCTGCGAGCCAGGATCTCGCCGCTGTCGCCATCGCGGATCGTCTGCGTGAGACCGGAAGTCTCGAAGACCGTGCGTGTCCCGTCCGGTCCGGTGACCGTGTGCTGCTCGTCCCAGTCCGTATGCGGTTTGGCTCGGATCCGGATCGAAAGAACCCGTGATCCATCTTCCAGCACAGCGTCTTCTGTTTGCGATTGAGCCTCGGAAGCGCCGTCTGTGCCCTCCGAAACCCAGCGGCCGCCATCGGACTGCCCGGCTGGCGCGCGCGGCTGGTCGGGGCGGTACTTGCGGCTCAAAACGCGCTCAAGCCGGATCAGCTTGACGCCGACGGCGAGGCCAGCGAGCTCGGCGCGGAGGGCAGCGACGTCCTGAGCATGACGATCGTTGGTCAGTCGTGACATCCGCCCTACCTCCGCCCGGACAAAAAACCTATCCCGGGCGGCACGCTTTGTCAACATTTTCCTATTCTTGAGTCGGCGGTTGCATGTCCGCAGCTTTGGACGCGCGAGCCGCAAAATCCCGCAGCGCCGCCGCGATCATTACCTTGAGTTGGCTCGGCCGCTTCGGCGTCGCCACCACGAGGCTCGTCACGACCTCCGGATGGCTCCGCCGCTGCCGCGGCCGGCGCGCATGGTTGGACAGGCGAAGGGTCGCGTCATGGCCCGGACGCGCGAGGTAGAGGCTGTCGCCGCGCTCGTTCCGGGCGACGATCGTGAAGCCCTGGGCCTCCAGCAGCCTTGCCGCCGACGCTAAGGCAGCGGCTGGCGGGAGCAGCCTGTCGGGATCCGTCATGGTCCCGCCGGCTCGATCGTGCCGAGGCGCCGCCGCCCGAGCGCCCGCGCCTTCAGCGCCAGGGCCGGCCGCTCGATCCCGTACCACGACAGGGCCGCCACCGGCAGGGTCAACGCGAGGGACGGGGCGAGCAGCGCGACCCCGGAGAATTCCGGCCACAGGGCGTGCAGGGACTGCTGCACCGGCCAGCCATAGAGATAGATCCCGTAGGACAGGTCCGCGGGCGGATCGAACAGCCCCCGCGCCAGGGGTCCGAGGGCGAGCCAGACCACACCGTAGGCCTCCACCAGGAACAGCAGGGCCGGATAAACCGGTGTCCGCGCCAGGACAAAGGCCCCGAAGGCGAGGCAGGCGAGGGCCCCCCCCGAGACCCGCAGGTGCGCGCGCCAGAGATAGAGGCCCGCACCCACCGCGAAGATCAGGGGCAGGCGCAGGGCAGTCTCGGTGCCCTTGGGCAGGTCGGAACCCCGCAGGCCGCCCAGAATGACAAGCGCCAGTGCGAGCCCCGCGACGATCGCCAGGGCCGACCAGCGCCGCCGGAGCAGACCGCACACGGCCGCGGCGAGGACGCCGAGATAGCACAGCACCTCGTATTTCAGCGTCCAGACGGTGCCGAGAGGCGCCCGGTACGGGTTGTCCGCGAACACCCCGGGGAGGGCGGCGTTGCTTTTGAAGGTCGTCAGCGTCCCGCGGATGAACGACCACAGGCCCGGATCGCGCCAATACTCGGCGACCGGTAGCTGGGTCAGAACCGCGCCCAGGCCGAGGGACACCACGAGGGTCGCGGCCACGAGCCCCGGCAGGATCCGCAACGTCCGGGCGATGGCGTAGTCGCGGATGCCGCGCCGGTCGCAGCTCATGGTCACGAGGAAGCCCGACACGGCGAAGAAGCCGTTCACCGCGTGCTCGCCGAGGGTGTAGCCGGTCAGCCGGGCCAGGGGCTCGTCCCCGGCGGCGCCGGTGGCGACGCTGAAGGCGTGGGACACCACCACGGCCACGGCCAGGGCCAGCCGCAGACCGGTGAAGCCGTTGCGTCCGCTGCCGAGGGCTTCGGCGATGGTCGGGGCGCTCATCCGGGCAGCTCCTCGCGGGCGAGCGCGGTCCGGCCGCGCAGGAAGGCGAGGGCGCCGGCCGCCGAGCCGCCGTAGCGCTCGACGCCGGCCCGGCGCAGGACCAGGGCCGAGAGCAGCGCCTTCGGCAGGTTGGTCGTCAGGGTCGCGGGGCTCGGATCGGGCAGGCCGTATTTGCGGCTGACATAGGCCCGCGACCACGCCTGATGCCAGCGCGTGCGGAACACACGGCCCCGCTCCGGCGCCGAGGACCGGCCGCGGCCGTGCAGCACCTCGGCGCCGTGGACATGGACCAGGGCGCGGCCGGTCTCGGCGACGCGCCGGCACAGGTCGTCGTCCTCGTAGAACAGGAAGATGTTTTGGTCGAAGCCGCCGAGGTCGAGGAACAGGGCGCGCGCGATCATTAAGCACGCTCCGGACAGGAACGGTGCGCAGGCATCGCCCCCGGGCAGCGCCAGGCGGCCGCTCGGATTGGCGAGATACGGCGCGAGCAGCGAGCGCGCCTGGTAGAAGAACCGGCCGTCCGGCTCGATCAGGCGCGGCGCCAGCAGGCCCGCATCCGGCCAGGCACGGGCGGCGGCCAGCAGGGCGTCGACGGCGCCGGGCCACAGGACCACGTCCGGGTTGACGATGAGGACCCGCTCCGCCGTCTCGGCCGCGGCGACACCGCGATTGTTGGCGCGTCCGTAGCCCTCGTTGCGGGGGTTGCGGATCACCCGTGCGCCGGCTGCCTCGGCGACAGCGACGGAGGCATCGCGGCTTGCGTTGTCGACAACGATCGCCGGTACGTGCTGGCCGGCCAATGCCGCGAGGCAGGCCGGCAGCACCTCGGCGCTGTCGTGGGCGACGACGATCGCGACGAGGCCGACCATCGCGGGTCGGCCCGTCCGGGCCTTACGCCTTCTTCTCGGGCAGGTTCAGGCGGATATGCAGCTCGCGCAGCTGCTTGGGCGTCGCCTCGGAGGGGGCGCCCATCATCAGATCCTCGGCGCGCTGGTTCATCGGGAACAGCACCACCTCGCGGATGTTCGGCTCGTTGCACAGGAGCATGACGATGCGGTCGACTCCCGGGGCGATGCCGCCGTGCGGCGGGGCGCCCATGCGCAGGGCGTTGAGCATGCCGCCGAACTTCTGCTCCAGCACCTCGCGGCCGTAGCCCGCGATGGCGAAGGCCTTCTCCATCACGTCGGGGCGATGGTTCCGGATCGCGCCCGACGACAGCTCGATGCCGTTGCAGACGATGTCGTACTGGAACGCCTTGATACCCAAGATTGTCTTGGTGACCGGGCCGCTCTCGTCCTCGGATGCCAGCGCATCGAGGTCGAACTTCAAAAAATCCTCGCGGTCGATGTTCGGCATCGAGAACGGGTTGTGCGAGAAATCGACCCGCTTCTCCTCCTCGCTCCACTCGTACATCGGGAAGTCGGTGATCCAGCAGAACGCGTACTGGTCCTTGTCGCACAGGCCCAGCTCGTCGCCGATCCGGATCCGGGCCTTGCCGGCGAGCGCCGCCGCCTTGGCCTCGGTGCCGGCGGAGAAGAATACCGCGTCGCCGGCCTTCGCGCCGGTCTTCTGCGCGATCAGGGCCTGGACTTCGGCCGGGATGAACTTGGCGATCGGCCCCTTGCCGGTGAGCTGGCCGCCATCGTCCTCGAACACCACGTAGCCGAGCCCGGGCGCGCCCTCGGAGCGGGCCCAGTCGTTGAGCTTGTCGAAGAACGAGCGCGGCTGCGCGGCCGCCCCCGTCGCCGGGATCGCCCGGACCACGCCGCCGGCCGCGATCACGCCCTTGAACGCCTTGAACGCCACGTCGTCCCGGGCAAATTCATCGGTGACGTCGGCGATAATGAGGGGATTGCGCAGGTCCGGCTTGTCCACGCCGAATTTGAGCATCGAATCCGCGAAAGTAATTCGCGGGAACGCCGAGGTGACACGCTTGCCCTCGGCGAACTCTTCGAACACCCCGCGCAGGACCGGCTCCACCGCCTGGAACACGTCCTCCTGGGTGACGAAGCTCATCTCGATATCGAGCTGGTAGAACTCACCCGGCGACCGGTCGGCCCGGGCGTCCTCGTCACGGAAGCAGGGGGCGATCTGGAAGTAGCGGTCGAAGCCCGCGATCATCGTCAGCTGCTTGAACTGCTGCGGCGCCTGCGGGAGCGCGTAGAACTTGCCGGGATGGACTCGCGACGGCACCAGATAGTCGCGCGCGCCTTCCGGCGAGGACGCGGTCAGGATCGGCGTCTGGAACTCGAAGAAGCCGCCGTCGCGCATCCGGCGGCGGAGCGCATCGATGATCGCCCCGCGCTTCATGATGTTGGCGTGGAGTTTGTCCCGGCGCAGGTCGAGGAAGCGGTAGCGCAGCCGCGTCTCCTCCGGGTATTCCAGGTCGCCGAAGACCGGCAGCGGCAATTCGCCGGCCGGGCCGAGCACTTCGAGGTCGTCGATATAGACCTCGACCGCTCCGGTCGGCAGCTCGGCATTCTCGGTGCCGGCGGGCCGGGTCCGGACGCGGCCGTCGATCCGCACCACCCATTCCGAACGGGCGACCTCCGCCGCCTTGAAGGCCGGCGAGTCGGAATCGACCACGCATTGCGTGAGCCCGTAATGGTCGCGCAGGTCGATGAACAGCACGCCGCCGTGATCACGGATGCGGTGGCACCAGCCGGAGAGCCGGACGGTCTGTCCGACATCGGACGGGCGGAGCGCCCCGCAGGTGTGGGAACGGTAACGGTGCATGACGGGCTTCTTCTCTGGGAAGGCCGGCACCATTCACGCGAGGCCCCCCAAGTCAAGCAGAAGACGCCGGAATCCGGTGCCGAGCCAGGCCGCGGATCTACCGGCCGGACCAGCCGATTCCCATATGATGTCCATGAGTCAGAACGCGTTTTCCGTTTCCATGGGCGGCTCCGCCCGACCCGTCGAAAGCCCGGCCGGTGCGTGGCGGACGCTGCCCCTCGATGGCCATTTCGACCTCGTCTACGAGGACGCGACCGGCGTTTGGAGCAACCGTTCCCTGTCGGCCCGCGAACTGAAGCTCGGGCCCGGACGGACGCTGCTCGGGGGTATCGACGGGCGCCGGGGCGGCTATCGCGGTTTCCGGGTCGACCGGATCCGCCGTCTCACCGACGCGGCCACAGGCGAGCGCATCGAGACCGGCATCCTCGACCGCCTGCTCAAGCGCGCCGAGGCTCAGCGCCGGGCCGACGCGCTGCGGATCCGCCGACGGACCCGGGCGCGCGACCCCGGGGCGAAACCGACCTTGTGAAACATGGGGACCTTCGCGTCGGCGGCTCCCCATAACCGCGGTGGTTGCGTATAGCCGGATTCATGGACCTGATCACGACCACCGCCGCGCTGCACGACATCTGCGCCCGCCTCGCCGAGCAACCCTTCGTGACCGTCGACACGGAGTTCATGCGCGAGACGACGTATTACCCGAAGCTGTGCCTGATCCAGATCGCGGCGCCGGACGGCACCGGTGTCCTGGTCGATCCCCTGGCGACGGGGATCGACCTGCAGCCGTTCATCGACCTGATGGCGGACGAGCGGACCGTGAAGGTGTTCCACTCCGCCCGCCAGGACCTCGAGATCATCTGGCTGATGGGCGGGATCCTGCCGCAGCCGTTCTTCGACACCCAGGTCGCCGCCATGGTCTGCGGCTACGGCGACTCGGTGTCGTACGAGCAGCTGGTCAACGACGTGGCCAAGGCCAAGATCGACAAGTCCTCGCGCTTCACGGACTGGTCGCGGCGCCCGCTCTCGGAGGCCCAGCTCAGCTACGCGCTCTCGGATGTCACCCATCTCGTGAAGGTCTACGAGGTGCTGGTCGCCGAGCTGCTGCGCACGGATCGCGGCGCCTGGCTCGACGAGGAGATGGCGGTCCTCACCTCGCCGGAGACCTACCGGGCCGAGCCAGCCCAGGCCTGGCGGCGGCTGTCCGGGCGGATGCGCAAGCCCCGGGAGATCGCCGTGCTGATGGAGGTGGCCGCCTGGCGAGAGAGCGAGGCGCAGGCCCGCAACGTCCCGCGCGGGCGCGTCCTCAAGGACGAGGCGGTGATCGATGTCGCCTCGGCGGCACCGCGCAACGCCGAGGCGCTGGGCCGGCTGCGGACGATCCCCGCCGGGTTCGAGCGCTCGCGCACGGGCGCCGACATCCTGGCCGCCGTGGAGCGCGGCCTGATCCGGGACACCGGCGACATCCGCATGCCCGAGCGGATGCGCCGGAGCGGCGGCAACGGCGCCATCGTGGAACTGCTCAAGGTGCTGCTGAAGGCGGTCTGCGAATCCGAGGCCGTCGCGCCCAAGATCATCGCCACGGTCGATGACCTCGAAGCGATCGCGGATGACGACACCGCCGAGGTCCCGGCGCTGCAGGGCTGGCGACGGACCCTGTTCGGCGACAAGGCGCTGGCCCTGAAGCAGGGCCGCCTGGCGCTCTCGGTGGAGAACGGGCGCATCGTGGTTCGGGACCTGGAGCCCGCGACGGCGACGGACAGGCCGGACGCAGTCCAGTAGCGCGCCCCAGGCCTCGCCGGGGATACCAGATCGGTCATTTCGCCGGGACGGCGGCGGCGGGTTTCGCGGCCGACGACGCGGACGGATCCGGAAGCCGCACGGTCGTGCAGGCGTGACACGTCGCGGTGGCAGGATTAAGTGGCAAGAGTGATTGCCACTTAATCCTGCCACCGCGTCCCGCGTATGTTCGAGCCGAACGAGATCCTGACGACGCTGACCGGACGCGGCCTCGTCACGGCCGAAGGGTGCGGCGCCGTACGCGTCCGCTACCGCGTCGTGGTCGAGCGCCGGCAGGGTGGGCTCTTCGCCTATGGTGATCTCCACGGCAGCCATGCCGGGCTGCGGCCGATCTGGCTGGAGCCGGACGCGCAACTCCGTCTCAAGACCGGCCGACGCCTCGACATCTCCCTGACGGACCTGGTCGGCGACACCGCCGAATTCGAGAGCACCGGCGCCATCGGAGTCTTATAAGAGCCCGACATCCTGTAGGCTCCGGACCTGCATCGCGAGCGCTGGAGACTTGCAGGGATGCTCAACCCATCAAGTTCTCATCTCGGCCGCGCCTGCGGCGCCGGGGACTGATCAGAGTCATTTATCGAAATCCTTCGGATTTCTGATCATCGCGCCGGCGCCATGCGTCGCAGACAGGACGGCGGACCGACGTCGATACGACATCGGCTGCCCGGACGATTCGGTCATCACAGCCTCGCGAGGCATCGGCACAGATCGCCCGGCACGGACCGATCACAACCCATGCGGCGAGAGGGCGCACAGCATACAACCGGTAAAGACGCCCGGTTTTCGCCCGCGCAGCCATTCCGCACCGCACGCCCGCGAGCCGTCGAATCAAGCGGCGGATTCGCACATGCCCAGGTCGATCCACGCAGCAGAAGCATAATGGAAGCGGCGATACTCTGTGGGCTTGCAAGTCTTGCATGGAAAACCCGCGAGCTCGCACGAGTTCACGCGAAACACCTCCGGCCGCGCTTGTGCACCGCACCATTCCTTTTGCGGAGCAATGACATTCCAGTGTCGTTTGTCATGTGAAAAGAAGCTTTCACCGTGTGTTCAAGCCTCGAGAACAGCGAGTTGACGGCGCTCAAAAATCTCTTAAGGTCCGGGCAAGCTTCGGTTTCGAGGGGGCCGCCTCAGGGATGGCGGCTCCTGGCTACGGGATCTTTTGATCTCCTCAAGTCCGCTAGGCCCGCTACCGAAGCGTCCATCCCTGTCGCAAACAGTCAGGTCGGAGTCCGAGCGACGCCACTCTCTCAGCGCGTCTGAATGGCTCTTAAGACTTGTTGGAGGAACCCATGAGAGCGGTACATCTCCTCGCGCTCGGCGCAGGTGTCGCGGTAGCCGCCGCGCCGGCCCTGGCCAACGAAAGCGTTCTGAAGAGCATCGCCAATCCGGCGGAACAAGCGCTTCAGACGGTCGACTACGCCAATACCCGTTATTCCAAGCTCGACCAGATCAACGCGTCGAACGTGAAGAACCTCCAGGTCGCCTGGACCTTCTCGACCGGCGTGCTGCGCGGCCACGAGGGCTCGCCGCTCGTGATCGGCAACATGATGTACGTGCACACGCCGTTCCCGAACATCGTGTACGCCCTCGACCTCGACCACGAGGCCAAGATCGTCTGGAAGTACGAGCCGAAGCAGGATCCGTCCGTGATCCCGGTCATGTGCTGTGACACGGTCAACCGCGGCCTCGCCTATGCCGACGGCGCCATCCTGCTGCACCAGGCCGACACCACCCTCGTGTCGCTCGACGCCAAGACCGGCAAGGTGAACTGGTCGGTGGTCAACGGCGACCCGAAGAAGGGCGAGACCAACACCGCCACGGTTCTGCCCGTGAAGGACAAGGTCATCGTCGGCATCTCGGGCGGCGAGTTCGGCGTGCAGTGCCACGTCACCGCCTACGACCTGAAGACCGGCAAGAAGGTGTGGCGCGGCTACTCCGAGGGCCCGGACGATCAGATGCTGATCGACCCCGAGAAGACCACCTATCTCGGCAAGCCGGTCGGCAAGGATTCGTCGCTGAAGACCTGGGAAGGCGATCAGTGGAAGACCGGCGGCGGCTGCACCTGGGGCTGGTTCTCCTACGATCCCAAGCTCGACCTGATGTATTACGGCTCGGGCAACCCCTCGACCTGGAACCCCAAGCAGCGTCCGGGCGACAACCGCTGGTCGATGACCGTCTGGGCGCGTAACCCGGATACCGGCGTCGCCAAGTGGGTCTACCAGATGACCCCGCACGACGAGTGGGATTACGACGGCATCAACGAGATGATCCTCACGGATCAGAAGATCGACGGCAAGGAGCAGCCGCTCCTGACCCACTTCGACCGTAACGGCTTCGGCTACACCCTGAACCGCGAGACCGGCGCTCTCCTGGTCGCCGAAAAGTTCGATCCGGCCGTCAACTGGGCGACCAAGGTCGACATGGACAAGGGCTCGAAGACCTACGGCCGGCCGCTGGTCGTGTCGAAGTACTCGACCGAGCAGAACGGTGAGGATACCAACTCCAAGGGTATCTGCCCGGCGGCGCTGGGGACCAAGGATCAGCAGCCGGCGGCCTACTCGCCCAAGACGCAGCTGTTCTACGTGCCCACCAACCACGTCTGCATGGACTACGAGCCGTTCCGGGTGACCTACACCCCGGGCCAGCCCTATGTCGGTGCGACCCTGTCGATGTACCCGGCCCCGAACTCGCACGGCGGCATGGGCAACTTCATCGCCTGGGACGGCGTCAACGGTAAGATCAAGTGGTCCGACGCCGAGCAGTTCTCGGTGTGGTCCGGTGCTCTCGCCACCGCCGGCGACGTGGTGTTCTACGGAACGCTCGAAGGCTACCTGAAGGCTGTCGACGACAAGACCGGCAAGGAGCTGTTCAAGTTCAAGACGCCGTCGGGCATCATCGGCAACGTGATGACCTACCAGCTCAAGGGCAAGCAGTACGTGGGCGTCCTGTCGGGCGTCGGTGGCTGGGCCGGCATCGGCCTCGCGGCCGGCCTGACCGACCCGAACGCCGGCCTCGGCGCGGTGGGTGGTTATGCGGCCCTGTCGCAGTACACCAACCTCGGCGGTCAGCTGACCGTCTTCGCTCTGCCGAACTAATCGGCCGCAGGGTTTAGGTGTCGAAATGGTGCCGGCGCGGGTTTCCGCGCCGGCATCCTTGTGATTAGAATCTGTCGTAAGAGGCTGCGGCTCGACGCGAGACGAAGGGCCTCGCTCCAGGGAGACTTACGCGTTGCATAACCTCAGCAACATCGTCACGCGGCCGTTCCTGGCCGCCCTCGCCCTAGCGACCGTGTCCGCGGTTGCCGTACATGCTGAGGATGCCAAGCCTGCCGATCCGGCGCTCGCCAATTCGCTGAACGCGAACGACAAGACCGCCGAGCAGGACCCGAAACTGCTCAAGCAGAACGCTGCCGTTAAGGTCGATGACGGCAAGTATATCGATGCCAACGGCCATCCGACCTTCCACGTCACCGATGACGGCAAGAAGCTCGACTGGTACACCTACTCGGGCTACCGCCGCTATCACGCGGAGTGCCACGTCTGCCACGGCCCCGACGGCATGGGCTCGACCTACGCGCCGGCCCTGAAGGACTCGCTGAAGACCCTCTCGTACGAGGAGTTCATCGGCATCCTGGTGGGTGGCAAGCAGGACGTGAGCGCGTCCGAGCAGAAGGTCATGCCTGCGTTTGGCGACAACAAGAACGTCATGTGCTACTCGGACGACCTCTACACCTACCTCAAGGCGCGTGCCTCGGGCGCGGTCGGCCGCGTCCGTCCCTCCGAGCACGAGGACAAGCCCGAGGCCGCCAAGAAGGCCGAGAAGGAGTGCATGGGCAGCTGATGGCGCCCTTGCTCCGGACTTTCGCCCTCTGCGCCCTGTCGATGACGTTGGCGCAGGGGGCTGCCGCGCAGCATCTGCCGGACACGGTGACCACCGATGTGCTGCGGGTCTGCGGCGATCCCGGCAACATGCCGTTTTCCGAGCGTAAGGATGACGGCTTCGAGAACAAGATCGCGGCGATCATCGCCGACGAGCTGAAGGTCAAGCTCCGGTATTACTGGCTCACCCAGGGCCCGGGCTTCGTGCGCAACACGCTGGGCACCGGCCTGTGCGACCTGATCATCGGTCAGGCCTTCGGCAGCGATCTGGTCCAGACCACGAACCCCTATTACCGCTCCTCCTACGTGCTGGTGACCCGCACGGGCGAGCTCGACGGCATCACCGCCCTCGACGACCCGCGGCTCAAGGGCAAGGCCATCGGGGTGATCGCGGGGACCCCGCCGGTGAACCGGATGGGCGATCTCGGTCTGGTCTCGACCATGAAGGCCTATGCGCCCTACCAGCTCGATCCGTCGCGCAAGTACCAGACGGTCGGCGCCGAGATCATCGGGGCGCTTGCCGCCAAGGAGATCGACGCCGCCGTGCTGTGGGGGCCTGCCGCCGGCTGGCTCGCCAAGCAATCCGGGACGCCGATGACGGTTATCCCCTTGCTCAAGGAGCCGGCGCGTCCGCCGATGGCCTACCGGATCGCCATGGGCGTGCGGCTGGGCGAGAACGACTGGAAGCGTTCGCTCAACACGGTGCTGCGCAAGCGCAAGGCCGATATCGACACGGTGCTGCGCGACTACGACGTGCCCCTCCTCGACGACGAGGAGAACAAGCTCGCAGAACCGAGCGAGCGCTGAAACAACGGGTTTCCAAAGGGCTCAGCCCTTTGGCGGGGTTCGGGGGCGGAGGCCTGATACATCGGGCGAAGCCCCACGACAGGGCTCCGCCCTAGAGCCGCAAAAGGTCGGCGACCTTTTGAAACCGGACCGTTTCAGACACGCTCGATGCCGGCCGGGTCGAGCTTCGCCAATGCGTCGGCCACGCGCTCGCCGCCGATGACGAGGTCCGGCGCGATCTCGGCCAGGGGCACCAGCACGAAGGCGCGCTCGCGCACGTGGCGGTGTGGCAATACCAAGCGGTCGTCGTCCACGGCCGCCCCTTCATAAGCCAGCACGTCGATGTCGATGACCCGGGGCCCCCACCGCTCCTCGCGGATCCGCCCGAGCGTGTGCTCGACGGAGAGGCACGCATCGAGCAGCCCATGCGGATCGAGATCCGTATCCACGGCGACCGCGCCGTTGAGGAACCAGGGCTGGTCGGTCTTGCCCCAGGGCGGCGTGCGATAGTCGGCCGACCGGGCGACCACGGTGATACCGGGCGTCGCGGCAAGCCCCGCAACCGCGCGGTCGAGCATCGCGGTCATGTCGCCGATATTGCTGCCGATCCCGAGATAGGCTCTCACGGGCGCT
Source organism: Methylobacterium sp. J-077 (assembly GCF_022829365.1). Classification (GTDB taxonomy): domain Bacteria; phylum Pseudomonadota; class Alphaproteobacteria; order Rhizobiales; family Beijerinckiaceae; genus Methylobacterium. The sequence continues at coordinate 21,433 of NZ_JAKSYJ010000165.1, read as the reverse complement.
CTTCCCGCTGACGCGTGATCGCGACGCTGACCCCGTCCAGGATCGCTGGAACCGGAGCGCTCGGCTTGTCGACCTGGACCGTGATCGCGTCGACGGGCGGGAAACGGTTCAGGATGGCGGCAGCGATCGCCTCGGCCAGGGCTTCGATCAGGTTGAACCGGCGTTCGGTGGCGATGTCGACGGCGATCCGGGTCAGGTCCGCGTAGCTCACCGTATGCGCGACATCGTCGGAGCGGCCGGCGGGCGCGAGGTCGAGCCGGGCGTCGAGCGAGATGTAGAAGCGCTGGCCAAGCACCGCCTCCTCGGGCAGCACGCCGTGGCGCCCGAACACCGCGATGCGGGCCACACCGATCCGGTCCGCGCTCATCGGGCCTCCGGCCGCATCACGGCATCGACCACCCGCAGGGCGTCGATATGGGCGGCGACGTCGTGGACCCGCACGATGTCGGCCCCGAGGGTCGCCGCAACGGCATGGGCCGCGAGCGACCCATGGAGCCGATCGGCCGGCCGGGTCTCACGGTCGTGCAGGCGGCCGAGCAGCGACTTGCGTGAGACGCCGACCAGCACTGGAAAACCCAGCGCCCGGATCTCGGGCAGGCGCCGCAGCGCTTCCAGATGCTGTGACCAGGTCTTGCCGAAGCCCACGCCGGGATCGAGCACGATATTGCCCTCCGGGATGCCGGCGCGGCGGGCGATGTCGAGGGAGCGCTCGAAGAAGGCTTGCATGTCGTCGACGATGTCGAGATCCGCGTCGATCGTCTCGCGGTTGTGCATGATCACCACGGGGGCGCCATGCGCGGCCGCCACCGAGGCGATGTCGGGCTCGCGCTGAAGGCCCCAGACGTCGTTGACGATGCCGGCGCCGGCTTCGAGGGCCAGGCGGGCCGTGGACGCCTTGTAGGTGTCGATGGAGATCGGAACCGCCAGACGTGGCGCCAGCGCCCGGATCACCGGCAGAACGCGGGCCTGCTCCTCCTCAGCAGGGACTGGAACATGACCGGGCCGGGTGGATTCGCCGCCGATATCCAGGATCGCGGCCCCCTCGGCCACCAGACGCTCCGCCTGCGACACGGCCGCAGCCTCGCCGACGAACAGGCCGCCGTCGGAGAAGGAATCCGGCGTGACGTTGAGGATGCCCATGACCAGCGTGCGCGACCCGAGGTCGGGCAGCAAGTCGGACAGGCCGGGGGAGGGGGGCACGGATCGGGTCCCGTTCTCAGGAGGGGTTCGGGACCCGGTGTGATCGAAACCACTGGCCGGCGCAACGCCGGCCGTCATCACTGGAGCATGCTGATTCGGGAAAACCGGATTTCACTTTTCGGCAGCATGCTTCCAGCATCATCCGCGATAGCAGCGGATCTCCGCCTCGGCCTGGGCGCGCCGGAGATCCGCGACCTTGTCGTCGAAGATCTTGGTGGATTTGAACTCGTTCGCGCGGTTGCCAACCCCCTGGCGCATGGACAGGACTGTGCTCGCCTGGACGTACTTGTCGTAGGGCAGGATCGCGGCGAGCTGATCGAGGGAGCAGGAGCAGCGCTGCATGCTCTCCCGGGTCTGGCCGTTGGCCGCCATGCAGCCGAAGACGTAATCGACCCGCGCGTCGGTCGGATAGTCGTTCTCCTCGGCCGCCCAGCCGGCCAGACCCGACAGGGTCAGGGCGAGGGCAGCCAGTGCGCCGCGTTCAGCCAGCTTTCTGATCATAGCTCAGCTTCTCCTCAAGCAATTCGCCACCTTGCGGATCCTTCGACGACGCCTCGATGGAAACGATCTGGCCGGGAACCTCCGGGGCGGAGATGAAAGTGTAGGTCATCTTGTCCATGCCGCGCATGCGCTGTTCCATGGCATCGTTGGCGAAGGGCTGCATCTCGACCCGCCAGCCATCGACTTCGCGCCCGCCCACCGTGACCTTCGTCGGCGTCACGGTCGCGCGCTCGCGCAGGCCCTTGCGGATCGCGAGCTTCAGGTAGCGCGGGTTCGCCTCCAGCACCTTCGCCAGCGCGCGCAGATGGTTCTCCAGGAAGAGAGAGACCACCGGGTTGCCGCTCATGTCCTCGAAGGGGCCGGCCGGCACGCGGTTCATCCCGGAAAACATCACGACACTGATGTCGCGCGCCTCGGGACTCTTTCCAGGTTCGAGCTTCAGCGTGACCGTATCCGACAGGGGCGGCCCGAACGGGCCGCCTGCGATGCCAGACCGGCGCAGATAGTCGTACGTGATCGTCGAACCGGGGGCCGCGTTCTTCATCTGCGGCTGGTCGAACAGCAGATCGGCTGCGGAGGGCGGCGCTGCCGCATTGGCCTGGGTGATCGCTGCGGGCTTGGGCGCATCCTCGGCTAGCGCCGGCATGGCGGCCAGCACCAACGTGACCGCCGTCGTGGCAAGAACCTTCACGACAAGAACCTTCACGGGTTGACGTCCTCCTGGAACGGCGACCGGACGTTGCTGCCGATCGTCCGATACACGTAATCCGGCGGCGTCTCGGCCGCCTCTTCGACAGCGAGCGCCCGCACCTTGGCGTGGAGCGGCGAGAGCGAGCAGGCCGGGTCGGTGGCCGCGGCATCCCCGGCAAGCGCCAGAGCCTGGCAGCGGCAGCCGCCCCAATCCTTCTCGCGCCGATCGCAGGAGCGGCAGGGCTCCTGCATCCAGTCGGTCCCGCGATAGGCCGTGAAGGCCGGCGAGTCCCGCCAGATCTCGCCGAGCGAATGGTCGGTGACGTGCCAGAATTCCAGCCCCGGGATCGTCTCGGCCGCGTGACAGGGCAGAACCTTGCCCTGGGGCGTGACGTTCATGAGCTTGCGGCCCCAGCCGCCGGCGCAGGCCTTCGGGTACTTGGCGTAATAGTCCGGCACGACGAGATCGATGACGAGCTGGCCCTTGAGGCGCTCGCGGGCCGCCTCGACGATCCGGATCGAGGCATCGACCTGCGCCTTGTCCGGCATCAGGGCGGCGCGGTTGACGTAGGCCCAGCCGTAATACTGCGTGTGCGCCACTTCGAGACGCTTGGCGCCCATCGTCACGGCGAGGTCGATGAAGCCCTCGACCTCGTGGATGTTGCCGCGATGGATCACGGAATTCAGCGTCAGCGGCAGGCCGAGCTCGACCACCTTGGCGGCGAAGGCGAATTTCTGAGGCTGCGCGTTCTTCAGGCCGCCGATCTTCTCCGCATTCTGAGCGTCGACGCCCTGCACCGAGAGCTGCACGTGGTCGAGCCCGACATCGTACAGGGCCTGGAGCTTGCCCAGGGCGCCGCCGACCCCAGAGGTGATCAGGTTCGAGTAGAGGCCGAGGTCCGCACAGGTCTTGGTGATCTCGACGATGTCGTTGCGCGCCGTCGGCTCGCCGCCGGACAGGTGCACATGGAGGATTCCGAGGCCGGACGCCTCCGTGAGGACGCGCTGCCACGTCGCGGTGTCGAGCTCGCCGGACCGGCGGTCGAGCTCCAGCGGGTTCGAGCAATAGGGGCAGCGCAGCGGACAGCGATGGGTCAGCTCGGCGAGCAGGCCCACCGGGGCAGGAACGTCCGGCCGGTTCGGCGTCAGTGCGTTCATCGCTCCAGGACCCGTTTCTCCGCCAGCCCGTCGAGCATCACGAGGATGTCGGCCTCGATCGCACGCGGGTCGGCCGCGTAGGTCCGACCCAGCTCGTCCGCGATCGCCGCGACGCTGCGGGCGCCGTCCACCAGCTTGAGCACCGCCACGGCGTTGTCGTCGAGGTCGAAGGTCCGCTCCGGGGCGAGCAGGACGTATTTGCCGCGGGTCTCGTCGTGACGGAGCCGCACGCCCCGCGGCAGCCGGGGCTTGTCTTCTGCCGCCATCTTGCGGACGCCGGTGGCTGCCGGAGCGCCAGGCGCCTCCGCGACCAGGCCGGTGCCCGGCGTCCACGCATCCGGCGGGATCAGGCCGGGGGCGACATAGGCGAAGTACAGGGCGTCGAGCTGCGTCCAGAGCACGTTGCACTTGAAGGTCAGCGCGGCCATCGCCTGGCGCTGCAGCTCCGGCGTCGTCGCGTGCGTCTTGACGTAGTCGAGGGCGAAATCGGCGTCGCGCGGCGCCTGGGTCAGGCGCTTGTCGAAATAGGCCAAGGTGTCCTTGGTGATGAAATCGTAGTTCTTCAGCATTCCGGCGACGCGCTCGGAGATGATGGTCGGCGAGAACATCTCGGTGAGCGACGAGGCGATCGCCTCCAGCAGGCTCTTCTCGGCGACGAAATGGACATAGGCCTCGACGGAGAACTTCGTCGCCGAGAGGATGCCGCGGGTCGAGAGCACGTAGTCGCGATCGAAGCCGACGCCCTCGGCCAGCTTCAGCCAGCGCTCGATGCCGCCATCGCCCGGATGGTCGCCGTCATGATCGACGATGCGCTGGCGCCAGATTCGCCTCAGCGACGCGTCGGTCATCCGGGCGAGGACGGCGGCGTCCTTCACCGGGATCATCGCCTGGTAATAGTAGCGGTTCAGCGCCCAGGCCCGAACCTGGTCCTTCGAGAGCTTGCCGTCGTGCAGGAGCCGGTGGAACGGATGCAGGATGTGATACCGGCGGGCGCCGATGTCGCGCAAAGCCGCTTCCAGCTCGTCCGGGCTGAGAAGCCGCTGGCTCTCGGTCGCGTCGGGGGTGGGGAAGACTGCGTTCATGGCGTTTCCGGGATCCGTTCTCGGGTCGCGTTTCCTGTACTCCGATCCCGCCCTCGTTGAGAGCCTCGTCCCGACAGCCGGAGACCATCGTTCGGAACGCGGCTCCGGCGGGGCGAATGTCCGGGCTCGGAGTCGATATAGTGCCGGCGCGGTCTGCACCCAACCACCGGTCGAACGTGTCTCAGAGGGCCAAGCGTAGCCCGTCATGCGCCACGGTCCAGCCCGCAGCCTCGACATCGGCCCGTTCCGGCGAGCCCTCGACCAGGACCGGGTTGGTGTTGTTGATATGGACGAAGACACGACGCCCGACCGCGGTGCCGGCCAGGGCGTCGATCGAGCCGTTCCCGCCGCGCATCGGGACGTGGCCCATGCGCCAGCCGGTCTTGGTGCCGACGCCGGCGCGGATCATGTCATCGTCGTGCAGGACGGTGCCGTCGAACAGCAGCGCGTCGACGCCGGCGATCCGGTCGCGGAGCCCGTCCGTGACCCGAGCGCATCCGGGGATGTAGGCGAGGCGACGGCCGCTCGCCTCGATCAGGGCACCGACGGTGGTCTCGGTCTCAGCGCCGATCTCCATCGTCTCGTCTTCGAGCCAGAGCGGCACCTTGCCGGGCACAGCGAACAGCGTGACGAAAAGGCCGGGCAGGGGCTCAAAACGCTGGTCCATGGCGACCGCCTGCCGCGTAACGACGCCCTCGGCCATCACGTCGAACACGCGGTTGGCGTTGACCGAATCGAGGATCCCACGGGTGGCGTAGAGGGTATAGGGCTGGCCCTCGCGCAGGGTCAGCAGGCCCGCCACGTGGTCGACGTCGCCGTTGGTCAGGAGCACGGACCGGATCGGCGAGTGGCGCAGGCCCTCGCGGGGATGCATCTGCGGATTGTCGAAGAGCTGTTGCCGGATGTCTGGCGAAGCATTGACCAGGAGCCAGTCGGTCCCGTCAGCGGAGACCGCGATGCTCGACTGCGTCCGAGGGCGTACCCGGTCCGGCTCGGACCGCGCCAGGGAGCAGATGGGGCAGCGGCAATTCCACTGGGGAAGGCCGCCGCCCGCTGCGGAGCCGAGGATCACGACGCGCATGGTGCGGTTCCCGCGATCCCCGGCCCCTGGAAACTCAGTTGCGAAACGCTCAGTTGAACGTGTCGATCTCGGCCGACTCGTAGCTCGTCACTTCCATGCCGACGCAGATTTCGGACACAACGGGGGCAGCCCACTTCATGGTGTTTCTCCTTGGCGGTTCCTCACCGAGCGTCACGGGTTCCTAAGAAACCTCTAAGACACTGATGGCGCTCTGGTTTCTGGCGCGCCCCCGATATCGGCGATTCAGCTGCGGTCTTCAAGCACTAACTTGCCGGATCCTCCCAAATTTTTCGTGAGACTCCACCCAAATGCTTGGATGCGCGCGAGAAATGTTACCGGATTGGACTTAAGTATAGTCGCTCATTGACGGAAGTCGGGACCGCGCAGCTCCAGCATGAAGCCTTTCCCCCGCACGGTGACCAATCCCGGGCCGCCGTAGCGGACGAAATCGGCCATCTTGGAGCGCAGATAGCCGATATAGACGTCGACCACGTTGAGCGAGAGGCCGCCCTGGCTCGCCCAGAGCCGGTCGAAGATGTCGGCCCGGGAGACCGGCTTGCCGATGCTCTCCATCAGCATGGCAAGGAGGTCGGCCTCCCGAGGTGTCAGCCGCGCGCTGGCCTCACCGCAACTCGCTTGGCGGGTGTCGAGATCGAGCAGCAGCCGACCGGCGGTGATGCGCGAGCGCGGCGCCTCGGCCTGCTCGCGCCGCATGAGGTGGGTGCGCAGGCGCGCCACGAGCTCGTCGAACACGAAGGGCTTGATGATGTAGTCGTCGGCGCCGAGCGCCAGCCCCTCGGCCCGGTCGCGAATCTCGTCGCGGGCGGACAGGAACAGGATCGCCCCCGGGAACCCGCCCTCGCGGAGCGACCGGCAGACATCGTGGCCGGACCCGTCGGGCAGATTGATATCGAGAAGCACTGCGCCCGGTGCCGGATCGTGCGCGGCCTTCAGCGCCTCGTCGACGCAGGAAGCGGTGCCGACCTCGAATCCCTCGGCTTCCAGGCCTCGGGCCAACAGGCCCCGAATGTCGATATCGTCCTCGACGATCAGGATCCGCGTCATGCGGCCGACTCCCTCACCCGCGCGCCGCCGGCCGCGTTCCCGGCCGTGCCGATCTCCCATGCCGGATCGAGCGCCGGCATGTCCAGGCTGACCCGGGCCCCGCGACCGTTCGGGCCGGCACCGAGGCGGATCGTGCCGCCGTGCTGCTCGACGATCCAGCGCGCCAGGGCCAGCCCGATGCCAAATCCGGTTTCGTCCGGGCTCGGCCCGGCGCCGCGTCGGAAGCGCTCGAACAGCGCGGCCTCGGAGGCGCCGAAGCCCGGCCCGTCATCGGTCACGGTAATCCGGGCCAGCGCGCCCGGCTCGGCCGACAGCGCGACCTCGACCCGGCTCAGCCCCTTGGCGTGGCGCAGGGCGTTGTCCACGAGGCTCTCGATGGTCTGGCGAATCCATTCCCGGTCGGCCAGGCATTCCACGTCCTGGCTGCCGGGTTCGAGGCTCAGGCCGACCCGGCGGCGGGCCGCCTCCGAGGCCATGTTGTCGACGGCCTCGGCCAGGACCGAGGCGAGTCCCAGAGGACGCCGGTCGAATTCGATCTCGCCGGATTCCGAGCGGGCCACGCGCAGCAGATCCTCGACGCGCAGCTTCAGCCGCTGTGCCCGCTTGCGGATCGTACTGAAGATCGGCCCCGGATCGGCGCCCCGGGAGGCGCCGCGCAGCGCCAGATCACATTCGCCGAGGATGACGGTGAGCGGCGTGCGCAATTCGTGGCTCACATCGGCAAAGAAGCGTCGCCTCGAGCGGTCGACGGCTTCGAGGCGTTCGTTGGCGGCGCGCAGATCCGCGGTGCGGGCCGCCACCGTATCCTCCAGCGCCGCCCGATCCGCGGCGACCCGGGATTCGCGGCGGGCGAGCCGCGCGGCCATGCGGTTGACGTTGGTCATCAGCAGGCCGAGCTCGTCCCGGGTCGCCACCGAGAGGCGCGTGTCGAGGGCGCCGTGCCCGATGGCGCTCGCCGCGAGCCGCACCTCCTCGATCCGGGCCAGGGTCGGGCGGGTGACGCCGCGATAGAGCACCGCCAGCAGCACCAGGGCCGCGACCACCGCGGATGCCGCGGCCACGCGCAGGCGAGCCGACAGCGCCCGGGCCTGTTCGGACCCGAGCGCCATGCTACGCCGCTCGGCCTCGATCAGGAACGACAGCGGCTGGCCGGTCATCGCTCCGAAGCCGTTGAGCGCACCCTTGATCGCGTCCTGGCGCTTATCGGACTCGACCTGCCGGTTGATCCGGGCCACCTGCCGGTCGAGCACGACCCGGGCGGCGCGCAGCTGCGCCATCGGGCGCGTCCGCGCGGCGTATTGCATGCGGTCGGCCGGGTCGTCGCTCGGCGGGAAGCTCCGGGCCAGCGCTTCATCGACCGTCGTGAGCGCCCGATCGGCATTGTCGCGCGCGATCGCCATGGCCTCCGGCTGCCCGTCAGGATTGCCGACGGTCTCGACCGCGGCCAAGCCGAACTGGGTCAGGCGGCCGGACAGCTCGGCCAGCAATTCGAGGCGCCGCTGCGCCTCCAGGGTGCGGTCGACGGTGCGCTCGGCGGCCGCGATCGAGGCCAGCGCAGCGATGGCCGCCAGCATCACCACGATGGCGGTGCCGCCGAGCAGCAGCGCGAAACGAAGCTTCAGCGAGCGCATCTGTTGCGCCCCGCCGAGGCCCTTCGTTCGCTATCGCGGACCGCGCTCACAGATCCTTCGGCAGGCTGCCGCGCGCGGCGCAGCGCCAGCGCTCGACGTGCCAGTCCGGATGGGACGCCTGCCAGGTCGCGAGCGCGCTCTGCGAATGGCGCAGGCAGATGAACGGGTTCGAGCCCTCGTAGGACATCTCGATCCGGTCCTCGCGGCAGGTCGAGGGCTGGGCGACGAGGCAGATCGACAGAAGCAGGAGCATGGGCGTCTCCCCAGACTGCCGGCCTCGTGCGGGCCGGCTTGGACAGAGCATATGCCGCGCGCGGCCGCGCTGCCCAGAGCGGCGTCAGGACGCGACCCAGATCTCACCCTTGGCGATGGTCGCGAGGTCGCCGGAATAGCGCCGCAGCGGTCGGTTGAGCAGCGCGGCATGCTCGGCACTGAGGCCGGCCAGCGATTTCGACAGGAGCTTCAGGAACACCAGATCGTGCGTCCCGGTCTCCACGAAGGTCGGCGACAGCCGCCCGTGCGAACCGAGCAACAGCGTGCCCCGGCGCATGCCGTAGCCCGGTTGGTCGCCCACCGCGAGCGCCGCCAGCGTCCCGGCGATCATGCGGGAGCCGGCATACGCTCCGGCGCGGCCAGCCAGAAGGATTCCGCGCCGCATCCGATCGCCGAGATGGGCACCGGCCGTCCCGCGGATGATCAGCGTCGCGCCGTCGAGACCGGCCTTGGCCGCGTAGACTGCACCGCCGGCATGGTCACCGGCATCGCCGTCGATGGTGATAAGACCGCCGGTGGCGCCCGCGCCGGCATAGGGTCCGGCATGGCCCGTCACGGTCAAGCTGCCGCCGGCCATGCCCGCGCCGAGGCGCTGGCCGACATCGCCGGCGACGCGGATCGCGCCCTCCGACAGGGCCGCGCCGACCCGATCGAGCCGCTCATGGCCGCCTTCGATGGTCAGGGTATCGGAGCCGTCCAGCGCGACCGAGAAGCAGTCGCCGAGACGCACGCCGGTGCGGGTCGTCCCGACCGCTAGGCGCTCGGCTTCTGCCTGCGAGAGCCGGCTGAGCGCAAGCGGGTTGATGTTCAGGAAGTCGAGCCGCTCGGGCGGAGCCGCGCGCAGGGTGAGGGTGCTCAAGGCTCAGCCCTCCGTCTTGGAATCTTCGCGCGCGAGCAGGTCGCGCAGATGATAATGGTGGCGGCCGAGATTGCCGCCGTAATTGCCGGCCGTGACGGCGATCAGCCCGTGTCTGCCGCCGATCTCGGTGGCCGCATGCAGGCCGGCCCGCATTGAATCGGACACGCCCTGCGAGGTCAGGGCGTCGATCACGATCTCCAGCACGACGCCGCACTCGGCCGGAAGCGCCGAGCCCGCCCGCCCCTTCAGGGTCGGGCAATAGGCGTCGTTGGTCGAGGCCATCATGCCCTTGGTCCGGCCGCCGACCTTCGAGCCGGAGCGGACGATGCCGCCCGGAAACGGCAGGATCGCGCCGGGCACCGCCTTGGCGGCCTCGACGGCCGCCTCGGCGACGATCAGCGTCTCGGCATGGGTCCGGCCGAGGAACAGCAGATTGCCGCCGCCGACCGCACCGTCCACGGCCCGGACCGAATCTTCACAGAGGAACTCGCCGTCCATGACCGGGATGCGCCAGTAGCGCCGGTCTTTGCCGGAGGCGTCGGGCAGGCGCTTGGCGATGGCGAAGCCGTCGCCGAAATACCGGATCGCGCCGCCGAGCTTGATCTTGTTCGGTCCCTCGACCCCGGCGAAGCAGGCGGTGCCCGGGCAGGTCAGGATGCACTGGCCGACCCGCTTGATCAGCTGCTCCTTGAGCCCGTTCGGTTCGAAGCCGAACAGGAGGATGCGCACGCCGGGCCGTCCGTCCGGAGTCTCCTCGGGCGACAGCACGGAATCGATGCCGGCCTCGGCGCCGCAGCCGATCACCGACGTGGCGAAGCCCGTCATGGTGGTGGCCGCGATCATGGCCCACTTGGCGGTGTCGTTGGTGACGACGATGGCGGTCCCGGCCACGTCGAACGCCTCCGCGAAGGTGTCGACGATCGGGATGCCGTTGAGGCTGAGCTCAGACATTGTTTTGGGACTTCCGCGACGGCCGTAACCCTCCCCGCTCTGCGGGGGAGGGTGGCCCCTGCGTCAGCAGGGGTCGGGAGAGGGGAGCGACGGCTCCGGAAAGGTCGCGCTGGGCGCTGAAACCCGCAACGTCGCGCTGCCCCTCTCCCCCCGTGCTGCGCGGGGTACCCTCCCCCGCAGAGGGGGGAGGGAAGATGGCGGGCGTCAAACCCGGCATGGCACCACCTCGAAGGTGTCCGCATCCGCGTCGAAGGCCGCATCCGGCACCGCGAAGCTGTCGAGCCCCGCGCCGAACCGGTCCGTCAGGTAAGTGTCGGCGCGCTTGGCCATGGCAGGATCGGACTCGACCGAGAGCGACAGGGTTCGGCCGGCGCGCCATTCGACCACCTCGCCATCCTCGACGATAGGCACGCCGTCCTTGAGGACCAGCTTGGCGGCGGTGAACATCGCCGTGCGGTCTGGCGTATCGCGATAGACTGCGACGTCGGCGCAGGCGCCCGGCCGCAGATGGCCGCGATCGGCGAGGCCCAGAAGCTTGGCCGGTCCCGACCGGGTCAGCTGGGCGATCTCCGAGAGGGTGTATTCCCGCTCCAGGCCCGGCAGACCGGACCGCTCGCCGACAACTCCCGGCAGGGTCGCGATCTCGCGGTCGCGCTCGGACTTGTCCATCAGCAGGTGGATGATGCGCGGATACTGGGTGAACGGGCCGCCGTTCGGGTGGTCGGTGGTCAGGATCGTGCGCTCCGGATCGGTGGAAAGCAGCATGATCTCGAGGCCGATGGCCCATTGCAGCGAGCTGGTCGGACCGCGCGGCCGGTACAGGAACGGCACGACGCCGCCGCCCTCGGCGTCGCCGGCATTGAGCACCCACTTCTTCGGGTTGGCGCCCTTGCGGCCGGCGAACTGGCGCAGGATGTCGAGCGACACCGTCACGGTCTGGCCGAACACGACCTGCCCGATATCGAGGGTCGCGTTCGGATTGTCGGCGATCGCCCGGGCGATCCGCTCGGCTGCTGAGCGGAAGCCGCCGCCCTCAGTCACGCCGTAGGCGTAGAACTGCGCGTGGGCGAAGTGGATCCGCCGGCCTTCCGCCGCCTCCAGGGTCTCGACGAACGAATCGTCCGCGCCCGGCAGGCCGAGATTGTTGCAATGGACGTGCAGCGGGTGGGGGACGCCGATCTCTTCGACCGCGTCGAGGAGTGAGCCCATGATCTGCCGGGTCGAGAGCCCGTAGACCGGAATCTCGTCGTCCAGCGACAGGCGCAAAGCCCCGTCCTTGAATGCCGAGGCGCCGCCGGCATTGATGCACTTCACCCCAAGGCCGCGCGAGGTGGCGACGGAGAGCGCCACGAGATCGCGCACAGCGTTGCCGCCCTGGCGCTCGCGGAGCAGCTGCAGCAGCTGGTCGTCGTTGCCCATCACGGTGAGCGCACCGCGATCCAGCAACGGGATGTCGGCCAGTTCCAGCTGGGTCGCCAGCGCGTGGGTCGGCGGCATCGCCGGCTCGACCGCGGTGGTGTAGCCCATCCGCGCATAGGTCGAGCCGATCCAGCCAGCGGCCCCGCCGGCATGCGCGAAGGGATGGCCCTCGGGCGACGCCTCGCTGACATAGAGGTCGGGCAGCAGCAGGCGCGACGTGATGACGTTGCCGCCGGCGATATGCGAATGCACCTCGACGCCGCCGGCCATCACGACGCAGCCGGAAGCGTCGATCACCCGATCGGGCTCCTGGCCTACCGGATCGACGATGCGGCCGTCCTCGATCCAGACATCACCGACGGCATCGCGGGACGCGGTCGGATCGACGACGCGCCCGCCCCGAATCACGCTCAGCATGCGGGCTCACTCCTCGACGCGGCGCGACCTTCGGCCAAGCGATCCCGAAGGGACCCCAGCACCGACGCGGCGGACGGTAGATCCGTAGGCGCGGAGGCCGGCCAGTAGGTCAGCGCGGCGCGCTGCTCGTTCCACAACACGCCGCCAAGGTCTCGGCCCGGGCGGCCGACCGCGATCACCACATCGGCGAGGGACGCCTTGGCCTCGGCGACCAGCGCCACGGACGGCACGGCAGCCAGCCAGTCCGGCCGGTCCACCGGCAGTGCGGCGAGCCAGATGACGGCGTCGACCTCGCCGGCCGCGACCTGCCGGGCGACATCGAAGCGCCACGGATCATGTTCCGGCACGCGCCGGCCGAACCCGCTGCGCGGCGCCTGCCCGGTCAGCCATGCGGCCACCGGCACGACGGCGCGGTCCTGATCCGCACCCGACATCGCCAGGGTGAAGCAGCGTGTGGTCTCGTTCAGCTCCATGGCGAAGCCCTGGAGCATCTCGACGCCGAGCTCGCCGAGTTCGGCCGGATCGTACAGCAGCACGCCGTATTGCGCGGCCGTGAGATGCGCCACGAGCTTGGCCTGCGGCGTGTCACCGGCGAGATGACCCTTTCCGTAGGCGCGCAAGTCCGCGACCGCCTCCGCCAAGCCGTCTTCGGCGGGGTGGGAGAACGTTGCCTTCGAGCTATCGGCCCCGGCGCCGAGCGCCAGGAGCGCGCGGTCCGATCCGGAAGTACGCCCACGCGTGGGCTTCGTCTCCGACAGGCGCTGCAGAAGTGGCGTGCGCCACGGCGCGGCGCCGATGACGAGCACCGCATCGGCCCGGCCGACCGCCTCAGCCGGCGTCGAGGTGATAGCCCCCACACGGCTCAGTGCGCCGAGCTCGGCATAGGTGCCGACCGCACCGGCGGTGTCGATGGAGGCGCCGATGCGCCCCGCGAGATCATAGGCCGCGCGGATCGCGGCCACGTCGGCGCTGAGGCCGGCGATCACCGGCGCGCGCGCCTTGGCGAGCAGGGATACGGCCGCCCCGATGGCGGTGCCCGCGTCCGTCGCGCCACCCTTCACCCAGGCTGCCATGCTCCCTCACGCGACGTTCTTGTTTGGCTTCGGAGCGGGCGACGGCCGTAAGACCGGACGAGGCGGGTTCACTCCCGAGGGAGAATCCCGCCGGATCGGAATGGCTCGCCCGCCCGACTGGCCCGGGCGGGCGGCAACTCGGCGCGCCGTCGCTGGCCTAGGTTTGCATTCATCCGCCCGCCGCGGCAAGGGGGGTCGCATCCTGGTTCGGCCAATCGGCGGCAAGATCCCGTTGCTTCGGTCGGCCGCCGCATGGGAAAAGCGCGCCGGTTCGGCGGTGGATTTCGAAGGAATGGGCGTGGGCGAGGTCCCCCAGCGGAACGAGGCGACCGCTCCGAGCATCGTCCGCGTCGAGGCGCCGGCGCGGCTGCATTTCGGATTCCTCGATCTGCACGGCGGCCTGGGCCGACGCTTCGGCAGCATCGGCCTCGCCATCGACGCGCCGTCCGTGGCGCTGACCGCCCGCCGGTCATCGGATCTCTCCGTTTCCGGCGCGGAAGCGGAGCGGGTCCGGGGCTACGCTCGCGCCGCCGCATACCATCTCGGCGGGGCCGGTTCCGTCGCCATCGCGGTCGAGCGGACGATTCCGGCGCATGCCGGATTCGGATCCGGGACTCAGCTCGCACTGGCCGTGGCGGCCGCGATGGCGCGCCTCGATCGGGCGCCTTTCTCGGCGGCGGCATTTTCCTCCAGCCTCGATCGCGGCAACCGTTCGGGTGTCGGCCTGTGCGCCTTCACGGAGGGCGGCCTGATCGTCGACGGCGGCCGCGGGGCCAACGGCGGCCCGCCGCCGGTGATCGCGCGCCTGGCCTATCCGGAGGCCTGGCGGATCGTCCTCGTCCTCGATCAGAGCATGGCCGGGGTGCACGGGACCAGGGAAGTCGAGGCGTTCCGCGAACTCCCGCGCTTCCCGGAGGCCCAGGCCGCCGAGATCTGTCGGATCGTGCTGATGCAGGTCCTACCGGCGGCGGCGCTCGCCGAGCCGCAGGGCTTCGGCGCCGGCATCACCCGGATCCAGGATCTCATTGGCGACCACTTCGCGCCGCACCAGGGCGGCCGCTACGCAAGCGCAGCGGTGGCGCAGGCGCTCGCCAATGCCGCCGCGCAGGGTGTGCCCGGCTACGGTCAGTCGTCCTGGGGGCCGACCGGCTTCGTGCTGATGCCGAGCGAGGCCGAGGCCCAAGCCCTCGTAGCCAGCCTCAACCGCGGCGGGCCGCTTCGCTTCCTGATCGCCCATGGACGCAACGCCGGGGCATCAATAACCACGGCAGGCTGAACTGGCCGGCCCGGGCTTGACCGCGGCACGCGCAGCGGGTTTGGACGGTCGGCAGGCGCAAGTTGGCGCGCGCCCCACGGGATGGAACGTCATGGCCCGCTCGATCCTCCACATGCTGACGCCACTCCGGCACATGAGCCCGTTCGACGTGAACATGGCCGTCGATGCGGGCTTCGAGACGGTGGTGACCTACACCGAGGTCAGCCTCGCCGACGTGGTCTCGCTGACCCAGGATTCGATTTTTTCACGGGCGCCGGCCGACGGAACCCGCACCGGCATCTTCATCGGCGGCAAGAACGCCGAGGACGCGCTCGACATGGTCGACCGCGCCAAGAAGGCGTTCGTGCCGCCCTTCGTGAACCATGTCTTCGCCGATCCCGCGGGCTCGTTCACTACGGGCGCCGCCATGGTGGCGCAGGTCTCCCGGGCGCTCCGGCAGAAATTCGGCACCGACCTGACCGGCAAGCGCATCGTGATCTTCGGCGGCGCCGGCGTCGTCGCCTACGTGGCCGCGGTGATCGGCGCACTCCAGGGCGCGCAGACCGTCTTGGTCGGCCATGACGGCGAGGAGCGGGTCTCCAAGATCGCCTTCACGATGAAGTGGCGCTTCGGCATCGAGGTCGGCGCCGTCGACGGCACCACGCCCGAGGATCGCCGCCTCGCCATCCGCGACGCCGACGTGATCCTGTCGGCCGGTCCCGCCGGCATCCCGATCCTCTCGGCCGAGGACCTGAAATCCGCTCCCAAGCTTCTGGTCGCCTCCGACGTGAACGCGGTGCCGCCGGCCGGCATCGCCGGGATCGACGTCAACGCCGTCGATGTGCCCCTGCCGGCCGGCAAGGGCGTCGGCATCGGCGCCCTGGCGGTGGGCAACGTGAAGTACCAGACGCAGCGCCGCCTGTTCGACCGGATGCTCGCCTCCGACACGCCGCTCTGCCTCGACTTCCGCGACGCCTACACCCTGGCCGTCGAGATCGCCGGCTGAGCCGGCACCGGCGCATCCCGGCATGGCCGAGGCGATCCTGATCGCCGCCCAGGCCGGGCGCGCCCTCGCCGAGGCGGCCCGGCGGGCGGGTCTGCGCCCCTTCGTGGCCGACCTGTTCGGCGATTCCGACACGCTGGCGCTGAGCGAAGCCTACCGGCCGCTCCCGGGCCGCTTCGGCAGCCCGATTGCCGTCGACGCGACGCTCGCGGCCATCGACGCACTGGCCGATGCGGCCGGATCGCCGGTGGGCGTCGTCCTGGGCAGCGGCTTCGAGGATGCCCCCGGTCTCGTCGCCCGGATCGCGGAAAAGCATCGGCTGATCGGCGCCGATACCGATGCCATCGCGGCGCTCAAGGATCCGTTCGCTTTCACAGCGCTCTGCGCCCGGCTCGGCGTCCCGCATCCGGCGATTGCGACGGACCTGCCGCCCGAGCCGTCCGGCTGGCTGCTCAAGCGGATCGGCGGCAGCGGCGGCGGCCATATCCGGTCGGCCATACTCGGCCTGGCGCCGGAGCGCCATTATTTTCAAGTTCGGGCCCCCGGCCGGCCCTACGCACTGAATTTTTTGGCCGATGGTCGCACGATCCAAGTGCTGGCCTGCACCGAGCAATGGTGCGCGCCGTCGCCGACCCGGCCCTATCGCTACGGCGGCGCCCTGGCCACCGGCGCCGGGGAGGTCCCGCTTCTCCCCGATACGCTCTTGTCTGCGGTCACAGAAGCCGTTGCAAAAATAGCTGCGGCGACCGGTCTGCGCGGGCTCGCGAGCGCCGATTTTCTGGCTGAGGAATCCGGCTGGTGGCTCACCGAGATCAATCCGCGGCCCGGCGCGACCCTCGATATTCTGGATCGGCGGAGCACGCCCCTGCTGGCCGCCCATATCGAGGCCAGCCTCTGCGCCATGCCGACGCTCGGCGCGCAACCGGCGGATGCGGCCGCCGCGCAGATCTGTTACGCGGAGCGTGAGCATGCGCCCGGCCCGGACTTTCCCTGGCCGGATCACGTGCGCGACCGCCCGCGCCCCGGCACGGTGGTCCGCCGCGACGCGCCCCTCTGCACGGTGCTTGCCCTTGGGGCCGACCGGCAGGCGGCGCTCGACGGTCTGAACACGCGGACGGCGCGGCTGCGCGCTGCCCTGGCCGCACAGAAAACGCACCCCGAGGAAGCCCTGTGATGAGTGCCAGCCAATCCTATCCCAGCGTCAACGCGCTGACCGCACCGCTGATCGAGCGGCTCGTGGCCGATGCTGCGACCCTGCGCCTGTCGGTCTCGCAGGCGACCGGCGGCGCCCGGATGGTCGATGCCGGCGCGCAGGCGCGGGGCTCGATCGAGGCCGGACGGCGCATCGCCGAGATCTGCCTCGGCGGCCTCGGCAGCGTGACCATCGCGCCGAGCGGCCCGATCGCCGCCTGGCCGTATTCCGTGATCGTCCATGCGGCTGATCCGGTGCTCGCCTGCCTGGGCAGCCAGTATGCCGGCTGGAGCCTCGCCGACGAGGGCGGCGATTCCGGCTTCTTCGCCCTCGGTTCGGGCCCGGGCCGCGCGGTCGCGGCCGTCGAGGATCTGTACCAGGAACTCGGCTACCGGGATTCAGCTACCAAGACCGCCCTGGTCCTCGAAGCCGCCGGCGGCCCGCCCGAGAGCGTCGTCGCCAAGGTCGCCGAGGCCTCCGGTCTGCGCCCGGAGGACCTGACCTTCATCTTCGCCCCCACCCAGAGCCTCGCCGGCTCGACCCAGGTGGTCGCCCGAGTGCTGGAAGTCGCCCTGCACAAGGCCCACACCGTCGGCTTCGACCTGCACGCCATCGTCGACGGCATCGGCTCGGCGCCGCTCTCGCCCCCGCACCCGGATTTCATCAAGGCGATGGGCCGGACCAACGACGCCATCATCTATGGTGGCCGGGTCCAGCTCTTCGTCGATGCCGACGATGCCGACGCCAAGCTGCTCGCCGAGCAGATCCCGTCCACCACTTCGAGCGACCACGGTGCCCCGTTCGCCGAGATCTTCTCGCGGGTGAACGGCGATTTCTACAAGATCGACGGCGCCCTGTTCTCGCCGGCCGAGGCGATAGTCACCTCGGTGCGCACCGGCGCCACCTATCGCGGCGGCCGCCTGGAGCCGGCGCTGGTGGATGCGTCGTTCGCGTAAGAGACATAGGACGTTCCGGCTTTGGTTCATCAAGGTCAGAGGCCGGGACACGATCCGTCGTCGGTCACATGAGGCATAGACTCCCTCTCTTGAGCGGGAGAGGGTTGGGGTGAGGGGCCAGCTTTCTCCGGAAAGGTCGCATCCCTCACTCTGTCCCCCTCCCGCACGGGAGAGGGGACCTGCGCCACGCCCGGCAACCCGAAATCGGCGAGTTCCATCGGAGTAGGCGCGTGTTGCGGCCGGGCCGCCGCGATAGAGCCTTTAAACCATAACGACCGAAGCCTTCCCCGGAGCGGGAGGGCGATCGAGAGTCTTCCATTCATGCGCATCGCCCTCGCCGCAGATAACGGCAATTGGCACAAGGCTCGGCTCCTGGCGGCCCTGCGGGCGCAGGGGGTCGAGCCGATCCTGTTCTCTCTCGCCGACGTGATCGTGGCCACCGGAGGCGGCGAGCCCCTGCGCGTCCCGGGCTTTTCCGGTGCGCTGCCCGGCGGCGTACTGCTGCGGACCATCGCGGGCGGCACCTTCGAGGCGACCACCATGCGGCTCGGCGTGCTGCACGCCCTGGTCTCGGCGGGCGTGACCGTCTGGAACGCGCCCACCGCTATCGAGCGCTCGGTCGACAAGGCCGCGACCTCGCTGCTCATCGCCCGGGCCGGCCTGCCGACGCCCGAGACCTGGGTGGTCTCGAAGCGCGAGGCCGCCGCCGAGATCGTGGTGCGCGAAGGCAGCCCCGGTGCGCCCCTCGTGCTCAAGCCGCTCTTCGGCTCCCAGGGGGAGGGGCTGGCCCTCATCGAGCGTCCCGAGGATCTGCCCGACGAGGAGGCGGTGGCCCGGGTCTATTATCTTCAGCGCTACGTGCCGCGTCGGGACGGGTTGTGGCGCGACTACCGCGTGTTCGTCTGCGACGGCCGGGCGATCGCCGGCATGATCCGCGAGGGCGACGGCTGGATCACCAACGTCCATCGCGGCGGCCGGCCGCTGCCCTGGGCGATGCCGCCGGCCGCCGCCGAGATGGCGGAGGCTGCCGCCGCCGCGGTCGGGGTCGATTATTCCGGCGTCGATCTCGTCGAGGATGGAGAGGGCGGCTTCGCGATCCTCGAAGTCAACTCCATGCCGGCCTGGTCGGGCCTCCAGACCGTGTGCGAGACCGACATCGCCGCCGCCGTGGTGCGGGGCTTTCTGGCCGCCGTCCGGGGCGCCAGCCTGCCGCGGCTCGTGGTGGCATGAGCGGCCTCGACCCGGGACTGATCGGCACGCTCTACCGCGCTGCCTGCCTGGCGGAACTCGACGCGCTAAAGCCCGGCAACGTCCACGCCTATGCGGCCGGCCATCGCATGGTGGTGGCTGATTTCGTTACAAGCGCCGATGTCTCGGCGCCGGAGCTGGCGCGGGCTGGAACGGGCGTCGGCGAGCGGGTCCGGGCGGGAATCGCCGCGACCCTGGCGGCGGTGGCCCAGAACACGAATCTCGGGATCCTTCTGCTCTGCGCTCCGCTCGCCGTTGCGGCCGAGCGGGGCTGGCGGGTCGGCGCAGTGCTGGATGACCTCGACGCAGCGGATTCCGAAGGCGTGTTCGCGGCGATCCGGCTCGCCAATCCGGGCGGGCTCGGCCGGGCCAAGAATCACGATGTCGCGTCGGAGGCCCCCCGCTCCCTGCGTGCCGCCATGGCGGAGGCAGCCGAGCGCGACCGCATCGCCCGGGCCTACGGAACCGGCTTCTCGGACATCACCGCCATCGGCCTGCCGGCACTCGCCGAGGCCCGCGCCCGAAACCTCGATCCGTCCTGGTGCACAACCGCGATCCATCTGGCCTATCTCCGCTCCGTCCCAGACAGCCACATCGCCCGCAAGGCGGGTGCCGAAGCGGCCGAAGGCGTTCGTCGAGAGATTGAAACGGCGCTCTCCGGGATCGATCTTGCCGACCGTCCGGTTGACCCGTTGCTGGCCCTCGACGCATCGCTGAAGGCGCGGGGACTCAATCCCGGCACCAGCGCGGATTTCACCGTGGCGACCCTGTTCTGGAACGCGCTCACGGCGGCCGGCGCCGTCCTGGCGTGAAGTGCGGTTTGGTTCCTGGGTTTCGGGGTCCGCGGCCAAAGAAATTCTCCACCTTCAGGGCCTTGCGCGGGTTGTGAGCCGCTGGGCCGCACTGTAGGGTCCGGCGCGCTGTCCGGCCCAACCGGCTCGGCCTATCCGGCACGGCCGGAGGGACGGGCGCCGATAACAAGGATGGCTTCCGGGCCGCTGGCCTCGACCGGCGCCGCGGCCCTATTTCGGAATCCAGGGAGAGACACCGAATGGCGAAGATCACCAAGGTTCAGGTTGGCGAAGCCCTCGTCGGCGACGGCAACGAGGTCGCTCACATCGATCTGATCATCGGACCGCGCGGCTCGCCCGCCGAGACGGCTTTCTGCAATGGCCTCGTGAACAACAAGCACGGCTTCACCAGCCTGCTCGCGGTCATCGCGCCGAACCTGCCGTGCAAGCCCAACACCCTGATGTTCAACAAGGTCACCATCAACGACGCCCGTCAGGCCGTCCAGATGTTCGGCCCGGCCCAGCACGGCGTCGCCAAGGCCGTCCAGGACGCCGTCGCCGAAGGCATCATTCCGGCCGATGAGGCCGACGACCTGTTCATTCTGGTCGGCGTGTTCATCCACTGGGAAGCGGCCGACGACGCCAAGATCCAGAAGTACAACTACGAGGCCACCAAGCTGTCGATCCAGCGCGCCGTGAACGGCGAGCCGAAGGCCGCGACCGTGACCGAGCAGCGCAACTCGGCCCAGCACCCCTTCGCCGCCAATTAGATCGGGGACGGTCCTGGGCAGAGTGAGCCTCCGCCCGCACCGCGGGGCCTGCTCCAGCGACTGGCCTCGATCTTCTTAGGTCGATAACGACACCCACCGACGGGACGGCGCGAGCCGTCCCGTTTTTTTGTGTTTCGGAGGAGACGTCGGGCTCCTGCGCCCGTATCTCCGGGCTTTTTCCGATCGCTCATCGTGAAGAGTCCGCCATCGCCAGGAGCCCGGCCATGGGGCTCCGCCTCCAGACGCGCGTCAACGTCCCCACCCGCCTCGCGGCGCCGGGGGCATGGCCCAGGAAACCCAGCACGAGGGACGCGGGACGCCGCGGGGACCCTGGTGTCGGCCATCTACGCGCGGGGTCCGATCCCCGCGGCGACCCGCGGTATCGACCGGGCATGGTCCCCGGCCGGTGCCGTCTTTCTCGTCGCGATGTCTTGCCAGCGCCCCGATCCCGCGACTCCGTGCCAGCGGTCACTGCCCATGATGCCCAAGCCGCCTCGCAGCCGATACACCCCCGGAACCCGCATTCACCGCCGTGGCCTTCAACCCGACTTCCGCTTCGTATTGGGCGGGTCCGCGGGTTTCTGAGGGTCACGCGCAGGGATGAGTCGCCGCGGGGGTATTTCGCCCCCGCCGGGCCAACTGCCGCCCGATCTCACGCCCGTCTCCGAGACACGCCCTCCGATCCACGGTCCCGACAATCCAGAGATGGGTCACCTGCGCACCCTCTCAATATTCAAGGAATCGGTAAACGGACCGACGGTGGGCTAGCCGACGCTCTTGGTCACCTCGCGGCGCAATTCCGGTATGCGCGCCCAAGG
>NZ_JAKSYJ010000136.1 GCF_022829365.1 Methylobacterium sp. J-077 | reverse complement strand
CCTGGGGCGTGCTCTGCGAGAAGGCCGGTTTTCCGGCCGGGACCGTCAGCATCCTCACCGGCTCGGCCCGGGCCATCGGGGCCGAGATGACCGGCAACCCGCTGGTCAAGAAGATCACGTTCACCGGCTCAACCGAGGTCGCGGGTGTAGAAGTAGCAGGCGAGGCCGAACTCGGTGTCGTTGGCCATGCGGATCGCCTCCGCCTCGTCGCGGAAGCGGAACAGCGGGGCCCGCGGGCCGAAGGTGTCTTCCCGGGCCACCGCGATGTCGGGAGTCGCGTTTGCGAGCACGGTCGGCTCGAAGAACGGGCCGCCCAGCGCATGGCGATGCGCGCCCGCCACCACCCGGCCGACTTACGCGATGGCGTCGCGGATATGGGCCTCGGTCTTCTCCACGGCCGCCATGTCGATCAGCGGCCCCTGGGCGACGCCATCCTCGATGCCGTTGCCGACCTTCAGCCGGTTGGCCGCCTCGGCCATCTTGTCGGCGAAGGCGTCGT
>NZ_JAKSYJ010000074.1 GCF_022829365.1 Methylobacterium sp. J-077 | reverse complement strand
TCGCCGCGGGGATCGGACCCCGCGCGTAGTTGGCCGACACCAGGGTCCCCGCGGCGTCCCGCGTCCCTCGTGGTTGGATCTCTTGGGCCATGCCCCCGGCGCCATTGGCGGGTGGGGACGTTGACGCGTGTCCGGGTGCGGACGAGGAACTTGGCGACCGCCCCGATCCTCAAGCCTGGAAAGCCAACAGATCCGGCCGTCGCCCGAGAACAGGGTCGATCAGGGAGCCCGCGCCATGCGCCGTTCCCTCGCCAAAGAAGAGAAATCGGGCTACACGGCCGCTCCCCGAACACGCCGACCTGACGACGCTTACCTGCCGCGTATGCAGGACTGAGCCTGGAGAACCTGAACCATGCCGATTCTCACCTTCCCCAACGGCGATACGCGGGAGGTCGCCGCCGGCACCACCGGCCGCAGCGTGGTCGAGGGCATCGCCAAATCGCTGGCCAAGCGCACCGTCGCCATGGCGCTCGACGGCACGGTCGCCGACCTCGACGATCCGATTGCGCGCGATGCCCGAATCGAGTTCCTCGACCGCACCGACCCGCGCGCCCTGGAGTTGATCCGCCACGATTGCGCGCACGTGCTCGCCGAAGCCGTGCAGTCGCTGTGGCCGGAGACGCAGGTGACGATCGGCCCGGTGATCGAGAACGGCTTCTATTACGATTTCTATCGCGAAAGCCCGTTCACACCGGAGGACTTTCCGAAGATCGAGGCGAAGATGCGCGAGATCATTGCGCGCGATGCGCCCTTTACGAAAGAAATCTGGACGCGCGACGACGTGCGCGCGCTGTTCGAGGGCAAGCAGGAAAAGTTCAAGGTCGAGCTGGTCGACGCCATTCCCCCCGGCGAGGATCTGAAGATCTACCGACAGGGCGACTGGTTCGACCTCTGCCGTGGTCCGCACATGACCTCGACGGCCAAGGTCGGCACCGCCTTCAAGCTGATGAAGGTCGCGGGCGCCTATTGGCGGGGTGATTCGAACAACCCGATGCTGACCCGCATCTACGGCACGGCCTGGGCCGCCCAGGCCGATCTCGACGGCTATCTGCACCGCCTGGAGGAGGCCGAGCGCCGAGACCACCGCCGGCTCGGCCGTGAGATGGACCTGTTCCACTTCCAGGAGGAGGGGCCGGGCGTCGTCTTCTGGCACGCCAAGGGCTGGACGATCTTCCAGGAGCTGATCGCCTACATGCGCCGGCGCCTGCGCGGCGACTACGCCGAGGTCAACGCCCCGCAGATCCTCGACAAGTCCCTGTGGGAGACCTCCGGCCACTGGGGCTGGTACCGGGAGAACATGTTCGCCGCGCAATCGGCAGGCGAGGAGGCCGAGGACAAGCGCTGGTTCGCGCTCAAGCCGATGAACTGCCCGGGCCACGTGCAGATCTTCAAGCACGGATTGAAATCCTACCGCGACCTGCCCCTGCGGCTCGCCGAGTTCGGCGTGGTCCACCGCTACGAGCCGTCGGGCGCCATGCATGGGCTGATGCGCGTGCGCGGCTTCACCCAGGACGACGCACACGTCTTCTGCACCGAGGACCAGCTCGCCGACGAGTGCCTCAAGATCAACGACCTGATCCTCTCGACCTATGCGGATTTCGGCTTCGACCAGATCGTCGTGAAGCTCTCGACGCGGCCGGAGAAGCGCGTCGGCTCGGACGCGCTCTGGGACCATGCCGAGGACGTGATGACCCGGGTGCTCGCGCAGATCGAAGCGCAATCGGCCGGGCGCATCCGCACGGAGGTCAACCCGGGGGAGGGCGCGTTCTACGGGCCCAAATTCGAGTATGTGCTCCGCGACGCCATCGGCCGCGACTGGCAATGCGGCACCACGCAGGTGGACTTCAACCTGCCCGAGCGGTTCGGCGCCTTCTACATCGACGCCGACGGCGCCCGGAAGCCGCCCGTGATGGTGCACCGGGCGATCTGCGGCTCGATGGAGCGCTTTACCGGCATCCTGATCGAGCATTTCGCGGGGCATTTCCCGCTCTGGCTGTCCCCGGTCCAGGTTGTGGTGGCCACGATCACCGGCGAGGCCGATGCCTACGCCCATGAGGTGATCCGCGCCCTGGATCGCGCCGGCCTGCGGGTCGAGGCGGATCTGCGCAACGAGAAGATCAACTACAAGGTCCGGGAGCACTCGCTCGCCAAGGTGCCGGTGCTGCTGGCGCTGGGCAAGCGCGAGGCCGAGGAACGCACGGTCTCAATCCGCCGACTCGGCAGCCAGCAGACCCGGACGCTGCCGCTCGCGGAGGCGGTGGCGGCCTTCGTCGACGAGGCGACCGCCCCGGATCGCCGCCGGGCGGAGGCCGTGGCCGACACGGTCCCGACCAGCGACACCGTCCTCGACGGACATCACGGCGTGCACGAGACGCCGTGAACTTTCGGGATGGACGATCGGCATCCCGACAAGACAAATCGGCGCGAAAATAAGTCTTCGCAAATCCCCGTGGCGACCGGCGGCGGGGGATTAGTTGAGCCGGCACGGGCTTGTGATGCCGGATCCGGCAACTCTAGGTGACCGATCCTGATCAGCGACCGATAAGAATGCCCGCGCCCGGCAGAGGGATTGACGAGATTGTCGCGTGCTTTCAGGCGAAAGGCGGTTTCGTCAAGGTAGGCGAAAGGAATCCCATTCTATGACGCCCCGGAAGCAGTCTTCGGCGAGGCGTCCGGCCATCTGGCGGGAGCCCGGATCCTGCCGGGCGCTTGAAGGGGGTCGCCATGACGGCGCGAGCGGGCAGGGGTTCGGCGCGGCTGGAGCGCCGCGAGCGGGAGCCGATCGTCGTTCCCCGGGGCTACGGATTCCGTCGGGACCGCCGGCTTGGAGCCCGGATCGTCCGGGCCCTCGACAGCCTGCCGCACGGCTTGTGCCTGTTCGATGCCGGCGACTGCCTGCTGTTTGCCAATGACGGCTACCGGCGCATCTTCGGCCAGCCGGCCGGCCAGCCGCGGCCGGGCCTTCACGCCCGTACCCTGATCGCGCTCAACGCCGCCCGGGGCCTCAAGGCCGAGCGGGACCCGGCACAGATCTGGGTGGAGCGCCGGCGGCTCCTGGCCCGGCGCGATCCCGTGACCGTGCTGCAGACGCTCTCGGACAGCCGCCAGATCGCCCTGACGCTGCAGCCGCAGACGGACGGCGGCTGGGTCGCCCTCTACGAGGACGTGACCGAGCGCCGGCAGGCGGAGGCGCTGCTGCGCCATATGGCCCACCACGACCCGCTCACCGGCCTGCCCAACCGCTACCTGTTCGAGGCCCGGCTCGACCGGGCCACGGCCGAGCCGGACGGCCGGGGCTGCGCCCTGCTGTGCATTGACCTCGATGGCTTCAAGCCGGTGAACGACCTCTACGGTCACGCCGCCGGCGACGCGCTGCTGCGGCAGACGGCCGAGCGGCTCCAGGAGGGCCTCGGCGACCGAGATACCGCCGCACGCCTCGGCGGCGACGAGTTCGCCCTGCTGCTTGCCGAGGCTACGCCCTCGACCGTGCTGGACTTGGCGCATCGCCTCCACCGGCGGCTCACCGAACCCTACGATGTCGGCGCCGGGCGGCCGGTCCTCGTCGGAGCCGCCATCGGCATCGCCTGCGCGCCGCATCACGCCTCCCAGGCACGGACCCTCGTCGAGCGGGCCGACGCGGCGATGTACCAGGCTAAGCGGCTCGGCCATCCCTGCCTGTGGAGCGACGCGCTCCGCCCGGGCTTCGCACCGGCCGCCGAAGCGATCCTATGAGGGAAGGCGGTCCGGCTCAGCGGGCCTTGTCGTGCTCCGCCAGACCGACGGCCTTGTAATCGTAGGTCGGGTAGAACTCGGTCCGGTAGGCGCCCCAGGCGGTGTCCTCCAGGACGCGGTTGATCTCCCGCAGCCGGGCGGCGGGCAGCCGCAGGGTGACGATCTGCCCGATGCCCATGACGACGTTCCAGGAGACGACCTCGATGCCCGCCGGCGGGAACGCCTTGTAGAAGCCCTGCCTGGCGAGCTGCGCGTTCAGCTCGGCCAGCGGGCGCGACTGGTCGTGCCGCAGGAAGACCGTGAGCAGGATGGCGTTGTCCGGCGTCGCGGTGGCCGAGCCCGCCTGCGGCGGCGGCGTCGTTTGCGCCATCCCTGGCCACACAGCGCCAGCCAGAAAGACGAACGCCGCCAGGATCGAACCGGTCGCGATCGTTGAGCGTCTCATGCAGTCTCCTCGCTTGAGCGAACCGGCGCGACCTCAACGCATTGCCGGGCCGCTTCCGTAGCGATCCGACGACACCGGCTTTCAGTCCGGTTCGACATCGTAGGACAGGCGCAGCCGCAGGCGGACGGAGCCCTGCTCGTCCCGGACGGCGATCACGTAATCCTGCCGCACCTGCGGGTCCGAGAGCCCCTGGGCGATCCGGGTCATCATGCGGACGGCCTGCGCCTGCGCGGCGGCGAGATCGGGCAGATCGAAACCTTTCTGGTCGCGAACCAGGTTCGCACCATCGTGGAGATCGATAAAATATCGCGGCACGGATATTGGCTCTGGGCATGCAGCTGCTCACCAGCATCGTGCTACGTTGTTTCTACGTAGTGTCCAGAGGGCGAGCGATGCATTTCGTCGTGGTCGTATCCCTCTGCCAATCCGGGCCGCGGTGATGCGCGTCAACCGCCCTGAAGGCTCTCGGCGAAGTCCTCCGGTACCTCGCCGAATTGGCCCAGGATGGTCACGCCTTCGAGTTCGCCGGTCTCGTCGTCTGCGACCACCTTCAGGGCCGCCGCGCCCGGCATGCGGGCGGCCAGCGCCTCAGCCTTCTTGAGGGCACCGAACTCGCTCTGGGCGGGCTCCTGCCGGGCCGGCCTCAGCCGCTTCCGATGCAGCTCGAACGGCTGCACCACGAATGTCGTCTTCATCGCCATCGGCTACCTTTGAAGCACGCAGTGCGGTTGCGATAGAGTGATGACGACCGAATCGGCGGTGGGCGCCTGGAATGCGGGTCCTGTCGCAAGGGCCGGAGACTGGACCCGTCACAGGCTGCGGGTCGTGACTCCGAGCGCCAGCAGCGCGTAGGCGCCGATAAAGAACCATTGCCGATGCGCCACCACACTCCGTCCGACCACGGGGATGCGCATGTAGAGGCTGGCGACGGCCAGACCGATGAGCACGGCCGAGACCAGGAAGGTAAGCAGGCGCGGGGCGGACAGCGTGGGCATGCCCCATGCTCGCGCCGAGACAGTTACCGGCACGTTACCGGTCGAGCCCCGGAACGCGGGGCCGGTCGGGCGTCAGCGGGCCGGTCGAGCCCGGCAGCAGCCCGACCTGGGCCAGCCACAGGGCCATGATCGCCCCGGCGATCAAGGTAGCGAGCGAGGCCAGCCGGCCGGTCCAGCGACGCGTGATGATCATGACGGCCAGGACGACCAGAAGGGCGAGGAGGAGAGCGAGCAGGAGCATAATCGCGCAATGCCACGGCTGCGCACGCGCGTCACCGCAGGAGCGGCTGCAACCGCGAAGACTATTCACCCATGAGTTGATAACACAAGGTGATCCGAACACGCACGGTGTCAATTTGGGTGCGTGAAGGATGCGGATCGGCTGCCGGATCAACGCTTTGCTACAGCGGCGGCTCTCAATCACCGCATCGGGCTGAGCATACCGTACCAGGCTCGGCCGCGGCGCCGGAGCTGGCAGTCTAGTTTCGATATCCGACCTGCTTCGCGCAATGACGGGAGAACAATTCCGAGAGCCCGCCGCATTCCGACAACTGTCTTCTATCAGACAAGGGTCGAATTATGCCAAGAAAAACGACATGCGGAACTCTAAAACATGCGATGCTCCGCTCGGCGTCGCTGACACCGGCTCGAAGCGCCGACTGAACAGGCCGAATCCGGGTTGCGCTAGCAACCCGCGGAATCCGAGATGTGACGAACGATTGGCCGCGGCCTAGAAACACTGGCGCAAGGATTGTCGAAACCTCGACACCGCCAGGATAGTTCACCTGACGGTTGTGCCAGAAGTTCCTACCCAGGGATGCGAGCATGCACAGCGATCATGACGGTGATGCACCGCGTCATATGGTTTTGTAACTTGCATTCGGATGCGAGAAGTAGCAAATCGCACGTGAGGGGCACATCGGGAACCATGAAGTGACAGAAGAAACCATCGTGCACACACCTGATCTCATCGGTCTGGCGGGTGATGTCGTCGCCGCCTACGTGTCGAACAACCCGGTTCCGGCTGCCGAGCTGCCAGCCCTGATCGCCCGGGTGCACGGTGCGATCGCCGGCCTGGCCGCCGGGACGGGCACCGCCGCGGCCGGTGCGGACACGTCCGTGTCCGTCGACAAGCCGAGCTCGGCCCAGATCCGCAAGTCGGTCCAGCAGGACGGGATCGTCAGCTTCATCGACGGCAAGACCTACAAGACGCTCAAGCGGCATCTGACCGCAAACGGTCTTAGCCCGCAGAGCTACCGCGAGCGCTACGGCCTGCCGGCCGACTACCCGATGGTCGCCCCGAGCTACGCCGAGCAGCGCTCCGCCCTCGCCAAGGCGATCGGTCTCGGTCAGCCCGGTGCCATGGCCGATCGCGAGCGCAAGGGCCGGAAGGCCGCCTGATCGGATCCCGACGCCTCCAGCGGGAGGGGCCGCCGAGGTCTCGTCCCGATCACGGTCGGACCGGCGCGCGCGCCCTCCGGTTGCATCATCCGTCGACCGCGTGCCGTATCCGCTGTTTCCGAGCCACCCGGGCGGATCGTCTGGTCCTGCCGACAATCGTTGCCCCACGGCCACACCGATCCGCGACGTGGCCCGACACGGACAAGCTGCCACACTCTGCACAAAGCTGATGCCCACGCCGGATCCCAAGAGTGACAGGTGCGGGGTCGAAACATGATGAAGCGTGAGCAGGCGAAGCCGAACTCCGTCGTGGCGTTCCCGGCGCATATCGCCCCGACCGTGGCCGATGAAGACACCGCATCGGTGATCGCGGTGCTGCAGGACCAGCTGGCCCTCGCCCGTGAAGGACGGTTGCGCTCGGTGGCCGTCGTCTCGGTCTCGGCGGATGGCGAGGCGATCGGCACGCAATGGTCGTGCAAGGGCGCCGACATCTCCAGCCTGATCGGCAAGCTGACCGTGCTCACGCACGACATGATGTCGGCCCGGAAGTGACCGAAAAGCGCCTCCACGCGTGACGCAGGACGGAAATCGCCGGCTCCGAAAGGCCGTGATGCGCTGACAGCGCAAAGCCCGGCAGCGCCGCGATCTGATGTCGCTTCGCGGAAGCCCTCGCCGAGGCGGCATCCACGATGGACGGCCCTATCTCTGCGTCACGGACCAGCGCCCACACGCGAATCCGGCTCCAGCCCGCAGAGGAAAGCCTGACCATGAGACGCGCCTTGCTCGCCGCCGCGCTAGCCGCGTCGACCCTCTCGTCCGGCCCGACAGCGGCGCAGGACGAGAAGCGGGCCGAGACGATCGACGGCCTGGCGCGGATCGTCGGCGCCCAGGCCGGCATCGTCCTGTATTGCCGCAAGCTCTACACTGTCGATGACGCGGTGTCAGAGAGCCTATCGCGGACCGTCCGCAGAGCGCTTGAGGCGGCTGTCGGCCGTCGGCAGGCCGAGGCAGCCATCGCGGAGGAGGGCCAGCGCGTCGCCAGGACGATCGCGGAAGTCGGGGCGGACCAATGGTGCGCCGATCAGCGGGACATCCTCAACACGGACGGCGTCCGGGTGTTCGTCGACTGACTCGCTGTGGCCCCGCCCGGCCGACGCGGCGCCACTCTTCGGCGCCCCGGGACCGTCCCCAGACAAAAGCATCCGCAAAAGTGAGATGTTGAAGGTGAGGCCCCTTCCGGTTCTGCAGTGCAGAACAGATTATCAGCTTGTTCGCTCTCCGATCGTCTGTCATGTTTCGAGAACGGACGAGCGAAAGCAGATCACGCCGGCTGCGATCGTCCGGACAAGAGCCCGAAGGGCCAGGAGACCGGCGTCGGAGGATCACGCCATGTCCACACCGATCACCATTGCCATCGCCCTCGTCGTGTTTGGCGCCGCGCTCACGATCTTCGCCTTCGCCCGGGCCCCCCGGTCGAACGACTTCGCCGGCTGGGACGTGATGTTCATGAGCGGGATCGGTGCCGTGGCGCTCGGCTTTCTCGCGACGCTGGTCGGAGTGGTCACCGGGTAGCGCGGCTGCGCCGACACCTTCAATCCATGCATGAATGCCGCGCCGCGCGCCAGCATTCATGCATGGATGCAGACAATCCGACGCGTTTCCAAAACCTGTTCTGAACGTGGGTCACCGATCCTGCGCGCCTCAAAGTTCACGAGGCAGCGATGCTTGACCGACGGAGCGCTCCGCGCACGTTCCTGAACGAAACCGGCAGTATTTCGATCGACGAGCATCGCAGCCTGCCGTGCATTGTCTACAATCGCTCGCTGGGCGGCGTCCGCATCGCCCTGCCGGAGGCCGAGATCTTGCCGGACCGGTTCGTTCTCAACATCGATTCGAGCAATGAGATCCTCATCTGCCGGGTGGTGTGGCGCAAGGCGGAGGAGATCGGGGCGGCAACGAACGAGCCGGAGATCGGCCGGTCGGGCCGCCCGAGCCTGCGCCGCGTGCCGGCGCCGGTCTGAAGCGGCTTGACGCCGCTCAGCCCGAACGGCGGGCGTTCCACCGCCCGCTGCACGTGATCGGGCTGCCGGTCGTCCGCCATGTGCCGCTGCCGGCGCCCTGGGTGTCGAGGCTGCCGGCGATCGGCACGGTGTTCGAGCCGCTGGTGATCGTGGCCTGGACGCTGCCGCTCGCCGTCACGCCACCGTCGATGTCAACCTCGTCCCCGGGGATCGAGGCGTCGCTATCCTTGATCTGGACTTGGTAGCTGGTCTGCGCCGCACAGGGCCCTTCGGATGTGGTCGCCACGATGGTCCAGGCGCCGTCGTACCGGTTCGGCACTTTGACCTTGCGAGTCATCGCGAAGGCCGGAGACAGGACGCCGACGATCAAGGTCGCGGTCAGGATCGGGACGAGGACACGGCTCACGTGCAGTTCTCCGGCTTGCGCAGCCAGAGGTGACCACGTGGTGACAGAACCTCGGAGCCATCGAAACGGTTGCCGCGGCCGATCGAGAGCGGGCACCTTCGAGCGCGACGACCGTTCTGTCCGTGCCGGATCTGCCCATTTGCAGGTTGCGATATCGACGCCAGGGACACGCCATGCCCGATCCCAGATCGCCCAGGGCCGACGACATGCCCGTCTCCGACCTGCCGCAGGGCCTGCCGATGCCGCCGAATACCGGCGAGATGCCGCCGCCCCGGCTCCCGCCCGCGCCGGAGGACGATCCCGCCCCGCCGGACCGGGAACCCGCGCCGGATATCGACGACGTGCCGGGCCTGTGAAGGCCGCGTGGGGTACCCCGATGCGCTGGTGCTTAAGCCTTGCCGCGTGTCTCGGGGCGGTCCTGGGCGCGGCCGCCGCCGAGCCCCTCACAGTCGAACGGCTCAGCGCCGACGGCTGGGAAATCGCCGGCTATACCGGCACATTCGATAATCGGTCCTCGCTGATCCTATTTCGGAGGAAGGATACCCGATACCTCGTCCAGTGCTCGATCCTGTACGACGTGACGCGCAACCCGCGGGTGATCACGAACTGCTACGAGTTGCATTGAAACGCTGCGCCGCGCGATGTGAACTTCGCCGGCCCGCACCCGTTGCCGTCCGACCCCAAGCAACGGACGGATCCATGACACGCACGACGATGCGGCTCTCGGGCGCTCTGGCCCTCCTGTTGGCCGGCCCGGCTGCCGCGCAGGTGACGACCGATGGCGCCGGCAATACCGGCGTGACCGCCCCGCCGACCAGCGGCGGCGTCGGGGGCGGAACGGTGGGCAGCGGCCCGAATGCCCAGATCACCACGGGCACGACGGCCAATCCCAGCAACTCCTCCGTCCCGGGCACCACGCCGGGGGTCAATATCGGCGGCACCCCGACGAGCGGACCGCCCGGGACCGGCGGCACCGCGGGCGGCCCGGCGCTCGGCAACCGCTAGAGCGACCTTTTGGGGGATCGAGTACGCTGCGGCTCACTCCCCCCAATCGATGTCCAGGGACCGCTCGAAGGCGGCCGCGGACATCTCCTTACCCTTGGGATCGGCGACCATGATCTCCCGGAACCCGCGCCGGACGAGTTCCCAGGTCTTCTCCATAGCCTGCTCGTCGGTCCCGCACGCGAAGGTCATGACGCGCCCGGACGGATCGATCCCCTTAACGGTGAACACGACACCCTCCTCGTTCTTCCGCCCGCATATAGCGCGGCGCATGCGATCCCGGCCACACGGCGATGGATGATCTGCAGGATCCGTGGGGCGTGTGCGTTGCTGAGCGCTTCGTCCTGGATATCGGATCCGGGACTCGAAACAGGAAAGCTTCGGATGACTGATTCGCGCAAACCCGCGACCGTTCCGGATCGGACGTCGAATCGGGTCGATCCGGATCCGGAAATCGCGCCCGTAGAGAGCGAGGCGGACGCGTCCAACCAGCCGCTGCCGATCCCGGACGACGCGCCGGAGGTCGGTCTGTCGCAGAAGGGGAGCGGCGAGGACGCGATCGTCAGGCGCGAGACCGAGATCTGACAGAATCTCGTCGTCCGGTCCCCGCGGATCTCTGGACCTTGCCGCTTGTGCGATGCACAACAAGTGCGGCCGCGGCCGGACATGCGGCTGACAGGAGATCAGTCATGGCGAACACTCCGAGCTTCGAGGTTCCTCCGCAGCTGCGCGATCTGGCCGAAACCAGCGTCGAGCAGGCCCGCAAGGCGTTCGGAAGCTTTATCGGCTCCGCGCGGCGCGCCGCCGATACGGTCCACGGCTCCACCGAGCTGGCCCGGACCAACGCGCAAGACATCTACACCCGTAGCCTCGATCATACCGAGCAGAACGTCCGCGCCGCCTTCGACCTGGCGCAGAAGCTCGCGACGGCGCGCTCGTTTCCGGAAGCGCTGCAGCTTCAGGCCGAATATGTGCGCGAGCGCTTCTTCGCCATCCAGGCTCAGGCCAAGGAACTCGGCGGCCTCGCCCAGGGGGCGCTGCAACAGGGCGCGGAGCGGGCCCGCTCGGCGGTGCAGCAGGGCGTCGAGGACACGCAGAAGGCGGTCAAGCAGGGGCAGGACGCCGTCCAGCAGACGCAACACGCCGCCGAGCAGGCGTCGCACTAGGACCGCACGCGCAAGGCCGCCGGCCCCTGGGGTTGCCGGCCATCTAGGATGTGGAGTTGCCGATGATCTACGGCGAGGTTGGCCGTCTGGCGGACGAGGCCTTCGGGCTGAGCATCCGCCAGGCGGAGAACGCCGCCCTACTCGCGGTCGCAGTTCAATACGCCTGGCTGGAGCTGTGCTTCGAGAGCTATCGGTCGACGAGTGCCGCCGTCAGAGCCGAGCTGGGACAGCAGGCTCGGACCCGTCGCCTGATCCAGCGCGGCGTGTTACCGAGCATCGCCGCTCAGGAACTACACATCGTCTGACCCGCACCCCGCCGGGGGAGATATCGGTCCGGCGAGTTGAAGCCTCGTGACGCGGCCATGATGCGCTCAGCGGGTCGAGTCGGCGGAGGCCTGGACGATCGGACGCTCGACGGTCGCCACCGGCCTTGTGCTGGTGCGGGCGCTCAAGACCGGCTGGGGCGTGGTGGTCAGGTCGCCGACCGGGCGGGCCTGCGTGGCGGCGCGGGCCTGTTCCCGATACAGCGGCGGCGTAAGATTCAGGCGGTCATCCGCGGCGGCGGGACCGGTGACGATGGCGGCTGAGGTGAGCGCCGCCGACGCGAGGATAAGGATCGTGCGCATTGTGCGACTCCGGTTCGATCGCAGAATGCAATCGCTGAGTGCATGAGACCATGGATTTGTGCGGTGCGGCATGTTCATTGCGCATTGCAACATAACACCCTATCGGCATGGTTTTGCAGGTCTCGCCGCGCCGCCAAAGGGAAAAACAGGTTTCTTCACAAACTATGCTATGCGGTACAGACAAATGAACTAAAATTCATCTGAGGAAATCTCAAATATAATTTGAGATCGGGCAAGATTTAATTTTGCTTTGACGGATCGGAAAGCGACGCCACGTCTGAGTCAGACCGGCTTGCAGCTCCGTCGGTCGAATCGCCGTCTGAAGATGGACTGCCCCGAGCGCTGCAGACGGTCCGAGGATCGACGATGTGAAGCCGTGTCACAGGTTTTGATCGTCACGACACGAATCGGCAACAGGATCGCCAGCTGCACGTCACATAGGTTGGTTAGACAGAGTCAAGTCGTCCAATTTTTGGAGCGCGACCATGACGCCCGCCGATCTCGACAAGCGTGCCGAGTTGACCGTGTGGCCGAGCCGTTCGCTCGGGCGATCTGCGGAGGGACGGCCGTTTGCAACCCTGCGCGAAGCGCTCGCAGCTGCCGCCGCGGCGATAGAAGCCGAGGATGCGCAGCCCTGGATCATTACTGAGGCGGGCGATGTGCTCTCGCCGCGCTGGATCCGCGCGAATACCCAATCGCGCGCCTTGCAGTGATCTGAGCTGTCGAAGCGTTACGATCCGGGCACGACCGGCTCAGCAGCCGATACAGATGTCGTGCACCACGTGCTCCCGACGCGGGCCAGTGCGCTGGTTCGGAAGCCGACCCTCCGTCGATGGAAAACCGCTGCCGAGGACCGGAAACCGCCGCCGGCCGCCGACCGGATCGGCGACCAGGGGTGGTGGCGGCGCGGGCGTGGCCGCGTCGGGCGGCGGAGCCGCGCTGGGGGCGCTGTTGGCCATGCCGGGATCGGGGAGAGGCATCACCATTCCCTGTGTCGGCGCGGTAGACGCGAACTCCCCCGCCCGCGCCGGCAAAGGCGCGCAGACCAGAGCGACGAGGATCAGCCGACACCGCACCGGCATAAAACGCTCTCCGCAGATCCTCGTTCGACGACGGCCGGCGCAGGATCACGCGCTGGCGGGGTGGATTTCAGACTGCCGCGAGCGCTGACGCGGAACCAGTACCGACTTCGGTGACGAGAGCTTCAATAGGACCGGCCGTAGAACGGCTTGGATACGGGATGATAACGGTCGCCGACCGGCCACGTATAGGGCTGGTCCTTGCCGGTACGGATATCCGAACTATATTGC
Organism: Methylobacterium sp. J-077; assembly: GCF_022829365.1. Taxonomy (GTDB): domain Bacteria; phylum Pseudomonadota; class Alphaproteobacteria; order Rhizobiales; family Beijerinckiaceae; genus Methylobacterium. The sequence goes on along the minus strand of NZ_JAKSYJ010000074.1, from coordinate 35,501 downwards.
GGCGCGTTGAATCCAATGCTGTGAAGGCTCCCTGTGCGGCCTTTGGTGCTCGGGACCGTGGAACCCGTATCGCGAGCGAGCACCGCGCTCGACACACTCACAACGAGAACAACCGCAAGCGAAACACGGCCCAGTCCCATGGCTTTCTGCATCGTCGCCTCCTGTCCCGGCCGCGACGCCGGATCAGAGGAACGGCAGCGCTTCCGCAGGGTTCCGCCCCCCGATCGCGGCCCGGTCAGAAGGTGTTCGCCCCGCCGAAGCAGGCCACCGCAAGCGGGCCGGTGCAGGCCGTATCGGTCTGAGCGGTCCCGGCTGCGATGCCGGCGCCCCCGACCGCTCCACCGCTGCCACCGGCCGTGCTACGGGTCGCATCCAGTTCCCGGCCCGTGGTCGCGGTCGCGCCGCCCGCGATCCCGGCGCTGCCGACCGAACCGCCCCCGGTGGACGTTACGGACGTGGTCGAATTGACGGTCAAGCCGGTGGAACTGGCGCCGATCCCCGCGCCGCTGCCGAAACTGCCCGCGCCGAAAGATGCCACCGACGAAGCCGAGTTCGCATTCGTGTTCAGGCTCGTGGCGATAGCCGAGCCGCTGCTGGTCGCGCCCGTGCCAAATGACGAGAAGGCACTGCCCGAGATCGAGCCGATCGCCGAGCTGGAAGAGGTGTTGAAGCCGTTGCGCGTCCCCGTCGCTCCGATCGTGCTACCGGTCCCGGTCGAATTGGAAGTCGTTCCGGTGATGCCGGCGCCGCCGGTCGTCCCGGATCCCGTCAGGCCGATCTGGCCGGTGCTGGCGCTCGCAGAAGTCGGCGGCGCGATGCTGCCGCTTCCGGAGCTTCCGCCGCCGAAGCTCAGCTGGCCGGCATTCACCAAGCCGCCGCCCTGGGCCGAGAGGGTGGGAAACGGGCCGGTGGTGGATCCGCCGCCAAGGCTGAGCTGGCCCGGATTGGCGATCGCCGTCACAGGTTCCAGCGCGGCCGCAGACGGCGCAGTCGCGGTGGCGGACAGGCTCTGCGCCCAGGCCGATGGGGCGAACGGGAGCAGCAGGACGGCGGCGAGGATGACCCGCATGACTGTGGCTTCCACCAAAGAGTGTATCCACGGCCAACCGCATTGATTCAGGCTGGTTCCGTCATTGACCGATCTCTGAAAAACTCTGGATTCAAATGGTCTTCGACCTTTGGCGGGTGCCGGGCACCGGCCTGCTTCATCGGGGCTCCCCCCGATACCCCGCCAGAGGGCTGAGCCCTTTAGGATCCCGCCTCTTTGCCAAGGCGGATCCAAAATCAGGCAGCCCTTACCCAGACCGCGGTGTCGTGGAACGTAGCGCCATCGTTGGGGGCGGCCGGCGAGTCGCCGATCAGCGCGTTGATGCCGCGGCCGCCCGAGAAGGAGGCGGCCGGCCACAGGCTCTCGACCACGACGATCCCCGGCGGCTGCCCTTCGGCGAGGCGCGCGTGCAGCCGGACCCGCCCGCGGGTATTGCCGATTTCCACCGCGTCCCCGGTGGCGATCCCGAGCCGGGCGCCGTCATGCGGATGGATCAGGCAGGTCGGGCGTCCCTCGCGCCGGATCGATTCCGGGCTGTTGGTGAACGTGGTGTTGAGGAACTGGCGCGCCGGCGGCGCCACCATCCGGAACGGCCGCTCGGCATCCGCCGGCTCCGACACAGCCCAATGGTCCGGCAGGGCCGGCATGCCGGCGGCGCGGGGCCCGAGCGACGCCCAGTCCGGGCTGAACCGGAAGCGCCCGTCCGGATGGCCGAAGCCGGTGAGGAAGTGGCTCTCGGAGAAGCCCGGCTGCGCGTCGATCCAGCGCTCCTGCTCCAGCCTGTCGAAGCCGCCCCAGCCGGAGCGGGCCAGGGTGGTGTCGGCGAGATCCCGGGCGCTCAAGGCGAACCCCGCATGCACGGCTCCGAGCCGGCCGGCCAGGGCGGCGATCAGGTCGTGGTTGGAGCGGCACTCCCCCAACGGTTCCAGCAGCGCCAGCCCCGACTGGATGTGGCTGTGGCCGCCGGCCCCGTAGATGTCGTCGTGCTCCAGGAAAGTGGTGGCCGGCAGCACGAGGTCGGCGAGCGCCGCGGTCTCGGTCATGAACTGCTCGTGCACGGCCACGAACACGTCCGGCCGCAGCAGGCCGGCGCGGACGCGGTTGCTGTCCGGGGCTGAGGCGGCAGGGTTCGCCGACTGGATCAGCATCGCCCGCACCGGCGGGCCGCCCTGCAGGGCCTCCGGATCGTCGGCGAGGATCGCCCCGATCCGGCTCATGTCGAGTTCGCGCACGCCCGGGGCCTTGGCGTCGAGGCCTTCGGTCAAGGTCTTGTCCCAGTTGAAGATCGCGGCGTTCTGCCAGAGGGCGCCGCCGCCTTCGTGCTGCCAGGCACCGGTCACGGTCGGCAGGCAGGTCACCGCGTGGAGGTTGACCGCGCCGTTGTGCGTCCGGGTGAAGCCGAAGCCGCAGCGGATGTAGCTGCGCGGCGTCGCCCCGTAGAGCACCGCGAAGGCCTCGATCTCCGCGACCGAGAGGCCGGTGATCGCCGCCGCCCATGTGGGGGTTCGGGTAGCGAGATGCGCCTCCAGGGCCGCCGTATCCTCGGCATGGGCCGCCAGATAGGTCCGATCCGCATAGCCGTCTCGGAACAGCACGTGGAGCACCGCGCAGGCCAGTGCCCCGTCGGTGCCGGGCCGGGGGGCGAGGTGGAGGTCGGCCGCCGCCGCGGTGCCGGTGCGGTAGGGATCGATCACCACCAGCTTGGCGCCGCGCGTCTTGCGGGCCCGGCTGATGTGGCTCATCGCGTTGACCTGGGTGCTCACCGGGTTGCCACCCCAGACCACGATCAGGTCGGAAAGCGCCATTTCCCGCGGGTCCGGCCCGGCGATGCGGCCGATCCCGGCGCTCCAGCCGGCGGTGGCGATGGCGGTGCAGATCGTTCGCTTGCGGCGGGAATAGCCCATCACGTGGGTCAACCGGTGGATGCCGTCGCGCTGGACGAGGCCCATCGTGCCGCCGGAGTTGTAGGGCCAGACCGCCTCCGGACCGTGGCGCTCGGCGGTTTCCGCGAAGGCGCCGGCCAGGCGATCGAGGGCGGCGTCCCAGGAGATCGGGCGCCACTGGACGCCGCCCTTCGGGCCAACCCGTTCCAGCGGCTGGAGAATCCGGTCCGGATGGTGGACCCGCTCGCCGTAGCGGCTGACCTTCGCGCAGATCACGCCGGCGGTGTAGGGGTTGTCGCCGCCCTTGACCGAGACGACGCGGCCGTCGGCCACCTGCACGTCCAGGCTGCAGGCGGAGGGGCAATCGTGCGGGCAGACGGTCCGGGCCAAGCGACGAACTCCGTGGCGGTGTCTCGCGGTGGGTGCGGGGATGATGCAAGCGCCGTGCATTTTTGCGGCGAAACCCGCGCGGAAACCGCGCGGATTGCGGCGGCAGCCGGGCCCCGGTTCGGTGATCCCGCGAAGAATTCGGAGCCGATCCGTCGAAGAATTGGCCTTCATCCTGCCGGATTGGCGGTATGGTCTCGCGGCCCGGACCCGCTTTAACCGACGATTGCACCTTTGCCCGAAGTGTTCGCTCAAGGCTTGCGCCGCGCCGGCTGGCTCGCCGGCCTGCCCGCGCTCGCGCTGATCTGGGCGAGCGCGACCCTCTACGCCGCCCCGCAGATCGCCGACCGGATCGAGGCGGCGGGCGCGCGCGTCGCGTCGGGCACCGCCACGGCCACCGGCGAGCCCTGGCTGCGGCTGGAGGCGCGGGGGCGGGATCTCGTGGCGGCGGGCGAGGCGCCCGATGTCGGCGAGCGCGAGACCGTGCTGGGCAAGCTCGCCGCGCTGGAGGGGCCCCGGCGGATCGTCTCGGAGGTCGGGCTGGTGGAGACGGCGGCGCCGTTCCTGTGGGCGGCGATCCGCACCGGCACGGCCCGGGTGGCGCTGGAGGGCAGCCGCCCGGCGGAGATCGGCCGGCGGGCCCTGGAGGCGCGGATCACCGGGGCGCTGGCGCCGGGCACCCATCTCGACGACAGCGCCCGGGCGGCGCGGGGCGCGCCCCCCGATTTCGCCAGCGCCGCGGCCTTCCTGGCGGCGCGGCTGTCGGGGCTGGCCAAGGGCGGCCGGGCGGCGTTGAGCGACACGGTGCTCAGCCTGTCCGGCGAGGCCCTGGACGTGCCGGCCTACGAGGCGCTGCGGGCCGCCCTGTCGGACCCGCCCACCGGGTTCAGCGTCGGGCGGATCGAGATCCTGCCGCCGGCGGTGGCGCAGTACCGGTTCGCGGTGCAGAAATCCGCCCGGGGGATTCTGCTCGACGGCTACGCGCCCTCCGCGGCCGACCGGGAGGCGGCCCTGCGCGCCGCCGGCGACGCGGTGCCCGGCGGCATTGTGCAGGACCGGCTGCTCACCGCCCGGGGGCTCGACCCGGCGATCGACCCCAAAGCCCTGATCGCCTTCGCGTTCAAGCTCGCCGAGCTGATCCAATCCGGCACCGTCAGCTTTTCCGATGACGCCGTGTCGGTCACCGGCGACGCCATCGACGCCCAGGCCATCCCCGACGCCGCCGCTCTGATGCGCGAGGGCCGGCCCGCCGGGGTGAAGCCCGGCCCGGTGACGCTGGCGGCCCGGCCGCTCTCGCCCTACCGAGTGGCGATCCGCCGGACCCCGGATTCGGTCACGCTGACCGGCCACCTGCCGGACGACGCGACCCGGGAGCGGGTGCTCGCCGCCCTGCGCCCGCGCCTGTTCCGCGAGCCGGTGGTGGACCGCACGCGGCTCGCCGACGGCGCCCCGCCGGATCTCGGCACGGCGCTCGCCGCAGCCGCCCCCCTGGTGGCGAATCTCGCGGCCGGGGAGGTTTCGGTGTCGGACCGGGCGCTGACGCTCACCGGCGAGAGCCTCTACCGCGAGGCCGCCGCCCGGACGCCGGAGCGGCTGGCCGAGGCGCTGCCTCCCGGCTGGACCGGGCAGGCCACGATCTCCGCGCGCCAGCCCGCCGAGACCCGCGACCCGGCCGCCTGCCGGGCCGAGGCCGCCGCCGCCATCGCCGGGGCGTCCCTGCGCTTCCCGGCCGGCGGCGCGACCCTGACGCCGGCCTTCTACCCCGTCCTCGACGCCCTGGCGGCCCTGGCCAAGGCCTGCCCGACCTTGCGCCTCGCGGTCTCGGCCCCCGCCGACCCGGCCAAGGCGAAGCCGGCGGCCGGGGAGGGCGCCCCGACCGCCGAGGCGGCCCCGACACGGATGGCGAGCACCGCCCGGCCGGAGGCGCCCGCCGCCCCCGGCTCGGCCCCGAAGCCGGCCCCGAAGGCGCATCCGGAGCCCGAGACCCACGCGGCCCCGAAGAAGGCCGAGCCCGCAGCCGCGAAGCGCGCCGGCTCCAAGACGCCCCCCACCCCAAAGACCGAAAACAAGCCCAAGGAGGCCGCCGACGACCCGCCCCTCGACCTGCCGCGGCTGCGCGGGCAGGCCGTGATCGAGTATCTGCTCCAGGCCGGGGTGCGGCCGGACCAGCTCAGCGCCGGGCCGGACGCGCCGGCCGGCCCCGTCATCCTCGCCCTGCTGCCGTGACGCCCGGGCCGCGCGCCCGCGCGGGTTTGCGCCTATGAAGCAAACGGAACCCGTATGAGACCGACACAGACCCCGATCCGCCCTGCGCGTCGCCCCGATGGTCACCCATCGTCGTCCCCGAAGCGCGACGCGCGCTCCTCCCCTGGCGATCCCGGGCCTGCCCGGGATCGCTCGAGCGTGTGGGGAGGCCGTGCAGGCGGGGGTGGTGCAGGAGGCACCGTTTCTCTCGATCCTGCACCACCGCCACCCCTGGCCCCTCCCCACCCGGTGGAGAGGAAAACCCGCGGCGGCGTTCAACGCCCGCACCTCGGGACGCGGGCCTGGAGGGCAGGGCGATATCCCATCGGCGCCGGGGAGGCCGGACGGCCGTGATGCTGCTGCTTGCCGGATTCTGGCCCGGGCTCGCCGGGGCGGCGGCGCTCGGCCTTTTGGTCGGGGCCCTGGCGGGCTGGCCGGCCCGGCCGACCGCGCCGCTGGCCCTGTGCGGGCTGGCGGTGCTGCTGGCGGGGATCGCCCTGGCGGGGATCGTGCCCGGCCTGCCCGGCCTGTGGCTGGAGGGCGCCGGCCTGCTCCTGCCGCCCTATCTCGCGGGCTGCGCCCTCGGCGCCCTGGCGCGCCACCGGGTCGCCCGTCCCTGACGCGTCATCCCCAGATCGGACGGGAACCGGTCCGCCCCCCGGCGGCGTTGCTTCTGCGAGAATGGCCCGAGCGGCCTACAACCAGAAGAGGCGATCCGATGCCGGCCCTGACGCGCTCCGCCCGCCGCTACGCCCTCCGCCTGCCGCGCCCCCGGGCCGGCGCCGCCGCCACCGGCCTGTTCCTGGCCGCCCTGGCGCTCTCCGCCGCCACGGTCCCGCTGGCGGAGCCGACCGCCGGCACCGCGCAGGCCTCGCTGGCCCGCTGAGGATCGGCGGGGGAGGCCGGCGGGTCACAGATCGGGCAGGGCAACACGAGCGGAGGTGAAACGCGGGTCCCCGCTCCCGTGCGGGCTACGATGTTCACACAACGCGTTGAGCGAGGCTCGACGCGCCCCCTCTCCCGTGCGGGAGAGGGGGGCACGTCGCGCCACGCCGCAGACGATGCGGGACCATCGTAGCCCGGAGAGGGGTAGGGGATGCACGCGCGCCATGCGCTCCACCCCGCACCCTTCAATGCCCCCTCCTGCAACCCCTATCCCATACCCGCCGTTGTCAGGCCGGGCGGATCCCGCCCCGGAGGGACGCTTATGGGTTTGCTCGAATCGGCGATCGGCGGCGTGCTCGGTCAGGTGTTCGGCGGCCAGAAGCCGGGATCCGCCGGGATGTCGCCCCTGGTGAAGGCCCTGCTGATGCTGCTGCTCGCCAAGGGCGCCGGCGGCGGTTTCGGGGACATTTTCGGGGGCGGGGGCCGGGGTGAGCCGGGGCCCGAGGCCGACCGGTCCGGCGGCGCCGGCCCCTACGGGCGCGATCCCGGCCAGCACCCGGCCGATGCCGGGGGGCGCGGCGACCCGGGCGACATCGGCGGCTGGGACCAGGCCGGCCAGCGCCGGGAGACCAGCCCCTCCGACCCGTCCCTGCCGCCCGGCGATTTTTCGGACCTGTCCGGCATGCTCGACGGCCCGGGCGAGTCCGGCCCCACCGCGCGCCGCACCGCCCCGGAGCCTCAGGGCGATCCGGGACAGGGGGATCTCGGCGGCCTCGACGGCCTGGTCGACCGCTTCCGCCAGGGGGGGCTCGGCGACGTGATCGAGTCCTGGATCGGCCACGGCAGCAACCGCCCGGTGGCCCCGGCCCAGCTCGCCCAGGCCCTCGGCCCCGATACCCTCGACACCCTCCAGAGCCAGACCGGCATGGACCGCGAGGCGCTGCTGTCGCAGCTCGCCCAGGCGCTGCCGGAGGTGGTGCACGCGCTCACGCCGCAGGGGCGGGTACCGGGGGCGGAGGAGAGAGAAAAATGGTAAGTGTATTTTATGAAGATGTAGGTTGAATTTTTGGGTTCACGGAAGCAAGATAATTTTCTTGGAAGAGCGTAATTTCGATGGCCCCTCCATAGCACCCAAGCTCGGTTGAGATTGCTCGTGATAAAACATTTTCGATTTATAGACTGGAAGAGCTACGCTGACGGGACTTTGTTTGTTGATGCGCTTACGATTTTAATTGGTACTAATTCAAGCGGCAAGTCGAATGCCCTCGATGGAATCGAACTGCTATCAAGATTGGCCAATAGTATTGATGTTTCGACTGCAATTGTCGGCGACCCAATAAATTCGCCCATTCGGGGCGGCGCGGAATGGGCAGCTAGACATCCAAATAACCGCTTCACACTGGAAACTTTGGTGGTTCACGACGAAACCACAGAATATCTTTATAGCATAACCATCCAAATTGACCCAAGGATACAAATCGCAAGCGAAAAACTACTTAGGTACAAATACCGCACCCGTCAAAAATTAAACAAATATACAGTAACTCTATTTTCGACTGACGAAGCTGCAGACGATCATCCATCACTAATAGCTAGGCTGTATAACGAAAAATCAGGAACTAAAAAAGAGGTAAGGCGCAGTCAGAGCATTATCTCTCAATTATTTGGATTAACGCTCAGAAGCGAGATTGACACTGCGGTTAAGTCAGTAGTCACGTCTCTCAGAAACATTTTCATTCTTGACCCATATCCATCAAAGATGAGACAATTCGTTCCTTTATCGGAACGTTTGCAGCCCGATGGTTCGAATATAGCTGGCGTGATTGCTGCTTTGGGATCTAAGAAAAGGGATGAAATTGAAGGACAACTTCAGTTTTATATGACCCAACTACCTGAGAAAGACATTACAAGAATTTGGTCCGAAACTGTAGGTCGCTTTCAGAGCGATGCTATGATTTACTGCGAAGAGTCATGGCGAGATGGTGATATCACAACTGTAGATGCCCGCGGCATGTCCGACGGAACCTTACGCTTTCTTTCAATTCTTACAGCTCTACTGACACGACCGAAGGGTAGCCTTCTAGTTATTGAAGAGATCGATAATGGGCTGCACCCGTCACGGGCGAACCTGCTACTTCGAATGTTGACCGAAGTCGGCTCAGATAGACAAGTAGATGTCATTATAACAACGCATAACCCAGCTTTGCTGGATGCATTAACGCCCGATTTTGTCCCATTTATATCTGTTGCTTTCCGCGAAGAAGGAACCGGATATAGCAAACTACTGCCACTTGATGAAGTGCCTAGAATCGCGAAATTACTCGCCATTGGGCCCGTTGGAACGATAAGCACTTCAAGGAAAATTGAGGAGGCAGTGTCAAACGCATGAACACTGTCGCCGTCTTAGATACGTCGTTCTTGTGCTGCTATCTTTGTGTAGTTGGAAAAGAAACGTGCGGGGAGGGGAATCTATATTTTGACCCAGATCGCGCTAAGACAAAACTCGACGCACTTAGAGATGCGAATGTAACTTTTGTCCTTCCGCTCGCATCGATTATTGAAACTGGCAACCATATCGCGAATAGTCCCAGCTATAGATTCGAACGGGCAACTGATTTGGTCAACCTCTTAAGCTATGCTGCACAAGGCTCATCTCCATGGGCAAGTTTTGAAGATCAAAGACAGTTGTGGGCTGGAGAAAGTCTTGATTATATAGTAAAAAACTGGCCTGCCGCAGCGGCCCGCAAATCGAGCATGGGAGATCATACCATTCGACTTGTCGCGGATTATTACTCGAGAGCGGGCCTGAAAGTTCAAATATTAACCGGGGACCGGGACTTATCTAGCTATGTGCCTGAAAAACCCAAGAGAGTTCCTCGCAGACAAACCTAAAATTATTAACCAACCCGCCGCATCACCAAACTCGCATTCGTCCCACCAAACCCAAACGAGTTCGACAGCACCACGTCCACCAGCTTGCGCTTCGCCTCGAACGGCACGAGGTCGATCTTGGTCTGGACGGAGGGGTTGTCGAGGTTGAGCGTCGGCGGGATCACGCCGTCGCGCAGGACCAGGATCGAAAAGATCGCCTCGACCGAGCCGGCGGCGCCGAGCAGGTGGCCGACCGAGCTCTTGGTGGAGGACATGGTCGCGTTGGCGGCGGCATCCCCCAAAAGACGCTCCACGGCCTTCAGCTCCAGCTCGTCGCCCATGGGCGTCGAGGTGCCGTGGGCGTTGATGTAGCCGATCTCGGCCGGGGAGATGCCGGCGCGCTTCACCGCGGCGCTCATGCACCGGAAGGCGCCGTCGCCGTCCGGGGACGGGGAGGTGATGTGGTAGGCGTCGCCCGAGAGGCCGTAGCCGACCACCTCGGCGTAGATCCGGGCGCCGCGGGCCTTGGCGTGCTCGTATTCCTCGAGCACGACGATGCCGGCGCCCTCGCCCATGAGGAAGCCGTCGCGGTCGCGGTCGTAGGGGCGGGAGGCCTTCTCCGGGGTGTCGTTGAAGCCGGTGGTCAGCGCCCGGCAGGCCGAGAAGCCGGCGATCGACAGGCGGTTGACCGGCGATTCGGCCCCGCCCGCCACCATCACGTCGGCGTCGCCCAGCGCCACCAGCCGGCTCGCGTCGCCGATGGCGTGGGCGCCGGTGGAGCAGGCCGTGACCACGGCGTTGTTCGGGCCTTTCAGGCCGTGGGCGATCGAGACCTGGCCGGAGGCGAGGTTGATGATCCGGCCCGGGATGAAGAACGGCGAGATCCGGCGCGGGCCCTTCTCGTGGAGGGTGACCGAGGCGTCGTAGATGCCGCCGATGCCGCCGATGCCGGAGCCGATCAGCACGCCGGTGGCGCACTGGTCCTCGTGGCTCTTGGGGTGCCAGCCGGCGTCGTTCAGGGCCTCGTCGGCCGCCGCCATCGCGTAGACGATGAACGGATCGACCTTGCGCTGCTCCTTGGGCTCCATCACCGCGTCGGGGTTGAAGGTGCCGTCGGTGCCGTCGCCGAACGGGACCTGCGCGGCGACCCGGCAGGGCAGGTCGGCGGATTCGAAGCCGCGGATCGGGCCGGCGCCGCTGTCGCCCGCGATCAGGCGGCTCCAGGTGTGCTGCACCCCGCTGCCGAGCGGCGTGACCATCCCCAGACCCGTGACCACCACCCGCCGCATGCTACCTGTCCCGTCTCAAGAACCGTCTTGGGAAGCGCTCCCCCGCCGCCATCGACGCCGGCTCGAGGCCGGAGCGCATCTCGTACAACCGATCGCGGCCGGATCCGTGCCACCGGCCTCGCGAAACGCAGAACGGCGCGGGGGCTGCTAGGCCTCACCCGCGCCGCGTGAAACCGAATCCGGCGCCTCAGGCGGCCGAGTTCTTCTCCAGGAACTTCACCGCGTCGCCGACCGTCTGGATGGTCTCAGCGGCGTCGTCCGGGATCTCGACGTTGAATTCTTCCTCGAAGGCCATGACCAGCTCGACGGTGTCGAGGCTGTCGGCACCGAGGTCGTCGATGAAGTTGGCGCTCTCGACCACCTTCTCGGGCTCGACGCCCAGGTGCTCGACGACGATCTTCTTCACGCGCTCAGCGATATCGCTCATCGGTCTTCCGTCCTCGTCCTTTTGGTCTGTCAGTCTTCTCGGGGTGGTGCCGTGGCCGCGCCGTGCCCTTGCGGGCTTGTTGACGGGCCGGTGTTCGATCGCGCGTGTTTCGAGGTGAACCGGGACGGCCCCGCCGGGGGGCCTTGGACTGAAAACCCGCTGAACCGTCAACCCCCTGTACGGCTGCGGGGCGTGGTAGCACAGGGTTCCCGCCCTGGCGAGAGCCGTTCAGATTCCCTTCATCGGTGCGCCGCGCGCGTGCCGGAACCCTCTGTCGGGGCCTAGAACATCGCCATGCCGCCGTTCACGTGCAGGGTGTGGCCGGTGACGTAGGCGGCCTCCGCGGACGACAGGTAGATGCAGGCGGCGGCGACCTCCGCGCCCTCGCCCAGCCGCCCGGCCGGCACCCGGGCCAGGATGCCCTCGCGCTGCTTGTCGTTGAGCGCGTCGGTCATCGGCGAGCTGATGAAGCCCGGCGCGATGCAGTTGACCGTGATCCCGCGCGAGGCGACCTCGGCGGCCAGCGCCTTGGTCATCCCGACCAGCCCGGCCTTGGCGGCGGCGTAGTTGCCCTGGCCGGGATTGCCGGTCGCGCCGACCACCGAGCCGATATTGACGATCCGCCCGGAGCGGCGGCGCATCATGCCCTTCACGGCTGCGCGCGACAGCCGGAAGGCGGCGGTGAGGTTGACGGCGAGCACCTGCTCCCACTCGTCGTCCTTCATCCGCATGAACAGGTTGTCCCGGGTGATCCCGGCATTGTTGACCAGGATGTCCAGCGGCCCGATCGCCGCCTCGGCCGCCGGCACCAGGCCCTCCACCGACTCCTTGTCGGCGAGGTCGGCCGCCACCGGGCTCGCGCGCTCGCCGAGTTCCGCCGCCAGGGCCTCCAGCGCCGCCGGCCTCGTGCCCGAGAGCGCCACGGTGGCGCCCTGGGCGTGCAGCGCCCGGGCGATCGCCTGGCCGAGGCCGCCGGTGGCGCCGGTCACGAGGGCTTTGCGGCCGGTGAGATCGAACATGCGGGAGTCCCTTTATATCAGAGCGTGAAGGCCGCCACGTCCGCGGGGGTGCCGATCGCCGCGGCACGCGCCTGGGGCGCGATGCGCTTGACCAGGCCGGTGAGCACCTTGCCGGCGCCGAGCTCGTAGAACCGGTCGACCCCCGCCTGCGCCATGGCGGCGACGCTCTCGCGCCAGCGCACGGTGCCGGTGACCTGCTCGACCAGGGCCGCCCGGATCGCCGCCGGCTCCGCCACCGGAGCCGCCGCGACGTTGGCGTAGAGCGTCACCCGGGGCGCCTTCAGGTCGACCGCGGCGAGCGCCGCCGCCATCGCGTCTGCGGCGGGGGACATCAGCCGGCAGTGGAACGGCGCGGAGACGTTGAGCATCACGGCGCGCTTGACCCCGCGCTCCGTGGCGATGCCGACGGCGCGCTCCACCGCCGCCCGCTCGCCGGAGAGCACCACCTGGCCGCCGCCGTTGTCGTTGGCGACGTCGCAGACCGCGCCGTCGGATTCCAGCGCCGCCGCCTCGGCGATCCCGCGGGCCGCCTCGACATCGGTGCCGATCAGGGCCGCCATCGCGCCGACGCCCGGGGCCACCGCCGCCTGCATGGCCTCGCCGCGCAGGCGCAGCAGCCGGGCCGCGTCCGCGATCGACAGGCTGCCGGCGGCCGCGAGCGCCGCGTACTCGCCGAGCGAATGCCCGGCCACGCAGGCGACGTCCCGGGCGAGGTCGAGGCCGCGCTCGGCCTCCAGCACGCGCAAGGCCGCGAGGCTCGCCGCCATCAGGGCCGGCTGGGCGTTGGCGGTGAGGGTCAGTTCCTCCACCGGCCCCTCGAACATCAGCCGCGACAGCGCCTGGGACAGGGCGTCGTCGACCTCGTCGAGCACCGCCTTCGCCTGCGGGAAGTCGTCCGCGAGCGCCTTGGCCATGCCGACCGCCTGGCTGCCCTGGCCGGGAAAGATGAGTGCGCGCATGGCTCGTCTGATCGCTCTCGCCGTGCGGCGCGCGAACGCCGCCCCTGCCGGCTGAAACACGTGGAATAAGCGGCGCGCACTCGCACCCGAGGCAGTCCGTGTCAACAATGCGTCGCACAATCTGCGCCCGCGCCGCGCGGTCGCCGCCCCAACCCGCGCCCGCCAGACGCGCGCCCGGCGCAAGCCGCTGTGCTTGTTGCACAACGGCATTCCGTGTAGGGTGGCCCCACACCCGACATCACCCGTCGCTTAAGCTGAGGAGCCGCCCCGCATGGCGCGCGTCACCGTCGAAGACTGCATCGAGAAGGTCGAGAACCGGTTCGAGCTGGTGCTGCTGGCCAGCCACCGGGCGCGCCTGCTGGCCGCCGGCGCCCCGCTCACCATCGATCGCGACCGCGACAAGAACCCGGTCGTGGCCCTGCGCGAGATCGGCGACGCGACGATCACGGCCGACGACCTCAAGGAACAGCTGATCCACTCGATGCAGAAATACGTCGAGGTCGACGAGCCGGAGGCCGAGACGGTGCCGCTGCTGTCGAGCTCGCCGGCCGCGGCCGCCGTGGCCCCGCAATCCTCCAGCGACGATGCGGCGGTCCAGTTCGACCGCATGAGCGAGGAGGACCTGCTGCGCGGCCTCGAGAACCTGGCCCCGCCTGTCGAGACCGACGACGAGGGCGAATGAGCCGACGCGCGAGCCGCACCACGTGGGTCCGGATGATCACGACCTGACCACGACCGGACCCGGCGGAGACGCCGGGTTCTTGCGTTCGGAGGGCGATACGGTCGCAACCGGCGCTTTTCCCCCGCCGGGGGCTGGCGCGGGCACGCCCGTTGCGGGAGAGTCGGGCGTGACCCCGACACCGCGCGCCCCCCAGGAACCGACGACGTCCCGGCGGATGATGCGCCAGTACGAGCTCGTGGAGCGGGTCAAGCGCTACAATCCGGCCGCCGACGAGGCGCTGCTCAACCGCGCCTACGTGTACGCCATGCAGGCGCACGGCACGCAGAAGCGGGCGTCCGGCGATCCGTTCTTCGCGCATCCCCTCGAAGTCGCCGCGATCCTCACCGACCTCCACCTCGACGACGCCACCATCGTGGCCGCGGTCCTGCACGACACCGTGGAGGATACCGAGGCGACGCTGGAGGAGATCCGCCGCCTGTTCGGGGCGGAGATCGGCGCGCTGGTCGACGGCCTGACCAAGCTCAAGCGGCTCGACCTCGTCTCCAAGCAGGCGGCCCAGGGCGAGAATTTCCGCAAGCTGCTGCTCGCGGTCGCCGCGGACGTGCGCGTGCTGCTGGTCAAGCTCGCCGACCGCCTGCACAACATGCGCACCCTCCAGCACATGCGCAAGGACAAGCGCCACCGCATCGCCCAGGAGACCCTGGACATCTACGCGCCGCTGGCCGGCCGGATGGGCATGCAGGAGCTGCGCGAGGAGCTGGAGGACCTGGCCTTCCGCAACATCGAGCCGGAGGTCTACGCCACCATCGACCAGCGCCTGGCCCGCCTCACCGCCAAGTCCGAGCGGGTGGTCGAGACCATCGCGCAGGTGCTGACCGAAAAGCTCTCCGCCCAGGGCATCACCGCCGAGGTCAGCGGCCGGCAGAAGCGGCCGTTCTCGATCTGGTCGAAGATGGAGCGCAAGTCGGTCGCCTTCGAGCAGCTCTCCGACATCTTCGGCTTCCGGGTGATCGTGGACACGGTCCAGGATTGCTACGCGGCGCTCGGCATCGTCCACACCAGCTGGCCGATGGTCCCGGGCCGGTACAAGGACTACATCTCGACCCCGAAGCAGAACGATTACCGCTCGATCCACACCACGGTGATCGGGCCGAAGAGCCAGCGCGTCGAGCTGCAGATCCGCAGCCGCGCCATGGACGACATCGCCGAATACGGCATCGCCGCGCACGCCCATTACAAGGATGTCGGCAAGGAACCCGGGAAGGATCTCGGCAAGGACGCGGCCAAGGATCCGGGCCGCGGCGAGGGCAGCGTGCACCCGAAGCTCGCGGCCGAGAGCGGCGCCTATCAGTGGCTGCGCCGGACCATCGAGCTGCTCGCCGAGGGCGACAGCCCGGAAGAATTCCTGGAGCACACCAAGCTGGAGCTGTTCCAGGACCAGGTGTTCTGCTTCACCCCGAAGGGCCGGCTGATCGCCCTGCCGCGGGGCGCGACGCCGATCGACTTCGCCTACGCGGTGCATACCGATGTCGGCAATTCGGCGGTCGGCGCCAAGATCAACGGCCGGATGGCGCCGCTGCTGCACGAGCTGGTCAACGGCGACGAGGTCGAGATCAGCCGCTCGGACGGCGCCTCGCCGCCGGCCGCCTGGGAATCCCTGGTGGTGACCGGCAAGGCCCGGGCGGCGATCCGCCGGGCGACCCGGACCGCCGTGCGCCGGCAATATGCCGGGCTGGGCCGCCAGATCCTGGACCGCGCCTTCGAGCGTGCCGCCAAGACCTTCTCGGAGGACAAGCTGCGCGGCGCCCTGCCGCGGCTGGCCCGGGCCAGCACCGAGGACGTGTTCGCGGCGGTCGGGCGGGGCGAGATGTTCTCCGGCGACGTCGTCCGGGCGGTCTATCCCGATCACCGCGACGAGCGCCGCCCGTCCACGCCGCAGGGCGCGCTGAACGGCGCCGGCCGCCTGGTGCGCTCGGCCGACCAGACCATGCGGCTGACCTTCCCGGCCACCGAGGGTGGCAAATCCGAGGGCCGCAGCGACGCGATCCCGATCCGGGGCCTCACCGGAGACCTGCCGGTGACCTTCGCGCCCAACGGCGGCGCGGTTCCGGGCGACCGGATCGTCGGCATCCTGACCCCGGGGGTCGGCGTCACCGTCTACCCGATCCAGTCGGCGGCCCTTGCGGCCTTCGACAACGAGCCCGAGCGCTGGCTCGACGTCCGCTGGGACACGGAGGCCTCCGGCACCGAGCGCTTCCCGGCCCGGCTGGCGCTGAAGTCGATCAACGAGCCCGGCGTGTTCGCCCAGATCGCCCAGGTGATCGCCGACCATGACGGCAATATCGACAACATCTCGATGAAGCGCCGCACCCAGGATTTCACCGACATCACCATCGACCTGTCGGTCTGGGACCTCCAGCACCTCACGGCGATCATCGCGGAGCTGCGCGGCAAGCGCCCGGTCAACAGCGTCGAGCGCGTGAACGGCTGAGAACAACCGGGATTTGATCGGGCCGGGAACCTCAGGTTTTACCGATCAACTTCGGCCTATTATCCCAGCCCTGTGCCGAGATACCTTGGGATACGATTTTTTCATCGACGCTGTGCAGAAATGGCGGTATCGAGAGTTTCATCCCTTCCGGTTGACTTGACAGGGGTCCGCTTCGCCTGAATGGTCGAAACGCCCGGGCGACGGTCGTCCGGAAGGGGACCGAGCTTTTTCGTCCCGGATTTCAGTCCGTCGCGGCATTCGATCGCGACGATGCGGCCTCGGGTTTTCCGCCCCGAACCTCAAACAGCCGTTTCAGCACACGATTTCCGGCCACCCGTATTCTTCAGGATTCGACCCATCCATGGCAGCACTCCAGCGCAGCGCGCTCTTCATCGACGGCGCCAACCTCTACGCGACCACCAAGGCCCTCGGTTTCGATATTGACTACAAAAAATTGCTCAAGGAATTCCAGGCCCGCGACAACCTCCTGCGGGCGTTCTACTACACCGCGATGATCGAGGACCAGGAATATTCCTCGATCCGGCCGCTGATCGACTGGCTCGACTACAACGGCTACCGCGTCGTGACCAAGCCCGTGAAGGAGTTCACGGACTCGATGGGCCGGCGCAAGTACAAGGGCAACATGGATATCGAGCTGGCGATCGACGCCCTCGAGCTCAGCCCGCATATCGACCACATGGTGCTGTTCTCCGGCGACGGCGATTTCCGCTCGCTGGTCGAGGCGATGCAGCGGCGCGGCGTCAAGGTCACGGTGATCTCCACCATCCAGACCCAGCCGGCGATGATCTCGGACGAGCTGCGCCGCCAGGCCGACGAGTTCGTGGATCTCGCGAGCCTCTCGAACCGCATCGGCCGCGAGCCGAGCGAGCGTCCGGTCCGGGCGCCCGGCGAGACCGCCAGCCGCTACCGCGGCGAGGCCCGCCCCAGCCCGGCCCTCGAGAACCGCTACGGGATCCGCCAGCCGGAATCCGAAGAGGGCTGAGCTTCAGGCGCCGCCGCCGTCGAGCCAGTCGATCACCTGCTGCGCGCCGCGATCGGCCGGGAAGACCGGGTAGAACACCCGGGCGACCACGCCGTCGTCGATCACCAGGGTGAGGCGGGCCAGCAGCACCTGCCCGCCCGCCTCGAACACCGGCAGGCGCGCGGCCATCGCGAAGGCCCGGTGCGGATCGGCCAGCAGCGGGAAGGTGAGGCGCAGCCGCTCGGCCGCCTCCCGCTGATAGGCGCTGGTCTGCGTCGAGAGTCCGAAGACCTGGGCGACGCCGCGCTCTTTCAGGGCGGCGAGGTGATCGCGGAAATCGCAGGCCTGCGGGGTGCAGCCCCGGGCGCCCGGAATCGCGTCCCAATCCGGGGTCAGGGCCGGCTTCCCCGGCTCGCCGGTGCGCGGATAGGCATAGGCCACGGTGCGGCCGGAGAGCTTCGCGAGCGAGACCGTCCGGCCATCCGTGGCGGTGAGCGCCACGTCGGGCAGCCGCATCCCGCGCAGGTGATCGGCGGCGCCGTCATCCACCGGGGCGGGCAGGTCGGCGGGGAGGGTGTCGGTGCTGGGCTGCATGGCGGGGCTCCTCGGATGGGGTGAGCCTAGATCGCCGCGGTCCAAAGGTGAATCGCCAGTTTCAGGCTTCGCGCTCACCGTCATCACGAGCGAAGCGACGTGACCCAGGGCGGCGCTACATCGAAAAACGTGGCGTCACGCTGGGTTGCTTCGCTGCGCTCGCAATGACGGAACGGCCGTGAACCGATCTACCCCCGGTCCCGCAGCAGCCGCGCCCGGTCGCGCTGCCAGTCGCGCTCCTTGGCGGCCTCGCGCTTGTCGTGGGCCTGCTTGCCCTTGCCCAGGCCGAGCTCGATCTTCGCCCGGCCCTTGTCGTTGAAGTAGATCTTCAGCGGCACCACCGTGTAGCCCTGGCGCTGGGTCGCGCCGATCAGCTTGTTGATCTGGCGGCGGTGCAGCAGCAGCCGGCGCGGGCGCTTGGGCTCGTGGTTGAACCGGTTCGCCTCCAGGTATTCCGGGATGTAGCAGTTGAACAGCATCAGGTCGCGGCCGGACGGGCCGGCATAGGCCTCGCCGATCGTCGCCTTGCCGATGCGCAGGGATTTGACCTCGGTGCCGGTCAGCGAGAGGCCGGCCTCGAAGGTGTCCTCGATCGTGTAGTGGAAGCGCGCGGCACGGTTGTCGGCGACGATGCGCCGACTGGGCTCCGGTTTCGGGGCCATGGTTTTGGAACTCTCCTCAGCCTTCGAGCAGACCGGCGTGGCGCAGGGCCGCGTCGACGATCGCCCGGGTCGCGTTCGAGACCGGCACCAGCGGCAGGCGTAGGTCCTCGGTCATGTGGCCGAGCTTGGCCAGCGCGTACTTGGCCGGGCCCGGATTGGCCTCGGCGAACAGCCCGCTCTGGAGCGGGAACAGCCGGTCCTGCAGCGTGAGCGCCTTGGCGTAATCGCCCGCGAGGGACGCTTCCTGCAGGTCGGCGCAGAGGCGCGGCGCCACGTTGGCCACCACCGAGATGCAGCCGAGGCCGCCCTGGGCGTTGAAGCCGAGCGCCGTCGCATCTTCGCCTGAAAGCTGGAGGAAGTTCGCCCCCATGGCCTGACGCTGCTGGCTGACGCGGTCGATCTTGGCGGTCGCGTCCTTCACGCCGGCGATGTTCTTCAATTCGTACAGACGGGCCATCGTCTCGACGCTCATGTCGACGACGGAGCGCGGCGGGATGTTGTAGATGATGATCGGGATGCCGACCGCGTCGTTGACGGCCTTGAAGTGGGCGTAGAGGCCCTCCTGCGTCGGCTTGTTGTAGTAGGGCGTGACCACCAGCACGGCGTCGGCGCCGGCGCGCTCGGCGTGGCGCGCCCGCGCCACCGCCTCGGCGGTGGAGTTGGAGCCCGCGCCCGCGACCACGGGCACCCGGCCGCCGGCCTCGTCGATGCAGGCCTCGACCACCCGGTCGTGCTCGGCATGGGTCAGGGTCGGGCTCTCGCCGGTGGTGCCGGTCGGCACCAGGCCGTGGCTGCCCTGCGCGATCTGCCAGCGCACGAATGCCCGGAACGCGGCCTCGTCGAAGGCGCCGTCGCGGAACGGCGTCACAAGCGCGGTGAGCGAGCCCCGCAGGCGGCTCCCGGTCATCTCGGTCATCTTAGGCGTCCCGAAGAATATCAGCTGGGGTCTCGGCGGATGGGCTGGTCCCGGCGTTCCCGGCGCCGCGTGTCCCACGCGCAGTCCGGCCGCGGACGGGCAGACATAGGCGGTCGCGCCACGGTGCGCAAACAGATCGTGGCGACGGTTTACGGGTTCTTAATGCCCCCGCGCCGATCTTCATTTCTTTCCGCTCCGGTCGTGAGGAGGAGGGAAACGTGATCCGAGCCCGGTCGATCCGACGTGACGTGATCCGCGCGCTGGCCTCGACGCGCACGCCCCTGGCGACGGCGGCCCTGGTCACGACGCTTGTCACGAGCCTGGGGGTCGCGCTGGCCGGCCAGGCCGGCACCGACGCGCCCGCCTCCCAGCCGACCCCGCCTTCGAGCGACGCCGCCCTGTCGCCGGCCCAGACCCGGAGCACGGAAGCCGAGCTTGTCGCCGATCCGGTCGCCGCCGACGCCCTCAAGCTGGATCCGACCCAGGCTGCCAAAGGGACCGCCAAGGGCTCCGACCGGGGCGAGGAGGCCGCCGGCAAGATCCCGGCGGCGGCCACCGCCTACGCCTCGGCCGATCCCGACGCCCCCGTGGCGTTCCCGCTGCCCGACGCGGCGGTCACGCCGGCCGCGCCGGTGCCCGAGGTCCCGGACCCGGGCAAGCCAAAAATCTCGGGCGACACCGATCCGACGCTGCTGCGCGGCGCCATCGACCTCTACCGCAAGGGACGGGTCGCCGACGGCGACCGGATGCGCGACGGCTTCAACGATCCCGCCGCCCGGGCGCTGCTCGAATGGGTGGCGATCCGCGCCGGCGCCGGCATCGGCTTCGCCAGCACCGTCGCCTTCACCCGGGCCAACCCGACCTGGCCGGCCGGGCCGCTGCTGCGCCGCCGGGCCGAGGAGGCGCTGCTGTCCGAGCGCAAGCCGCCCGCCACGGTGCGGGCGTTTTTCGCCACCGCCAAGCCGGTGAGCGCGCCGGGCAAGTTCGCCCTGGCGCTGGCGCTGCGGGCCGACGGCTACGACGGCGACGCCGCCGAGATCGTGCGCGACCTGTGGCGGACCGAGAGTTTCGGCAAGAGCCTGGAGGCCAAGGTCCAGGACGCCTTCCCGGGGGTGCTTACCCGGATCGACCACCGCTACCGGATGGAGCGGGCGCTCCTCAAGGACGATTGGGAGAGCGCCGGCCGGGCGGCGGGCTACGCGGGCGGCGCCTATGCCAGCCTCGTGCGCGCCCGCCGGGCCGTGGAGGACAAGGCCGGCGGCCCGGCCGCCCTCGCGGCGGTGCCGCCGTCCCTGCGGGGCGACGCCTCCTACATCTTCTCCCGGGCGCAGTATTTCCGCCGGGCCGACAAGCCCGAGGAGGCCGCCGCAATGCTCGCCGCGGCGCCGAGCAACCCGGACGTGCTGGTCGACGGCGACGAGTGGTGGGTCGAGCGCCGGATCGTGGCGCGCAAGCTCCTCGACCTCGGCGACGCCCGGACCGCCTTCGCGGTGGCGAGTGGCCACGCCGCGCGCACCCCAGAGAAGCGCCTGGAGGCCGAGTTCCACGCCGGCTGGATCGCCCTGCGGTTTGCCGGCGACCCGGCGAGCGCCGCGGAGCATTTCGCCCGGATGGCGACCATCGCGGAGAGCCCGGTTTCCCTCGCCCGCGCCGCCTATTGGCAGGGGAGGGCCGCCGAGTCCCTCGGCCAGCACGACGTGGCCAAGAACTTCTACGAGCGGGCCGCCCTGCAGCCGATCGCCTATTATGGTCAGGTCGCCCGGGCCCGGCTCGGCCAGACCAGCCTGCCGCTCCGCGCGCCGGCCGACCTCGACGGCGTCGAGCGGCAGGCCTTCGAGGACAGGCTCTACATCCGGGCCCTGCGCATGCTCGGCGAGGCCGGGCTCAAGGACCTGGCGCTGCCGCTCTACATCGACGCCGCCCGGGACCTCACCGACCCGCGGGAGATCCAGGCACTCGGCGACCTCGCCACCGAGATGAAGGACGCCCGCGCCCTGGTGGCGATCGGCAAGCTCGCGGTGCAGCGCGGCCTGCCGCTGGACGCCCATGCCTATCCGACCATCGGGATCCCGACCTACGAGACGTTCTCGGCGGTCCCGCAGGTGGAGCGGGCCATGGTCTACGCCATCGCCCGGCAGGAGAGCCAGTTCGACCCCCGGGCCCAGTCCGGGGTCGGGGCGCGGGGCCTGATGCAGATGATGCCGGCCACCGCCCAGCGCACCGCCCGCCGGGTCGCCACGGCCTTCGACGTCGACCGCCTGACCAGCGATCCCGCCTACTGCGCCAAGCTCGGCCAGGCCCATCTCGGCGAGCTGATGGAGGATTGGCGCGGCTCCTACGTGCTCGCCTTCGCCTCCTACAATGCCGGCGGCGGCAACGTGAAGAAGTGGATCGACGCCTACGGCGACCCGCGCAAGGGCGACATCGACGTGATCGACTGGGTCGAGCGCATCCCGTTCACCGAGACCCGCAACTACGTGCAGCGGGTGATGGAGAACCTGCAGGTCTACCGCTCCCGCCTCGACAACCGCAGCGCCCTGCTGATCGACGGGGACCTGCACCGCGGGGCGCGGTAGCGGACCGGTCTTTTGGGATGGCGGCGGGCGCATCGCGGCGGGTGCCGGGGCACTCAGGTCGCCCGTCCTCGGCAGAGGGGGACGGCGGATGCACCGAGGTTCGGCTGCCGGACTCCCTCCGGAACCGCGCCCGCGTCGCGGTTGCGATCGTCAACCCCAGCCCGCCCGCATCACCGCGGCTCCTCCTCCAGAATGACACGGAGGCAGGTCAGAGCGCGTTCCCGACCCTCGCTGGTCCTGATGCAGGACCAGAGCCGCAGGCATTCCTGAAAGTCGGCGTTGCCGTCCGGTGCCGGATCGCCGTCATAGAAATGTTCGACCGAGATGCCGAGAATGTCGGCAAGAGTTTGAAGGGTCTGGGCTCCCGGCTTGACCGAGCCGTTCATGAAGGACGATCCCTTTACCGGTTAATAGTATAAATGTACCATTTTTACAGTACCCAGGATTGTATAAAAAATCAATCTTGCTGACTTTACAATGTTCTTAGAGATGTTACCGAACCCAGAGCGTCCCTGGACTGCACTGCAATCGGGCTCGACGTTCCATCCGCGGTGTCATGCGCCGGCCCATGCCGAGCCGGTCTCATGGTCGGCGGCGGTGCCGTCCGTCACCCGGCGTCCCGGAGCCTCGCCGCGTCGGCGCGCCGGCCGCGCCGCTCCGCCGGGTCCTGGAACACCCCGGACCACAGGCCGAGCCGGCGTCCCCAGGCCCGGTCGGCCGCCGCCGCGTAGGTTGGCGTGGCGACGCGATCAGGCACCGCGAGGCCCTGCGCCACCATCCAGGCCCCGAGATCCTCGCCGCCGACCCGGCAGAGCGCCACCACGGCGCCCCCGGCCTCGGCAGCGCGCGGCTCGCAGGTGATGGCGTCGGTGCCGATAAGGTCGGCCAGGGCCCGGGCCGCCGCCCGGCCGCACGCGTAGGTCCGGTCCTGCGCGTCCGAGCAGGTCTGGTCGGCATCGGGCGCCGCGATGCCGTAGAGGCTGACGCGGCTTGCCCCGACCATCACGGTCCCGCCGTCGAGCACCCGGGCCGGGCCGCGCAGGGCCTCGCCGGCCCGGGCTGGGGCGTGCCAGGCGAGGCCGCCGGCCAGGAAAACCGCCAACAGCGGCATCCGCGAGCGGCGGGCGGATTCGTCGGGGCAGAGCAGGGTGCCGGCGAGGCCGGCGGCACAGGCGAGGAGGGCACCGAGGATCAGGGACATGGGATCGCGTCTCCGGAAGAGGTCTGGCCCCCTTCTGACGGAGCCGCGCCCCGCGACCCTGACGGCGCCTGTCAGCCTCCCGTCAGGCGGCCCGCGCCATGCCGGTGCGGTCGCGGGATGATTTCGGGCGCCCGCACCCCACCTCTCCCCGTCATGACCGAGCCCGCCCCCGCATGAGCCAGCCCCCGTCCCTTCGCGCCGCCGCGTTCCTGCTCGCCTGGGGGGCGCTCGCCGGCCTGGCGCCGGCCGCCCACGCCTCCGAGGATGCCGACCGCGCCCGCCGCGCCCTCGAGAAGGGCGAGATCCGCCCCCTCGACGAGGTCCTGCGCGCCGCCCGCGAGGCCGTGCCGGGGGACGTGGTGGCGGTCGATCTCAAGCGCGACGACGGGCAGTGGCGGTACAAGCTGCGCATCCTCGGCGCCGACGGGAAGCGCCGCTCCGTGAAGGTCGATGCCGGCTCGCTCAAGATCCTGGACGAGGACGACGATGATTGAGCGCGGGGGCCGGCCGTGCGCGTCCTAGTGGTCGAGGACGAGCCGCGCATCGCCGCGGACGTGAAGCACGGGCTCGAACAGGCCGGCTACGTCGCCGACGTGGTCGCGGATGGCGAGGCGGCGTGGTTCCGCGCCGAGACCGAGCCCTATGACGCCATGGTGCTCGATCTCGGCCTGCCGCGCCTCGACGGGCTCGGCGTGCTGCGCCGGCTGCGGACGGCCGAGGTGGTGCTGCCGGTGCTGATCCTCACCGCCCGGGACGGCTGGCGCGAGCGGGTCGAAGGCATCGATGCCGGCGCCGACGACTACCTGGTCAAGCCGTTCCGCATGGAGGAGCTGGTCGCGCGCCTGCGGGCGATCCTGCGGCGCACCGCCGGCCACGCCTCGCCGGTGCTCCGGGCCGGGGACGTGGAACTCGACACCCGCACCCGGGCGGTGAGCGTCGCGGGCCGGCCGACCGAACTGACCGCCCTCGAATACCGGTTGCTCGCCTTCCTGCTGCACCGGCAGGGGCAGGTCGTGCCGGCGGGCGAGGTGCTGGACCACCTCCACGGGGTCGGGACCGAGCGCGAGGCCAACGCCCTCGAAGCGCTCCTGACCCGCCTGCGCCGCAAGCTCGGGCCGGGGGTGATCGAGACCCGCCGGGGCCAGGGCTACCGCGTCGCGGAGGCGCCGTGAGGCGCGACTCCCTGCGGCTGCGGCTGGGGCTGGCGGCGGCGGCGCTGATCGCGCTGGCCCTGCTGCTCGCCGGCGCCGGCCTCACCGTGATCCTCGACCAAGTGCTCGACGCCCGCACCGCCGACGAGCTCGACCGGACCGCCAAGCTCATCGCCGGCCGGGTCAACCTCGCGCCGGACGGGCGCCCGACCATCTCCCGGGAGCCGCCGGACGCGCGCTTTTCCACGCCCTATGGCGGCCTGTACTGGCAGGTGGAGGCGGGGAGCCAGGTCCTGCGCTCGCGCTCCCTCTGGGACAAAAGCCTCGACCTCGGGCCGACCGCCGGCGATACCCCCGCCACTGTCGAGGCCGCCGGGCCGGATGGCGGCCGGCTGATCGCCGTCGTCCGCCCCCTGGAGATCGGCCCGCGCGGCGCCGAGACCCGCTTGCGCGTGATCGTGGCCGAGGACCGGCGCGGCCTGGCGGCGAGCCGCGCCACGTTCCTGCGCCTGCTGGTCCCGGCGCTGGCGGCCCTGTTCGTGGTGCTGACGCTGGCCCTGTGGCTGTTCGTGCACCGGGCGCTGGCGCCGTTCCGGGTGCTGCAGCAGGATCTCGGCGCGGTCCATGCCGGCACCCGGACCCGGCTGCCGGAGCATTTCCCCGACGAGGTCCGGCCGCTGGTGGCCGATCTCAACCGCCTGCTCGACGCGCAGGAGCGCGCCCTGGTCCGGGCCCGCGCCGCGGCCGCCGACATGGCCCACGGCCTCAAGACGCCGCTCGCGGTCCTCGACGCCCTGGCGCGCCGGACCGGGCCGGCCGATCCCGGCCTGTCGGGGGAGATCGCCGAGCAGGCCCGGGCGATGGGCGGACAGGTCGAGCGCGCGCTGGCCCGGGCCCGGATCGCGGCGGCCGGGGACCTGCGGCGGCGGACCTGCCGGGTCGCCCCGGTGGCCGAGCGCCTGGTCGCGACCATGCGCCGGCTGCCGGAGGGTGATTCCCTGGTCTGGGCGATCGCCGTGCCGGACGGGCTCGCCTATCCGGGCGAGGACGGCGAGCTGATGGAGGTGCTGGGCAACCTCCTCGATAACGCCCGCAAATGGGCGCACCGGCGGGTCCGGGTGGCCGGGACGCAGGAGGCCGGCGGCCTCCGGCTCACGGTCGAGGATGACGGCCCCGGCATGAGCGAGGCCGCGATCGCCGGCATCGGCCGTGGCCAGCGCTGGGACGAGAGCCGCCCGGGCACCGGCTTCGGCATCGCCATCGCCCGGGACGTGGCCGAGGCCGCGGGCGCCCGGCTCGCCTTCGGGCGCTCGGAGATGGGCGGATTGCGGGCCGCATTGACTTGGACGGAGCAAGCGGGCGGCGCGATGCCAGGGCGCTGAGGCGGGCGGCCGGGAGTGGATCCCCGAGCCGGCGCGGCTACGACGTTCACACCTCGTCTTCCTCGAAGCGCGGACTCCTCCTTCCGTGGCGACCGTCTAGGCAGGTTTTCGGGGCGCATGCGCTCTTGCAGGCCGCGACCTGCCCCCTCTCGCCAGCAACGGTGGGGGCCTCTCGAAGACGGAACCGTGGGTCGCCACTAGCGGGGAGCTTTGCGATCGAGATGGAGGCGTGAACCTCAAGGCCGTCGCGGCGAACGCTTTAATCCGCCCCGCGCCGGAGCAAGAACACGCCTTGCGCGCCGAACAGGTTCCACACCCACCAGGGCATGGAGAAGCGCATCGGCCGGCCGCTGGCATCCAGCGCCGTGGCGGTCTCGATCCGGGCGCCGATCAGCCGGCACAGGCCGACGAAGTCGCGGATCGTGCAATGGTGGATGTTGGGCGTCTCCCACCAGGCATCCGGCATGATCTCGGTGATCGGCATCCGGCCGCGCAGGGCGAGTTCGGACCGGACCCGCCAATGCCCGAAATTCGGGAACGAGATGATTACCTGCCGGCCGATGCGCAGCAGGTGCTCCAGCACGATCCGGGGGTTGCGGGTCGCCTGGATGGTCTGGGACAGCACGACCACGTCGAAGGCGTCGTCGGGGTAGTTCTCCAGGTCGGTGTCCGCGTCGCCCTGGATCACCGACAGGCCGCGGGCGAGGCAGGCATTGACCCCGTCGCGGGACAGCTCGATGCCGCGGCCGTCGATGCCCCGCCGGTCGCGCAGCAGCGCCAGCAGGGAACCGTCGCCGCAGCCGATATCGAGGACGCGGGCGCTCGGCGGCACCAGGCCCAGGACCACGATGTGGTCGACCCGGGCGCCGCCGCCCTCGGCGGTGCGGGGCAGGGCGTCGGTGGTCTGCCACGGCGCGCCGGGGGCGGCCTTGCCCGAGGGGGCCTTGAACAGCATCGAGCCGCTCACAGGCCGCGGGCCCGGGCGGCGGCGTCGATGAAGCCGCGGGCGGCCGAGAACATCGCCGGCTCGTCGAGCAGGAAGGCGTCGTGGCCCTTGTCGGTCTCGACCTCGACGAAGGCGACCGGGGCGGCGGCGGCGTTGAGCGCGTGCACGATCACCCGCGACTCGGAGGTCGGGAACAGCCAGTCGGAGGTGAACGAGATCACGCAGAACCGGGTCTTGATCCCCTGGAACGCCTTGGCCAGCACGCCGCCGTGGTCCTCGGCGAGGTCGAAATAATCCATCGCCCGGGTCAGGTAGAGATAGGCGTTGGCGTCGAACCGCTCGACGAAGCTCAGGCCCTGGTGGCGCAGGTAGCTCTCGATCTGGAAATCGGCGTTGAACGAGAAGGTCGGCGCCGAGCCGCCCTGGAACCGCCGGCCGAACTTCCGGTGCAGCGCCGGCTCCGACAGGTAGGTGATGTGCGCGCCCATCCGGGCGACGCCGAGCCCCTTGGACGGACGCGTGCCGGCCTCGAGATAGCGCCCGTCGGCCCAGGCGGGATCCGCCATGATCGCCTGCCGGCCGACCTCGTGGAACGCGATGTTCTGCGCCGAGTGGCGCGGGCCGGTGGCGATCGGCATCGCGGCGAAGACCCGCTCCGGGTACAGGGCCGCCCATTGCAGCACCTGCATCCCGCCCATCGAGCCGCCGATGCACAGGAACAGGTCGCGCACGCCGAGCCGCTCCAGCAGCATCGCCTGCGCGCGGACCATGTCGCGGATCGTCACCAGCGGGAAGTTCAGCCCGTAGGGACAGCCCGTGGCGGGATCGATCGAGGCCGGGCCGGTGGAGCCCATGCACGACCCGATCACGTTCGAGCAGACGACGAAGTAGCGGTCGGTGTCCACCGGCTTGCCGGGGCCGACCAGGGTCTCCCACCAGCCGGGCTTGCCGGTGAGCGGGTGCGTATGGGCGAAATACTGGTCGCCGGTGAGCGCGTGGCAGATCAGAACCGCGTTCGTGCCCGCGGCGTTGAGGGTGCCGGCGGTCTGGTAGGCGATCTGGAAGGGCGCGAGCTCGACGCCGGCATCGGTCAGCAGCGGCGTATCGGCGCCGAAGCGCATGACCAGGCTCTTCGGGTCGAGCGCCTGCGAGGGCTCCGACAGGCGCCCGGCCGTCTCGTCGATCGGGTCCGGCCGCAGCGCGGTGTCCGGTTGGGTATCCATGCGGGACTTGACGACCGTGTGTCGGCGATCCCGGTCCGCGGCAGGGAAGTGCGGTCTCGCGTGACGCGCCGCACTCGCCCGATGCGGCCAGCGAGACCGGGAGGTAATGCGCCGGGGCGTGAGCGTCAACGCGCCCGGCGGGTCGGGCGTGACGGGTCGCCGCCGATCAGGCCAGCGGCGCCGCCATCAGCGCCAGCCCGAGGGCCGGAAGCCCCAAGGCGAGAGCCGCACGGGCGTCGAGCCGGTCGGCCCCGACGCCGCCGCGCCAGCTCCGGCTCGCGACGTTCTCGACGCAGAGCCCGGTCAGGACGAGCGCGCAGCCGACGATCGCCTGGATCGACATCATGGGAACCTCACCGAGCCGGCCGCGCGAAGCGGCCCAGGATCACGGCTGGGGAAGTGCGCGGGGGGCCTGCCGGTTCCTCCGGTGATCCGCATGAACGCGGGTTGCGGCTTCCGGGCGAACCCTCAGCGGATCGCGACCGCGCAGGCGAAAAACACCATGGCGGCCCCGAAGGCGGTGATGCAGCCGTTCGACCAGGATGTGGCATCCGCCTTGCGCAGCCGGCAATCGGCGGCCACCGAGGTGAGGATCCCGATCAGGAACAGGCTGCAGGGGATCAGGTCACCGGGCATGTCGATCCGTCCAGGGGAACGCGGGACGCGGCCCCTTCTCCGAGATCAACAGGCCGAAACGTGGCGAGTGCCCCGCGGCATTTGCGCGTTACCGCTTTGCCGCGGCGCGGGCTCCCGGACGGTCGTGCTCAGAGCCTGGCCGCGGCGGGCTGCCCCGCAAAATCCTCCGGGCCCATGTCGAGAAGGTCGTTCGGGGTCTCGGTCGTGTCGTAGGCGGCGCTGGCGGCGGCCTCGATCGCCGCCTGGTTCTGCGCGAACAGGTCGAGGGGGGCGAGGTCGGCGCCGCCGCCGAAATGCTGGCGCAGCACCGGGATCGGCACGTCGATCCCGATCACCCGCTCGCCGTTGGTCATCGCGAACCGGATCAGGCTGTCGTCGGCGGGCAGGATATGCGCGCCTCCGTCCAGGTAGCGTGTGAGGGGCATGGGATCGGTCCTTGTGGCAAGCGGGATCCCGGGAGACATAGCGAGGCCCCGCCCACCAACCAGGGCGTGTCCACCCCCGGGACGACCTTAACCGCAGGGCGCAGCTCGAGCCGCCCGGCTTCACCCGCGGAGGAAATGCTGTAGACGGACGCGGAACGCAAAAAAGACCTGCACGCGCATCCGAGTCGCCCTGCCATGTCCGCCCCCAAACCCGTCCGCCCGGAACCGCGCCCTGGAGTCCTGGCGATCGACACCTACGTGCCCGGCAAGAGCGGGCGGCCCGGCGGCGGCAAGGTCCACAAGCTCTCGTCCAACGAGACGCCGCTCGGCCCGAGCCCGGCGGCTCTGGCGGCGCTCCACGAGGCCACCGCCAAGCTGGAGACCTACCCGGACGGCCGCGCCACGGTCCTGCGCGCTGCCATCGCCAAGCGCTACGGGCTCGATCCCGAGCGGATCGTCTGCGGCGCGGGCTCGGACGAGCTCCTCTCCCTGCTGGCCTACGCGTATGGGGGCCCCGGCACCGAGGGCATCTATTCCGAGCACGGATTCCTGGTCTACCGGATCGCGATCCTGGCCTCGGGCGCGACGCCCGTGGTGGCGCCCGAGCGCGACTTCACCACCGACGTCGACGCGATCCTGGCCCGGGTCACCGAGCGGACGCGGATCGTCTACGTCACCAATCCGAGCAACCCGACCGGCACCTACCTGCCGTTCGACGAGATCCGCCGCCTGCACGCCGCCCTGCCGCCCAACGTGCTGCTGGTGATCGACGGCGCCTATGCCGAGTACGTGCGGGCGAACGACTACTCGGCCGGGCTCGAGCTCGCGCTCGAATCCGAGAACGTCGTGATGACCCGGACCTTCTCGAAGATCCACGGCCTCGCCGCATTGCGGATCGGCTGGATGCTGGCGCCGGCCCATGTGGCGGACTCGGTCAACCGCATCCGCGGGCCGTTCAACGTCTCTGGCCCGGCGATCGCGGCGGGCGCGGCGGCCATCGCCGACGAGGCCCACATGGCGGCGGCCGCCGCCCACAACGCCGAATGGCTGCCGAAGCTCACCGACGGCGCTCGGGCGCTCGGGCTGACGGTGACGCCGAGCGTGGCCAACTTCGTGCTGATCCACTTCCCCGACCAGCCTGGCCGCTCGGCCGCCGACGCCGACGCGTTCCTCACCGAGCGCGGGCTGATCACCCGCCGGGTCGCCGCCTACGGACTGCCCCACGCCCTGCGGGTGACGGTGGCGGGCACCGAGGCCAACGAGGCCTTCCTGGCGGCGCTCGCCGACTTCGTGCGGGGCGCGCATGCCTGAACCGCACATGCCTGAGGCCCAGACCCCGCCCCTCGGGCGCCTCACCATCGTCGGGCTCGGGCTGATCGGCTCCTCGATCGCCCGGGCCGCGCGCCGCTACACCCTCGCCGGCACGATCGTCGCCCTGGACCGGGACGCGGCCGTGCGCGCCCGGGTCGCCGAGCTCGGCATCGCGGACGTCGTTACCGGCGACCCGCAGGCGGGCGCCGCGGATGCCGATCTGGTGATCCTGTGCGTGCCGGTCGGCGCCATCGGGGCGGCGGCGGCCGAGCTGGCGCCGTACCTGAAGCCCGGGGCGATCGTCTCGGATGTCGGCTCGGTCAAGGGCGCCGTGGTGGCGGCGATCCAGCCGCACCTGCCGGAAGGCGTCGCGCTGGTGCCCGGCCACCCGATCGCCGGCACCGAGTTCTCGGGGCCGGATGCCGGCTTCGCGACCCTGTTCACCAACCGCTGGTGCATCCTGACGCCGCCGGAGGGCACCGACCCCGCGGCGGTGGAGCGGGTGCGCGCCCTGTGGGCGGGCATGGGCGCCAATGTCGAGACCATGAGCGCCGAGCACCACGACCACGTGCTGGCGATCACCAGCCACCTGCCGCACCTGATCGCCTACAACATCGTCGGCACCGCCGCGGATCTCGAATCGGCCACCCAGTCCGAGGTGATCAAGTTCTCGGCCAGCGGATTCCGCGATTTCACCCGCATCGCCGCCTCCGACCCGACCATGTGGCGCGACATCTTCCTCAACAACCGCGAGGCGGTGCTGGAGATGCTCGGCCGGTTCAACGAGGACCTCTCGGCGCTGGCCAAGGCAGTCCGCTGGGGCGACGGCGATGCGCTCCACGCGATGTTCACCCGCACCCGGGCGATCCGGCGCAGCATCGTGGCCCAAGGCCAGGAGACCGCCGCCCCGGATTTCGGCCGGCCCCGGCCGCCGGAGGCGTAGGTCGGGATTACGCCGGCGGCCGGTTCACCAGCACCGGCTCCGGCGCCGTCCGCTCCGGAAACAGCTGCTTCAGCGCGTCGAGCTTCGGCGCGTCGTTGACGGCGATGTAGGGGTGGCCCGGATGCTGGGCCATGAAATCCTGGTGGTAGGTCTCCGCCGGATAGAACGCGGCCCCCGGCTCGATCCGGGTGGCGATGGGCCGGCCATAGGCCTTGGCCGCGTCGAGTTGGGCGATGTAGGCCCTGGCGATCCGCGCCTGCTCGGCGTCCTGCGGAAACAGCGCCGAGCGGTATTGCCGCCCGCTATCGGGGCCCTGGCGGTCGACCTGGGTCGGGTCGAGGGCCACCGAGAAGAAGATCCGCAACAGCTCGTCGTAGCGGATCAAAGCCGGATCGTAGGTGACCGCGACCGCCTCGGCGTGGGCGGTGCCGCCGCCGCTCACCGTCCGGTAATCCGCGTCGGCGCGGGTGCCCCCGGCATAGCCCGAGACCGCCTGGCTCACCCCGCGCACGTGCTGGAACACCCCCTGCACGCCCCAGAAGCAGCCGCCCGCGAACACGGCGACCCGCTGGCCGGGCGCCTCGCTCGAAACGGTCGCGGCCTCGGGCAGGCGCCGCGGTGCCTCCTCGGCGAAGGCGGCCAGGCGCGGCAGCAGCAGCGCCCCGGCGAGCCCGAGCCCGATAGCGGCGCCCAGAACCGGGCGAAGCGTGACGCGAAGAGTCATGATTGTCCTCTTGCAAGACGCGCCCTGCGAGACGCGCGCCGCTTGATTGCACCGGGTCGTTCGCCACCGGTCGCGCTCCAGTTACGCCGGCCCTGGCCCCAACTGCCCGCATCCACCCGGTGCCGCCGACCGAGATCCGCCCGAGTCTATACCTTGAACCATGTCACAAAGTACCATACTTTTCCGATCAGACCGGGGGGCCGATCGGAGCACGCAGCAGGACAGGCAGACACAAGCCGATGGGAGCAGGACATGAGCACATGCTGGAGCGGGCTGCGCCCCGCGAGGCCATCGTATGCGCATCTTCCTGCCGCTCGACTTCGCGAAACAGGCCGCGAAGCAGAAGGTGACCGACGACGATCTGCGCGAGGCAGTCGCCCGGGCCGAACGCGACCTGATCGATGCGCGCCTCGGGCTGGCGCTGATCAAGCAGCGCATCCCGCGCGCCGGACAGGGCCGCTCCGGCGGCTTCCGCAGCATCATCGTCTACAAGCGGGGGACGATCGCGATCTTCCTGCACCTTTTCGCCAAGAATGCCAAGGCGAACCTGACCAAGACCGAGACGCAGGTGTTCCGCGACCTCGCGGCGACCCTGGCCAGTCTCAGCAACGAGGCGCTGGAACGGGTCGCCGCCGCGCAGAGCTGGAGACGGATCAATGATGACCGAACCGAAGACAACCTATCGCAGTGACGCGCTCCGGTCGGCGCACCGGATCGCCCAGGATCTCCACGCCGCCGGGGCGATCGACAAGGCGACGATGCGCCGGTTCGACGTGTCGTGCCTGACGCCGGTCGAGGACCTCAAGCCGGAGGCGATCCGCGCCATCCGCGAGACCGCGCAGATGAGCCAGGCGATCTTCGCCATGGCCCTCAACGTGACCACGTCGCTCGTCAGCAAATGGGAGCGGGGCGAGAAGAAACCCGGCGGCCCGTCGCTGAAGCTGCTCGCCCTCGCCAACCGGAAGGGCATCGACGCCATCCTGTAGGATCGCCGCGCCGCGGGATCGATTCGGGACAGCCCGGTCCGTTTCCGAAGCCCTCGCGGGCGGGACGCCGCATTGCGGCGGCGCCCGCATGGGTCTACGCACCCGGCAACAGATCGACCTCTGCGCGCAGGACTCGTCCCGTGACCATCGCCCCCGAACCGAACTCCTTCCGCACCGGCCCCGACGAGCGCGGCCGCTTCGGTATCTTCGGCGGCCGGTTCGTCGCCGAGACGCTGATGCCGCTGATCCTCGAGCTGGAGGCGGCCTACGAGGCGGCGAAGATCGATCCCGCCTTCGCGGCCGACATGGCGAGCTACGGCACCCACTATATCGGCCGGCCGAGCCCGCTCTACTACGCCGAGCGGCTCACCGAGCACCTGCGCGCCCAGGCGCCGGCGGGGCAGGGCGCCAAGGTCTATTTCAAGCGCGAGGAGCTGAACCATACCGGCTCCCACAAGGTGAACAACGTGCTGGGCCAGATCCTGCTGGCCCGCCGCATGGGCAAGCCGCGGATCATCGCCGAGACCGGCGCCGGCCAGCACGGCGTCGCCACCGCGACGCTGTGCGCGCGGTTCGGCCTGAAATGCGTGGTCTACATGGGCGCGGTCGACGTCGCCCGGCAGGCGCCCAACGTCTTCCGGATGAAGATGCTCGGCGCCGAGGTGATCCCGGTGGAATCCGGCACCAAGACCCTCAAGGACGCGATGAACGAGGCCCTGCGCGACTGGGTCACCAACGTCGCCGACACGTTCTACTGCATCGGCACCGTGGCCGGCCCGCACCCGTACCCGGCCATGGTCCGCGACTTCCAGTCGGTGATCGGCCGCGAGACCCGGGATCAGATGCTCGCCCAGGAGGGCCGCATCCCGGATTCGCTGATCGCCTGCATCGGCGGCGGCTCCAACGCCATGGGGCTGTTCCACCCGTTCCTGGACGACCGCGAGGTCGAGATCTTCGGGGTCGAGGCCGCCGGCCACGGGGTCGAGTCCGGCCTGCACGCCGCCTCGCTCACCGGCGGCAAGCCGGGCGTGCTGCACGGCAACCGCACCTACCTGCTGATGGACGCGGACGGCCAGATCTCCGACGCGCACTCGATCTCGGCCGGCCTCGACTATCCCGGCATCGGCCCCGAGCACGCCTGGCTGCACGAGATGGGCCGGGTCCAATACCTCTCGGCGACCGATTCCGAGACCCTGGAGGCGTTCAAGCTCTGCTCGATGCTGGAGGGGATCATCCCCGCCCTGGAGCCGGCCCACGCCCTGGCCCGGGTGCTGGACATCGCCCCCCAGCGCCCGGCCGAGCACCTGATGGTGCTCAACATGTCGGGCCGCGGCGACAAGGACATCCCGCAGGTGGCGGAGATCTTCGGGACGAAGCTCTGAAGCTTTTTGGACTGGGACCTATCCCATCCACGACCTCATCCTGGGGTGGCGCCGCGAAGCGAAGCCATCGAAGGAGCCCTCCATCGAGGCCGCTGCGCGGCACCTCAGGATGAGGCGAGGGTTTGGGAGGGCCGCAGCTTCACCGCCATTGCGAGCGCTGCGAAGCCGAGACTTCGCGGACGCGCCTCACCGCACCGTCACCTGATCCTTGATCTTGTCGTACACGGCCCGGCTGAGGACGCGCTTCGACAGGAGCTGCTCCACCGAGGTGTACGGACGCTTGGCGACGATCGCCCGGCCGATCGCGCCGCCGCCCCGGAGCTTGTTGAGGTCGGCCGCCGAGGCGGTGTTGAGGTCGAGGATGGCGATGGCCCGGGGGCCGGCGGAATCCTCGGCCCGGTCGATCTCGGCCTCGCCCTGCTGCTGAGCCGGCGCAGGCTCGGACGGAACGGCGAGGGCGTCGGACGGCATCTGCTGCAGGGGACGCGGCGCGGCGGGTGACGGTGGTGGAGCGGCGGGCTGGGGGGCCGGTTCCGAAACCGGCGGGGGTGCGGCCGGCTCGGCCGGGGTGCTCGCGGCGGGCGCCTCGGCGACCGGGGCGGGATCCGGCGCCGGGCTCGAGCTCGGCAGCAGGAACTGCACCAGAGCCGCCAGGATGCCGGCCAGGATCAGGAGAACGGAAATACGCAGGATTGCAGGGCCGCTCAGCACGCGTCACTCGACGATGAAATTAATTGTCAGGCCTCAGATAATGCTCTCTCGACCTGCCGGCCAATCGAACACCGGGATCCCGGGCCGTACAGCCCATGCCGTCAATAGGGGATCCGCCCGGACGGGCCGCCGGTGAGCGTTCGGATCGCCCGCCTCAGCGAGCGCCTCGGGGCGCTGCGCTACCTGCCGGCCCTGTTCCGCGAGATCGCGGCGGCCAGCCCGCGCCTGCTCGCCGCGAGCCTCGCGTTGCGCCTCGTGGCGGCGTGCCTGCCGATCCTGTCGCTCTACCTCGCCAAGCTGATCCTCGACGGCATCGTCGCCGAGCATGCCCGCCCGGTGCCGGCGGCGGGACTTTCGGACTGGCTCGCCGATCCCGGTCGGGCGCGGATCGCCCTGCTGGTGGCGGCCGAGCTCGGGCTGGCGCTCCTCTCCGACCTCACCGGCCGGCTGGCGAACCTCACCGAGACCCTGATCGGCGACCTCTACGCCAACGCCGCCTCCCTGCGGTTGATGGCCCACGCCGCCTCCCTCGACCTCGCGCAGTTCGAGGACAGCGCCCAGCAGG
>NZ_JAKSYJ010000131.1 GCF_022829365.1 Methylobacterium sp. J-077 | reverse complement strand
ACGCGACGATGCTGGTGGGGCTGCACGACGTCCGGGGGCGTGGACCGTGCTGCTCTGCCAGTGTTCGGGCGCTGAGCCCGGTCGCTGAAGAAAACCTACATCTAAGCGGTCAACGAAGCGTTGCGCCTCGCCGGCTGGTTCAGGACAGCCACACTCATTCGCCCATCAGAGCCTGCAGGTCGTCGCGTTTTGCGAGCAGGTCGCTGAGATGCCGCCGGTAGAGCTCGATGCTCGCTCGTTCGCGCCGTGCCCCTTCCGCGGACAGGTCTGGGTCTTCAAGTGCGCGCAACGAGGACCGGACGCTCTCTTGCAGGTGGCGATCTCGCGCTCAACCCTCTCAAGCTCGGTCACTGCGGCTCCTCAACGTTGACTTAACCGTGCCGTCCGGCCGACATGCCATGTCCGGCTGGCGCGTGCTCTGTGCGAGTCGCCGGAACCATCAGGAGACACAGCCGCCGCAAGTCGACCCCTGAAAAGCCAACGGGCCCCCCGTCGCCAAACGAGGAGCCCGTCGAAAATCTAAGTGGCCTGTGGGGGCCGGTTTCCAATCCCCACAAGCCACGAGACGCCCCCAGGCGTCAAGCGGGAACGCCAATTCCCGCGACGATGAGGCTTTGCCTTGTGGACCGGACGCCTCTGCGGCGGCCCGGAACGACCTGTTGCGGCCCTTTCACGGGGCCGAGGACCATGTTTGCCGACGAGTTGAGGCGCGCCATCGAGGCCGCGAGCCGAATCACACTGCCGTCCGTGACGGCGCTGCTGTGGCGCGCCTACGGAGACGGGAAGGTCACGGAGGCCGAGGCTGAGGCCCTGTCCGGCCTGATCGAGGCGCGGACCCTGTCCGCCCCACGGCGGAGCGATACCCTAGGGGTCACACAGGTTTTGCGCTCCCCCGATCCGGGGACCGCAAATGCCGAGGATCCCGGCATTTCCCAGCCTCGTGTAGGATCGCCCAGGAGGACCGTCGGCTCCCGCCCGCGCACGGATGCCTCGATGGAGCGCCGTCGCCGCTGGGCCGCCTCGGGGCGGCTTCCACCGGGGCTAGCAGCCCGGTTTACGCTGGCCGAGCAGGCTGTCCTCGCCCTCGTGGCGGCCGAGGTGGTGCGCCGGAAGGACTGCCGGCTGTCGGTGCCGAACCTCGCAGCCGTCACGGGCGTGGCCGAGACCACGGTCCGCAACGCCATCCGTGAAGCCCGCAAGCTCGGGCTGCTCACCGTCGAGGAGCGCCAGATCACCGGCTTCCGCAACGACACCAACATCGTCCGCATCGTCTCGCCCGAGTGGACGGCTTGGCTACGGCTGGCGCGAACCCGAGACCCACTATCCAGACTTGGATCGTCCGCCTCCGCCTCACCGGCACAGGCGGGAGGGTGCAAATCCGCGAACCGCACGCCTACTGAAGTTCTAGTCCTGTCAGAATCGGGGAAAACGGAACCGAAGAAGAGCTGCCGACAAGCGGCTGGCGACCTTGACCGATCAGGTAGGGCGAGAATCCGCGCGGATGGTAGGGCGGGCCGAGCTATGCGGTGAGGGTCTGCAGGCGTTCGGCAGGGCGGACGAGAAAGCAGGGTTGACGACGAAACGGTTCTCGCGGCCGCCTCGTTGAGGGCGTCATGACGAGCATCGCGATTCTGATCGAAACTCAGCAGGGGGTCCGGTTCCTCGTCGCCGCCACGCCCCGTGAGGCCGCACTGAAGGCTGAGTCCGTCATCGCCGCCGTAGCGCAAGCCGAGTTGCCCGTTCCGGTCTGGGTCGCGGGTGCCACTTCCGATATGGCCGGTCGCCTGATGAACTACCTCGCCGACGTTCAGATGGAGCGGGTCTTGGAGAAGGCCGCCTGAGGCCACTTACCTCCGTGGTGGTCATCACAGGATCTGCTACACCGCCACCTCTTCCCGTCAGTGCGCCCGAGGCGTTCGCGACACTGCAAGGCGTGCGGCGGGCAAGCACATGACGACAAGCGCTCTCCGGGCCAGTCCCCGCAGGTCGCCCGTGAAGCCTTGGCCGGGCAGTCGCGTGAGGGTCGGTGCGGCGGCGGGACTGGAGACTGCAAGCGCCGGCCCATGGCCCTAGATCATCGGCGACACTGACCGGCAAAGGCCCGCCCCGGGTGTAGAGGCGGGAGTTGTGCCATCAAGCTCACGAGCGCTGATGGGAACCGGTATTCACCGGTCCAGTCACCTCCCGCCGTCTGAGGTATCCTCTGATGTCTGGGTTGGCTCAGTGACGACGTCGGCAGTGCCCTGAGATCCATCCGTGAAGCCTACAGGATGGTCGACTGGGGGAAACAGGTCCGCCAATCCGGTGGCTACACCGTGCAATACTGGATCCTGCGACGAGCCGAGGGAGGGCATGTACGGGTCAACGGTTCGCATGCTGAACACGGGTCTGAAACTGATGGGAAAGTGAGCAGCCCTCAAACCGCTCTTGATCTGGGTTAATAGCGCTTAACGTGGATGGTTCAGACGATTTTCGCGCTTGGGTTGTGATCCGCGACCGCGGCGGCGATCTCGCGGTTGC
Organism: Methylobacterium sp. J-077; assembly: GCF_022829365.1. Taxonomy (GTDB): domain Bacteria; phylum Pseudomonadota; class Alphaproteobacteria; order Rhizobiales; family Beijerinckiaceae; genus Methylobacterium. The sequence goes on along the minus strand of NZ_JAKSYJ010000131.1, from coordinate 2,094 downwards.
GAGTAAGACTCGCGCCAAGCGCAACCTCTGGGGGGCCGAAGCCGAGCGCCCGTCGAGCGCGATAGTATGGATCAAGTGACAAATCACTGATCCGTGTGTGGCGGAACGCAGGTTGTCGTGAAGCTGTTTCAGGCGGCTTATAGGAGCATTCGATCATGAAGCTCACCCTCGCCGTTTCGTTGGTCGCGAGCAGCCTTTTCCTCGTCGCTTCTGCCAATGCGCAAGGGACGACGAACACACCTGGCATGGTGCCCGGCGCAGCTGCGTCCGCACCGGCGATGAAGTCCGATGCACCCAAGGCGGACCGCACGGCTAAGTCGAAAGAATGCTCGGCAGAAGCCGATAAGCAGGGTTTGCATGGCAAGGCGCGCAAGGCCTTCCGGAACAAGTGCAAGCATGGGCAGACCTGAAGGCCGGCTGGGCACCCTGTAGCTCCAAGCTGGTCCGCCTGCTGCGGCGAGCGTTGTGAGAGATCCCCTACAACAGGCACACGCAGACCAGTTCCTTGCCCCTCCGTGAAGCCTCAGCTGGTCAGTTGCGTCAGGGTCGGTGCGGCGGGGGAACTGGACACCGCAAGCGCCGGCCCAGGGCCTGGGCCTTCAATCACGAGGTGCCGTCGCGATATCTGTTGATATTCGTCGCAGGACCGGGGAGGCGGGCAACTACGCTGCTTGATCGGGGTTGAGCGCTCAGTTCCACCACATCAGCAGAGGCACGCCGTCGGGCGTGACCACACAGCTATGGATACGGCGCAGCTCCAGTCATCTCCCCGCACCCATATCGACATCAATGACCGCGCTGCGCGTGCCGCGCTCGCCGCCCGCCTGGGTGTCACCGAAGAACAGCTACGGAAAACGGTTCGCCTGGTCGGGACGCGCGTGCGGACGATCGAAGCGCATCACCAGGTTTAAGGACCGTCAGCTATGCAGTGGGAGCCTGGGCTACGCCTTAGGGGCACCAACTACGCAGAGCGGTTCAACCATTCGGTTGTTGCCTGCTGCAGTGCGATGGCCTAGCTTTGCACTGCGGGATGGCGATGGCGTCGCGATCCCGCTGCCCTTCTTGGGCGTTTCCTCCCTAGACTTCGGGCCGCTCCTTCGGGGGTGGCCTTTTTTCTGTCTGGGGCCGCCGCGTAGCTGAACCGAGCACCGGCGGCAAGCAAAATGATGCCGAGTGCGGTGATCCACGACGAAAGCTTGAACGATATCGATCACGATGACGTTCAGCCCAAGACCGATCGAACCGATCCGTCCGGAGTAGAACGCCATGTCGATGAAGACACTTGCCCTTGCTGCAGCGCTCGCAGTTGCGGTTACCGGGGCCGCCCTTGCCCAGACGCCGGCTGGAGGGGGAAGCGCTGAGGGCAATATGAACAATCCTGGCAGCGTAAAGAGCAGCTCCGAGAAGTCCATGGAGACTGGATCCAGCTCGATGGGGACTGGCATGGCGCCTGGCACCAGCGGTGGTCCGCGCGTCGATACCCCCGGTGCCCCTGCCAGCAGCGGCTCGGGCAACGGCACCACCGGCAGCGGCGCAGCTCCCAGCGGTAAATAATTATCGACTGCCCCGCGGACGCGAGCCGCGGGGTGCCTCTCGATGCTCAGTGCTGAGTCAGGCTATCGACAGTCTCGCTCGCCCCTAGCTTGCTAGAGAAGCGCGCGAGATGACTGACGCTCGGCTCGCTCAGGCCACCGGCATTCGCGAAGGTGGCCAGCGCGATGCCTACAAGGAACTGAGCTTCTGCCTCAGTCACCTCTCGTCCGCTGAGGGTGCTGGAAGCCCCCTGCGCGGCCAATACCGCCTGTCGGAACGCGGGGTCGTTCTGTAGTTCTGCCAGCCGGGTCATTCGAAGCTGCCAAACGCGGGCCCTGCTAGAGAAGCAAGCCCAGTCAGGCCTCGTAGCATGTCGCTTGCGCTGCTGTAGGGCTGCTGTCTGAAAAACGATTGGATTGCGATGAACGCCCTCAAGGATCTGCTGACCCGCTTCGGTCGGACCGTCACGGCCTATGCCGGCGACGAAGCGCTGATGCAGGCTGGGATCTCGGCCGCAGCCAACGTCATCGTGGCTGACGGCGAGGTGGCGGGTGACGAGTT
>NZ_JAKSYJ010000129.1 GCF_022829365.1 Methylobacterium sp. J-077 | reverse complement strand
CTAGAGCCGTGCCCTGGCGGGTTGAATCGCTTGGGGTAGGCGATCGGGCTGGCGTGTGATTCACTGGCTGGGCTTACGAGGGAGGATCGCCAGGCCTTCAGCCCTGTCGGTGCATCTGCGCGCGCGTGTGGTCGCCGCGATTGAAGCGGGTGCATCGCGGCGCCAGGCGGCCAAACGCTTCGGGGTCGGGGCGGCCAGCGCGGTCCGTTGGCACGAGCGCTTCCGGCAGGACGGGCAGATCGCGCCCAAGCCCATGGGCGGCGACCGCAACTCGCAGCGTCTGGAAGCGCAGGCGGCCCTGATCCTTCGGTTCAACGAAGAACACCCGCTCTCCTTCTTGCGGGAACTGCGCGACAGGCTCTCGGAACGCGGCGTCCGGGCGAGCACAAGCAGCCTGTCACGCTTCTTCGCCCGGCATGGGATCACCCGTAAAAAGGGGCTGTCTACGCGGCCGAGCAGGAGCGGTCGGATGTGAGGGCCGCGCGCGAGGACTGGTTCGATGGGCAACCCGATCTGGATCCGGATCGCTTGGTTTTCCTCGACGAGACGGCCGCCACGACGAAAATGGTCCGCCGCTATGGTCGTGCTCCGTGCGGTCAGCGCTGCCGGATCGCCGTGCCTCACGGGCACTACAAGACCACCCCCATCACCGCCGCACTGCGCGCCACGCCACTGATCGCCAGGACCGTCTTCGATGGAGCCACGAATGGTATGCGCTTCCGGGCCTACGTCACCGACACCCTGGCTCCGGTGCTGAGGCCCGGTGACACTGTCATCCTCGACAATCTGAACGCCCACAAGGTCGCCGGGGTGCGCGAGGCCATCGAGGCGGTCGGCGCACGGGTTCTCTACCTCCCGCCCTACAGTCCCGACTTCAATCCGATCGAGCAGGTCTTTGCCAAGATCAAAGCCCTGCTCCGGACGGCTGCAGCACGGACCGCCGCCGACCTCACCATCGTCATCGAGGACGCGTTCGCCGCCGTCCGACCGGATGAGTGCCGAAACTACCTCACCGCTGCTGGATACGATGCCTATTAGTCAACCTGAAAAAGCACGGCTCTAG
>NZ_JAKSYJ010000066.1 GCF_022829365.1 Methylobacterium sp. J-077 | reverse complement strand
ATCGAAGCGGCGACGCTCTGTCCTTGTGAGACCAGCACGTCGACCTGACGCAGCTTGCTCACGATCTCCTCGGGCTTGGGTCGTTGGGCCATCGATTCCGTCCTCTGTCGGCTCAAAAGCCATACTTCAGGGCGGACCACTTCAAAGGGGGACGATCAGGTCATCGCCGGGACGCCCGAGACCTTCAAGGCCAGCATCCCCCTCGGCAAACTCGCGACGCCGGAGGATGTGGCCGACGCGGTGCTGTTCCTCGCCTCCGATCGGGCCGGCCACATCACCATGGCCGACCTCTATGTCGATGGCGGCGCCACGCTCAGGGGATGAGCGGGCCGCGTCACCGCCGCTTGTGCTTGGGCAGGACGCCGTAGGCCCGCTTGAACGCCACCGTGAAGTTCGACGGATCCGCGTAGCCCGCCGCGTAGGCCGCCTGGGCGATGGTGACGCCGTCCCGCTCCAGCGCCGCGCAGGCCCGAGCGAGCCGCTCGCTGCGGATGAACTCGAACACCGTCATCCGGAAATGTTCCTTGAAGTGCCGTTGAACGGAGGAGACGCTCGCCCCGGTCTCCGCGGCAATCGTCTCGATGGTGAGATTCGCGCCGAGATTGGCCAGCACGTAGTCCCGCACCCGCTCGCTACGGCGGCGGCTGGCGAGTTGCGGGTGCAAGCGCGGGCGCGCTCCCGTGTGCTCTCTCATGGCCGCACAGGCTTGGCACAGGATGTCGAGGGCCCGCGCCTTGCAATGAAGGGCTCGCACCTCGCCGCCCAGGGTCGGCGGCGGATCAACAATCTGGTCCGCCAAATGGTGGATCTGTCGGCTCGCCGGAAAGGACAGCTGCGCGAGATGCGTGGACAGAAAATTCCTGAAGACCGGATCGGTCTCGGTGGCGTTGCGCATCAGACCGTCCAGCCAGGCATGGGGCGCCGCGATCGTCACGGATCGGACGGGTGCCTCGTCGCCGGGACCATAGTGCAGGCGCGACGCCCGCGCGGTGTTGAGCAAGTATACCGTCGCCTCGCCAAATTCATCGCCTGAATAGAAGTCTAACGGCCGCCCATCGATGATCATTCGATGCGATCCCTTAAATAAGACCGTCACTGTCAGGCTGGGACAGATCTCGCTGACGGTCGAATTTTGGATGCGGTCGGACTGCCCGCCGGTCACGCTGACGGACATTTGAGGCGAAACATTCATGTGCCGCATACTCTAGAACAGATACAATCTAAAACACCATCGCCCACGCAAGGCACGCCGTTCCTACAAAGAAATTCGCCGCTGCGGCAAGAACAACCTTCGTAGAGCTTCGAAATGGTAGGGCCTATACGGGGCGCACAGCATCACGTGTTCTCGCGCGACGGATCATGCGCGGCGTGTTGCCAAGGTCTCGTCCATGCGGTCTCACATCTGTTCCGGAACGTCCCTGCGTCTGGCCGTCTCGATGCTTCTGACCGGCGCGGCGAGCACCATCGCCCTGAGCGCCGCACTCGCCCAAGGTGTCGGCGCTCCAGCGCCCGTGGATGCCGTCGCGTTGGACACCCTGTCGGTGGAAGGCCGCGGCGAGCGCGGCGACGGGCCGGTGCGGGGCTACGTGGCCCGGCACTCCCTCTCCGGCACCAAGACCGATGCGGCCATCGCCGAGACGCCGCAATCCATCACGGTGGTGGGCCGGCAGCAGATGGACGACCAGAAGGTCCAATCGGTCGCCGAGGCGCTCCGCTACACGCCCGGGGTGATCGCCGATTATCGCGGCGCCTCCAACGTGCGCGACGAGATCTTCGTGCGCGGCTTCTTCTACGTGCCGCGCTACCTCGACGGCATGCTTATCGGGGGCGGCGACGACTACACCAAGATCGACCCGTACCTGCTCGAGCGGGTGGAGTTGCTCTCCGGCCCGGCCTCGGTGCTCTACGGCCAGGTCAATCCCGGCGGCATCATCAACATGGTGAGCAAGAAGCCGCTGTTCTCGGGGCCGCTGCGCGAGACCTGGCTCGCCATCGGCAACCGGGCGTTCCTGCAAGGATCGTTCGACATCGCGGACCGGGTTGCGGGCACCGACTCCCTGGCCTTCCGCCTCGTCGGCACCGGGCTGACCACGCATCTGCAGGAAGACTTCACCGGCCAACAGGGCATCGCGGTCGCCCCCTCGCTCAGCTGGGCGCCCAGCCCGGACACGACGCTGACCATCCTGTCCGGCTACCAGTGGGAACCGAATTTCGGCTACCGCAACTTCCTCGATGCCGATGGGACGATTCGGCCAATCAAAGACTACGGCTACGTGCGGCGAGACTTCTTCGTCTCCGACCCAAACTTCGAGAAGGCGGAGCGCACGCAGGCCTGGATCGGCTACGAGTTCGAGCACAGGATTGGCGACGCCCTCACGTTGCGTCAGAAGCTGCGCTACGCCTGGGTCGATTACGAGCAGCGGACCCTCACCTGGGGGCGCACCAGTCTCGATCCGGCAACCGGCGCCAAGACGCTCATCAGCCGGAGCGCATCGGGCGGCACCGAAGCCTGGGGCACCCTGACCAACGACAACCAGGTCGAGCTGAAGCTCGCCACCGGACCCGTCGAACACACGATCCTCTCAGGCCTCGACTATCGCGACCGCACGCGGGATTACCAATGGGGCTTCAACCGGAAGGACGGCCCCGGCATCAGCCTAGCCCACCCGATCTACGGCTACGATGTCTCGCGCCTGGTCCTCGACCCGGACTCGAACCTGAACACGTCTGCCAGCCAAGTCGGTGTCTACCTGCAGGACCAAGTGACGATCGGCGACCTCCACCTCCTGGCCGGCCTCCGCGAGGATTGGGCGAAGACGTCGACCACCGATTCCGTGCCGCGGACCGTCATGCGCTACGACGACAGCGCCTTCACCTATCGCGTGGGGGCGCTCTACACCCTGCCGAACGGCGTCGCACCTTATGTGAGCTATGCCACCTCGTTCGAGCCAGTTCTCAATCAGCCGCCCACGGGCAACACGCCGTTCAAGCCGACCACGGCGGACCAGTTCGAGGGCGGCATCAAGTACACCCCGGACGGCACGCACCTTCTGCTCACGGCCGCCTATTACGACATCGTGCAGGACAACCGGGTAGTCAGCGCCTACTCGGACACGCTCGGAAAGTTCATCAACAAGCAGATCGGCGTGGTCCACAACCAGGGCGTCGATCTGTCCGCCCAGGGCGACATCGCCGCCAACCTGTCCCTGATCGCGAGCTATTCCTACATCGACTCGATCATCGAGAGGACCGGCGATCCGACCGAGTTCCGCAAGACGCCGCCGCGCATCCCCGGCACTATGGCCTCCCTCTGGGCGGCCTACACCTTCGACGTTGGCGTGTTCAGGGGCCTCCAGCTCGGCGCCGGGATTCGCTATCTGGGCACGAGTTGGGGCAACAGTGCCAACACCGTGAAGGTGCCGTCCTACGCGCTGGTCGACGCCATGCTGAGCTACGATCTCGGCGTTCTGGACCGCCGCTTCGACGGAGCCGCCCTTCAGCTCAACGCCAAGAATATCGGCAACGTGACCTACGTGGCCTCGTGCCAGGGCGCCGGGGCCTGCTTCTACGGAGACGGGTTCACCGTCACAGGGGCGCTAAAATACCGGTGGTGAGGTCGCGCGCGACCGTCGTCATGGCCGGCCTCGTCTTCGCGATCTGCGCGCCCCGCTCCGAGGGCGCGCAGATGCCGGGCATCGCCCATGCCGAGGCCGTCGTCGCGGGAGACGACCACTTGCCCGCCGGCCAAGTGCGATCCCTGACGCTCGTTGCCCGCCCCGGCGATTATGTGCGCGGCACGCTCGCGGTCGGCGCGGGTCGCTTCCAGCTCGACCTCGTGGCGGCCGATGGGCGGCCGATCCGCCGGCTCGCCGACGATGTCGAGGGCCGCACCGGGGTTCATTTCATCGCGCCGAACGGGCCTGCGCGTCTGGTGCTCACGGCCCTCGAACAGGGGACGGCGCAGCTGACGATGGAGGCGAGCGCCGCCCCGCCGGAGGCGGTCTCGCCGCCGCCGCACCTGATCAGCCCCGTCATGGTCGCCCTGGCGGGCTCGGTCGAGGCGGGGAGCGGCACGGAGGCGTTCTGGGCCGAGATGGCGCGACGCGGGACGCCCCTGGTCGAGCCAGGCGGCGAGGGCCAGGTCCTCCTCACTTTCCTGGCGCGAGGCGCCCGGACGAACGTGAGGCTCGTCGGGGCGCCGTCAGGCGACCATGAATGGCTGAGCCGCCTCGCCGGCAGCGACGTCTGGTTCAAGAGCTTCACGGTCCCGCCCGATACACGCCTCTCCTACCGGATCGCCCCCGACGTTCCGGCCCCGTCCGGCAGCGACCGCGAGCGGCGCGTCGCCCTGCTCGCCACGGCGGCCGCCGATCCGATGAACCATCACCCCTGGCCGGCGGACGCGCCGGACGCGTTCAACCAAGATTCCACACTGGAGCTGCCCGCCGCACCGGTCCAGCCGGGGCTTGAGAACCTAAGCGCCCCGCGCGGCACGTTTATCCACTTCCGGCTCCCGAGCGCCCGCCTTGGCAACACCCGCGGCATCACCCTCTACATGCCGGCGGGCTTCGACCCGGTGGACCGGCGCAACCAACTGCTGATCCTGTTCGATGCGAAGGCCTATCTCACCAAGGTGCCGACGCCCCGTATCCTTGACACCCTTATCGCCGACGGGCGGCTGCCGCCGACGCTGGCGGTGTTCGTCTCAGAGATTGATGCTGAGTCGCGCGCCCGGGAACTCCCCGGCAACCCAGCCTTCGCGGAATTCATGGCGACGGAGTTGCTCCCGGCCATTCAGGCGCGCAGCCACGCCGTCATCCCGGCCGCCCGCACGATCCTGGCCGGATCCAGCTACGGTGGCCTGGCGGCCACCGCCGTGGCGCTGACCCATCCCGAGCTGTTCGGCATTGTTGTCGCGATGTCGGGTTCGTTCTGGTGGCGTCCGGAGCGCATCGCGGACCTCGTCGCCCGCGCGCCGCACCGGGATCTGCGCTTTCACATGAGTGCCGGTCTGTTCGAGGGTGCTCATCAGGGAACTGAGGGCATCCTAGAAACAACTCGGCGCCTGCGCGAGTGCCTCAGGGCCAAAGGCTATGCCGTCACTGGCCGGGACTATGCCGGCGGGCATGATTATTGGGTTTGGCGCGGTGCTCTGGCGGATGCTCTCTTGTCTGTCGCTAACGCTCCCAAGATTGATTGAGCGTTGTCGCCAAAATTAATTGGCTAGTTCATAGTAGTCTCATTAGCACAGCTGGGATGTCCCCCCAAATTTACCCTTCCAGAGGCCTGGCGTTGATCAGGAAGTGGACGCGGACACGACCGTCGAGGCACAGATCGATGCCCTCCTGTCTCGTATCGTCGATGGCGATCTATCGATGCACGCGGATTCGATCGAGCGGGCGTTCCCGGTGGTGAAGGGAGAGACGGTTCGGCAAGCCCTCAAAATCGCGCTCTTGAGCTGACACGATCTGTCGATCGCGCACGGGGCCGACTGAGCTCGGCTTCTGACCTGGCTCATGCCTTGTAAGGCAGCCTCTGCGTGTTGCTTGATGCGGAATTCAGGACCGGGACGGTTGAGGCTGTATCCGCCTCCTTGGTATGCCCCTAACCCAGCAAACTGGTCCGCGCTGAGCGCAAGTTTTTCGGGCATCCTGAACCCTTAAGGAGGGTGGATGCCATGCCTCGCAAACGCTTCACGAACGAACAGATCGCCTTCGCCCTGCGGCAGGCGGAGAATGGTGCGACGGTGGACGAGGTCTGCCGGACGATGGGCGTGTCCGAGCCGACGTTTTACCGTTGGAAGAAGCAGTTCGTCGGCATGGGCGTGCCGGAGATCCGCCGGCTCAAGCAGTTGGAGGATGAGAACAGCAAGCTGAAACGGCTGGTCGCCGACCTGACGCTGGACCGCTCGATGCTGCAGGACGTGCTCAAGCGAAAGTGGTGAGGCTCGCCGCGAGGTCGCCGGTCACCTGCAGGTGGCCTACGACATCGG
>NZ_JAKSYJ010000128.1 GCF_022829365.1 Methylobacterium sp. J-077 | reverse complement strand
CGGTCCCTCACGGGCCGCGGCAGGGTCCAGGCAAAGCCTTCCCGTTGACGGAAACAGGTTCCGTCTTGACACCCCGGGGGGTCTCATGGCTTGTGAGGGGCAGCGATGCGGGCCTCACAAGGCCTCAGGTTTTTCGACAGCCTCTTCCTTGCCGGGAAGGGGCTGTTGGCTTTTCAGGGTCTCAGATCCGCAGCGATGGTCTCCTGAATTGCCGGCTCTCGACTCGCCAAGGCGGGGCCGGCCGGAACGGTCCATGTCGGCCGGACGGCACGGTTAAGTCAACGGTAAGGGGACGAGTGCGGCCTCGGAGCGACTGGGTCGCATCCGCCGAACTGAGCCGCGGTTTAGGTCGTTAATGGCCCGATGCCCGACCTGACGATCCCGCTGATCTGCGCAGCCGTGTTCATCGGAGTGGGCTGGCTGATCATCCACGCCGGACGGCAGTACGACGACGCAATCAAGGATACCCTGTCGGTCTTCGCTTTGGCGTTTGGGCTGCTGGCCATGGCCGGCGTGACGGCAAAGCTACACGCCCGGCTCGGCGTGGGGAGGATGACGCATCGGGTCGAGGCTCAATCGCAAGTCGAGCGTCCCACTCCGGCGTGGCCCGTGCGAAAAAACGGGGGCGGCCTGGGTCCGTGAAGCCTGCCGTGTATCTTTGGGCGGATCGGGCCAGGCTGCGCATGTCGGTTGGGCGGCACGGTTAAGTCAACGTTGGGACCCGAGTCGGCAGCTGGCGCATTCTCGGTGAGGCACAAAGGGTCTCACTGAGCATGATCGCGCCGACCCCATCGGACATCGGTCGCAGGGTCGCTTATCGCGACCGCCCGGAGGTGGAGCCCGAACTGGGCGTCGTGACCTCGTTCGACAGGTTCTTCGTGTTCGTCCGCTATGGTGCTGACGCGCACAGTCGAGCGACCAAGGCCAGTCACCTCGAATGGGTCCGTCTGGCCTCGTCCGGTTGACCACATTGAGGAGCTGCCGTGACCGAGCTTGAAAGGGTCGAGCGCGAGATCGCCACCCTGGAGGAGCGCGTCCGGTCCTCGTTGCGCGCACTCGAAGACCCAGACCTGTCCGCGGAAGGGGCGAGACGCGAACGGGCGAGCATTGAGCTCTACCGGCGCCACCTCGGCGACCTGCTCATGAAGCGCGACGATCTGCAGGCCCTGACCAGCAAGTGAGACGGCTGTCTGCGTTCTGGTGTAGCCGAGCTTACGGGCGTATCAGCCCGGCATGGCCAAACGCGCACGACAGCTCCCGCAAGACCGCGGCTCCATCCTGTTCGACGTCGTGTTCGAGGATGGCAGCCGCGCTTCGAACCGGCGCGTGCCTATGGAGATCCTCGGTGGCCTGGATGGCGATCAACCGGCCCGCGATCTCATCGAGCAGCAGGAGGCTGAGATCGCCGAGAAGGCCGGTCGAGCGCCGCGAGCGATCCAGACCCTGATGCGAACGGCCAAGCCGGAGCCAAAGCCTGCGCGGGAGTAGCATGCCACCGCCCGACTTGGGTGATGGCTGCCGGCTCCTCGGCAATCCCCGGGTGGCCGATAGCCTCGTGCCTTGGGCGAGGGGCAGGTGCCGTCCTTGAGGCCTCGCATCCTCCGAACGGGTGACGCGCCTCTCTTGGAAGGTGGATAGCTATCCCTCCAGGGGGCTTCGCGGAGGAATGTCCGATGCGCTTCTTCTTGGTATCCGTCCTGCTGATCAACATGGTCAACACTTCTCGCGCAGACGACCTGGCAGATCTGCCGGAGCTCGCTTGTGCGCTAGCGTCGACGCCGCTTGAGCGCCAGCAAATCGGCTGCCCGGGTGACATCTCACCGACCGCGGCAAATCCTGCCAAAGAAGCTGTCCGATTTGAAATACCGGGTGAGGTAGCCAAAGACTGATCAGCTTGTCTTCAGGAGCAGCCACTCGGCAACCTTATGCCCGCTGCAAAGGAGTAAGTCACATGTCCGACGAGGGCCCTCCGCTCTTATTTGTTGCCCTATGGGGTGCCTTCACTCTGCTGATGCTGGCCGGTCAAATGCACCTGATCGATCGCGGCGCTCACATTGCATTGTCGTACCAATTGTACGAAAGCGCCGATCCAATCTCGATGGCCGCGCTCGACTGAACCTGGCTGATCTCTTCACCAGTCAGCAGCCACCTCCGCCTACCAAGTCCAGCAGGATCGTCCCAGCCGCCGAGATGACGTTCCCGCGCCCGCCCCAGCGCAGAGGCCCACCGTGATCACGATCGTCGCAATCTCCGGCGCCGCGGTCTAAATTAGGACCCCGATCGCCTCGACGGTGCGGCGCAAGCCGAAGGCGATCGGTGAAACGAACAGCCTAAGCGGCACAAATGTTGGTTGCGGATGGCAGTACTGATGTCGGTCGTTCTGGCCGCCCAATTAGGTAGCCCTGCACCGCGTCACAGCCGAGCTTCCTGAGTAGGTCGAGCTGGTCCGCGTCTTCGACGCCCTCGGCGAGGGTTGGGATACTCATGTCGCGCCCCATCTGCGTGATCGCCTTAAGGACGGCCATGGAATGCTTGTCTGTCAGCGCCGCGGCAACGAAGCTGCGATCAATCTTGATGCGGTCCAAGGGCAGGTTGCGCAGATGAGCCAGGGATGAGTACCCGGTCCCGAAATCATCCATCGCGATCTTGATGCCGAGTTGACGTAAGGCCGACAGGGTATGGGCGATCTGCTGACCGTCTTCGACTAAGGCCGTCTCGGTCAGCTCGATCTCAAGCCTGCTTGCTAACAAGCCGCTCTTCGCCAGCGCCGCGGTGACATGCGCGAGGATCAGCGGCGATCGGAACTGCACAGCTGAGACGTTGACCGCGACGTGCTGATTGGCTGGCCACGTGGTTGCCTGACGGCAGGCCTCCTCAAGGACCCATTGTCCGATCGGAACGATCAGGCCTGTCTCCTCCGCGAGCGGGATAAAGGTCGCCGGCGAAACGAACCCCCGCGTCGGATGCTGCCAACGGATCAAGGCCTCGAACCCGACGGTATCATCGTCCGTCAGCGCCATGATCGGCTGGTAGGCGAGGTGGAACTGGTTTTTAGCCAGCGCGATCCGGATATCGTTCTCCAAGAGGTTCCGCTCGGCGATGGTCTCGATCATGCCGGGGGTGTAGCGAGCCGCCCGCCCGCGGCCATGGCGCTTGGCCTCATAGAGCGCGATGTCGGCGCGCTGCATCAGGTCTTCCGCGCTCGACGTATCCTGTGCCCCGCATACGCCGATGCTGCAGCCGATGACGACGGTGAGATCGTCGAACGTATAGGGTTTCTCGATCCCTGCGATGACGTGCTCAGTCAACGCCATGGCGGCCGAAGCGTCGCCTTGGACAACGACCGCCATCTCGTCTCCGCCGAGGCGTGACACGAACCCGGTCTCACCGACCAGTTCACGTAGCCGAACGGCCACATCGACCAGGAGACGATCGCCGACGCCGTGGCCGAAGGTATCGTTGACCGCCTTGAACCGATCGAGGTCTATTAGCAGGAGCGTGAATGGCTGCTTGGCCCCTTGAGCTTGTGTCATGTGCTCCATGAGGGAGCGGCGGTTCGCCAAACCCGTCAGCGGATCGTGGTAGGCGAGGTGCGAGATCTCCCGCTGCGCCTGCTTTACCCGGGTCACGTCATCGAAGGTCAGTACCGCGCCGTCCTCGATGGGCTGGCAGTTGATGGACAGAACCCGCCCGTCATCGAAGTTGTGCTCGACCTGAGTCTCGCAGTCCTTGGCCATCCAAACCCGGTGGTTTGCTAGGACCCGGCCGACCCGATCCTCATCCCAGGCATTCGCGTGACCCGCCCTCTCAAGAAACGCCGTCAGGCTCATGCCGCGAACGACGCTGCTCGGCGCGAGATTGAGCATCGCGCAAAGGCGCGCATTGTAGAGCTCGACGACTTCGCCAGCGGACACCTTGAGGATGCCGTTCGACATGTTCTGCAACGCGGTCGCCAGGACACGCGCGTGCGCCGCCTCCTGTGTCTCGAAGCGCTTGGCTGCAGATAGGACGAGGAAGGAGCCGAGTAGAAGGGTCGCCGCCCCTGTAGCGGCGAGGATGCTCAGAGTGACCTGCATACCCGGCAGGAGGCGATCGACCTGTTCGCCGACGAGGACAGTGCCGGCGATGGAGACGAAATGGGTCCCACATACCGCGGCGACGATGAGACCACCGGTGACCAGGGGGGTGTTGGATCTCTTCGGCAGCCCGCAGGCCAGTGCCATGCTAGTCGCGCCGATGAGGCAAGCGACAAGGTTGAGCCCGACCGACTGCGTCTGACCGCACCCCTCAAGTGCGGCCATGCCGGTGATGTGCATCACGGCGATGCCAAACCCTGATGCTGCGCCAGCGACCGACCGTGTCCACACCCCTGCAAGAGTGTTCGCGATGGCAAGCGGTACGCCTACGGTGATGATCGCAGCTACGGCAGACAGCACCGTCGTCCCGAGGTGGTAGCTCAGGACGAGATCGGTCCGGTATCCGAGCATCGCCACAAAGTGGGTTGTCCAGACCCCGGTTCCTGCAACCACCGCGATCCCAGCCATCCACGACCGTCGAGCGGCCCTGGAAGAGCTTTCAGCTTGCCGGATCAGGCACACGAGTAACCAGGCGCTGAAGGCGCAGATCGTAGCCGCAGCTAGAACGAAGCTGAGCGCCTGGCTATCGACGAATTTGGTGAGGATGGTCGGCATCCCATCACCATACGCATCACACGTGCAGATATTATTGAGCGACAAAGGTATGAAAAAATCCAAAGCCTTCCGCAGCCCTGAGATCTCGTACATGTGATCGAATGAGCACTGCCAATGAATGCAACTAGAGCTTGTACAAACTGAAGGATACTGTTTCAGGCACCAACCATATCGAGCAGTGCCACACCGACAGCCGCGATGATGTTGCCGCGGCCACGCCAGGAAAGAATGATCGCGTCGGGCTGCTCAGCTGCAACTTCCGGCAGCACGGTCTCGGGCGCCTCGGCCTCGCGGTCCCGATCGTTGCCGCGCAGCCACGTAACCTGACTGCCGGCGTGTTTCTCGGGCGCGGCCAGGGACGGTTCGGCATCCGCTCCATCCTCTAGGTCCGGATCTCCATCCATGCGGTCAAGCACGGCGATGATGCGGTCTGCGGCGTCGAGGGCGACCTGGGCGGCATCCTCCAGGCTGGCCCGGAGGGCGCCACCGGCCAACGGCTCCAGGGCCTCCGAAGCAGCCGATTTCGGACGCGGGGTGAAGGTGAGCACGTCGCCCATGGTGATGGTCTCGGGTCGCGATGAAGGGAAGGCCCGGCGGGATCCGGCCGGGGCGGTACGCACGGCTACGGAAGGGAGGGCTCAGTGATCAGGCTGAGCGTTCAGCTCGGACAGCAGGGCGTCGTCGACCGGCCTGCCGTTCGTGTTGAGTTCGTGCCGGATGAGCACCCCCAGGCGCTCGTGCCGGTCGTCGGCGCTCACGGCCGTGCGCCTCCGGACCTCATCGGCGATGGTACTGAGGAAAGCCCCTGCCCGGTCGTACTCGCGATCCAGAACCTCGCCGGCCGGCGTGAAGCCGCTGCGCCGATCCGATGTGAAGCACGGGATCGCGCCAGCGCCGGTAAGGTGGTGGAACACGCCCTCCCAGGTCTCATAGAGGCGGGCGAGTTGGGCGAGGTCGCAACCGGACAGGTCATGCGTGGCCGTGTCCCTCGCCGGGGCGCAGTCAGCCTCGAACGCCGCGGTGACGGCGCTCATGATCTCCCGGAACAGGTAGGCCGGGCAGTCGGGATCCTGGACACTGCTGCCCGTGAAGAGCGCAACCTGGAACCGGGCGTAGTCGACCAGGGCGAGGCGCCCGGCCCGGGTGGTCGGCGTGGTGCGCCACACGGCATCTCGCGTTGCGCTCTGCGCCTCCGTCAGCGCCCGCTCACGCAGGAACCAGTTTGGTCGCGAGGTCGAATTCGGGTCCAACCCGAACACCTTCATCGCGTCCTCGGCGCGGTAGCTCTCCGCGATCACAGCGTGGATCGGATCCGGATCGTCGGCCATGGGCGTGGCGGGGTATTCATCGGCGAACGCCAGGGCGAACAAGCCGCCGAGGTTCAGTTCGTGCTCGATCTCGGCCATGCGCAGCTCGCGCTCGGTCGCCAGCGGGTAGAGGCGGGCGCACTCGGCCGGCGTCAGCTCGCCTGTCTCCAGCGCCTTGCCCAGGCTGCTCGCCGTCCACCACTCCAAGGTGGTGCGCTTCAGCTCGGGGTAGCCGTTGGCGAACTGGGTCCGGATGGTGTGCTCGTGGCAGGCCGCCTTGAATGCTGCCTTCGCCTCGTCACTGCCGGGCTTCGGCTGCTGCTGAGAGCGCTTGCCGAGATTGGCCTTCAGCTCGGCGGCGCGTTGCTTAAGGTCGGTACGGTCAGGATCTCGCCGGAACAGAGCGGACAGCTTGAGAGAGGGCACAGGCGGCCTCCATGGGTCACAGGATCAGGGGGAGGAGGCGCGGCAGGTCGAGCGCCGCGCGGTGGCGGCGTCAGACGTGGCGGTCGTTGATGCTGTCGTTCTCGTGGTCGAGGCTGGCGGGGTCGATGCCAGCGACGTTGGCGGCGCTGCGCAGCAGGTTCGGCCACGCGCCGCCCGTATCCTTCCAGGGGTAGCGGCTGATCACGCGGACCAGCGCGGCCATGCCTTCGGGGGTGGTGGCGACATGCTGGCCGACTTCACGGTTCAGATCTCGGAACGCGTCCTCCGCTGCCCTGCGTTCCCGCTCCAGGCGCCGGCGATCTGTCGCGGCCTCGACTGCCTCCACCCGGGCATCGAAGGCATCGGCGATCGGCAGCATGGCCTTCCAGCGCCGGATCCGGCCCGGCGTCTTGCCGCCTCGGCCGAGCATCGGGACCGCGCGGGCGATGGCGATGCGCAGTGCCTCGCCGGTCCACGCCTGCTCGGTATGGCTCTCGGGCGTGCCCCAATCGAGGGCGACGTGCCGGAGGTTCACACCGAGGAGCGTCGGCCAGCGCCAGCCGCCAAGCACCTGAAACCGCTCGTCGCGGGTCGAGAACAGTTCCGGCGGGCAGGTCTTGATGACGGCATAGACCTGCCGGTAGGCGACGCCCCATGCCTCCATCGCCTCGTCCTGCGCGGCACGGGCTTGCAGCCACCGCTCGCCGAGCGCCACGAGGGCGGCGTCGGGATGCGGCTGCGCGGGGGTCGCCACGATCGGCGCGGAAATCGCCGGCAGGGGTGCAGCGACAGCAAGGGAGCCAGCCACGACAGTGCGGCGGCTCAAGGTGCCACGCAGCTCGGCAGCGCGCTCCCGGAGGCTCGGGCGCTCGGCATCGCGGCGGATCAGCTTCTGGAAGGACGTGCGGAAGGACATCGCGGGATCCTCGGGTGAGGGGCGCGGGCGACCGGCCCGCTCGGGTGCGGGTCGGGGTCAGAGCAGGGTGGCGAGGCCGGTCAGCACCATGCCGCCGCCGATGATGAAGGCCGCAGCCAGCAGCTCACCGGCGATGTCGAGGAAGCGCAGGGACCGGCTGTGCGCCGTGTCGGGGCGAACCGGGGTGACGGCCTCCCAGGCCTCGATCGTGCCGGGCTGGGTCTCGTCGGGCAGGTTGCGGTAGCGGCGATCCCGCGGGATCTGGCGACGACCTGTACGGGCACTGGTGCTGCGCACTGGGACGGGCTGGCTGAAGTTCGGGATGCGGGCATAGGACATCGTTCGCGCTCCTGATGGGGCTCGTGGCGGTGGGTCGGTGGTGGCGAAGGGGTGCCGGCCGGAGTCAGTCCGGCGCGGTCAGGGGGTCAGTGCGCGGCGGCGGTGCGGGCCATCTTGGCGGCCTGCCAGGCGGCCTTGAGGGCGGTGGACAGGGCGGCGGCGCGGGTGAGGCCGTGGCGCTCCTGCAGGTTGGTCGCGGCGACCGCGGCGGCGGCCATGTTGGCCGAGCGGTCGAACTTGCCGGCGACGATGAAGGGGCGGCGCTGAAAGCGGGCGAAGCCCTGACAGAGGCCGCGAGCGCTGAGCAGGCCGGTCGGGATCTGCGGACGGCTGTCGCGGCCGGCGCGATCGATAGTGGTCCAAAAGACGGTGCGGCGAGACATAGGCTTGGCCTCAACCTGAGTTGATATCGCATCAACTGAGCTTGATATTGCCACAGAGATTGAGGATGTCAACACCGCAGTTGATATTTTCTCGAGTGCAGCTATGATTGCAGCATGTTGAAGCCCGAGCAGATCCGCGGTGCCAGAGCGATGCTCGGCCTCACTCAGGCAGAGGTCGCAAAGCGCGCCGGCATCTCGACGACGGGGCTCAACAACATCGAGCGCGGCAGCTCCGACCCAAAGGCATCCACACTTACGGCTATCCAGCAGGTGTTTGAGGCCGCCGGCGTCGAGTTCACCAACGGCGGCGAGCCCGGCGTGAAACTGCGCCGGAAGGACCCCGTGTGATCGGGCGCCGCCTATCGGCTCTGGGCATCGCCCTTATCTTCGTCGGCTCGACGCGGGCCTTGGAAGCTGCGGGCGTCGAAGACGCTCTTCCAGATTGCCTGGTGGCCGCGGCTGTAGCGACGCTACTCACAACAGCATGGCCATCAGCATGACTGCCGGCCTTGAGTTCATCCCCGAGAACGGCGGCGGGGCCGGGATCCGGTTCCGGGAGCGGAAGGGGTAGGCATTGGAGCGAGCAGGCCGTACCACCGAGCCTCTGAAGGCGAAGGGCTACGTGAAATAGCCCACCCACATGCGGAGTGTGTAGGCCGTGAAGCACATCTACACCTTCGCCGAGGTCGACGGTTCGCGGCTGGCGGCCACCGCAGACCGTGACGGAGCGAACCTGCCTGGCAGCCCGCAGCTGTGGCGGCGCTTGGACAAGCTTGATGTCGAGGAGATGATCGGTAGCTCCGGCATCACTGCGATGGGCAACGCCGAGGAGATCCTACGCGACGTGCGGGACCACGGCCTCTATCTCACCCCAAGCCAATCGGTCTGACCTATGCTCGCCAGCCAGCGCTACGTGCGACACTACGAGGATCCAGAAAGCGCGAACTGATACCCTTGCTGAGCACTTGATTACCAAAGGCGGCCTCACACGAGGCTGATGTCCGTTGGCAAGCACGGAGTGGCCAGATGCGAGCCATCCTCATTGCTGCGGTAGTAGCGATCGCGATTGTCACCGTCTTGGTCCTCGGTGGACTGACGGGTCGCGGCATCGGCTGATCTTTGGTTCCTGTGGCCTGGCGATCACGCAAATTCTGAATTGACGAAACCTTAACTTTTGCCGCTAGCGACCGATCCCGGTCTATGGGCAACGATGGATGCGCTTCTGCGGGCCTCCTTTGATGCCGCTCCCTCTGTACGACCGCCTGCATCGCTACATCGTGGTAGCATTGCTGTGCGGCGGCCTGGCGATGATGGGAGCGGTCTGGATGTGGGACGCAATGTGATGAGCCAGCACAACAGTCAGGGCCGATAGGGCAGCTGAGGTGAAGTCGCCGATCACGACGGGCTTAGGCGTCTTCATCGTGGCTGCGGTTTCCTCGAACGTGCTGGACCAGCTCGGAGTCGAGAATGCTCCATTATTGGTTGTGGCGGCTGGGCTCATAGCTATCGGCGCCGTCATGATGCTCAAATGACGCCATCTGGCGCCCTTTAGAAAAGGTGCCAAAGGCGTGACGGTCGAAGCCGAACTCAGGCGCTCTATGTCGTCTACATGCCTACGCTCGGTCTCACGCTCCCACTCCGCATCTGCATCCTTGACGACGCGGCTTGCGTCGAGGATGCCAATGGCCGACGCACCGGGTTCGTCGCTTGGTCAGATGGTAGTGTCGACGAAGGCGATGAGCCATTCACACGTGCCGAGGCCATCGAACAGGTTCGCCTCATCGCAAGCGCCTGGGCCAGCGCGCTGACCAGCGAAGATACCCTTGATACCGGCCCCGCCCCCGAAGTCGGTGCTGCAGCTGCCGAGCCATCGCCGGAGGGTTGAAGCCGCCCTCGAAGCCGCCGGCGTCATCTTCATTGAGGAGAACGGCGAGGGACCGGGGGGTGCGGCTGCGGAAAGAATAGAGGTCGCAACGACCGTATCAACGACGGCGACATTCGACCTGTCACCGGTACGGATTGGACGCGCTAGTCGATAGGGCATAAAGCCTGCATCGTTACCAGAAACCGGAGGAACGTGAGGCGATGACATGTCATTCGCGCTAAACGTCGTCAGGCTGCTCAGGCGCCTCCCGCACACCGCGCGGTTTGATCGGCACCTGGACGACTGTGCAGCTTATGAGGTCTGGTATCGGGACTCAGACCCGGCGCTGCCGCCCCTCAAGGTGACGCAAGCGCTGAGACTTGTTCCGCTCGGCGGCTTCTACCTGCCCAGCCCGGAGATAGTGAGCAAGCGCGTCAATCTTACCGTGGTCAGTGACAACAGCAGACGGGGCAGGGTGCAACACGAACCGCTCGATGCTGCCTGAGTCCTTAAGGCTCTCCAACATCGGCGCTAACCGGTCAAAAAGCTGGTCAAGGGTTTCCGGAGTGACCAGGACGAACTTGAGCAGGCGCTTGGCATGAAATCCCGGCTTGCACCAGCACTTCACCTGAGAAATTACCCGCGCTTTCAAGTTGCCGGTGTCCTCCAAGTCGTTTTTGGCGACGATCTCTAAAAAGTACACTTCGTTCGGCATATCGATCTCGTCTTATATACCGGTCTAGGCGGGTTGACGCGGGCACCGCCCCCGTGCAACAAAAAGCGTGTGAGAACTAAAGCCGCCGTTGATCCGGTGGTTGCAACGGCCGGGCACTCAAGCCCGGCCGTTTTCTGTATTACTCGTCGGTTAACCACGGCGCAAGCTTTCGACCTAAAGGCTGCGCGATGTGTGGATTAGATGGATGCGGACGTAGTTAAAAGTTCCTCTTCGGGTTGTGCTGTACCTCGACACACTCTCGCTAAATGCTAGCATCCCGCCATGCGCACAGCCCTCGCTGCTCTCGCCTTCGTCGTCGCTGCCGGTGGGACGGAGGCGGCCGAGCAGCTACCGCGGTTCGCGCCCAACACCCTCTACCCGGATGCGCGGGCCACGCTCCTTACATCAGGCTGGCAGCCGGCGCCTGTATCAGTCAGGGCATGCGACCGCCGGGAAAGCACCTGCGAGATCTATCCTGAAGCTGAGAACTGCTCGCCGGTCGGATCGGCGGCTTGCTCCATGCTCTGGAAGCGAGGGGCGCAGCTCATCAGCGTCATGACGATCGGCGACAGCGATATCCTGGTCCGGTCTGCGTCCTGCCGATCTGGCTGCTAGCTCGAAATAGTCCGCGCCGACCTATTGGGTGAGTGAGGGTACGACAGGTAAATCGCTGCCGCTGGGAGGCGCTGGCCCCCCTCATCGGCCGCCCATCTTTCGCACTCGCTACGCCAAAAGATGACGGCAGGTCCGGGAATAATTGCGACCAATCCACCAAAATAAGTAGTTTAGGAACCGCTTCGAACAGGAGGCTTCTCGGGTAGGGAGGGCTTGCGGATGCTTAGAAGAATACGCCTGATGTGGGCGCGCAACTTCTGTTTGTCTTCCGCTGTGCTACCGGTGAAACTTGCGACTTCTGGTTTATCACATGTCATCATGGCTTATGCCCCCATCAAGGAGCGCCATCTTGGCAGGCCTTAAGGCCTTTGTTCGGAGGGCGGTCGTCGACATCTGTAATCGATCGCCGCGTACAAGTCTCGACAAAATTGCCACTCGCAGATTCATTTCCAATTTCAGAATTATAAAGGTTTCCCAGTGTTTCTGAATGCTTTCGCATGCCTTGAAATACGTAGTTTGCCTCAAGGAGCCCTTCCGGGGGTCGTAACGATCGGGAGGCCTAATTGACCGAGCGATTCTACTTCGACATCGAAAATGATCGCGAGACGATTCACGACGGGGAAGGTGTCGAAGCTGTCAGTTTTGAGCAGGCTATTGAAGAAGCACGCATTGTAATCGACGAAATGGCTGATGAATTAGATGTCGGCGACTCCGCTAGATCGTGGACTTTAGTTATTCGGAGCGCGAGTGGAGCACTAGTCGGACGGTTGCCGATCAAACGATAAGCGTTCACTCAAGATTGATCAGTTCTTGGCTCGTTGTGAACGGTACGGACTACCGAATAATCCGTTGTTGCGAAATCGCCTTCGCCATCTGCTGCGCGTGGTTCTACACGATGTCGCGGAAGGTGCGGCGCACCCCGTCAGGAGCGCGCCGCAAGTTGGCTCGCGGTCTCCACGACGAGCCGGAGCCCCTTGGCAAAGCCCAGGCCACGAAAAAGCCCGCGCCGGCGAACCAGGCGGGCAAAGGTTGGCGATGCTCACACCCTCAAAAGCCGAGCGCCACAACAACGTGCATGCCGGGAAGGCCTTAACAAAGGCTCACTGGATGCGCCCGCCCCTCCCCCCAGAACCGGCGATCCCTGAAACGAAAAAGCCCCGCGCGGCGTGGCCGGCGGGGCCAGGTAGGTTCGTGGTCTCAGGAACGAACTGACACCTGCTGGTGCAAGGTGCGTTCCAAGGCTATGACTATGGGATCACTTCCCACCACCGCTACCAGTCGAACCCAAGCGGGAGGGCTGGCCTTCGTTGCCAGCAGCTGCCGAGTCCGTGGCGATGCCGTCGGCCGCACGACCGGTCGAGGAGTAAGTTGCAGCCGGAGCATCGCCGGTCGAGCCGGGCTGGCGCGTGACGACACCGGGTGAGCCGGGCGGAACTACGACGGTGGTGCTGGTCGGCGTCTCGACGACAGCCTGAGCGAATGCAGGGGTGGCCAGAACCGTGATGAGCGCGGTGGCAAAAGCAATCTTGGTCATATCAATCTCCTGTCGGGATTGGTGCGGCAGGAAACTCCTGAAGCGCCGAGCAAACTAGGATCGTGCGCAACGGATCCGGCCGCTAGGACGGAGCAGAATGCTTATGTGCGCCTCCGCACACTCGTTGGCATCGGCGCCGAATTCCCCGTCTCACTCCGCCTCCGCCATCTGCAACCCGTGGTTCTGCACGATGTCGCGGATGCAGTTGCAGCAGATGAGATAGACAACCTCCCCCGCCTGCCCGTGATCAGATCGGGCGGCGGAGCCGAGCCGACAGACGTAGAGCGGAGGTCAATGACGGTCCGGCGGCCTTGCCGCCGCGCCTATGCAGCCTGTTCAGGACCATCACCTTCTGCCGCCGATGCAGGAGCATCCTGTGCCGCTAGCTCGCGTCCGACCAAGAAGAGCAGATGGCGGATCATAACGAGCATCTCGGGCGTGCCGTGCTGAATGATCGCAGTGTGGGCTGCCAAACATGCATCAGCTACTGCGTCGATGTCGCGCTCCTGCCCCATGTACCGCTCCCTATTAGCTCAGAGTATGTAATTTATTTACATTTTGCTCAGCCAACGCGTTATAATTGTACGATATTTACTTTTGCGCAACCGTTAGTGGCATGCCAGAACATGGTCCAAGCCAGTAAGGCTGGACATCACATCGATGGCATCATGGGTATGTCGGTCCCTGCCGCGATCAACGCAGCATCATCCGCGCTTGATAAAGTCGCCGCAGCGCTTGGGCTGCCAGCGAGCGCGTTCTCGGACCCCACGGCACTGACAGCAGTCGGCTCAACGTTGGAACTGCTCCGCCTCTGGGATGCTACGCCGGAGGGCCCCGGCCGGGCTCGTATCCTCGCTATCGCGCGGCAGGAAGCGGCGCGCCATGCAGGCTCAATGGCCGCGGAGTAGCTGCAGCTTAGAAGCGTCCTCCTAACCCAGTCAGCGAGGTCACTATGGATATGCCGATCCCGCCTAAGCCGAAGTCGCGAGCGCTCATGCTCGACAATATCGCGCTGGCACTCGGTATGCCCACTTCCGCGTTCTCTGATCCTGTCGTGTTAGGAGCGATGAGCGCGAACGTCGAACTGAACCGACTTTGGGAAGCCATGGATTGCGACGCCAGCCGGCAAGCGGTGCTGAACGTCGCCCGAGTGCTAGCAGCCGCTCAGACAACCTGAGTCGGACCGCAACCACGCCGCGGCTAAATCAGTGTCGCGCCGCGTCGAGTGTCGAACACGCCAGTGAGATCGGGCCCTTCACGCTTCATGAGGGTGTCAGGCAGCAAATTGCACTAAATTGATATCGAGCGGATGTAACTGCATCGAATACAACATATGTTTAAGTGCCGCGGTAGAAACGCGTGTCTCTCGACGCGCGGCATTTGAAAGCCGCCCCTGCATCATTGCGATACGTCGTCCGGCTCGGGGCGAAACGACCGCTGAAGAGCGCGTCGTGAGGCATGATCAACTCCCTCATCCGCAAGCTCAGCGCCGCTGGCAGCCTGATCGAGGCCGATCATGAGATATTGCGGCGGGTCAGCCTGCGAAGCCAGCAGATCCAAGCTCGACAGGACCTCACCTGCGAGGGCGATAGACCCGAGAACGTGCGCGTCGTCCTCTCCGGATACGCCTGTCGTTACAAGGTCTCACCGCGGGGCAAGCGGAACATTGCAGCGCTCATGGTGCCCGGCGATTTCTGCGACCTGCACGTGGCCATCCTAGACGAGATGGATCACTCCATCGCCACGCTGACCCCGTGCACCGTGGTGGAGATCCCGCGCTCCACCATCCGCGACCTGACCGAGAACCATCCTCGGATCACGCATGCCCTGTGGTGGGCGACCCTCGTCGATGAGGCCGTGCTGCGTGAATGGCTTTTCGGCTTGGCCGGGCGAGAAGCCCCCGAGCGTATGGCCCACCTGTTCTGTGAACTGCTATTGCGCCTGCAAGCGGTCGGCTTGGCCAAGCACGACGGCTACGCTTTACCGTTCACGCAGGCCGATCTTGGTGAGATGCTCGGCATGACGTCCATCCACGTCAACCGCGTGCTGCGCGAGATGCGGCTTGCCAACCTGATCGTGCTCACACGGCGCTACCTTCAGATCCCCGACGTGGCGCGCCTCCAAGCGTTCTGCGATTTCAGCTCGAATTACCTGCACCAGACGCCGAGAGTGAAATAAAAACGGTTCGCATAAACGCACGTTAGAATATCCGACGCCGGATCATGAAACTAACCTGACTGCAGCAGGTGCTTCCCAGGCGTCGATGACTGGCCAGAACTCGTTGCTCCCGTCTGTGGTGAGCGAGAGTTTCTATGCCACGCTACTACTTCGACACCGATGACGGTGATTTTCGCTGCGTGGACGACGAGGGCATAGAGTTGCCCGACGTCGAGGCCGCACGCACGGCCGCGTTGGACGAACTCCCCGATATGGCTCGACACAAGCTCCCGGATGGCGACCGCCGCACCTTTTCGGTGCGGGTCCGCGACGAGGCCGGGACGGCCATCTACGTCGCGACCCTCGATCTCGTCGGCGAGTGGCTTGTCCCGCGCCCCGCCTCGTCATCTTGCCTCTAGGAGGCAAGCATCCGTGCCCCTCCTCCAGCAGTCGAATGTCAGCAACAAGCTCCTCCTGGCCCTTTCGCCGGAGGATTTTGCAAGCCTGCAACCCGCGCTTCGGGTCGAGCCGATGCTCCTGCGGCAGGTGTTGATCGCACCCCATACCGCGATCGAGACGGCCTACTTCCCCGAGGAAGGCTTCGTCTCCATCACCTTGGACGGCGAGAACAGTCGGGTCGAGATCGGGCTCGTCGGGCGAGAGGGCGTGGTCGGGGCAAGCCCGATCCTGCTGGGCGACGGCCGCAGCCCTCACACCCATTTCGTACAGATGGCCGGTCGCATGCTGAGCATCGACGCGTACGCGCTGCGCACCGCAGTCGAAGGGCGTCTGGCGCTCCGGCTCCTCCTCCATCGCTACATCCAGATCCAGTACGTTCAGACAGCCCAGACAGCGTTCACCAATGCACGGGGCAACACCGCGACCCGCCTAGCCCGGTGGCTCCTGATGTGCCACGACCGGGCCGGGGGTGACGAGATCACGGTCACACAGGACTTCATGTCGTTCATGCTGGGTGTCGAAAGGCCGGGTGTGACCGCAGCGCTCAGAGCGTTGCAGAAAGACGGCTTCGTTCGGAAACACCGAGGTAAAGTCGAGATCCTTGACCGCGATGGCCTGCTCGATCTTGCTGGCGACAGCTATGGCGGAGCAGAGGTGGAATATGCCCGCCTGATCGAGGGGCGTTCTGAGACGATCGAATGATCGTTTGAACGGCTTTCGACGTGCATGAGGGCGAGCTACTGTACCGATCTCGGCCCTCCACTAGGCCATGGGGCAGGGCGAGTGACAGGGATTGTTGGCGATGATGAAGAGCTAGTGTGCCCGGCCAGGGCCATCCATCAACCCAAGGCGGATCGCCAAAGCCAGCACGACTGGTCCAGTCACAGCGCCGCCGCCATCGACCCGGTAAACACCATTGGTACCGGGAACCTCTTCAACTTGATGCCCGGCCGCGCGTAACGCTGCGACGGCCCGAACAATGCGATCTGCGATCATCGCTTAGAGCTATCGCAGTCCAGTCAATCGAGTCCATCGTGCCGGCCGGGCGGCCATATCATCACGGCTCGCCCGGCCTCGCCTATTAGGCCGCATGTTCTGCGCCGTCTAAGCCCGAGGCGACGGAACCCCCGCTCTATTGGCGGGATCACATGCTTTCGGTCTGGAATTTAAGACATTTCAATCGGAGCGGTTCTGTAGAGCGTCCGCAGCATCGCCGAGAGGTCCGAGAAGGACAGGCCGGCCTTCTGCACAACGCGGTCGGCTTGCCCGGCCAGCATACGGAAGTCGTCCGCGGTGACGTCCTTGGCCGTCAGCACCACCACAGGAATATCGTACCACTCTGGGCGGGTGCGCAGCAGCCGCAGAAAGCCGAACCCGTCCAACTCCGGCATCATCAGATCGAGCAGGATCAGCCGGGGCTTGTGCTCGGCGACCGCTGTTAGGCCGGCTCGACCATCCACCGCCGTCGCCACCTGCCAGCCATCCCGAGTCAGCTGCGATGTCATCAACTCGCGCAAGTCCGCATCATCGTCCACGATCAGCACTGGACCGTCGTGGGGCTTTGGCCGGAACCGCTCCATCACCTCCTTCAGCTGCGCCCAATCGACCGGCTTCTGCAAATAGTCGGTGGCGCCTAGCGAAAATGCGAGGTTCTGCTCATCCAGAACCGTCACCATGATCACCGGAAGATCACCTAGCTCCGGGTCGTCGCGCAGCGTGCGCAGCACGGCCCAACCGTCCATGCGCGGCATAGTCACATCGAGCAGAATTGCCCGTGGCCGCCGGGTGCAAATTAACTCTAACCCGGCCTTTCCATCGGCCGCTGTCGCAACATGGAAGCCTTCTTTTGTCAGGAAGCGCGCAAGCAGATCGCGGGTCGCTTGATCATCGTCGATAACTAGGACCGCGCTCCCCTCCGCCTCATGGATCTCGGATCGTGCAGTCGTCGTCGATGATCCAGGAAGGGCCTGAGCTTCCCCGCCATCAGCTACGCTTGCCGGGAGCGTCAGGGTGAAGGTCGTACCCTCACCCTCGCGGCTCGCGACCGCGATGTCGCCGCCGAGCATGTGCGCGAACGCGCGCGTGATAGCCAAGCCTAACCCTGTGCCGCCGAACCGGCGCGTCGTCGATGCGTCAGCCTGGCCGAAACGCTGGAACAGCCGCGCCAGTTGTTCCTCGCTCATGCCGATGCCGGTATCCGACACCGCGAACACCAAGCTATCACCTGCCTCGTCCGTTTGCCTGTGAGCCGACAAGGTGATGTGGCCACCTTCCGTGAACTTAGCGGCATTGCTGAGAAGGTTGATCAGACACTGACGCAGCTTGGTCGCGTCGGTGTAGGCGCCTCCCAGCCCGTCCGCGAGATCCAAGCTGAGGGCATTGCCCTTCTTTTCCACCAGGGCCTCGACCGTAGCGGCCACGTCGCGCACGGTGGAGGCTACGTCGAGACTCTCCGGATAGACCTCCATGCGTTCGGCTTCGATTTTGGACAAGTCGAGTACGTCGTTGATCAGCCCAAGCAGATGGCGCGCGTTCGCCTCGATCTTCTTCATGTCTGGGAGCAGGTCCGCCTGGCCTGCGTCCTCCATTTCCTCCTGCAGCATCTCCGAGTAGCCAATTACCGCTGAGAGCGGGGTGCGCAGCTCGTGGCTCATATTAGCTAGAAACTCAGACTTGGCGCGGTTAGCCTCCTCCGCGGCCTCCTTGGCCGCCGCGAGCACGTGTTCGGAGCGCTTTCGGGCATCGATATCGGACACAACGACCACGCCGCCGACGAGCTTGCAGTCTAGATCCCGCATCGGCGCTCCGGCGAAGCTGACCCAGGCGCGCGAACCATCGCCGCGTTGGTAGTCAACCTCTAGCTCCGACTGGGGCTCGCCTTCGCGCACCACCTTGATCAGCGGCCACTCCCTCGGCTCGACCGGCCGGCCGTCTTCGTGGAAGCCAACCCAGCGGGCTGGTCCCTCACCGGATTGCGCGGGCAGTACCCCGTGCCCCAGTATCGCCTCGGCCCGGGCGTTGTGGCCGGTGATCCGGCCGGACGGGGCCTCGGCGATGAGCACGCCCACCGGCAGGGTATCAAGCACGGTCCGCAGCAGTGCCTCGCCCGCGCGTACCTGAGCCTCGGACAGCGCCGCCATGGTTACATCGGTAACGACGACACCAACGCCGTTCGCTGCAGGCCCTTCATCTTGGCGTAGCGGATAGAAGCTCATGCGGAAGTGGCGCGTTCCGCCCGGCGCGCTCTCACTCGGCACGTTCACAGGCACGTCGGCACTGACCAGACCATGATCACGCGCTGCCTCTAGCAGTGGGGTGAGCTGCTCTTCCAACTTCGGCAGCAGGGTCCAGATCGGCGCGCCGAGATCGGCCCCGAAGCCGCGCTCGCTCATGGTGGCGAGCGCACGGTTCATGTGACGGATCTTCAGATCGCCGTCGAGGAAGCCCAGGCCGACCGGGGCATTGGCGAGCACGCCCTCGAACAGCCCGCTGCTGCGCTGGCTCTCGCGGCGGCGGACGAGGGCGAGGCGCGCCAATAGCGCCACGGCGAGAGTAGCGCAGAGTAGGCTGCACGCGGTCAGGATAGCGTAACGCAGCCTGTCGCGGCGCTCACTCTCAACAAGCGCTTCACCGGCGCGATTGTTCGCCGCCGCAGTAGCAGAGCGGATCGCGTCCATCAAACGCTTGCCCTCGCCGGACGCGACCAGGGCGGTAGCGGCGTCGGAGCCTTGGTCGCGACGAGCTGTCACGACGCGATCGGAGAACGCTTTCTCCTCGTCAATCAGCTTGCGAACGGGGGCGAGCGCCGCGACGGCAGAGTCGGCGGACGTGCGATCTAGGACGGCGAGGTAGGCGACTTCGTCCCCGATGCGGTTGAGTGCGTCGGCGTAGGGTTCGAGGTACTCGGGCATGCCAGTTAAGGCGTAGCCGCGCATACCGGTCTCCAGATCCTTCATCGTCGAGAGCAAGCGGTCGCTGCGGCTGATCTGCTCTCTTCGTTGTACCTGCTCAGTACGGGCAGCATCGCTGGCCACGAGGTTCCACCCAGCTGCCATGATGGCTAAGGCGAGAAGCGCATAGGCCAACGGCGAAGTGCGCAGACCGGCAAAGGGGCGCGAGCCATGCCAACCGGGACGTTGAATGAGCACCTGGGGATCATGCATGTGAGTTACCTATGCCCCTGCTGGTAGGGCACAGGATGGCCGTCGTTGCCAAGCAAGTAGCTTTCGAGCCTCAGGCCTGCAGCCACGAATAATGTAACCGGCCGCGACGAGCCGAATGACTGCATCCCGACCACGCTGCACACCCCCGACCGCTCCGCGGCGGATAATCCTGAGATGGGTTCGGGACCGGCCCTGGGGAAGCCTGGGTGTATCCCGGGCGTCATCGCGAGCGGGTGTTTCATCCGGTTAAACGCTCGTTCTATCGGACGAAACACTGGTCTTAATGGGAGGGCAACGCATGCACACAGCGGTCTGTCCGCGCTGCGGCCTCACAGATTTCGGGACAACCGATCAGGGGCTGGCCAGCACCGCCGAATGGACGGAGGAGTTCATGCGCCTCTGCGAGCACGTGCACGAACGCCGTCACCTACAAGACCTGCGTACGCGCACGTGTCCGCACTGGGCCAAGGCTATGCAGGACGCTGTCGAGGCTGAGGCGCGTGGTCGGTGAGCAGCAGCGGCGCTTTCGTCTCCTACCTCCGGGTCTCCACCGAGCGGCAGGGTCGATCCGGCTTGGGGCTGGAGGCGCAGCGGCGAGCCGTGGCCGACTTCCTTGCGGGCGGCTCCTGGCGCCACGTGGCCGAACTGGTCGAGGTCGAGAGCGGGTCGCGTGACAACCGCCCTCGCCTATCCGAGGCCATGGCCCTCTGTCGCCTCCACGGGGCCACGCTGGTCATCGCCAAGCTCGACCGGCTGTCACGCGACGCCGCCTTTCTCCTGAACCTGCAGAAGGCCGGCGTTCGGTTCGTAGCGGCGGACATGCCGGAGGCGAACGAGCTTGTGGTCGGCATCATGGCCGTGGTCGCACAGGCCGAGCGCAAGATGATCTCGACCCGAACCAAGGCGGCGCTGGCGGCGGCGAAGGCCCGGGGCGTGCGCTTGGGCAAGCCGGAGAACCTATCGAACCGTGAGGCCGGCCAGGTGCGCAGCCGGGCACGACAGGCGCAGCGGGCGGGGGAGCGGGCCTTGGATCTCACCCCGGTCATCGCCACCGCACGGGCCGAGGGTGCCGTTTCGCTGCGCCAGATCGCGGCGGCGCTGAACGCCAGGGCGATCCCGGCAGCCCGAGGTGGGGCGTGGTCAGCCGCTCAGGTGCGGCGCGTCCTCCGATCTCTGGAGGATATGCCAAGGTCATCCTTGAAACCTTCTCCGGATGTGCAGCAGATGCCCATAAGATATCCTACGCATATCTAGAAAATATGTGAGCGATACTCAGCGGCTGTCGCGAGCCAGCTTCTCGGCGATGGCCTGCAAGATCCAGGTGTTGCGTGGCAGGCGGACAGCGCTGCCTTTTCGCGCCCGCTCCAGCCGGTCGAACAGATCGCTGTCGGCCGGGAACTTAAGCGGGTGCTGGGCTCCCTTGGCGGTCGGCTCGACGGCAGCGATCGAAGGGGATGGCTCAGCCTGGGGCACGCTGCCGCCCTTGGCGATGAACGCCTCGACGGGGTCAACTGGCTCCGCGGTCTTGGGGGCAGGGCGAGCAGGTTTCGCGATCAAAGCCATCTATCGGACCTCCGCCGGATCGCTTTTGGATATCTTATGGGTATCGAACAGATGGTTAAACAATACCCAGATCTCTTCACTGGCCTTGGGGTCCTGGGGGCGCAGCTCGGACACGGACAGGCCAGCGGCCGCCGCGTGCGCGAACGCCTTCCGGGCGCCCAATGCTGTCGGCAGGAACTCTAGGCCGGGCTTTGAGCGGATAAGTTCGGCTGCCTCGGCATTCTCGGATCCGCGCGCCTCGGCTCGATTGATGAAGGCCAGCGCCCGCAGTTCTGGGTTGACGGCACGGGCCTCCTCGACGAGCTCGGCCACCTTGTCGAGGGTCCACACGTCGAAGGACCGTGGCGCGAACGGCACCAGGTACGTGTGGCAGATCGAGAGTGCTGCACGCTGACTGACGGTATCGCGGCCGCCCGTATCGATGATGACGTGGGCGTGCTTGGGGGCGAGACGCTGAACGCCGGAGCGCACGGCCGCCCCAGTCAGGGCGATGCAGGTGTAGCCGGCCCCATCGGCCCGCGCCGCCTCGCGCAGGTTGGTGAAATCGGTCGAGGTCTCCTGATCGTCCGCGTCGACCAGCAGCACGTCGCCGCCGCGTGCCGCGAGCATGATTGCGAGGTTCGTCGCAACCGTCGATTTGCCCGAGCCACCCTTGGTGCCACCCACCACCGTGATCATGCCGTCCGCCTCGCCGGTATCGGAACCATACGGGTTGGATATCCTGCGGATCTTAACTGGTCATCCCTCGGATACCCACCGGCCATCCGCGGGAGGTCATTTTGGTATGGGTGTGTCCACTGCGCCTCGGTTGTACGGTCTGGTGTCGCGGACCAGTCCGGCCACCGGGACCCGCGGACGGTCATCGGCTACGTCCGGCGGGCGAATGCCTTCAAGGGGCACTCGGGGGGCGAGTTCCTATGACCCCTCGGCTTCGCCAACGTTGGGCGATTGTCGCGACCGAATGGCGAGAAGAGCCTTGTCCCCGATGCGTCTTGCAGCGTCCGAACTTGAGTAGCGGTGCTCGGACATCTGAATGAGGGGCCCGTCCCTGCCGTCGTAGATCGACCACTGCCATGCATCGCCACTGTCTGCGATGCGCTCGATCTCAAGGTGCGGGCCGGACGTGGGGGTGGTCGACATCACTGCGCCGCCTTCTGTCGCTGCTGCGCCTGCCAGTCGGTGATGAACCCCTCAATCTGGCCGGCGAGTTCCTTGTCGGCAGGCATCGGCGACTCGCGCAGGTCTGAGACCATGGCGCCTAAGGACGGCCACTCGGACGCCATTTTGTTCAGGCCAAGCACGATCTGCCGGTCGAGCTCAACGTCGGTCAGGCGCGCCAGACCGCTGAACCGGGGGCTGGCCTCCAGCCGCGCGATCTTCGCCTCGATCTCCTTGATCCTCATGACAGCCGCGCCCTCAGATCCCGGTAGTAGGTGGCGACGTCGTGGTCACATGATCGGATCCGAGCGATGAGCGTGCGCTGCTCCGGATCATCGGCCGCGTCCCACGCGTCCATCAGCTCGTCGATGCCGCCGGCGTCTGTCGCCAGCTTGTGCAGACTGTCGAACAGCACGCGCTCGACCTGGTCGTAGGACAGGTGGTCGAACTGGCCGTCGCCGCGCTTCGCTTCTAGACGTGCGAGGCGGGTCTCTATCTCGCGGATCCTCATGCTCCCTGTCCCTCCAGTGCGGCGAGGCGACGATGCAGGTCGGCCGCCGTGATTGCCTCGATGTGCGCGGATACCGCCTTGCCGACGTCGGCGGCCTCAGACGGGGTGATCTCGCCAGACGACACGGCGCGCAGCAGCGCCTCGGTCGCCTTGGGCAGATCCTCGGCCGTCTCGATCACAGGCAGGTCGAACGTGATGGAGTGGTCCCGGCGCGGGGACAGCAGGCGGTCGAGGCACAGCTTCATCGCGCCCCCGTCGCCGGCCAGAGCCTGCTCAATGGCCTTGCGGGATAGGGCCTCGGCCTCGCCCTCGAAGATCGCCTCCAGGGCCAGGGTCGAGCGGTTGCGAGAGCCGCGGGGGCGGCCGGCTGGGTTGCCGGACTGGCCTTCTACGAATGGTTTTCCGTCACCCGGCATGGTCGGATCTCAGCGGTGGGCGTGGCTGTAAACAACAGACAAGAAACAGCCACGGCAGCGGGTTCGTCTGAATAGATAGCACCGGCTATGAGATTTCACGATAGGCATACGGCTGACAGACATCTAGTCCCAAGCACCAACGGTAAGAGTTAAGCGCATCATAGTCAGCGCAACGGCCGAGCCTGTCGCAGCCGCCTACGCTAATTCGTCATCGACAGACGTGAACGGCGCCGATCATGCCGCGTACCCCCAGCACAGATAGCCTTCCGTCTACGCTTGCCATCGGATTGCAGCCTTGGATCAACGTCGTTGAGACGGCGACCATCGGCATGGGCGAACACCTGTCCGCGGCGGCCGCGAACTCCTCCTCCGGCATTCGACGACGGATCGTACCGACGCCCCTGCTGGATCACGCACTCGTACAGACTCGGATGGCGACCGACATCCTAGAGCGTGGTGACGATTTAACTATTTGAGCCATATGGCGATGGCGGCGAGTTTGACGAAGCCCATGAAGTTGATGAGCAGTTTGTCGTATTGGGTGGCGACGCGGCGGAACTGCTTGAGCTTGGCAAAGAAGCGCTCGATGCGATTGCGCTCCTTGTAGAGTTCGGCATCGTAGGGGCGCTGGAGCTTACGGTTCCGCTTGGGCGGGATGACGATCTCGGCTCCGGTCTCCGCGATCCTGTCGCAGAGAAGATCGGCATCGTATCCTTTGTCGGCGATGGTCGCCTCGGCTTCGAAGCCTTCGACGAGGTCATGGGCAACGGTGATGTCGTTGCGCTGTCCGGGAGAGCCGATCAGGCGGACCGGAAGGCCGAGCGCTTCCGTGGCCGCATGGATCTTGGTGCTCAATCCGCCCCGAGACCGACCCAGGCCCTGGGCATCCGGCCCCCTTTTTCCTTGCGCGCGCCGGCCGCATGCTGATGAGCGCGTACGATAGTCGAGTCGATCATCAACCATTCGAGATCGGCTTCACTGGCCAGAGCCGACAGCATCGTGTCGAGAACGCCCATTTCGATCCAGCGATAGTACCGCCGCTTCACCGAGCGATAGTCGCCCAGACGCTCGGGCAGGTCACGCCAGCGTCCGCCTGAGCGCGCCATCCAGAGAAGCGCATCGAGGAACCGGCGATTGTCGGTGCGCGGACCGCGCTTGCCCTTGGTCCCGCCGGGGACGAACCTCTTGATCCGCTCCCACTGGTCGTCTCGAAGCGCATCGCAATCCATCGCAGATCCCCAAAATCAGCGTTGAATCCGATCTCGTCCCCCTTGGGAATCCCAAATCCTTAAATCGTCACCACGCTCTAGCGGTCGCGCTGGATGAACGGCGAGCGGACGTTGAACGTCTGCGTGCAGACGCCTTGGCGGCACTCAGTGAACTGATCGTGTGGCTTCAAGAGGCGAAGCCTAATGCGGTCACGGGAGAATTGGGGCTCGGCTGGTAGACGGAGCCGGCATCGGCTCCACGCCGGCTATTGCGCAACCTTTCAGGTCTATTCTCGGCGCCGATCATCGCTGAGAGCTGCTCGATGTCCGCTCGTTCCGCACGCAGCCCTGTCTCGAAGGCCGCGGTCATCTCGCATGGCGGCTGGATGGCCGGGTGCACCATCGTCGACATCTCGGTCAGCGGCGCGCGGCTGCTGGTGTCTCGGCCCGAGACCGTACCGGATCAGTTTGAGCTGGCCACCGATCTATCCGGTGGTTCGCGTCGGTGCCGTGCGGTGTGGCGCGAGGGCGGGCAAATCGGTGTCGAGTTCGTCGATTGGCTCTGAGTCGAGATCGCCACGGCCGGGGGTGCCTGCCAACCTGCGAAACTGGCTCCGCCAGGGCGCCAGCACTCTCGGGGCTGGGTGTTGCGCTCAGGGGTCCTGTGATCGCCCTTCCGCAGCAGACGGGGGCAGCAGCGCGTAATCGATCAGCTCCTTTGCGACTGGCCCCGCCACACCCCGCGGATCCTCGCTGCCGGTCATCTTCAGGCCGAGTGCCAGCGCCTCGATGATGGTCTGGCGCTGCTGATCGCTCATCAATGAAATGGCGGTGCCGAGTGTCCTCTGCAGGACCTCCACCCGGACCGTCAGGTCTCGTAGCTCTTCCAACAGCACGGTTTCGAGGGCTGAGGACAATTTGGGCTCCACCAGTTCGTTTGTGCCGGCGATGTAGCGCACGCGCTGATCGCCGTCGCGGCTGCAACCGTCTCCCAGTCCTCTGCTAAGCCCAATGCCGCGGATGACTACGTACTCATAGATATCAATCAGGCATCTACCGCTGGATACACTTCATCCGGATGCAGGTTTAGACTGATCCAAGCCGTATTCAGCCGGCAAGGCAGAAAATGCGGGCGACAGATGCCAGTTGTGGTCGATGTATCCGAGCTCCCCGCCCCGCTCGAGCTCATCCTGCGGCCTTGGGGCGGTGCTCTGGAAACGGCGTCCGTCGGCATGGGAGAGAATGTCCGGACGGCAGCAGCGAACGCCTCCGCAGGCCTTTGGCGCCGCGTCGTCATGATGCCCCCGAACAGGAGCTTGCTAAAGCCCTGTCAGCCTCAGCGGAGCTTGCGGCCGAGCTGAACAGGCGAAGTCCCCGCACAACCGATATTCGAAATCATGCGCTACGCGCTTTCGATGACCTAACTGCGTTACTGCGTGAGGCCAGGCCGAACGCGCGGGCCAAAGGGCTCGGGCTGGGTTGGTAGGAACTCGAGCGGAACGCCAGTCCATCAGGCCCGTTACTGGCCCAGCTCTGGAGGATACCGACGTGAAGCACATCATCGCTGGAGGGCTGATCGCAGCCGGCCTGCTCGCCATCCCGAGTGTGCCGGCCACGGCGCAGAGCATCGACATCGGACCGGGCGGCGTGCGGGTCGACCCGCGCTCACCGCGGGAGCGGGACCGGGACGAAATCCGGCGCGAGGAACGTCGTGAGGAGTTCCGCGATGAGCGGCGCGATGCGATCCGCGACGACATCCGGCGTGATGAGCGTCGCCGCGACCTCGATGACGATAGACCGCCCCTGCCGCCGCGCGATCGGTACTGAGATCGGCCGACCTGTAGGTTGCAAGCGGCGGGGCGATAGCCTCGCCGTTTCTATGTGTAGGGTCATGATCCGGCCCTTCCACGATTTCTCGGCAACAAATCCGCCCACGCCGTGCGCAGGATCGCGGCCCTGGCGTCGGCACGGTCTGGGTCGGCAGCCACGACCGCATCCGCCAGTGCATCCAGAGCAGCGAGACCCCCGATGTTGTCGGCCTCGATGCCCTTGCGGCGCAGAGCGCTACGAAAGGCGGCAGCAGCCGGTGCGTTCGGGCCGTGCCGCTCAATGCTCTGCACGAGGGTGAGGATGCTGGCGACGGTCGGCGGATCGGGGAGGGCAGCTATCATGGCGTCCGCTCCAATTCGGCTTCGAACTCGGCCATCTCCTCGTCGGTGAAGGCGACGGCCGAGCACCACTGGTAGTGGATCGCCAGCGGCATGGCGTAGCTCGGTACGCGGTACGGCCCGAGTGCGTCGCGCCGGACCTCCCCGCCCTGGTCGATCAGCAGACCGTCGTCGAGCAGGCGGCGCAGGGTCTTCGGCGAGCAGCCTGGAGGCTCGCCGCACCCGACCCGGTCGAGGGCACGGCGCTCGGCAGAGGTACGGCCCGGGTGGGGGAGGCGGTCGGTCTCGGACATCAGCAGGCCTCCGGACGGGCGGCGAATTCGGTCTCGGACAGTTCCACGGCGCGTAGGACGGCGGGGCCGGTGAAGTCAGCGATGGCGCGGCCCTTGTCGTCGTCCGGCAGGGTGGCGACCATCTCCAACCCAATGGCGGCCCCCATCACGACGACGTGGATCAGACCCTCCGGGGCGTCGGTGCGGCGGGCGATGGCGACCGTGATCGGGCCGACCGTGCCGTAGACGGCGATCTCCTCGTACCGGGCGACAGGGCTAGGCACCGGGGCTGGTTCGGGGAAGGTGACGACGTTGGGCATGATGGCCTCTCAGGCTGCGGGACGGTTCAGGGCGGCGTAGGACGCCAGCACATGGCGACGATCGAGACCGGCAAGGCGGTCGAGAGCGTGGAGCGCGGCCGGGAGGGTGCGCGGATCGTCCTCAGCGCGGCGCAGCAACTCAGCGAGGTTGGCGCCCCTAGGGCCGGTCGAGAGGTGGACGACGGCGCGCAGGCAGCGGAGCCGCGCACGGCGCTCTGCCGGGTCGAGGTCTGGGCGGAACGGACCCCAGGTGTCGACGGCGGGGATCATCAGGCACCCCCTTCCCGCCGGCATTGGGGGTTTTGGGGGTTATGGGGGTTTGTTTTGGCCGCTCCACGCAAACTGTCATGTACGTGTGCGCATGCGGGTGCGGGCACACCCGCAAAAATGCATGCGCAAATTGATCCTGACAGTTCTTCGCGTTGGGATGAAACAAACCCCCGCAACCCCCATCGGCACCACCGCGCGCATCAGAATTCTGACGCAGCAGCGCCCGGCCGGCCGGGCGAGGCATAGGCTGGGGCGGCGCTGACGCGGCAGAGCGAGAACCGGTTGCCGTGGCTTCCATCCTCCCGCATTTCGATCCGATGCCCGTCAACGACGCGGCCCTTGATCCGCGATAGCCACTTGCCGAAGCGCCGACTGTTGACGACGCCGCCTTCACCGGCCTGCCGCAGCAGCAAGTCGCGGAATTCGGGGAAGAGAAATCCCTGCTGGTTGAAGTCGAGGCTGCTGGTTGCGGTCTTGGCGCACGCGGTTTTGGTGATGGAGTTTGTGGTGTAGCCGTCCGAGAGTATCAGGTGCGCACGCCAGTGCTCGAACAGCTCGCGGATCGCGGACAGCTCCGGATCCTCCTCGCGGGCGGTCTCCATGCTCACGACCGGATCGTCATGGCCGAGCCAGACGAGCGGCGAGCGCACCATGGCTGACCAGTCCTCATAGCTTCCGAGCGGTCCGCAGACGGTCGGTGAGCCGGCGACCTGGTAAGCACGGATCACAGTGAGTGCGGCGGCGACGTAGGCTCCACGGTTCGCCATCACCCGGTCGAGGGGGTTGAAGCTGAAGTCCCGCAGCTCGGGGCGATCCATCTCGGCGTCGAGCGAGCAAAGCACCGCGCGCCGGGTCATGTCTCCGGCGAGCACGAGGTTATTGCCGGTGGCGAAGGTGGTCGAGCGGCACTCCAGCTCGGGCGCTTCTGACTTGCCGAGGATCCGGACCCGGACCAGGGGGCGCTCGGTAAGCTGGCAGAGCATATCGCCGCCCAACTCGCCGTTGATGTTGTCGATGGACACCACCGGCACCGCGTCGCGCAGCAGCGCACCGAGGCGCTTCTCGGTCTCCTCCTCGGTCTTGCCGGCCGCGATCACCGGGCAGCGCCGGCCGGTGGCGATGACGGCCGCGAGGTCGACCAGGAAGCTCTTGCCGGTGCCGGGGCTATGCGCTCGGATCGCGTGGAGCGGCGCCGTCGGCAGCACGCCACGGACCAGGGCTGTCAGGATGCCGGACAAGGCGACTGCTCGATCGACCGGACCGACGAACGGGAAGCCGACCAGCAGCGCCTCGATGAACGCGAGAGCCGCGATCGCCTCGTTGCGGTCGGGCCTCTCCATCAGGTCCGGCATGGTGAAGCCGGGATCGTGCGCGAGATATAGCCGGGTCGCGGGATCGTAGCCGGCCGCGGTGAGCAGAGACCCGTCCGGACGCAGCGTCGGCGTGGTGATGATGCCGGCGACCGGCGGAACGCGCCACTGCCCCTCGCGGGCGAGCAGCGTCAGGGTCAGCCGCCCCGGCGGCTGCCATGTCCGTGGCGGCCTAAAATGGCTGAGGTCGCACAAGCCGAAGCCACGCAGGACGCCTCGGAGCAGGTCCTCTCGCCGCTCCAGGCCAAGGCGGAAGCCTACCGCTTCGCATTGGCGGGGACGCTGCACTCGCTCGCGGCCGTCAGCAACGCCACGGCCTCGAACCTCGAAACCTACGGCCACCTCGCCGAGGTGATGGCTCTGATCGCGACCCTCGACCGCCTCCGGGCGCAAGCCGGCGATCAGTTCGAATGCTTCGGCGCTGCCCTCGGCTCGTGCGGGAGCGCGTGACCATGCCCCGCCCCGCCCTCCTCCACTTCTCGAACCCGTAGGCGCTAACCCATGGCCGGTGGTCTTTCTTTCGGCATGCTGCCGAGCTTCGCGGATCTCGATCCTGCTGCGCAAGCCGCCGTGATGCAGCGGCTTCAGGCTCAATTCGGCGGTGATCAGCCCGCGGGGCCTGGCGGCGCTCTGGGTCAGCCTGACCCGCAGGCGCAGGGGTCGGCCCCGGGCCAGGGACCGCAGCCCCCGGCGATGAACGAGGCCGCCGTGCAGCGGATGGAACAGGCGATGGCATCGCCGCAGGATCGCGCCGCCCTCGGCT
This sequence comes from Methylobacterium sp. J-077, assembly GCF_022829365.1. Lineage (GTDB taxonomy): Bacteria > Pseudomonadota > Alphaproteobacteria > Rhizobiales > Beijerinckiaceae > Methylobacterium. The sequence goes on along the minus strand of NZ_JAKSYJ010000128.1, from coordinate 3,670 downwards.
CCGTGCCTGGAGCGCCGGATCAGCTTCTGTTCGATCGCGCCGGCATGGGCGCCGGCCCTAACCCGTTCTCTGGCTCGGCTGGCGGCGCTATTCCGCAGGCTGACGCCATGGGCGCGCGCCCCGTGCCGATGCCGCCTCAGCGGCCCTCGGATGCCGATCTCGCGGCCTTGGCCTGCCAGCCGGAAGCGCCTTGCGCCAGGTTGCCGAACTGGAGAACGTCATCGCGGCCGTCGAGGCGGTGGCGGGCGAGGAAGCAGACCGAGAGCGACGGTCCGGCTGTTATTTCCGGGTCGGCACGATGGCGTTCGTGGTCTCGTAGTCGATCACCGCGGCGGCCCGAAGAGGGGCGTGATGCGGCCCGGAGCGGTGTTGAACCCGGGAGCGGCAGGGGCGCGGAAGTGGGGTAGTGTTCCCTACAGACCAAGGCACCCGTAGTCACGGGTCGTGCCGGGCGAGCCGATCCGCACTGGGGTGCACAGGTGTGCAGAGAACATCTCCGAGCCTTCCCGAACAGGTACGAACGTCCGAGAGCGTCGGCGCTGTTTCGAGCTGCGCCGCGGTGTTTCGATCGGCTTCGGCTTGAGGGCGCGGACCACGGCGATATGGGTCCCGGCGCCTTCAGTGGGTGTGGTGTGATGCCTTCGAGGTACTGAGCAATTCGTAAGCTTGTGGTGCGTCGAGAGACGGCTGGGTACGGCAAGATGCGGTAAGCCACGGGTTCGCAAACCTGATTGCCAATCGTGCAGGATCTGCGACCTTGGGGGATGATGCCGGGCGAGTCATTGGTCCGCACGACGTGCCGGTGTCACTGGGAGCGGCATAGCGATGACCGAGACCGACAAGCCTCATGGCGTGAGCGTGGTGCCGCCCACGGTGCCGATCCGGAACGTCAACGTACCTGACCCGACGGCAGGCAGCGAGCCTGAGAGCAAAGACGTTGTACAGGATGCCGAGAGCAAGCCTGACGATCCAGACAAGGCTGCCAAGGATGGCCTGGCCTAGCTAGTGCACTGACGCGCACAAATGGTGCACGGCGCACACCGGATTATCAAATTAATGCAGTGGGTTAGCTCTGTGATCTTGGTGCGTTCGTCTGCATCAGTGCACTAGCTTAAGGCACAGATCGCGGACGGGACAGCAGTGCAGGTGACCGGCCGCATCGTTTGATTGAAACCAGCCCCGCTGTTTTACAGCTGCGGGGCTGCCTTGTCCGAGATCACATGCGGGAGCGGCGCATGTGATGACGCCGGTGACGGGTCATATGGCGCCGTCCCATCATGCCGGTCTGGCCACCCATCCGCTTCTGAGACGAGCTCTTCACGCTGCCCGGGTTGTTCATGTTGCCTTCGGCGCTACCACCGCCGGCAGGTGTCTGCGCCATTGCTGCTCCTACCAGCGCGACAGAGAGCGCGGCAGCGAGAGCGATTGTCTTGATCGACATGGACATTCCTCCAGGCCGATCGGTTCGATCAACCCGGGAGCAAACAGCCCCACGGTCGGTATCGTTCAGGCTCCCGCCATGATTGAAGTTACAGATCCTGACGGCGTCGCAACCGCAGCGCCAGGATCAGCGCGCCAAGCCAGAACGCGAGGCTCAGCACCGCGATCGGCATGATCGGGCGGCCCTTCCACCAAACGATGATCACCGGCACGAACAGGCCTAGGATCGCGACGGTGAGGAGCGCCCAGAATTCGAGGTCGGACTTGTCCATGAACGGTAGGTAGGGGCATTCTACCGCTACGCTTCCTTCATTCCTGGTGGCACAGTGCGGCCTTATGCCGATCCGGCCCGAGCACCGATTCTTCTACCCGATCGACTGGCGCGAGCTGTCGGCGGAGGTCCGCTTCCGGCGTGCCGGCGGCGCCTGCGAGGGCTGCGGCCGGCCGCACGGGCTCATGGTCTACCATCTCGGCGACGGGCGGTGGTGGGACGCCGAGCTCGGCGCCTGGCGCGACGGGGGCGGCAGGCGCCTCGCCGAGCTGCCCAGGCTTGAGGACCTGGTGGCGGATCTCCGGACCACGCGCGTGGTGCTGGCCGCCGCACACCGCGACCACGACACTGCAAACAACGCCGGCGCCAACCTCGCGGCCTTCTGCCAGCGCTGCCACTTGATCCATGACAGGCCCGAGCACCGCCGTCGACGTTGGCGCACGCTGTTCCTGCGCCGGGCGCTCGGTGACCTATTCCACGATCCTAGTGCGAGACCATGAACGATGAGGTGGCTGCTCTGGTCCTGGCGTTGGCGGCCGAGAATGCCGAGCTGCGCGTGCAGCTCGCAGAAGCGCAGGAACAGCTGGTCAAGACGGCCGCCGACGCCGGCGAGCTGCACGCCCGGGTTGAGGACCTGCGGATTGAGTTGGCGCACGTCAGCCGCGAACGGGACGCCCTATTGATGGAGCGGACCAAAGGTGCGCGCTAAATTTTTCGCTGAGGGGAGAATGTTAGAAAACGCTGTGAATTACAGTTTTAACCGATTGATTTTTAAGCAAAAATATGATATTAACACCCGATCAGGTGGCGGGCGTCAAGTAATCGAAGATTACCTAGCCGCGTAGCGGTTGACGCCCGCCACCTGATCGGGCGCGCGCGCGAAGCGGTCCATATTAGTCCAGAGATACGATCTATAATCTTTTGGGGCTTAATGGTCAATTTCATCTACGACCTCCTGAAAACTGCCGTACTTGCGATATTCGCACTTGCACAGTAGTAGGTTTCGTAGAAAAAGTCAATCGTCTAACAAAGATGCTGACGTATCTATTGATAGAGAACTGCTAGTTATTTCGAACATTTGAAAGACGATGTGTCAACGCAAATGATTTAGTGAAATACCAGACCTACTAAGAAGATGACAACTATGAAAGCTATGAGAGGTCCAAGCCATGGCTTTAGCGTATGATAGAGAAGTTCCTTCAACATAGCTCGGAAGACAGTAAGTACGATTACGGAGAAAATAAAGCATACGATAGCAAACATAGCTATTCTCTCATCGCACCAGATCTACAAATGAGTCGATATTAGTCTGATACCTTCCTTAGTTGATACGGAGCCCCAGCAAAGAAGCAGGGTACCCGGCAACGGCATAGATGAGACCGTGGGGCGAAACGACCCGCTAAGAGGTCGCCACGCCTCAAATAGGCGTGGCGATGAGTTGTAGGCGCACACCCAGCGCACGGGCAGCGCGCTCGAGCCGATCGAGCTTGGTTCGGTGTCCAGGATCAAGGATGCGACGCACTTCGTTCTCGCCCACGTCGAGACGACGCGCGAGTTCGCAGCGTGACAGCTTCGCAGCTCGAAACGCTTTGTAGACAGCGATCTTCGCGGCGATTTCTACCGGCGCGATGATAGGGTGTTCCCCTGCCTCGGTGGTCGATGGCTCGGGAACGCCTTCCTCGTCGCGGATGCGGCCGGCCAGGGCGTATGAGAGGCGGACCTCCCAGCGGATCCCGCCCCCGTTCGGCAGGCGGTGCTCAGGGGCTGGGATGGGCCCCCGACGCCGATGACGCGGCTTCGCGCACCAGGGACGGGGACTCCCAAGCAGCCGAACCGATCGCCGCCCGGCCGGTGTCGGTTTGCGCCCCCCCCGACCGCCGTCCGGCGGCAAAGCGGAGCCGGGTGATGTTCCACGCGGGGATCCACCCGCGCAGGTCGGGCGCCGAACTGTTCGCTCCC